>NZ_NSFW01000002.1:0-604394 GCF_002294905.1 Mesorhizobium sp. WSM4308 | reverse complement strand
CCGCCGGCCTGCCGGTGATGGACTCGCCAACCCATATCGTGCCGGTGCTGGTCGGCGATCCCGAACTCTGCAAGATGGCCAGCGACCGCCTGCTCGGCGTGCACGGCATCTACATCCAGCCGATCAACTACCCGACCGTGCCGCGCGGCACCGAACGTCTGCGCATCACGCCGACACCGTTCCATTCCGATGCGCTGATCGCCGAGCTGCAGGACGCGCTGGTCGAGACCTGGGACGCGCTCGGCATTCCCTACGGCTCGGCAGGACGGCCCATTGTTGCGAAGAGCGATCGGATCGTTCCGCTCCTGGTGCCCAAGTCCGGCGGTTGAAACGGGACTCGACTGCCAGCCGACGCGGGCTGGCTAAATAGTCTTCATCCATTTCGCCAGCCGGTGCGCTGCTTCCTCGATCTGGTCGAGGCGGCGGTGGAAGCACAGCCTGAGGAAGGCTTCGCCGCCGGGGCCGAAGGCGGTGCCGGGCGCAAGGCCGACATTGGCCTTGTCGACGATGTCGAAGGCGGCGGTGCGGGAATCGGTGATGCCGTCGACGGTGAAGAACAGATAGAAGGCGCCCTGCGGCACGGTAAACCGCGCACGGCCGGTGGCGCCGAGAATGCCGCAGACCAGGTCGCGCGCCTTTCTCGCCCGCTCCACCTGTTCGGCGACGAAGCCATCGCCCTCGTCAAGCGCGGCCACCGCGCCGCGCTGCATGAACTGGGCAACACCGGAATTCGAATACTGGATCAGGTTCTCGAACACCTGCTGCAGGCTCGGATGCGTCTTGATCCAGCCGACGCGCCAGCCGGTCATCGCCCAGTTCTTGGAAAAGGAGTTGACGAACAGGATGCGGTCTTCCTCCGTCGCTATGTCGAGGAAGGACGGCGCACGGCCATGGCCGTAGTGGAACAGCGAATAGATCTCGTCGGCGATGATCCAGACGTTCTTGGCGCGCGCCAGGTCGAGGATGGCCTGCAAGGTCTCGTGATCGGCGGTCCAGCCGGTCGGGTTCGACGGCGTGTTGATGAACAGCGCCTTGGTGCGCGGCGTGATCGCCGCGGCGATCTTCTCGACGTCGCAGGACCAGCCATTGCCGGAATGATCGAGCGTGACCGGCACCGGAACGGCTCCCGACAGGGCGGCGGCAGCGTCGAAATTCGGCCAGGCCGGCGACAGATAGATCACCTCGTCGCCGGCGCCGGCGAGAGCGGTAAGGGACATCTGGATGGCATGCATGCCGGATCCAGCGACGATGAATTGCTCCTCCGGGAACGTCTTGCCGAAATGCCTGGCGTAGTAGCGTGCCAGCGCCTGCCTGAGGTCGGGGATGCCCCTCTGCCAGGTGTAGAACGTCTCGCCGCCGGCCAGCGCCTTCGACGCGGCATCGGTGATGAAGGCAGGTGTCGGCAGGTCGCCCTCGCCGGCCCATAACGGGATCAGGCCCTCGCGCAGGCGGCCGTAATTGACGACGGCGACAATGCCGCTTTCCGGTGCGGCGCGGGCTTCGGCGCGAAAGCTATCGATCAGGCTCATGGACAAATCCGTTTTCCCTTAGAGCAGTTCACCGTTTCACGGAAACGGCAACCCGCTCTAACTCTTTGTTTTAACGCAATTCCCCAGGGAAAGCGCTACGCGGTTTCCCGGGAAAACCGTTTCACACTTTTCCTGGAATTGCTCTAGGCTTGCCGCTCTTTACCAGATACGAAAACAGAAAACCCCAGCCGCGAACGACCGGGGTTTTGGTCCAGCAATGGCTGGCTGAATTATCGCTTGGCGAGCAGATCGCGGATTTCGGTGAGCAGCGCGACATCGGCGGGGGGCGGCGCGGCCGGGGCAGCAGGCTTCTCGCGCTCGAGCCGCCGGCGCAGATTGTTCACCCCCTTGACCATCAGGAAGATGACAAAGGCAATGATCAGGAAGTTCAGCGCCACGGTGATGAAGCTGCCATAGGCAAAGACCGCGCCTTGCTTGCGCGCATCTTCAAGGTTGGTCGCAGTTACATTGTGCGACAGGCCAATGAAGTAGTTGTTGAAATCGACCCCTCCGAGCGCGCCAATGAAAGGCATGATGACATCATCGACCAGCGAAGTGACGATCTTGCCGAAGGCAGCGCCGATGATGACGCCGACGGCCAAGTCCATCACGTTACCCTTGGAAATGAATTCCTGGAATTCTTTCAGCATTCGACCCTCCTTGCATGGCGGGCCGCGCTGCCGTTCCGTCCTTGCCGCATCGACCCGGCGACAACATAACAAAAACCTCCGGTTGCAACATGGGCAAAAAGGAGAAAGCGATCGCTTTCTCCTTCCCTGCCGTTAGCCTCCAGAAATCACGCGCTTCATGCACCCAAAGCCGTGATGGACTTGGGACCCAAGCTGTGATTGCGTTCGGACAAGCCGGACAGAAAGACTGCAAAGGAGGAAATTCCGGGCGTGCAAGGCTTGTTCATCGTCATCATCGCGATCGCCTATGTGACGTTGCTGTTCGCCATCGCCAGCCTGGGCGACCGCCGCTCGGCCATCTCCGGGCCCGGTCGTGCGCGACCCTTCATCTATGCGCTCAGCCTGGCGATCTATTGTACCTCGTGGACCTTCTTCGGCTCGGTCGGGCTCTCCTCCGAACGCGGCCTCGAATTCCTCGGCATCTATACCGGCCCGGTGCTGGTGTTCGTGTTCGGTTTTCCGCTGCTCAACCGCATCGTGCGGCTGGCCAAGACCGAGAAGATCACCTCGATCGCCGACTTCCTCGGCGCGCGCTACGGCAAGAGCTTCACCGTCGCGGCGATCGCCACGCTGATCGCCACCATCGGGGCGGTGCCCTATATCGCGCTGCAGCTGAAGGCGATTTCCGGCTCGGTCAGCCTGATGGTCGAGCACTATACGGGATCGCCGCCCTCTTTCGATCCGTTCGTCAGCGACATCTCGCTGGTCGTCGCCATGCTGCTGGCCTTGTTTGCCGTCTTGTTCGGCACCCGCCATGCCGACGCCACCGAACATCAGGACGGGCTGGTGCTGGCGGTGGCGGTCGAAACCGTGGTCAAGCTCGCCGCCTTCCTGGCAATCGGTCTGATGGTCACCTTCCTGATCTTCGGCGGCCCGGGCGACATGTTCGCCAAGCTGGCGCAGAATGCACAAGTGCGCCAGGCGATGGGCTACAACACCTCGCTCGCCACCTGGCTGGTGCTGACTTGTCTGAGCGGCTTTGCCATCGTCATGCTGCCGCGGCAGTTCTACGTCACCATCGTCGAGAACCGCGGCGAAGCCGAACTGCGCACCGCGACCTGGGTGTTTCCGCTCTACCTCGTGGCGATCAACCTGTTCGTGCTGCCGATCGCCTTTGCCGGCCTGTCGCTGGTCGGCACGGGCACCAGCAGCGATCTCTACGTGCTGTCGCTGCCCCTGTTCAGCGGCCACGACGTGCTCGCCATGGCGGCCTTCATCGGCGGGCTGTCGGCGGCAACGGCCATGGTCATCGTCGAAAGCGTGGCGCTCTCGATCATGATCTCCAACGACCTCGTCATTCCGCTGTTCGTGCGCCGCCTGCTCAAGACCTCGACCTCCGAGAACGAGGACTGGTCGACGCTCATCCTCAATGTGCGGCGCGGAGCGATCTTCATCCTGTTGTTCATCGCCTTCCTCTACTATCGCGAGAGCACCAACAGCGCGCGGCTGTCATCCATCGGGCTGATGTCCTTCGCGGCCATCGCGCAGTTCGCGCCGGCGCTGATCGGCGGGCTGATCTGGCGCGGCGCCAATGGCAGGGGCGCCGCACTCGGCATGATCGCCGGCATCCTCATATGGGGCTACACACTGCTTTTGCCCTCGCTTGTCGCACCCGATGCCGACATCATCTTGCAAGGGCTGTTCGGTTTCGAGGCATTGCGGCCGCAGGCGCTGTTCGGAACGGTCGCCGAACCGCTGAACCATGGCGTGTTGTGGAGCCTGTCGATCAACACGCTGTTCTTCGCCCTTGGCTCGCTGTCGCGCGCGTCGGTGCCGCTGGAGCGCATCCAGGCGTCGATCTTCGTGCCACGCGACGCCAGTCCGATGCCGAGCCTGCGCCGCTTCCGCACCGCCATCACCGTCAACGACCTCAAGGACACGATCGCGCGCTACCTCGGCGTCGAGCGCACCGAGCGTTCCTTCCAGTCGTTCGAGAAGACCAACGGCACCTCGCTGCACGGCAAGGAGCAGGCGAGCATGGAGGTCATCCGCTTCTCCGAGCAGCTTTTGGCCAGCGCCGTCGGCTCCTCCTCGGCGCGGCTGATCCTATCGCTGCTGTTCCGGCGCCATGACCGCGAATCCCGGGATGCCTTCCGCCTTCTCGACGACGCCACCGAGGCGCTGCAGCACAACCGCGACCTCCTGCAGATCGCGCTCGACCAGATGGAGCAGGGCATCACCGTCTTCGACCGCGATTTCCGGCTGATCTGCTGGAACCGCCAGTACCGGGCGCTGTTCGACCTGCCCGACGAGATGGGCCAGGTCGGCGTCTCGCTCGACCAGATTCTACGCCATCTCGCCGAGCGCGGCGACATCCCCGCCGACCAGCGCGTGGCGATGCTCAACCGGCTGACCAGCTTCGTCAGCCCCTGGCAGATGGAACTGAAGACCAGCGGCCGCATCCTGGAACTGCGCTCCAACCCGATGCCGGATGGCGGCATCGTCGCCACCTATGCCGACATTTCCGGGCGCGTCGAACAGGATCTGGCGCTGAAGCGCGCCAATGAGTCGCTGGAACAGCGCGTCAAGACCCGCACCATCGAACTGACCCGGGTCAACGAGGAGTTGACCCGGGTCAACGAGGAACTGGCGCAGGCGCAGATGCTGGCCGAGGAGGCCAATCTCGGCAAGACGCGCTTCCTCGCCGCCGCCGGCCACGACATCCTGCAGCCGCTGAACGCCGCCCGGCTCTATTGTTCCTCGCTGATCGAGAAGGCCGGCAAAGGCCCAGCCGGCAAGGCGGCGGTCAATATCGAATCCTCGCTGGAATCGGTCGAGACGATTCTCGGCGCCGTGCTCGACATCTCGCGCCTCGATGCCGGGGCGATGAAGCCGGACGATACCGCCTTCAATCTCGACGGCCTGCTGCGCCAGATCGGCAATGATTTTCGGCCGATGGCCGCCGAGAAAAAACTCGGCCTGACGATCATGCCGTCTTCGCTGACGGTGGTGACCGATCGCAATTTGTTGCGCCGCCTGATCCAGAATCTTGTCTCCAACGCCATCAAGTATACCCGCAGGGGTCGCATCCTGGTCGGCGTGCGGCGGCGCGGCGAACTGGCGGAGATCCAGGTGATCGACACCGGCATCGGCATTGCCGGCGAGAAGCTGAACACGGTCTTCCATGAGTTCACCCGGCTCGATGAAGGCGCGCGCGAAGCCGAAGGGCTCGGCCTTGGCCTCTCCATCGTGGACCGCATCGCCCGGGTGCTTCGGCTGGAAATCCGCATCTTCTCCAATCCAGGCAAGGGCACGCGCTTTTCGGTCATCCTGCCGGTCGCAGCGGTGCAGGAGCCGCGACGCGAGGTCGAAACCAAGGCTCCCGCCCGTGCCGCGGCTTCGCTCGCCGGGCTGCATGTGCTGTGTATCGACAATGACGCCCGCATCCTGGAGGGCATGCGGCTGCTGCTCGAAGGCTGGGGATGCAAGGTTGATACTGTGTCCGGCTCACGGGATCTGGAGAACGCCGCGCTACACCGCCCGGATATCGTGCTTGCCGATTACCATCTCGACGGCGAAACCGGCCTCGATATCATCGCCCGGCTGCGTGCGACCCATGGCAACGACCTGACCGCCGTGCTGGTCACCGCCGACCGGTCCAACGAGGTGCGGGCGGCGGCAGCTGGGCTCGATATTGCGGTGATCAACAAGCCGCTGAAACCGGCGGTGCTGCGTTCGATGATGGCCAGGGTGAGGCCGCTGGCATCGGCGGCAGAGTGACGCCAACGGGCCGGCCGGCCACAGCTGGCGCTTTCAGGCCCTGTGCCCCAGGCTCCTGAGGTAGGCGCAGAACATATCGGCTATCGCATCGGAATAGGTCTCGATCTCCGCCGGCATTCGCGAACTTGCCGAAAAATCCCGTCCCGCCGCACTAAGCATCGTCGTGACCAGCTCGCCGGCCATGGCTCGGGTGGCATCGGAGGCCTCGGGCAGTGTCTCCTGCATGAATATCTCGACCGTGCGCTCCGCCGAAGCCCGCGCCTCTTGAGCCTCTGGCGCATCCCGATAAAGCGGCGCCGCGTCGTTGAGCGCGCCACGCACTGCCGCTTCTTCACATTCGGAGCGGACAAAGGCATGCACCAGGATGCGCAGCCGCTCGAGGGGCGGCTTCTCGACCTCCTGGAGAATACGGCACAGCAGGTCGGTCGTTTGCTGCCATTCGTCGCTCTGCAGCCGGAACAGAAGTGCCGCCTTGTTGGGGAAATATTGATAGAGCGAGCCGACGCTGACTCCGGCCCTTTCGGCCACGCGCGTGGTGGTGAAACGCTGCGCGCCTTCCTTCTCCAAAACCTGAACAGCAGCCTGCAAAAGAGCCGCGACAAGGTCCGTCGCGCGAGCCTGTTTGGGCTGTTTTCGTGAGGAAATCGAATGACTTGGGCGTTCGGTCATGTCTCGGCCCGGTAATGCGAATTGGAAACCTGAAGGATTATTCGTATTTTCGGCGCAACACAAGCACGCAGCCATTTCGACCGGAGACGTTCATGACGATGCTGACCAATGCCCCGCTGGCCCCGCTGCTCGCCCGCCTGTTCGAAGAAGCCAATGCCGCAACCAGTCCGGTGGCGGGACTCTCGCACGAAGAGCGGGCGCGCCTGATCAACAGCAAGACCGAATATGTCGATTTCTACGGTCGGCTGAAGGACCTCTGGCTGGCGATCTCGCCGGAGACCGGCACGCTGCTCTACATGCTGGCGCGCAGCAGCGGCGCGCGCATCATCATCGAGTTCGGCACCTCGTTCGGCATCTCGACGCTCTATCTTGCGGCAGCGCTCAGGGACAATGGCGGCGGCCGCCTGATCACCACTGAATTCGAGCCGTCCAAGGTGATGCGGGCCAAGGCCAATCTGACCGAGGGCGGCCTCATCGACCTGGTGGAGATCCGCGAGGGCGACGCGCTTGAAACGCTGAGCACCGACCTGCCCGAAACGATCGACCTTTTGCTGCTCGACGGCGCCAAGGCGATCTATCCGGAGATCCTCAGCCTGGTCGAGAGCCGCTTGCGGCCAGGCGCGCTGGTCATCGCCGACAATGCCGATTTCTCGCCCGAATATCTCGAGCGGGTGCGCTCGCCGGCGTCGGGCTACATGTCCACGCCGTTCGGCGAGGACGTCGAATTGTCCGTGCGGCTCGGCTGAAGCCGGCCCCATCGCCGTATTGGATACTACCACGCGGCTCAAACCTCCTTGTCGCTCCAGGGCGACCGTAGGCGTTTACGTCAACCAACGCGCAAACCCCGGGCCGTCGACGACAGTCGGCCTCCATGCGCAGGTGACGTCATGATCAACACGCTTCTTTCCTCCTGGCGCGCAGCCCCGCACCCAGCCCTGATGGGGCTTCTGCTGTTCTTCTGCGCGGGTTTCGCCGATGGCGCGCTCGTGCCTTTCTTTCCGCTCTGGGCAAGCAGCGAGGCGGGCATTCCCGTCGGCGCGATCGGCCTGCTGTTTGGCTGCTATGCCGGGGGCGAACTGCTGGCGGCGCCGCTGATCGGCGGCATCGCCGACCGGGTCGGCCGGCGGCCGGTGCTGATTGCCTCGTCGCTTGGCGTCGGCGCCGGCTTCCTGGCTTTGTTCTTCGTGCATGGTATCGCCGTTACCGCGATCGTGCTGCTTCTGACCGGCATGTGCGAATCGGTGCTTCATCCAACGATTTTGACCACGATCGCCGATGTGACCCCGCCATCCGCGCATCCGCGCTGGTTCAGCCTGGCGCGCGTGAGTTCAAGCGCCGGGCAGATTCTCGGCCCCGCCTGCGGCGCCCTGCTGGCGCTGCTATCGCTACGCAGCGTTTTCCTCGCCGGCGGCACGATGCTTGTGCTGGGCGGCATCGTGATGCTCTTCGCCCTGAACGAGACGATCGGCATCGGCCTCGCCGCCGGCGACGATCGCCACGGCGGCGAAGACAACGAAGAGGAAGGCCTGTCCGCGCTGCTGCCGGCGTTCCGCGACGGCCGGCTGACGAAGCTGCTGCTCTGGGTCGTGCTGTTCGAGGTCGCCGGCAACTGGATCGAGGCGGTGGTCCCACTTTACGCGCAGAATGCCGGGACGCTGACGCCATCCGGCGTCGGCGCGCTGTTCGCCTACGCCGCCGCCCTGACGGTCGGCCTGCAGATGCTGGTCAGCCGCCTGGTCGAGGCACGATCCGCGCTCTGGCTGACGGTCGGCGCCGGCCTTGCGACGATCCTCGCCTTTGCGCTGCTCGCCGCCTCGCCGGCGATGCTGACGCTGATCGGAGCGGTCAGCCTGTGCTCGATCGCGCAGATGCTGGTCGGACCGCTGGTGCCGACCGCCGTCAATGCGCTGGCGCCGCCCGCACGGCGCGCCTCCTACATGGCGGCTTCGTCGGTGGCGGTCGACCTCAAGGACTCGTTGGGGCCGTCGATCGGCACGGCGCTTTACGCGCTGGCACCGCGCCTGCCCTGGATCGCCGGCATTCCGCTGGTGGCGATCGCATCGCTTGGCCTCGGCGCCGCCATCGGCCGGGCGCGCAATCCTTCGCGGCCGACCGAGGAGGATGCCACGCCGCAACTGGGTTCAGCCGTCGAAAACTGTCGCTGAGATTCGGCGCCATCGCACAGACGCGGGTCGATAGCCTCAGACGGGGCTGTCCAGCGTGTGCGAATTGCGGAACCGGGGCTTCGCGCCGCTGGCCGCCGGCGACGGACGGTGCTCGCGAAACGCCATGGCAAGGGTGCGCGATGCATCGCGCGATTGCGGGTCTGAGAGCGTGGACAACAGCACGATCTCCGACGCCGGCAGCGGTGGAAGGCCGAATTTGCGGCTGACCTCGATGGTGCCGGGCGGGGCGAGGCGGCAAGAGAACACCGATGCGGCGAGACCGGCCGATTCCGTTGTCCATAATGCACTGCGCAACGGCTTTGGCTGGGTGATGCTCTATGGCGGCATCGGCGTCTGGATCATGGCCGCCATCAGCTTCGTGAGTTTCAACGCCCGACCGGTGCGGACAGAGGTCCAGTGTCCCGATTGAACGGGCGACGCAGACGCTCAGCTGTTGGTCTGCAAAGGGTCGGTGCCGATCTTGGACAGAAGGATCACCGCCTGGGTGCGGCTGTCCACGCCGAGCTTCTGCAGGATGGCCGAGACATGCGCCTTGATGGTCGCCTCGGAAACACCGAGCTCATAGGCGATCTGCTTGTTGAGCAAGCCTTCGGCCAGCATGCCGAGCACGCGCGTCTGTTGCGGCGTCAGCGCCTGCAGCCGCTTGATCAGGTCCGATATTTCGGGATCGCGCTCGACACCGAGATCGACGCCAACGGGCGCCGCGATGTCGCCAGCCAGCACCGATTGCACGGCGTTGCGGATTTCCTCCATGCTGGCCGATTTGGAGATGAAGCCGGATGCGCCGAGATCGAGCGCGCGCCTGATGGTCGCCGGATCGTCATGCGCCGAGACCACGATCAGTGGCACCGCAGGGTGAATGCCGCGCAGCGAGATCAGGCCGGAGAGACCGCTGGCGCCCGGCATCGACAAATCGAGCAGCACCAGATCGACATCCTCATTGGCCACGACCAATGCCTTGGCGCTTTCGAAATCGCCGGCCTCGTGAATGGCGGCGACATTGCCGATGCCGGCAAGCGCTTCGCGGAGCGCACCGCGAAACAGCGGGTGATCGTCGGCGATGACGAAAGAATAGCCTGACGGCAAATGTTCCTCCCCGAATCCCGTCGATGATTTTTAAGCTTTTTGGGACCAGTCGAACGATTATGAGGGGCAGCGCGCTGTTTTCAAGCGGCAAAACCAGCACGCCGCGTTTTCCCTGCTTCGCAAGATCAAAGTCCTAAGGCGTCCTTTGCGCGTCCAAAAGGACCCGCGGCGCCACAGGAGCTCAGGTCTTCTGCGAGTTGAGCTGGGCGCCGCCGCCGTTGTCCTTGTCCATATCCTTGACGATGCCCATGAAGCCCCTGAGGAAGCGCTCCATGTAGCTCATCGTCTTGTTGAAATCCTCCTCGCTCGGCAGTTTCGATTCGAGGCGGGCGGAGAGCGAATTCTCCAGCTTGGTGACGCGCTCGTCCATTGCCTTCATCGAGGTCTGCAGGCGGTCGATTTCGTCCTGGAACGCGGCGCGTTCGTCGGCCGCCACCTTGCAGACGAGCTGACCGGAGCGTTCCTCGCAGATCGACATCGCACCGGTCTGCGTATCCATGCGGACATAGCCGTTGGCGGATTTTTCCAGCCGGTAGCGATCGGTTTCTTCCGAATAAGCTGATACCGCGACCAGTGAAACCAGCGCGGCGGGGATCAAGATGTGTTGCAGACGCATGTTGTCCTCCATGGCCAAGGCCTGAAATATCGCATGTTTGCGCCGGAAATGGGGAAGACCCCTGGCGTGGTCTTTCCCGCACGACGGGTTCGGACTATAGCGCAACCATGTCTCAGTTTATCTACAAGATAACCCCGCAAGCGCTTTGGCGCGAGGCCGAAGCCAGGGGCCGCTTCACCGGCGCGCCGATCGACGTCGCCGACGGCTTCATCCATTTCTCCACGGCGGCGCAGGTCCGGGAAACCGCGGCAAAGCATTTTTCCGGCCAGACAGACCTTCTGCTGGTCGCCGTCGACGACGCCAGCCTGGGCGACGCGCTGAAATACGAGGTTTCGCGCGGCGGCGCGCTGTTTCCGCATCTTTACGGCGTGCTGGTGCTGGATGCCGTCAAATGGGTGCGGCCGCTGCCGCTCGGTGCCGATGGCGCGCATCGGTTCCCGCCGCTGGAGGGGCAATGAGCGTGCTCGACCGACTCGGCCAGAAGCTGCTGTTCACCTTCGATCCGGAAACTGCGCATGGCCTGTCGATCGCGGCGCTGCGCTGCGGCCTGCCTGCCGGCGCGCGGACGGTGCGCGATATCAGGCTGAAGGCCAGCCTCTGCGGCCTCGATTTCCCCAACCCGCTCGGCATGGCGGCCGGCTACGACAAGAATGCCGAGGTGCCCGACGCGCTGCTTGGCCTTGGCTTCGGCTTTGCCGAGGTCGGCACGCTCACGCCGCTGCCGCAGGCCGGCAATCCGAAACCGCGCATCTTCCGGCTGACGGCGGATGAAGCGGTGATCAACCGGCTGGGCTTCAACAATGAAGGTCATGCCGCGGCCGAAAAACGCCTTGCCGCGCGCAAGGGACGTTCCGGCATTGTCGGCGTCAATATCGGTGCCAACAAGGACAGCGCCGATCGCATCGGCGACTATGAGCGCGGCGTCACCCGCTTTGCCCCCTATGCCAGCTACCTCACGGTCAACATCTCCTCGCCCAACACGCCCGGCCTGCGCAACATGCAGGCGCGCGAGCAACTCGGCGAACTTTTGTCGCGTGTCATGGCCGCGCGCGCGTCGGCGGCGGCCCAGCCGCCCATTTTCCTCAAGATCGCGCCGGATCTGGTCGAGGCCGAGTTGGAAGACATCGCCGCCGAGGTCGCGGAAAAACGGATCGACGGAATCATCGTCTCCAACACCACAATTTCGCGGCCGCCGCTGCGCAGCGGCGGCGTCGCAGGCGAGACCGGCGGGCTTTCGGGAAAACCGCTGTTCGAACGCTCGACTGTCGTGCTGGCGAAGATGCGCAAGCTGCTCGGGCCGGGCATCGCCATTGTCGGGGTCGGCGGCGTGGATTCCGCCGAGACCGCGCTGGAGAAGATCCGCGCCGGGGCCGACCTGGTGCAGCTCTACACCGGCATGATCTATGCCGGACCCGCGCTGCCGGGCCGTATCGTCGCCGGCATGGCACGCTTTTGCGAGACGGAGCGGCTGAAGTCCATTGGCGAATTGCGCGACAGCCACCTCGATCGGTGGGCGTCCAAGCCGCTCAGCTGAACGCCGTCTGCACCCGCAACCGCAAAATGGTCAGCAGGCTGAAGCCGCGCGCCAGCAGGAAAACGTGCAGCGCCGCCCACAGGCCGTGATTGCCGAAGGCGGGCGCCAGCGTCAGCAGCGCGACGGCAAAGACCAGAAACGACAGCAACATCATGTTGCGCATGTCGCGCGACCAGGTCGCGCCGATGAAGACGCCATCCATCTGGAACGCCAGCACGCCGCTCAGCGCGGTGAATGCCGCCCAGGGCAAATAGATGTCGGCCACCGAACGGACCTCCTGCGATGTCGTGACGATGGCGACCAGGTTGGCGCCGGCCGACAGCAGCACCAGGGTCGCGGCACCGGCCAGCCCTAAACCCCAGAACAGGGTCAGCCGCACCGCCTGCCGGAAGGGTTGCTCGGCGCGCGCGCCGACGGCACGGCCCGCGAGCTGCTCGGCGGCGGTGGCAAATCCGTCGAGGAAATAGCCGGCGACGAGGAAGAAGTTCATCAACACCGCATTGGCTGCCAGCGTCACCGTGCCGAACTGCGCGCCCTGGCGGGTGAACAGCGCGAAGGCGGCAAGCAGCGAGAACGAGCGGATCATGATATCGCGGTTGAGCGACAGCATGCGCAGGAAGGCGGCCATGTCGAGCAGCCGATGGCGCGGCAAGGGCGGGGTCGCGCGGAAGCGACGGACCACGACGGCGAGACCCAGCAGCATGGCCAGGAATTCGCCCGTGACAGTCGCCCAGGCAACGCCGGCAACGCCCCAACCAAGCTTCAGGCCAAGCAGGAAGCAGAGCGTGATGTTGATGCCGTTGAGCACCAGTTGCAGCACAAGGCCGAGCCCGCCCTCGCCACGCCCCAGCACATAGCCGAGAATGGCGTAGTTGATCAGCGAGAACGGTGCGGCAAGCAGCCTGATCCTGATGTAGACGCCCATCGCCTCGCTGACGCGCGGTTCGGCGCCCATGAACCACTGGCCGCCGATGGCGATCAACGGCGAAAGCGCCGCCAGCACGACACCGGCAACGACCGCGATCAGCACGGCGCGCCAGAACACCGCCTGTTCCTCGAGCGCGTCGCCACGCCCGAAAGCCTGGGCGACGAGGCCGGTGGTGCCCGAACGCAGAAAATTGAAGCTGGTGAAGACGACGTCGAAAACAAGTGCGCCCGCCGCAAGGCCGCCGAGCAAAGCAGCGTTACCGAACTGGCCGACAACAGCCGTGTCGACCAGGCCGAGCATCGGCGTGGTCAGATAGGCGAGCGTCATCGGCACCGCTATGGCGAGCACGGAACGGTTGGTAACGACAAAAGCTCTGGCGTCGACTGGAGTTGCGCCGTTGTCCAAGGGATTGCTGCCTTGCTGATTTGCGGCTTGATCAAAGAGCCGATGTGCCCCATTTTCCGGCCACCGCGCAATCATTCTTCCCGCGATGGCCAACCGAAATCCCGGTCTGGCGCGAAGCCGCCGGATTCCGTTCATGCCCCTGCAGATCGTCCACCACCCCGACTACGACGCCGGCTTTGCCACCAACCATCGCTTCCCGATGAGCAAGTATCCGCTGCTGATGGAGGCTTTGCGCGCACGCGGCCTGGCCAGGCCTGACGCGCTCAACGCCGCGGATCCCGCACCGGCATCATGGCTGAGGCTTGCCCATGCGGCCGACTATGTCGACCAGGTCATCAACTGTTCAGTGCCGGAAAAAATCGAACGCGAGATCGGCTTTCCGGTCGGCCCCCGTGTTTCGCTGCGCGCGCAGCTTGCGACTGGCGGAACGATACTGGCGGCGCGGCTCGCCTTGCGCCATGGCATCGCCTGCAACACCGCGGGCGGCAGCCATCATGCGCGGCGCGCGCAAGGCGCCGGCTTCTGCACCTTCAACGACGTTGCCGTCGCCTCGCTGGTGCTGCTCGACGAGGGTGCCGCACAAAACATCCTGGTCGTCGATCTCGATGTGCATCAGGGCGACGGTACGGCGGGTATTCTGAGCGACGAGCCAGGTGTGTTCACCTTCTCCATGCATGGCGAGCGCAACTATCCCGTGCGCAAGATCGCCTCCGATCTCGACATCGCGCTTGCCGACGGCACGGGCGATGCCGCCTACCTCCGGAGGCTGGCCACTATCCTGCCGGAGCTATCGGCCCGGGCGCGCTGGGACATCGTTTTCTACAATGCCGGCGTCGACGTCCATGCCGAGGACCGGCTTGGCAGGCTGGCGCTTTCCAATGACGGCCTGCACGCCCGCGACGAGATGGTCATCGGCCATTTTCGTGCGCTCGGCATTCCGATCTGCGGCGTCATCGGTGGCGGCTATTCCACTGATGTTCCGGCCCTTGCCGCACGGCACGCCATCCTGTTCGAGGTCGCCTCGGCCTATACCTGAAAGTCACTTCCGATAGTTGGCGATCCTGAGCAAGATGAAGGCCGGCACGACGATCGCGGCCCCAAGCAGGATGTAGCCGAGGAAGCGGTCAATGGCGTGGAAGCCCAGGTTCCAGAGATCGATGAAGAACTTCTGGATGCCGTAGAAGACATCCATCGGCGACCAGCCGAAGGCATTCATGACAAGGCCGACGAGGAACGACACCACCAGCAGCTTCAGGATCACCCTGAGCGGCGAGTCGCCGAGAAAGCGCGTCAGTGCGGACAAGGTCGTCTCCCGATTGAGATGCCCAGGCTCACGGGCACGGCCCAGAGATACGTGCTTGGCGGCTATCCATCAAGCCAGCGCGGTTGGTGCCCGGGCTGGAACAGGGGATCGAGACTCCGAGCTTCGGACGGCCCGCAATTCTTAAATATAGGTAAACAAGATCATTTTAATTTGTTGAAAATAAAGCACAAAATCGTCATTTTCGAATTTTGCGCAATGTGCGTGCAATTTTCACCTGCGAGACAGTCGGCGTCTTTCAGGTGACTGGTTGCGCGGCGCTCCGACCCCCTGCCACAGCTGGCGAACGCCAGTCTCAGGACCGTGCAGCCATCCCTGAAAGACACCAAACCGGAGCCCTGACCGCCCCAGCGGCCAAGCTCCCCGGGAGTTAACCTGCGTGTCGATTGCTGGATGCGCGTTTGTGTTGGAGTAATGCTGTGTCCTCTCAAGTAAAGATCGTCCTGACGGCGGCCAGCCTCGCCTTTTGCCTTCTCGGGCCGGCGATGGCCGCCGACCTTTCACCCACCTACAACGACCCGCCCGCCTTCCAGTGGAGCGGCGCCTATGTCGGCGTGCATGGCGGCACGGCGTTCACCGGGATGCCAAACCCGTTTGCAGGCCGCAATGGCTTCAGCGGCGGCGTCCAGGCCGGCTACAACCAGCAGATGGGTCCCACCGTTCTCGGCGCCGAGATCGAAGGCTCCTATCTGGGCGGCGCCGAACACGACGTCCAGGGCGGCAAGATCAAGGAGAAATGGCGCGGCGCCGCCAAGGCCAAGGCAGGATTGAGCTTCGACCAGACGCTGCTGTTTGGCACCGGCGGCGTTGCCCTGACCAAATTCGACAAGGGCGACAACGTCAGCAGCGCCGATGGATGGAAGGTCGGCTACCTCCTGGGCGCCGGCATCGAGCAGGGCTTCGCCGGCGGGCTGTCCGCCAAGGTCGAGTACGACTACGTCCGCACCCGCGGCGTCGAGACGACATCGGCTCTTGGCACGTCGAAGACGACGATCGGCAGCCATGAACTGAAGGCCGGCATCAATTACCGGTTCTAGAACCGAGCGAACCGGATTGCACGATGCCGCTGGGCGTCGCGCAATCCGGTGTCTCGATATCCACCGCACAGCGGCTTTTTCGGCAATGGCGCCCTTCCCACGCGTCGCTGCAATGTCGATGCAATCTTCGCGATCTAGGTCCGCGCGTGAATTTTCACCATGGGAATCTGTTCCGATATGTCCACGCATGGCGCCAGCCTCCTGACCCAGGCCCCGAAGATCGTCTTCATCGCAATCGCGCTCGCAGGCTGTGCCTCCGACATCATGAAAAATTATGTCGGGCAGCCGGTCGAATCGGTCGTCCTCGATTATGGTCCGCCGACGGCGATCGTCGATCTTGGCCAGGGCGAGCGCGCCTACCAGTGGCGCAAGGTGTCGACGTCAGCGGTTTCCGGGACATCGAGCGGCGAGGTTCGCGAGACAAAACACGGAACCGTCTATGAAGAGACCGAGACGCCCGGCTATATCGAGCGTCAGGAATGCTTCTACACATTCTATGCCCGCACTTCCGGCGGCCGCTGGTTCATCACCAATTTCCGCCAGCCAAAGCTGGAATGCGAATGAACTGCCGCGGCCGCAGACCCCGACCGGCCGCGGATAAAGGAGAATATTCATGCGCGTCCTGTTGATCGAGGACGAACCGGAAATGGCCTCCGTGCTCAAGGTCGCTCTCGAGCGTGTGGACATCATCGTCGACCATGCCGCGACATTGGCCGATGCCGAGGCGATGGCCCGCCTGGGCTATCACGACGCGGTGGTGCTGGACCGCCGGCTACCGGATGGCGACGGTCTCAGCCTCATACCGCGCTTGCGTGCCTTGCATCTGGAAGTACCTGTCATCGCATTGACGGCGATGAGCGGGCTGGACGACCGGGTCGCCGGGCTCGATGCCGGGGCCGACGATTACATGGTCAAGCCCTTCGCCACGGTGGAACTCGTCGCGCGGCTTCATGCCTTGCACCGGCGCTCGTTCACATCGCGCGCCAACCAGACAATGGTCGGCCGCCTCACCTATGATTTCCGCCATCGCGAGGCGCTGATCGAGGACCAGGCGCTCGATCTGCCGCGGCGCGAGAGGCTGGTGCTGGAAACGCTGATCCGCCGGCCGGGCCGGACCATCATGCGCAGCGCGCTGGAAGAGGCTGTCTATGCCCTCGACGACGAGATCGGCTCCAATGCGCTCGATGCGCATATTTCGCGGCTGCGCCGCAAGCTCGATGAAGTCGCCGCCGGCATCGAGATCCGGGCGATCCGCAATCTCGGCTATCTCCTGCGGGCGGTCTCGTGAAAAAGGTCCGCACCGGCTCGCTGCAATGGATCCTGGTCCGGCGGCTGATCCTGCTGCAGGCGGCGACGCTGCTCATCTTCATCGTGCTTTGCGCGGCAGCCCTTTGGATCGCCAATCCGCGCCTTTTAATCGACAACGAGGCCGCCGTCGCGGCCGTCAAGGATGCCGTCGACCGGGACAAGGACGGCAGGCTGATCGTGCGTGAAACGGAGGAACTCACCGCGTTTCGCGAGAGCTTCCCCAATGTCTGGTACCTCGTTCGCGATGGCAGCGGCGAGAGCGTCCGTGCCGGCAACATACCCGACATCTACACCAAAGGCTTCGACGAGTTGCTTGACGCGGCCGATCACGCCACGATCGGGTTCTCCGACAAGGACATGCGGCCGGAAGCCTATATCGAAAACGCTTCGACCAAGGCCGGCATGGTGCAGATCATCGCCGCGACGCAGTCGTCGCGCCAGCAAACCGACGGCCTCGAAATCAACATTTCGGCCACCGTCGAAGTCGCCCGCAATCCGGACGGCAGCAGGAACTGGGAGCGCGCCCTGCCGGCGCTCGCGCTCGTCATCGCGATCCTGCTTTTGCCCATCATTCTCGTCATGGGCACGACGACGCTAGTGACGACGCCAGCCGTGGTGCGCCGTTCCTTCGCCGGCCTTGTCGAAACGGTCCGCCAGGCGGCGCGCATCGACATCGGCACCCGCGCCATGCAACTGCCGGTCAAGCAGGTGCCGCAGGAAATCGCGCCGCTCGTGCATGCCTTCAACGAGGCGCTTGCCCGCCTCGCCCAGGGTTACGACCGCCACAACCGTTTCCTCACCGACGCGGCGCATGAACTGCGCACGCCGATCGCCATCCTGCGCACACGCGCCGAACTTTTGAAGCAGGAACCGCAGAGCGCGCGACTGCTGCGTGACATCGAACGCCTGTCGCATCTTGCCCAGCAACTGCTCGACCATCAGTTGCTCGACCGCCCGTCGGACCAGCGCCAGATCGTCGATCTCGACGATCTCGTCAGCCGGGTGGCGGCCGACTTCGCACCGCTCGCCATCGAGGCCGGCTATGACCTTGCCTTCGAACCGTCGCCAAACAAGGCCCGAGTAGAGATCAATGTCCTGCAGATCGAGCGGGCGCTCGCCAACCTGGTGCGCAACGCAATCGAGCATGGCGGCGGCGGCGGCACGATCACGATCGCCATCGACGCGGCCGGTGGCATCGAGGTGCGCGACGAGGGGCCGGGCATTCCCGCGGAAGAGCACGAGAACGTCTTCGAGCCCTTCTACCGCTTGCAGCCGCAGTCGCGCGGCGCGGGGCTGGGACTGAACCTCGCCCGGCAGATCGCGCTGCTGCATGACGGGACGATCCGCATCCTGACGGGCTCCTGGCGCGGCGCCCGCATCCGCATGGAGTTGCCGGTGCGTTCGTGACGTGCCGAGCCCATCGCGTCGGCCGGCCGATGATCCGATGTCGATCCCTGGCTTATCTGTTTTCTAACCAATTGCCGCTATTGCCATGGCAAGAGCGGGAGCCAGGCTTTGGTGGGAACGGGAAAAATCGGCGCGCACCGCGCGGTCACGCTGTCGGTCGTCGTGCCATGCTACAACGAGCGCGACGGCGTGGCCGAGCTTCACCGACGCGTCAGCGCCGTATGCCTCGAGCAAGGCCGTTCCTACGAGATCGTGCTTGTCATCGATGGGGCGACCGACGGCACCCGCGAGGCCATTTTCGAACTGGCCGAAAAGGACGACCATGTGGTCGCCATCGACCTTGCCCGCAATTACGGCCACCAGATCGCCTTGAGCGCGGGGCTGGAATTCTGCCGCGGCGAGCGCATCCTCATTCTCGACGCCGATCTCCAGGATCCGCCAGAACTGCTCGGCGCGATGATGGCGAAGATGGATGAAGGCTTCGACGTCGTCTACGGCCAGAGGGTCAAGCGCGACGGCGAAGGCTGGTTCAAGCTGGCCTCCGCCTCGATGTTCTACCGCCTGCTCGGCCGGATGGTCGATGTCGAGATCGCACCGGACTCCGGAGACTTCCGGCTGATGAGCCGCCGGGCGCTCGACCATCTGAATGCGATGCCCGAACGCTACAGGTTCATTCGCGGCATGGTGAGTTGGATCGGGCTCAGGCAGGTCGCCTTCCCTTACGAGCGGCACCGGCGCTTCGCCGGCACCACCCACTATCCGCTGAAGAAGATGATCCTGCTGGCGGTCGACGCGATGACCAGCTTTTCGATCGTGCCTTTGCGGTTTGCCTCGATGCTGGGGATAATGTTCGGCCTGCTCGGCCTGGTCGTGCTCGGCTACACGCTGATCGAATGGTCCAGGGGCAACGTGGTGCCCGGCTGGACGAGCCTTGCCGCGATCATGCTGATCCTGGGCAGCGTCCAGCTTCTAGTGCTCGGCATTTTCGGCGAGTATCTAGGCCGCATGTACATGGAGACGAAGCGGCGGCCGCTGTATTTCGTCAACGAAATCGTTTCGCGCGACCAGCCGGCCAAGGACAGCGACCTGCCCGTCCATCGCCTGCAGGAGATGGCGAAAAGAGCCGCGCGTGGCTGAGGCGAAGGGCGAGCGGATGCAACGGGAACGGCATGGGCAGGATGCGGTCGGCTCTTCCGTTTGATGTCTCGCGGATGCTGCGCTTTGGCGCCGTCGGGCTTCTCTACACGACGCTCGGCTATACACCAGTCGTGGCGGCGACGCCGCCACCTGGAGCCGCGACATGAACCAGTCCACAGCAATCGCGGCGGCGAGGCCGTCGCTCGGGGACGCGCAACGCATCAGGCTGATACTCTGCCTTCTCTGCGCCTGCCTGGTGGCCTATCTGCTTGCCACCTTGGCCAGCGCGATGCTTCAGGATCCCGACAGTTGGTGGCAGGTGAAGGTCGGATTGGACTTTCTGGAAAACCGGACGTTTCCCGTCGTCGACCCCTATTCCTATACGTTCGCCGGTCAGCCCTGGATCGCCAAGGAATGGCTGGGGCAGGTCTTTCTGGCCCTCGCCTACCGTGCCGGCGGCTGGAATGGCGTCGTCACACTGATCATCGCCACGGTCAGCCTGACGGTCTTCCTGATGGGATGGTTCCTCAGCGCATGGCTGAAGCCGACACTGGCGATAGCGCTGGCCTTCGCCGCGGCTTTGCTGATCGCCCCGATCTATACGGCCCGTCCACACGTCTTCACCTTGCCGATCATCGTCGTCTGGACGGCAATGCTGTTTGGCGCCGCGCAGGAAGAGAGAGCCCCGCCCCCGTGGCTGCTGGTGCTTGTGGTCTTGTGGGCCAACCTTCATGCCACGTTCACCCTGAGCTTCGTCGTCGCTGCCTTCGCCGGGCTCGATCTCCTGGCGCGCTCGGGCCTGTCGAAACCCGCCCTCCTGGCAAAATGGGTTGCTTTCGGCCTGCTCTGCCCGCTGGTCAGCCTGATGCATCCCTATGGGATGAAAGCCATCCTGGCGACGTTCACGGTGGCCTATGGCAACGAGGCGGTGCCACTCATCCTGGAGTGGCGGGCGTTCAACGCGCAGGAGCAGATCCTCCAGGAAGCGGTGATGCTGTTGGCGCTTTTTGGACTTTTGGTATCGAGGCTGCGGATCGGTTGGGCCAAGGCAGTGTTCATAGTCTTCGCCTTGCATGTCTATCTCGCCCATCTGCGGTTCGTATATCTGCCCTTCCTGCTGATCCCCTTGGTGATCGCGGTCGAAGTCGCCCGGCAATACCCCTCGGTCTCGACCCCGACCTGGCTGGCGGAAAAGCGTGACGGACTGGAAAGACTCTTCGCCAGCCAGTTTTACGCGATCTGCGGCGCAATCGCTGTCCTGCTGATCGGTGCGGTCGTCATCCTCGGCAGTGCCTACCAGGTGGCGCCGAGCCCGAAGACAGCGGCCAACGGCGCCCTCGCATACGCACGCGATCACCAGCTTTCCGGCAATGTGCTGAATTCCTATAATTTCGGCGGCACGCTGATCTTTCACGGCATCAAGACCTACGTCGACGGCAGGACGGACCAGCTGTTCCTCGGCGGCTTCACGAAAGCCGAGGACGCGACGGGACACAGCGACGGAAAACCGCTGCTCGAGGCCCAGTTGAAGAAATACGCCATCGGCTGGGCACTCCTTACGGCCGACGATACCCGCATCCCATTCTTCGCGGAGTTGGGCTGGAAGCGAGCCTATGCGGACGACGACGCCGTGATCTACCTGCCTCCCGCCTGATCTACAGCCTCCGTTCGAAACCGGTTTCGTCAGCGTTCGAAGATCTGGCATCTGCCTTGACATGGATGTTGCAGTGCAGCAAACTTGTGTTGCAGAGCACAGTCCGTGAAACCTACGAGCCACGATTTTTCGAACGACGGGGACATCGCCGCATGAGGAGCATGTCAGGTTCCGCCGCACGGCTGCCAAGGGCCACGGCGTACGGACCCGCCGAATGAACTACAGGCGTGATATTGATGGCCTGCGGGCCGTTGCGGTGCTGCCCGTCGTGCTCTTCCATTTCGGCGTATCGGCCATTCCCGGCGGCTTCACCGGTGTCGATATCTTCTTCGTCATATCGGGCTATCTGATCAGCGGCAGCCTGCTCGACGACCTCGAGCGCGGCCAGTTCTCGATCGGCCGCTTTTACTGGCGCCGCGCGCGGCGCATCCTGCCGGCGCTGACCTTCGTCATCCTGCTCGCCAGTATCGCCGCCTGGTTCATCCTCTTGCCGTCGGATCTCCACGAGTACAGCCTCAGCGTGATCGCGGCCTCGACCTTCTGGTCGAACATCTATTTCTGGAAAACGACCAACTATTTCTCCATCGACGCGGAACTGCGGCCGCTGCTGCATACATGGTCGCTTTCGGTCGAGGAGCAGTACTATATCTTCGCACCGGTCCTGGTGTATCTGATCTACCGATACGCCTCGAAGCGCTGGCTGACGATATTGCTGCCGATTGCCATAGGCAGTTTTGCCCTGGCGGTCATGGCAACCACGCTGGCGCCGACCGCCGGCTTCTACCTCTTGCCGACGCGCATCTGGGAGCTGGCGCTGGGCGCCATACTGATGCTGAGAAAGCCGCCGGCGCTTGCCAGCCGTCCGCTGACTGAACTGATCGGGCTGGCCGGTTTTGGCCTGATCGCCTTCGGCTTTCTGACGATTTCGGAAAGCGATCCGTTTCCGGGCTACAATGCCCTGTTTCCCTGCATGGGAACGGCGCTGCTCATCTATGCTGGCCAGCCCCATGCGGACAGGCCGGTCCCCGTCGCCACGCAGGTGCTGCGGCTCGCACCGCTGGTGTGGATCGGCCTTATCTCCTATTCGCTCTACCTCGTTCACTGGCCGATCAATTCGTTCGTCCACTATCTCTCGCTCAAGGCCATCGGCGTGCCGACGATCATGGCGATGATCGTGGCAAGCGTCGCGCTTGCGACGTTCTCGTGGAAATATGTCGAGCAGCCCTTCCGCCAGAAGCGAGCCTTCACCGCCCCCCTGCCCATCTTCGCCTTCTCGGCCGCGGCGATCGCCCTGCTGTGCGTCGGCGGCCTGGCCGGTGCGCTGGGCAAGGGTTTTCCGCAACGGTTCCCGGATTTCTCGACGGAACGGGTCCTGGTGGGTGACTGGCGCAATGGCGTCTGTTTCAACGAGGGCGCGAGCCGGATCGAGAACTGGAACCTCGCCGACTGCACCCGAACGCACGGCTTTCCCACCAATGTGCTGCTGTGGGGCGATTCCTTCGCCGCGCACTACGTGTCGGGGCTGGAAGCCAATGCGCAGAAAATCCAGGCCAATATCATCCAGTATACCTATGCCGGCTGCCCGCCCAATCTGAGCTACTTTTCCTATGCCCGGCCGGCCTGCACGCGTTTCAACGAACGGGCGTTGTCGATCATCCACGATGCCAACATCCAGGCGGTGATCCTGAGCGGCCGGTGGACCGACTATCAGGCACGGGGCTTCGACGGCCTGCAGAAGACAGTCGACCGGCTGCGCGACATGGGCGTCAAGGTCTATGTCATCGGCCAGTCTCCGGAGTTCATCGCCGACGTCCAGAAAATCGCCTTCTTCGCAAGAAGGGAGCACGTCGCGAACACATCCTGGCCGATGGCCATGGATCCGGACATCAACAAGCAGGTGCTGCCATTCGTCAAAGGGGCGACTTTCATCGACCCGCTGGCCTATCTGTGCGACGCGGCCGGCTGCTCCTATGCCGACGCCGGCACCAGGCAGTTTCTCTACTTCGACTACGGTCATTTCTCGTCCGCCGGCGCGACGCTCGCCATCTCGAAATACTGGCCAAGCTTTGCCGCCAGCAACAAAGTCGCCAAGGCAAAATAGGAATCACGGCCAGCGCCGAGGACCAGCGAAAGCGTTTGTTCGAGGGAACCGCTTTGCGATTGCCCGAAGGCCGAACCTCATGGTAACGAGGGCACGCGCGGGTATGATGTAATGGTAGCCTGTCAGCTTCCCAAGCTGAACGCGCGGGTTCGATTCCCGCTACCCGCTCCAGCTTGCGGACAGGGACCGCAACTCCTGAGCCTGTCTGATTGAAATTGGGATTGGTTTCCGCCACGTCGCCTCTCCTGGGGCGGGAGCGCAATGCGGTCTCTTAACCGGGCGCGCCTTTTGCTGGTTGCACCCGATATCATTCAAACTGGCGTAAAGATTCGGTCAGGCAACTCTATTCTTGTAAGGACGCGCTTGCCCGCATTCCTGATCGCCTGTTCGAATGATGCCAGCCTCTTGGGTTCGGCGCATTTTTGCCCCAGCCGGCGGCAACCCACATACCCCAACAAACCGCCGGTTAGGCCCGGCTGCTGACCAAGTGCCCCAATCGTCAACCGCCGGGCCGCCAGGGCTTATGCTCCATGCAGAGGAAAGCGCGGAATTGGTCGATCCGCCTGGCGTGATGGCGCGACGCCGGCGCCATGCTGGTGCCGGTTTTTCAGGTAGCCCGCAAAGATCGACAGCTTCTTTTCATAACCTATGCGCACCATAGCTTTGCAGCTGTCGCATCTGAAGCTTCCGATTGTGCGGAGCCAGGAACCAGGCCTTGCCATAGGGTGTGAGCAGGCCGGACAGTGGAACTCCATCGTCACGTCGCTCAGTTCATCGCACAAAGCCATTTCCGTATTTCTCCCAACCGGTGTCCCATTGAGAACAAACAAGAGTGGCGGAAAATGTTCCAGGCTGGGCCTTCTGGCGGATCGGGAAGGGACTTCAGTCCTTTGATGGAGGCCGGACTTGACGCCCCAGCGGTCGATCGCGGTCCACATGAGCCCCGGGAACAGGCCCCTTCAACCGACATGCGGGTCGACAAGGAACGACGCGGCAATCAGGTCGTCGCCCTCGATACGCCCATGGACATCCTCCAGAAGGGCAGCCACCTTCTGGAATGTCTCGATCTCGCCGTCTGTAATGTTCGCTTCGAGCATTCGGGTCTTGAGATCGACGACGCGCGACGCCAAAGCCTCGGAATTCCCAACCTCACGATGTGACATGGTGATACCTATCGCAATTCCTCGTAAAGCCCGCCGCCAATGAAGGCGACGAGCTGTTACATCAGATCAGTTGTAGACCTTGATGATCTTACGCGTGCTCGGTTCCACAAGAACCGTCCGGTTGTCGATCACAACGTAGCGGTATTTGACGTTCGGAACCTCGTGGAGCTCGACCGTATCCGGCAGAGCCGTGCCGACGTTGAGTTCAACGCCCGGAATCTTGACGGAAGCCAGCGGCTGCTTCTTCACGTATTCGCGTACTACGGTATCCTGCTCAGGTGTGATGACAACATCCTCCGCGGCCACTGCGCCAACGCCGGCAAGCAGGACGAGCGCCGCCGCGGCGCTGGTTAGATGCATTCTCATAATTTTCTCCTCTTGTAATCTGACGACAGCGGGACCTTCCGCCCGCCGCTGTTCCGAACTTACCGCCAGCGGCATGGTTCCCTGACGGCGGACTTCAGTCGGATACTGGTCGGACCAAAGGCCCATCTTGCTCTCGCGCGGCCCTGGAGGGAACTTAAGTCAGGAAAGACGCTTACTGGCCCATGGGCACACATGGCGTTGAAATCTTCGCCAAACCGGTTTCACCGGACCATCTATCCGATGATCCGTTGGTGGCGACCCATATATCAAACAGGATTTTAGAGGCGGCTGAGAATTCCGAGACAGCGGCGAAGTCAGAGCGGGCAGGGGCGACTGAGGCGACTGAGGCGACTGAGGCGACTGAGGCGAACAAAACTCCACGTATCGGAGCGGTAGGAAACAAAGAAGAGGTATTGCACAATGAAATTTCGAACCCTCTAGTCCGGATGATCCTGGCAGCCTACCGCAGTGACTTTTTCCCCATCCTTTTACTCCTTGCGGGCTATACGCTGTTTGCGTTGGGAGCGGCTCTGTTCGTTCTTCTAGTGTGGATCGTGTATGCTGCCTAGAAAGCTAGAGCGCAAAATAGGGTGCCGTCATCGGAGCTTCCTAGAAGGACTTTCCAGCCCGCATCTGGCCCGAGCAATGGCAAGCCGTGTTTCCGTCCTCGCGTCCTTTGTCTGGGCCATGTTGTCCGCCACGATAGTAGCCCCAAAAGTAATGTTATCACTGACTTATATCACGATTGGCTAAAAGCTCGACAAGGCTGGCCTTGAAGGAATGGTATCGAAGCGCCGCGACAGCAAGTCCGCGGCGGCCCGTCGACGACTGGCTGAAGGCGAAATGCTACCCGGTCGATGAATACGGGCTGCTCGGCGTCGAGCGCAAGGCTGGAAAGCCGGCCTTTGCCCTGATGGCAGATCGGGCGACCGGCCGCTATGTCGGGTCGGCCTTCATCAATTCCAGCCGGGCCATGCGAAACGGGCGGCTGAGGCCAGGCATTCCGGGCGAAGAGATCGATGAAGAAATTGGCACGATCTACATATTCATGATGCAGGGATGCGCTGGTGGAGCGCTGGGAACCGAGTTCGGTAATCCACGTTTTTTCCCAAGGTCATGCTGAATGACCCAACGACGGAGGAAACAATGAATATCAAGATGCTCACAATGGGCGCGATGGCGCTTGCGATAATGACCGGTTCGGCTCTTGCCGCTGGCAACACATCTGCACTCGACGATCCGGCAAAGATGTCGCCGTTCTTCACCGATGCCGGCATGAAAACTTTGAAGACGGAAAAGGATTTCAAGGCCGCATGGACGGCTATGAAACCCGATGAACAGAAAGCGGTGTTGAAAGATTGCGGCGATACCACGCTCAACAAGTCGCACGCAGATTTCTGCGCCATGGCAAAGAAGATGGGCGGCTGAATCTAGGCTGGACTCGAAGGCGGGCCTAGGTCCGCCTTCGAGTAACTGCGGCTCGTGCCGTGCCTACAATTCCTCAGCTATAAAGGCGGCCCGCATCATGGCCCGAGCAATGGCAAGCTGTGTCTCCCTCCTCGCGTCCTTTGTCTGGGCCATGTTGTCCGTCGCGACTGGTAGCCAAAAAATATAATGTTATCAGTGGCTTATATCACGATTGGCTAAAGGCTCGACAAGGCTGGCCTTGAAGGAATGGCATCGAAGCGCCGCGACAGCAAATACCACAGGCGAAATGCTACTCGGTCGACGAATGCAAGCTGCTCGGCGTCGAGCGCAAGGCTGGAAAGCCGGCCTTTGACCTGATGGCGGATCGGGCGACAGGCCGTTATGTCGGGGCGATCCCAGAGCGGTTGTGGGAGCGCATCCGGGAGCACGCCGGGCCGGCGCCGAAGGGCATGAAGCATCCGGCGACGCAATGGGTGAAGCCCGCAATCATCGGCCGGATAAAGCACTTGCGCGGCGAAGAAGACTTACGGCATGGTTCCCTTCAGGATTTGCGGGAGGAAGATCATGCCAATTCGGCGAAAGGCGACTGAAGCCGGCATTTTCGACGCAACCGAATTGGCGCTCTTCGGCAGGGTTTTCGACAAGCTGAAACTTGAGCATCCGCCACCGGACACCCTCGACATGATCGCATCGCGGGTTATCGCAAACTATATGGCCGGCATCAAAGACGAGGCTGAACTCGTCTCGCTTTCGCGATGGCCGCTCGGTCGCTAGGGATCGTCGAGGCGGCCCGGCCAGCCTTCAGGTTGACACAGGATGACTAGCCGGGCCGCGCCGGCCGTTTGAGGAAGCCGGGCGAAGAGCCAAAATCCTACTCTCCTGTCGTCTCATTTCAATTGAAAATGAATGTACGATTTTTACGGTGTTGTGATTACCTAAAGCAACTTGCCCGCGCGCATCATGGCCCGGGCAATGGCAAGCTGTGTCTCCGTCCTGGCACGCAGCGGTGGCCGGCCTTTTCGTCAACGGGTCGTCACAGCCAGACGCGGAGCCACACCCGCTCGCGCCAGCAACGCACATGACGGCGTCCATGGCGCCAATACCGACGGCAAACCCTTCTCCAGCCGCGGCGCCGCCGCCGCCTCTCTCCGTAATAGCGATCTCCGTAGTAGCGATGATGCCAACGACGGTGAGAGACCTTTTCCACTTCGAGGTCGTCATCGCCTTCGAAGACAGCCGGATCCGGCTTGTCTAGTTCATCGAGAATTCCGTCGCCCTGAGGAATGCCGGCAACCGCGCTGCCAGGTCCGGCTATGCCCGCAAACGCCACGGCCCCCGCAACGCCCAGCATTCCTGTAAGAAATAACCGACGTTCCATCAAAACCTCCCGAGTTGTTGACATCGGCATCTCGTTCCCTCGCCCTAAACGAGCTCCAGCGAGCATGCCGTTTGGCCTGAACGTGTGACTGCACTTCTTGTTCCATCACCCCACTTCGCGCAGGATGAAATCGTGCAGCATCTTGGCGGCCGGCGACAGCGCGCGATTCCTGACCGTGATCAGGCTGTAGGGCCTGACCTCGATGTCGAACTCGGTCTGGACGACATCGATGGCGCCGGCGAGTCCGTCGGGATTCTGGATGAATTTCGCCACCTGCACCGAGACCGGCGCGATGGCGTCGGACTGCGCTACCATGACCAGCGTCAGGAGCAGCGAACTGGTGTTGAGGATCCGGTCCGGCAGCGCGATGTTGCGGTTGAGGAAATTGCTCTCCATCGCCTGACGCAAGGGCGAGCCGCCCGACTGGAAAACCCAGTCATAGGCGGCAGTGTCTTCCAGCCGCACCACACTGCCCCTGGTCAGCGGGTGGCCACGACGCACGATCAGGCAGGCTTTCTCGACGCCGATGACACGCGATTCGAACAGCCGCGGATTGAGATCGTCGGGGATGCGCGCAATGATGAAATCATGGCGCGAGGCGATCAGTTCGCGCGCCAGCACATTCGAGGTCTCGACCTGCATGGTGATCTCGATGCGTGGATAGATGCGGCGGATTTCGCGGATCGCCGGCACCGCCAGTTCGATCGCCGGCGCCGTCACCGCACCGAGAAACACGGAACCGCCCTTGCCCGCCTTGAGCTCGGAAATCTCGCGATCGACCTCGCGCATCTCCAGCAGGATCGAACGCGCACGCCTGGCCAAGGCCTTGCCGTAGGGCGTGAGCGTGATGCCGCGCGGCAGCCTCTCGCACAGCTTGACCGCGAGCACCGCCTCCATCTCGGCAATCATGCGCGATGCCGCCGGCTGCGAAATGTTCATGACCTGCGCCGCCGCGCTCACCCGACCGTGATCGTCGAGCGCGACGATCATGCGCATATGACGCAGGCTGAGGCCGCTGCGCAGCAGGGTTTCGCCATCGCCTGGGGTCTCGTTGTAATCATTTGAACCCGCAGCCGGATTCCGTAACGCCGCCATGGTTTTTCCTGCCTCCGCCCGCCGCCCGCAGGCATTTGCCAGCAGCCCGTCAAGCGTCATAACATATACCACTTGCGGTATAGCAACCATCAAAGATCGCATTTGACAGTTATGGCAAAAGGACGGCAACGTCAGCCCGTTCCGAGACGCAACGGTCGCCGACGATAAAATCGTATCGATTGAAATCAGCGGCTCGGGGCCATGGGAGGATACCGGAGATCGATATGACGGCAGCAGTGCCTTGGCGCTTCTGCACGATTGCGCGGCCCGCGACCCCCGGGGTGCTGCGTCCATCAACCAGGGAGAGTTACGTGAAAATCATCAAGACACTGGCCGCAGTCGCGGCGCTTGGCATCGCTGCCATGACCTATTCGTCGGCGCACGCGGCCGACAAGGGTCTCGTCGGCGTGCTGATGCCGACCAAGACTTCGCAGCGCTGGATCAATGACGGCGACGCCGTCAAGTCCCAGCTCGAGGCTCTCGGCTACACCGTCGACCTGCAATATGCGCAGGACGACATCCCCAACCAGCTCAGCCAGCTGGAGAACGAAATCACCAAGGGCCCGAAGGCGCTGATCATCGCCTCGATCGACGGCACCACCCTGTCGGATGCGCTGCAGAAGGCCGCTGACGCGGGCGTCGTCGTCGTTGCTTATGACCGTCTGATCAAGAAGACCGCCAATGTCGACTATTACACCACCTTCGACAATTTCGGCGTCGGCGTGATCCAGGCGAATTCGCTGGTCAAGGGCCTCAAGGAGCGCTTCCCGAACACCAAGCCGTGGAACGTCGAACTGTTCGGCGGCTCGCCCGACGACAACAACGCCTTCTTCTTCTACAACGGTGCGATTTCCGTCCTGCAGCCGCTGATCGACGACGGCTCGATCAAGATCAAGTCCGGCCAGACCGGTATGGACAAGGTCGGCACGCTGCGCTGGCTGGCGGCAACCGCCCAGGCGCGTATGGACAACCTGCTGTCGGCCAACTACTCGGACGGCAGCCGCGTCGATGGCGTTCTGTCGCCCTATGATGGCCTGTCGCGCGGCATCACCGCCTCGCTGCGCGCCGTGGGTTACGGCACGGCCGCTCAGCCCTGGCCGATCGTGACCGGTCAGGACGCCGAGACCGCCTCGGTCAAGCTGATCATCTCGGGCGAGCAGTATTCGACCGTGTTCAAGGACACCCGCGAACTGGCCAAGTCGACCGTCGAACTGGTCGACAAGGTGCTCTCGGGCGGCAAGCCTGACGGCCTCGACACCAAGACCTACAACAACGACGTCAAGGTCGTTCCCTCGATCCTGCTGACGCCGCATGATGTCGACAAGTCGAACTACCAGAAGCTGGTCGTCGACTCCGGCTACATCAAGGCCGAAGACCTGAAGTAATCTCTGTTACGAAATCTGGGGTCCTGCGCGACGCAGGGCCCCTTTTCGTTCACAAGCGACCCCGGTATTGTTACTGCCGGCCTAGAGCAATTCCAGGAAACGCGCGTAACGCTTTCCCCTGGGAATTGCGTAAAAACAAGAAAGTCTAGGAGCTTGCCCTGATGACCTCGACGATTTTGGAGATGCGCGACATCACCAAGACGTTTCCCGGCGTGAAGGCGCTGTCGAATGTCAACCTCTCCGTCGAGGAAGGCGAAATCCACGCCGTGGTCGGCGAGAACGGCGCCGGCAAGTCGACGCTGATGAAAGTGCTGTCGGGCGTCTATCCCGCGGGCACATATGACGGCCAGATCATCTTTCAAGGCCAGGAATGTCAGTTCAAAGGCATCCATGACAGCGAACACAAGGGCATCGTCATCATCCACCAGGAGCTTGCGCTGGTGCCGATGCTGTCGATCGCCGAAAACATTTTCCTCGGCAACGAACACGCCAAATACGGCATGATCGACTGGGACGCCAACGAGGCGCGCACCAGCGCGCTGTTGAAGAAGGTGGGCCTCAAGGAGGACCCCAAGACGCTGATCACCAATATCGGCGTCGGCAAGCAGCAGCTGGTCGAGATCGCCAAGGCGTTGAGCAAGGAAGTCAAACTGCTGATCCTCGACGAGCCGACCGCATCGCTCAGCGAGAAGGACAGCCAGGCGCTGCTCGACCTTTTGCTCGAGTTCAAGCGGCAAGGCATGACCTCGATCCTGATCTCGCACAAACTCAACGAGGTGAACCGGGTCGCCGACAAGGTTACCGTCATCCGAGACGGGCGCACCATCGAGACGCTGGCCAAGAAGGATATCTCGGAAGACCGAATCATCACCTCGATGGTCGGCCGTTCGCTCGACGACCGCTATCCGCCGCGGGAACCAAAGATCGGCGAGGTCGTCTTCGAAGTGAAAAACTGGTCGGTCTATCACCCGATTCATGCCGAACGGCAGGTGATCAAGGGCATCGACATCAATGTGCGCAAGGGCGAGGTGGTCGGCATAGCCGGGCTGATGGGCGCCGGCCGCACCGAATTCGCCATGAGCCTGTTCGGCCGCTCCTATGGCCGCCACATCAGGGGCGAGGTGCTGCTCAAGGGCAAGCCGATCGATGTCTCGTCCGTGAGCAAGGCGGTCGAACACGGCATCGCCTACGTGACCGAGGACCGCAAGACTTACGGTCTCAACCTGATCGACCATATCAAGCACAACATCACGCTTGCCAATCTCGGCGGCGTGTCGCGTCACAGCGTGATCGACGATCTGGGCGAACTCGCCGTTGCCAACGATTATCGCAAGAAGACCAACATCCGCGCTTCGAGCGTCTATCAGATGACGGGCAATCTTTCCGGCGGCAACCAGCAGAAGGTGGTGTTGTCGAAATGGCTGTTCGCCGATCCGGATTTGCTGATCCTCGACGAGCCGACGCGCGGCATCGACGTCGGCGCCAAGTACGAAATCTACACGATCATCGCGCGTCTTGCCTCGGAGGGTAAGGCGATCGTGGTCATCTCGTCGGAAATGCCGGAATTGCTCGGCATCACCGATCGCATCTACGTCATGAACGAAGGCCGCATCGTCGGCGAAATGCCCGCGGCGGACGCAAGCCAGGAAAAAATAATGCGCGCCATCGTTCGGGGAGAAGGAAAAGCAGCATGAGCACCGACAGCGCCCCCGCCCCGCAGGGCAACATCGCCGAGGACCAGCGTCCACGCATTGCCGTCTCGGCGCTGACGACGAACCTGCGCGAATACGGTCTCATCATCGCGCTGATCGTCATCATGCTGTTCTTCCAGTTCACCACGTCGGGAACGCTGTTCAAGCCGGTCAACCTCAGCAATCTGGTGCAGCAGAACTCGTTCATCATCGTGATGGCGCTGGGTATGCTGCTGGTCATCGTTTCCGGCTATATCGACCTCAGCGTCGGCTCGGTCGCCGGTTTCATCGGCGCGCTGGCGGCAAACATGATGGTCATCTGGCAGCTCGGGCCGCTCAGCAATCCGCTGGTGGTTTCGATCGTATGCCTCATCGTGGGCGGCCTGATCGGTGCGGCGCAAGGCTATTGGATCGCCTATCACCGAATACCGAGCTTCATCGTGACATTGGCCGGCATGCTGATCTTCCGCGGCATCTGCCAGGCGCTGCTGGGCGGCGGCTCCTCGGTAGGCCCGCTTCCAGACGGCTTCAAGGCGCTGAGCTCCGGCTTCATCCCGGACGTTATCGGCCCGCTGACGTTGATCCCGCCCACGGTGAACGCCGCCGGCAAGACCATCGTGGGCAGCGGCCTGACGCTGCACATGACGACGGTCGTGCTCGGCCTGATCGCCGTGCTGGCCTATGCCTATTTCGGCGTGAGGACACGACGCAAGCGCGAACGCCACGGCTATGAAGCCGAGCCCTTCCCCCTGTTCGTCGTCAAGACGCTGGTCGCCAGCGCGCTGGCGCTGTTCCTGGTCTATGAGTTCGCCAGCTACAGGGGCCTGCCGGTGGTGCTGCTGGTCATGGGCGTGCTGATCTCGCTGTTCGTCTTCGTCACCAAGCGCATGACCATCGGTCGCCGCATCTACGCCATGGGCGGCAACCCCAAGGCGGCGCAGCTGTCTGGCATCAACACCGAGCGGCTGACGCTGCTGGTGTTCATCAATATGGGCGTGCTGTCGGCGCTGGGCGGCCTGATCATCGCGGCTCGCCTTGGCCAGGCCGTGCCGGCGGCCGGTCTGGGCTCAGAGCTCGACGTCATCGCCGCCGTCTTCATCGGCGGCGCCTCGGCGATGGGCGGCGTCGGCCAGGTCATCGGCGCCGTGGTCGGCGGCTTCATCATGGGCGTGATGAACAACGGCATGTCGATCATGGGCGTCAATGTCGACTGGCAGCAGGTGGTCAAAGGTCTGGTCCTGCTCGGCGCCGTGATCTTCGACGTCTACAACAAGAACAAGGCCTGACAGGAACAATTCCAGGAAAGCGCATCGCGGTTTTCCCACGGGAATTGCGTAAAAACAAAATACCGGGAGCGGACCGAACCGCTCCGGCGAGGCAACGAGGAAGGCATACGGGTCACATCGCGGCGCTGCCGGCAACCGACCGGCACGAAGAAGTTCCCTCAAGGAACCAGGCCCCGCGAGCGCAATCCGAACGGAGAATTTCACCCGTGGCATGGGCGACGTCCCAGCCGCGCTTGGGAAGGTTTGCCGCGGCGGCAGCCATGCCAACGCACATGAGAGAGGATTGATCATGCTGATCTCGCAGATTCTCGATGACGCCGAGACCATCCGCGTCGTTGCCCGCAATGGCGGCAAGACCCGGATCATCAACGGCGCCCGCAGCGTCTATTCGCTGGCGATGGAGGCGGCCCGCACCGGCGTCGGCCTGGCCACCCTGATCGAGCGCAAGGGGCTCGGCGAGACGGTCGACCTCGATGCCGCCTACAAGAAGGGGCGGCTGTTGTCGCCGATCAATCACCCCGACCCGGCGCATCTGCACCTCACCGGCACCGGCCTGACCCATCTCGGCTCGGCGGCGACGCGCGATTCCATGCACAAGAAGCTCAGCACCGATGGCGAGGAGCAGCTCACTGATTCCATGAAGATGTTCCGCATGGGACTGGAGGGGGGCAAGCCCGCCAAGGGCCAGGTCGGCGTGCAGCCGGAATGGTTCTACAAGGGCAACGGCACGATGGCCGTGGCGCCGGGTGCCGCACTCCTGTCACCGGCCTTCGCCAAGGACGCCGGCGAGGAACCAGAGATCGCCGGCATCTATGTCATCGGCGATGACGGCGCCGCCTTCCGCGTCGGCTTCACGCTGTCGAACGAGTTTTCCGACCACGTGACCGAGCGGGTGAACTATCTCTTCCTCGCCCACTCCAAGCTGCGCAACGCCTCGTTCGGACCGGAGATCCTGATCGGCGACCTGCCTTCCGACATCCGCGGCACCTCGCGCATCGTGCGCGACGGCAAGACGCTATGGGAAAAGCCGTTCCTGTCGGGCGAAGCGAACATGTCGCACACCATCGCCAATCTGGAACACCATCACTTCAAATATTCGGCGTTCCGCCAGCCGGGCGACGTGCATGTGCATATGTTCGGCACCGCGACACTGTCCTTCGCCGACGGCGTCAAGACCGAGGCCGGCGATGTGTTCGAGATTGAGGCCGGGGATTTCGGCCTGCCGCTGCGCAACCCGCTCGAGATCGAAAAACCAGTGAAGGTGGCGGTGAAGGCGCTTTGAGATAGCGCCAATATCCTGGGAGAGAAAATGAACGGGATGGGGCTTGGTTTCATCTTAGCGGGCTTGGCCCTATCCCTCGCCTGTTCTTCCTCCGTGGCTTACAGCGCCGGGCGGCGCCTGCCGCCGACAGGATCCATTTCGAGATCTGCATTTTCTTGTTCGCCTTGAGCGCCGCCATACCGGCGACCGACAGGCCAGCCACGCATGATGTGCCGGCAGGCAAGTATCTTGCCTGGCGGCAATCGGGGTTCAGCGCGCGGCGCGGAAATGCTTGGAGAGCTTCAGGCCCTGTGCCTGGTAGTTGGAGCCGAGATCGGTGCCGTAGAGCGCCTGCGGCCGCTTCAGCATGTGCTCGTAGACCAGCCGGCCGACGATCTGGCCATGGTCGAGGATGAACGGCACTTCGTGGCTGCGCACTTCAAGCACCGCCCGGCTGCCGGTGCCACCGGCCGCCGAATGGCCGAAGCCCGGATCGAAGAAGCCGGCATAATGGACGCGAAATTCGCCGACCAGCGGGTCGAAGGGCGTCATCTCGGCAGCATAGAGCGGCGGCACATGCACCGCCTCCTGGCTGACGAGAATGTAGAATTCGTCCGGATCGAGCACCAGTTCGCCGGCACCGCTCTTGTGGATGGGTTCCCAGAAATCGACGACGTCCTGCGCGGCGCGCTTGTCGACATCGACAAGGCCGGTGTGATGCTTGCCGCGATAGCCGACCAGCCCGTCACCGTCGCCCTTGAGATCGATCGACAGCGCGATGCCGCCGCCCGAAATATTCGGCGGCTCGGTGGCGACCAGCATCTGCGCGCGGTGCAATTCATGCAATTCGGCTTCCGAGAGCAGCGCGTTGCCGGTGCGGAAGCGGATCTGCGACAGGCGCGAGCCGGTGCGCACGACGATCGGGAAGGTGCGCGGGCTGACTTCCAGGTAAAGCGGACCGTTGTAGCCGGCGGCGATCTTGTCGAACTCGTGGCCACGGTCGGTCATGACGCGGGTGAAAATGTCGAGCCGCCCGGTCGAACTCTTCGGATTGGCCGAGGCGGACACGGTTGGGGGCAGCGCAAGGCTTTCCAGCAGCGGCACGATGTAAACACAGCCCGTTTCCAGCACGGCGCCATCGGCGAGGCTGAACTCATGCAGCTTCAGCCGATCGAGTTTGTCGGCAACCCGATGATCCGGACCCGGCAGGAAGGACGCCCGCACCCGCCAGGCCTTGTCGCCGAGCCTGAGATCGAGGCTGGCCGGCTGGATCTGGTCGGCATCGAGCGCGCGCGGCGACTTCAGCGCGCCGGACTGGAACAGCGCCGAGATATCCTGATCGGGAAGAATGCCTGTCTGCCGCAAGGCTCCGCTCCTAGGCCAGACGATTTTCCTGCTGCAGGTTCTCGCCGCAAAACCGTGAAACACTTTTGCGGAACCTGCTTGGTACAAACCTCTTAATGAAGCCGGCAATTGACGCAAGCGTGGTACGGGTCTAAAGGGTCGTTATCCCGTGGTGATTTGGCCGGTCGGCTTGCAGCCACGTTAAACAAGTCGCTAAAGGACCGTTGGCCGCGAGGCTGTATGGACCGGTTGCGACTTTCGCGACCGGTTTTTTTGTGTCTGGAACAAAAGCAATGAGCAGCAAGAAGCGCAACTGGAAGCCTCAAACAGCCCTCGTGCATGGCGGAACCCTGCGTTCCGGCTTCGGCGAGACCTCCGAGGCGATGTACCTGACCCAGGGCTATGTCTATCAAACGGCGCAAGCCGCCGAAGCCCGCTTCAAGGGCGAGGAGCCGGGCTTCATCTATTCGCGCTACGCCAATCCGACCGTCGACATGTTTGAAAAGCGCATGTGTGCGCTCGAAGGCGCCGAGGATGCGCGCGCCACGGCATCGGGCATGGCGGCAGTAACGGCGGCGCTTCTTTGCAGCGTCAAGGCCGGTGACCACATCGTGGCGGCGCGCGCGCTGTTCGGCTCCTGCCGTTGGGTGGTCGAGACGCTGGCACCGCGCTACGGCATCGAGGCGACGCTGGTCGACGGCACCGATATCGCCAACTGGGAAAAGGCGGTCAGGCCCAACACCAAGCTGTTCTTCCTGGAAAGCCCGACCAACCCGACATTGGAAGTGGTCGACATCGCCGCTGTGGCTGCGCTCGCCAATTCGATCGGCGCGCGGCTTGTCGTCGACAATGTCTTTGCCACGCCTCTCCAGCAGAAGCCGTTGCAGCTCGGCGCGCATATCGTCGTCTATTCGGCCACCAAGCACATCGATGGCCAGGGCCGCTGTCTCGGCGGCGTGATCCTGTCGGACAAGAAGTGGATCGACGAGAATTTGCATGACTATTTCCGCCACACCGGCCCCAGCCTGTCGCCCTTCAACGCCTGGACGCTGCTGAAGGGCCTGGAGACGCTGCCGCTGCGTGTGCGCCAGCAGACGGAGAGCGCCGGCAAGATCGCGGATTTCCTCGCCGAGCAGCCGCAGATTGCCCGCGTCATCTATCCCGGCCGCGCCGACCATCCGCAGGCCGAGATCGTCAAGAAGCAGATGTCGGGCGGCTCGACGCTGATTTGCCTCGACGTCAAGGGCGGCAAGCAGGCGGCTTTCGCCCTGCAGAACGCGCTCGACATCGTGCTGATCTCGAACAATCTCGGCGACGCCAAGAGCCTGATCACCCATCCGGCGACGACCACGCACAAGAATTTAAGCGAAGAGGCGCGCGCCGAACTCGGCATCGGGCCAGGAACGCTCAGGCTGTCGGTCGGCCTTGAGGATACCGACGACCTTCTGGAAGACATCGCGCAGGCGCTGAAGGGCGCCAAATAGGGAGCCGTCGAGGCAGCGTCGTCCGCGCCGCGATCAGGCGCGCGACGACGCCTCTTCCAGTTCGGCGGCCTTGGTGCCGATGATCATCGCATTGCCGCGCCAGTCGACGGCGCCGCCGAGCCAGCCGCGCGCCCACATGGTTGGAAGCATCAAGTCCCGCGCAATCATCGCCGCGACCGTGCGCGGCGACAGGTGCCAGCCCTTGGACCAGGCCAGGGCGCATTCCGGTAGATAAAAGGCCGCCAGCACGGCGATGGCCGTCAGCGGCAGGCTGAACCCGGCGCTTGCCGCCGCAACCAGCGCAAGCGCCAGCGGCACCACCGCGCCCGTCAGGATTTCCGGCGCGAAGAACCGCGGGAAGGTTACGCGGCGCAGGCGCGCCCAGCGGGCCTGGCGTGACCAGATCGTGCCAAGCGTGCGCCTGCCAAGCGGCTGCTCGAAGGGTGCCGCGACGAGATTGACGCATAGGCCAAGCCCATTGACCAGCTTGGTCGCGGCGGCGTCCTCGGAGATTTCGGCGGCCAGCGCGCGGATGCCGCCATTGGCATCCAGCATCGGCTTGTTCCACAGCATGCTCTTGCCCTGGGCAAAGCCAAGGCCGAGCGCCTCGCCGGCATATTGCCAGCGGGCCTGCAGCGTGTTGAGGAAGGCGCATTCGACCTCGGCCCAGAAGCCCTCCGGCCGCGAGCCGATCGGTGTCGAGCAGACAAGGCCGGTATCCGGCTGCCACGCCGCCATCAGATGCTGGATGTAGTCTCTCGGCATCAGCACGTTGGAGTCGGCGAGGACGACCCAGTTGTGCCGCGCGGCTTCCCAACCCTTGACGCAATTGTTGAGCTTGGGATTGGCGCTGACGCGGTCGTCACCGATCAACAGCCGGGCCGGCACTTTTGGAAAGCGGCCAAGGGCGGCGCGGATCAACCTGACCACCGGATCGTCGCCATGGGCAACGCAGAAGATCAGCTCGTAGCGCGGCCAGTCGAGCGAGAAAGCGCGCTCCAGCGTCTCCTGCGTGAACGGCTCGACGCCGCGCGAGGGTATGACGATCGATACCGGCGGCGATTTGCCGGCCGGCGGTGCGATCGTGGTGCGCCGTCTCAGCTGTGAGGCGGCGAGCAGGATACTGGCGAGGTTTGAGGCAATGAGAGCGGACGACAGCGAGGCGGTTATGAGAGTGAGTTCCATCGAGATCCGGTCACTCCAGAAAAACCGGCCGGTGTGGCGGCCGTTTTCGACAGTTCGACAGAGCGCCCGAGTCGCCCGGCATTGGTCGGCGCACCCCATCATTGTCATGTGTCACTTAAATGACATTCTTTGCCGGCACCTGCGTTTCAAGACGAGGCGCGACAAGACGCGCTCGTTGATCTGCTCGCCGGGAGCGCCGAAAGGTATCGGATCGTTTTGGAGCCGCTTATGTACCGCGCCGTCACGCGCAACATCGAAGTGCAGGTCAGGCCGTTCTACCTCGAGGACCGCTCCGATCCTTCCGAGAACCGCTATGTCTGGGGTTATCAGATAACGATCGACAACCAGTCGGACGAATTCGTGCAGCTTCTGTCGCGTTATTGGCACATCACCGACGGTGCCGGCCGGGTCGAGGAAGTGCGTGGCCCGGGCGTCGTCGGCGACCAGCCCGAACTCAATCCCGGCGACAGCTATCAATACACGTCCGGCTGCCCGCTCTCGACGCCATCAGGCATCATGGTCGGGCACTACACGATGCGCAACAAGCGCGGCGAGACTTTCGACATCGCCATCCCGGCATTTTCGCTGGATCTGCCGGGGACCAGGCGTACGGTGAATTAGTGTCCTTCTCCCCGTTTTACGAGGAGAAGGCCTGGCTTTATTGCGCGGCAAATTCCGCCGGATCGAAGTCGTACTGTGTCGAGCAGAATTCGCAGGCGACGTGGATGCCGCCATCCTCGGTGCTGTCCTTGATCTCCTGCGCGGAGAAGCCCTCGAGGATGCCGCGGATCTTGTCGCGCGAGCATGAGCACTGGTCGGCGACGGGAACGCCGCCGAAAACCCGCACGCCATGCTCGTGGAACAGGCGATAGAGCAGCCGTTCGGTACCGATCGTCGGATCGATCAGCTCAGTCGGCTCGATGGTGCCGAGCAGCGCCAGCAATTCCTGCCAGGAATTGTCGGTGGGATCATGGATCTCCTCGCGCGGATCGCCATCGCCGCCGTGCAGGTCCGGAACGCGCATGCGATCGGACGCCTGCGGCAGGAACTGCGCCAGGATACCGCCGGCGCGCCATTGTTCGCGCGCGCCGCCGACGCCGGGCGTCAACAGCTTGGCCACGGACAGCCTGATATCCGTCGGGATCTGCTCCGACTGGCGGAAATAGGTGCGCGCCGCGTCTTCCAGCGTTTCGCCGTCGAGCTGGACGATACCCTGATAGCGCTGCGTATGGGCGCCCTGGTCGATGGTCAGTGCCAGCACGCCGCCGCCGAGCAGTGTCTGCTGGGACGTTTCGCCTGCGGCGACCAGTGCCTCGAGGCGATCGGCATCGAAGCGCGCATAGGCACGCAGCGCCGACGGCGTGGTGAAATCCGCCACCAGCATGTCGACCGGCCCATCGGTGCGGGTCTGCAGGATGAACTTGCCCTCGAATTTGAGCGAGGTGCCGAGCAGCACCGTCAGCACACAGGCTTCCGCCAGAAGGCGGGCGACCGGCTCGGGATAATCGTGGCGGCTGAGAATGGCGTCGAGCATCGGCCCGAGTTGCACGGTACGGCCGCGTACGTCGAGCGGGCCGACCTCGAACGGCACTACATGGTCGTCGCCGGCATAGCCGAACTCGCCGAGTTTGGGGTGATGTTCAGTCACTTGATGCGTTTCCAACATGACAAAGCTCCAGGGCGCGGCCATGCCGCCCCCTTGGGGTGCATGCGTCCAAACGCGCTTGATTTGCGTGATGCGGCGCAGATAGGCATCGCGCCCCCGCAGATCAAGCGTCCGGACCTTTCAAACCCCAAGCCACTTCAAGCCCCAAGATACTTCATGCCCCAAGACACCAGGCAAGCACCGCCTTCTGAGCGTGGAGCCGGTTCTCGGCTTCGTCGAAGACCACCGAATGGGGTCCGTCGATGACCTCGTCGGTGACTTCCTCGCCGCGATGCGCCGGCAGGCAGTGCATGAACAGCGCGTCCGGCTTGGCATGCGCCATCAGCTTGGCATTGACCTGGTAGGGCGAGAAGACGTTGTGGCCGCGGGCGCGATGCTCCTGACCCATCGACACCCAGCAATCGGTGACGACGCAGTCGGCCTGGTCGACGGCTTCCTCGGGCGAACGGGTGAAGTGCAGCTTGCCGCCATGCGCCTTGGACCAGTCGATATGCTTCTGCGCCGGCTCGCTGCCTTCGGGCACGGCGACGTTGAGGTTGAAGCGGAACCGTGCCGAGGCCTCGAGCAGCGAATGCAGCACATTGTTGCCGTCGCCGGTCCAGGCGATGGTCTTGCCGGCCACCGGACCGCGATGCTCCTCGAAAGTCATGATGTCTGCCATCAGCTGGCAAGGATGGGTGTCATCCGTCAGCCCGTTGATCACCGGAACCGTGGCGTTCTCGGTCAGCTCCAGCAACCGTTCATGCGAGGTGGTGCGGATCATGATCGCGTCGACATAGCGCGACAGAACCTTGGCGGTGTCGGCGATGGTTTCGGAGCGGCCAAGCTGCATTTCGGTGCCGGTCAGCATGATGGTCTCGCCGCCGAGCTGGCGCATGCCGACATCGAAGGAGACGCGCGTGCGCGTCGACGGCTTGTCGAAGATCATCGCCAGCACCTTGCCTTCGAGCGGCCGGGTCCGCTCGCCGGCCTTGAGGCGCGCCTTTCGCACCACCGCGTCGTCCAGCATGAAGCGCAGGTCGCCTTCGGAAACGGTGGAAAGATCGGTGAAATGGCGAACTGACATCGGCAATTTTCCGGAATTACTTCGCGGCGGCCACGGCGATGGCATCCGCCAGGCCTTTGGCACCGGCGCGGATGCGGTTGAGCGCTTCGTGGATCTCGGCGTCGGTGACGGTGAGCGGCGGCAGCAGGCGAATGACGTTGTCGCCGGCCGGAACCGCCAGCAAATGCTGGTCGCGCAGCGCCATGTTCACTTTGGTGTTGGGCATGGCGCATTTGAGGCCAAGCATGAGGCCGGTGCCCCGGATGTCTTCGATGACATCGGGAAACTCGTCGGCGATCGCCGCCAGGCCCTGCTTGATCAGCAATGCCTTGCGCTGGACGTCTTCGAGGAAGCCCTCTTCCAGCACCACGTCGAGCACGGCGTTGCCGACCGCCATGGCCAACGGATTGCCGCCGAATGTGGTGCCGTGCACGCCAGCCGTCATGCCGACAGCTGCTTCGTCGGTTGCAAGGCAAGCGCCCATCGGGAAGCCGCCGCCAATGCCTTTGGCGATCGCCATGATGTCGGGCGCAACACCTGACCATTCATGCGCGAACAGCTTTCCGGTGCGGCCGATGCCGCACTGGACCTCGTCATAGATCAACAACAGGCCGTGCTGGTCGCAAAGCTGCCGCAGTCGCTTCAGGGACTGCGTCGGGACCGGGCGGATGCCGCCCTCGCCCTGCACCGGTTCGATCAGGATCGCGGCGGTTTCCGGCGTAATCGCCTTCTCGGCGGCATCGATGTCGTCGAAGCCGACCTGGTCGAAGCCTTCGACCTTGGGGCCGAAGCCTTCGAGGTATTTGTACTGGCCGCCGGCCGCGATGGTCGCCAGCGTGCGGCCATGGAAGGCGCCTTCGAAGGTGATGACGCGGAAGCGCTCGGGATGCCCCTTGACGAAATGGTAGCGCCGCGCCGTCTTGATCGCGCATTCCAGCGCCTCGGCGCCGGAATTGGTGAAGAACACCTTGTCGGCGAATGTGGCATCGGCCAGGCGCTCGCCAAGCCGGCTCTGCCCGGGAATCTCGTAGAGATTGGAGACGTGCCATAGCTTTGCCGCCTGCTCGGTCAGCGCAGCGACCAGATGCGGATGGCCATGGCCGAGCGAATTGACCGCGATGCCGCCGGCGAAATCGAGATATCGCTCGCCCTTGTCGGTAACCAGCCAAGTGCCTTCCCCGTGGTCGAAAGCCAGGGGAGCGCGAGCAAAGGTCTCGTAAAGCGCCGAACCGCTCATTATATGCGTCTCCGGTACCGGAAAATCAAAAAAGCCGCCAAAGCGGCGGCCTTGTGCGGCTTATCGTGTTTTTCGGCCATGAAGTCAACGAAAAGGTCGCGTAGTGGCACGCGGCAAGCCCCCTGACGAGACGCCGGCTCATAAGCGACCGGCAAGTTGGGGAAAACCGAAAAAACCGATTCGTGTTGCACTTGGGACTCTTGTCACCGAGTCTGCGCATAAGGTAATTGTAGTCGAGAAATAACTAGATTTCGTGCGGCGGACCTAATCACCAGATATATGTGGTGTCTGCCCCAGCAGTGGTGCTGGGTCGGGAAAGGATTCTGATTGCCGCACGCTTAGCAGGAGCGCGGTCTCATGAACTGGACTGACGAGCGGGTCGAACTTCTCAGAAAATTGTGGTCGGAGGGTCTGAGCGCAAGCCAGATTGCTGCCCAGCTTGGAGGGGTGAGCCGAAATGCCGTCATCGGCAAGGTGCACCGTCTGAAGCTGTCGGGCCGCGGCCGCGCAACGGCGACGCCGGCACGCCAGAAGAAGACGACACAGGGCTCGACCGTTCAGAAATCGGTGGCGCGCGCCGCGAGCACGGCTCGCCACGTCACGACATCGATCGGCGCGACCGCCCTTCAGACGCAATTCGACGCCGAGCCGGTGGCGCGGCACTATATCCGCCCAGTCGAGAATGTCGTGGTACCGATCTCACGGCATCTGCAACTCGTCGAGCTGACCGAGCGCACCTGCAAATGGCCGAACGGCGATCCGCTATCGGAGGACTTCAACTTCTGCGGCAACGAGGCCGCCGAAACCGGTCCTTATTGCAAGTACCACGCCCGCGTGGCCTTCCAGCCAGCGGCGGAGCGGCGGCGGAGTCGGTGAGTAGTGAGTAGTGAGTAGTGAAATGGGGCGCGTGGAGCACTGTTCACTCCTCACTAATTTCTACTGACTTCCTTTCACAGCCACCCATTCTTGCGAAACCGCCAGTAGAGAAACGCGCAGATCGCCGCGATGGTGGCCAGCACGATGGGGTAGCCATATTCCATCTTCAGTTCCGGCATGTCGGTGAAGTTCATGCCGTAAATGCCGGCGAACGCCGTCGGCACCGCCAATATGGCCGCCCATGAGGCGAGTTTCTTGGAAATCGCCGTTTCCTGACTCTGACCGACCAGCAGGCTCGCCTCGAAGGCGAAGGCCAGCACCTCGCGCAGGCTGTCGATCTTTTCCTGGACGGTGCGGATGTGATCCGTCACGTCGCGAAAGAGCGGGTGCATGGCTGAATGGATCTGCGGCAGGTCGGCGCTGGTCAGGCGGCGGCAGACCTCCACCAGCGGAAGCGCCGCATTGCGCAGGCGCAGCAGATCGCGGCGCAGCATGTAGAGCCGCTCGATATCGGGGCCGGTCATCGGCTTCAAAAGCACCCGGTCCTCGATCACCTCGACCTCGTCCTCGATCTGTTCGAGCACCGGCATGTAGTTGTCGACGATGAAATCGAGAATGGCGTAGAGAACGAAATCCTCGCCCTTGGCCAGCGAATGCGGGCAGCTTTCCCAGTGCTGGCGCACGGCGGCGTAGGAGGTCGACGGGCCGTGCCTGACGCTGACGATGTAGCCCGAGCCGACGAATAGATGCGTCTCGCCGAAAGTCACCCGTCCTTCGATCAATTGCGCGGTGCGGGCGACGATGAACAGCGCATCGCCATATTGCTCGATCTTCGGCCGCTGGTGCGGATGCTCTGCATCCTCGATCGCCAGCTCATGCAGATGGAACTGGGCCTGGACGCGCAACAGAAGCTCGCGATCCGGTTCGAGCAGCCCGATCCAGACGACATGTCCCGATTTCTTGGCCCATTCGCCGGCTTCCTCGATCGGAATGTCCGCGATGCGCCGCCCGGCCATGTAGACACTGGAGGCGATGATGCCTGATGTCGGCGCCGCGGGCTTGAACTCTCGGACATATTCCATCGCAGCCTCCTGAAAGCAGGACCCTTATCAAGGCCTGAGAAGCTTAACGCCGGGATAGTTTAGCGCAATATGATCTGGCGTTCGAGAGGATGAACGTTCATTTCGCCGGAAGCGGCGCCGAAAGGCTGATCTTGTCCGTCTTGTCGCCTTTCGGCCGCTCGGCCGGCATCTGGTCGCCGGTGACAATGTAATAGATGGTCTCGGCGATGTTGGTGGCATGATCGCCGATGCGCTCGATGTTCTTGGCGCAGAACAGAAGATGCGTGCAGGGCGTGATGTTGCGAGGATCTTCCATCATGTAGGTCAGCAATTCGCGAAACAGCGACGTGTACATGGCATCGATCTGATCGTCACGGTCGCGCACGAAGCCGATCTTGTCGACCGAGCGCGATGCGTAGACGTCGAGAACTTCCTTGAGCTGGGTCAGCGCCAGATTGGCCAGGGCCTCCAGACCGCGAAACAGGCTGGTCGGCTGGCGGCCGTCGGTGACGGCGACCACCCGCTTGGCGACGTTCTTGCCGAGGTCGCCGACGCGTTCGAGGTCGGCCGAAATGCGGATGGCGCCGACGATCTCGCGCAGGTCGGTCGCCATCGGCTGGCGCTTGGCGATGATGATGATCGCCTTGTCGTCGATCTCGCGCTGCCCCTCATCCAGCACTGCATCGTCGTTAATGACCTTCTGGGCCAGCCCAGGATCGGCATTGACGAGAGCGGCGACCGCCTGCTCGACCATGCGCTCGGCATGGCCGCCCATCGCCGCGATGCGCTTCGACAGATATTTCAGCTCCTCGTCAAAGGCGCTCATTATGTGCACGGACTGCATGGATGAAATGCCTTCCCACGGGTTCTTGAGTCGTTTCCTCGAATCCCCGCTGATACGCTAGCCGGATGACAGAAAAAAGAAACGCTTCCAGGGGAAACTAGGGCACTATCAGTGCGTCGGCAAATGAACCGAGAAGGCGGCGCCCTTACCGACCTCGGATTTGATCGTCAGCCTGGCATTGTGGCGCGTCAGGATGTGCTTGACGATAGACAGGCCAAGGCCGGTGCCTTTCTGGGTCCGGCTGGTCTCGACATCGATGCGATAGAAGCGCTCGGTGATGCGCGGAATGTGCTCCTCGGGAATGCCGGGACCGAAATCCCGGATGGTGACGTCGATGCCGGGTTCGGAACCGTCATCGGCGCCCGCGATCGAGACCACGACACGGCCGCCGGACTGGCCGTATTTGCAGGCGTTTTCCAGCAAGTTCTCGAAAACCTGGAACAGCTCGTCGCGATCGCCCGGCACATTGAGTGCTCCCTTGGCGAAATCACGCTCGATGACGACGCTATTTTCGCGGGCAAGCGGGGCCAGTGAATCGATGACGCTGTCGACGGTCTGGCGCAGGTCGACCTCGGTTCCGGGCTTCAGATAGGGCTTCATCTCCAGCCGGGACAATGACAGCAGGTCATCGATCAGACGCGCCATGCGGCCGGTCTGGTTCTGCATGATCTGCAGGAACTGCTCGCGCGCCGCCGGATCGTTGCGGGCCGGTCCGCGCAGCGTTTCGATGAAACCGGCGATCGAGGCGAGCGGGGTGCGCAATTCGTGGCTGGCATTGGCGATGAAATCGGCGCGCATGCGGTCGATCCTGCGCGTTTCGCTCTGGTCCTTGAACACCAGCACATACAGGTCGGTGCCGTGCCCGACCGAGGACGCGCTGACCCGGTAGGCCCGTTCGACCGGGAGCTTTTCGGTATAGTCGACCACATCGGAGGCGATCGTGCCCGACAGCACGCTGTCGAGCAGCGTCTGCATTTCCGGCGCCCGGAATTTCAGCGGTAGCGACAGGCCCGGTGCGATGCCGCCGAAAGCGGCAAAGGCCGCGGCGTTGGCATGGACGATGGTGGCGGAGCGGTCGAAAATGATCAGCGGATCGGCGACGGCGGCCGCAAGATATTCGCCTGACAGGCGTTGCAGGCCGATCGCCTCGATCGCGGCGGCATTCTCGCCGGACTGGCGCAGGCCTGCGGCTGGCAGCATCGCAGCGACAAGCAACAGGAGCAGCGCCGGCACCAGCACGTAGGCGGAAATATTGGCAAAGGCAAAAGCTGTCAGAACCGCGACGACACCGGCCGCAAGCAGCCAGCGGCTGTTCCACAGCCGGATGGCCATGGCTTGCGCCACACTTGCCTGCTCTGCGCTTTGCTCAGCCATCCGCGCATCCTATAGCCCTCTCGGGCGCTGTCCGGCCGTATGGCAACTTCCTGCTAGACCGGCATGGAGGCTCCCAATAGCATGAGTCCGTAAGCTGGAAAGGGTTCGTCTCGATGAAAAAGGCCAAGGAAAATCCCGCAACAGCGACGTCAAGTCCGCTGAAGATCAGGATCGGAGGCAAGGAGCGGGAGTTCGACATCGAGAATCCCGAGCTCCCGGACTGGGTCGAGGACAACAAGCTGACCGCGGGCGGCTACCCCTACGACAAGAAGATGAAAAGCGACGACTATGACGAGACGCTCGAGAAATTGCAGATCGAGCTGGTGAAGGCGCAGGCTTGGCTGCAGGCGACCGGGAAGCGGGTGATGGCGCTGTTCGAGGGCCGCGACGCCGCCGGCAAGGGCGGCACGATCTTCGTGGTGCACCAGTATCTCAACCCGCGCACGGCGCGCAACGTGGCGCTGACCAAGCCAACCCCCACCGAACTGGGACAATGGTACTACCAGCGTTATGTCGATCATTTCCCGACGGCAGGCGAATTCGTCACCTTCGACCGTTCCTGGTACAACCGCGCCGGCGTCGAGCCGGTGATGGGCTTCTGCACGCCCGAGCAGCACGAGAAGTTTCTCGACGAGACGCCGCATTTCGAACGAATGATCGTCAACGACGACATCCATTTCTTCAAATTCTGGCTGAACATCGGCCGGGAAACGCAGCTCGAGCGTTTTCACGATCGCCGCTACAGCCCGCTGAAGAGCTGGAAGTTCTCGCCGATCGATGTCGCCGGCATCACGAAATGGGACGATTACACCAAGGCGCGCGACACCATGTTCGAGCGCACCCACAAGGCATTCGCGCCATGGATCATCGTGCGGGCCAATGACAAGCGCCGCGCGCGGTTGGCGGTGATGCGGCGCATCCTGTTGTCGGTACCCTATGAGGGGCGCGATCTCGATATCATCGGCAAGGAAGACAAGAAGATCATCGGCGAAGGGCCGTCATTCCTCGGCAAGGAAGGCTAGGCCTTCCCGCGCCGCGCGGCCACCTGGCAGCGCGGCGCGTGGCTCTTGACGCGGTTGCTCAGGCCGCGAGCCGGGCGATCCGCTGCAGGCGCCGCAGCGTGGCGTCGTCCTGCAACGCCTGCTGGAACAGCGATATCTCCTGGTCGATGCGGTCGCACAGCGCGCCGGTGTTGCCCTTGAGCAGGCCGCGGGTCTGCAGCAGGGCGGCAACCGGCTTCTTGGCGAGCTGCCGGGCGCGGCCAAGTGTCGCCTCCTCCACGCCGTCATGCACGATTTCGGCGACGAGGCCGAGTGCCCTGGCGTCCTCGGCGTGAAGCGTGTCGCCGAGACAGAAGAAGCGGAAGGCGCCGGCATAGCCGAGCTTCTGCGGCGCCAGGATGCTGGTCGCCGCATCCGGCACAAGGCCGAAATCGACGAACGGCACGCGGAACGTGCTTTCATTCGAGGCGATCACCATGTCGCAGTGGAACAGGATGGTGCAGCCGACACCGACGGCATCGCCGTCGACGCAGGCGAGGATGGGCTTGGGGAATGTCGCCAGCGTGCGGAACATGTCGGTAACGGCGGCGATCAGCTTCTGGTGCTTGGTGGCGTCGAGGAATTCGGAAAAGTCGCCGCCGAGGCAGAAGCAGCCTGCCAGGCCACGCAGCACGACGACACGGACCTCGTCATTGTCGGCGGCTTCATGGAACGTCCTGGCAAGGCTTTCATAGGCCCTTCTGTCGAGCACCGGCCGGCCGTCATTCGACGACACGGAGACGATCAGCGTGTGGTTGCGCAGTTCCGGCTGCGGGTGCGGGTTCATGGCGGTCTCCAACCTCATGACGCCCTCCTTTGGCCGAACATGTCGGGATATCCCCGGGCCAGGACGGGAGCGTGGTGGTTGCGGCGCGAACGCACAACGTCCAGCGTGTGCTCATTGAAGGAGAGCAGGGTCGCCACGACCTGCTGATTGCCATAGGTGCGCTGATAGCCCAACGGCGTCGCCAGGAAATGCAGCTGCAGGGCGCGCAGCACCCACATCGGCTCGAACTCGATGATCACCTTGTCGACACCGCGCTTCAGCCCCCACTCGACGAAGCCGGCGATCAATTCGGTTCCGACGGTCGAGACGCCGCGACGACCATCGCGAAAGCCGGGAGCCACCGCATAGCGGGTCAATTCCCAGATGTTGGGGCCCGATGGTGGCGTTCCTTCGGAAAGGTCTGCCAAGACCTCGGTCAGCAGATGGGGCCGCGTGGTCGGCAACATCCGTTGATAGCCCGCGACTTCATTGCCTCTGATGACGATCTGATGCACCGCCTCGTCATGGTCGAACTGGTCGACCTCGAATCCGTCCGGCCGCCGCAGGTCCTCCCACCCCATCTCCTCGACAAATATCTGGTAGCGCAGACGATGGACGGCCTCCCAAAGGTCGGGACGTTCCATCAATTCCTGAGTTGTAAGACAAAAAAGCATGCCGTCGTCTCCTGGGTTTAAGAGGAAGATACGGCCGTGCCTCAACGAGAAAATTGCGTGATCACGTAGGCAAGAAATTCCAGGTCGGCACGGCCGACCTAACTAATGTAGCCGCGCCTTATCGCTTCGGCGACGGCCTGGACCCGGTTGACGGCACCGAGTTTGCTTTTGGCGTTAAGAAGATGTTTCTCCGACGTGTGTTCGGAGATGCCGAGGATTTGCGAAATCTCCCATTCCGACTTGCCGACGGCGGCCCATTGCAGGCATTCGCGCTCGCGCGGGGTCAGTTCTATGTGGTCGATGGTCTTGGTCGCCATGGTGTGGATTTGCATGGCGCGGCCAACGGCATAGGTCGAGACCAGCGACACAAGGCCGAACTCGGCCGCCGACAGCTGCACGGCCTCGCCACCCAGCGACACCATGACGATCTGGCCATCGAGCGTGATCAGCGGGAAGGCCAGCCCGTCGCGCAGCTTGAAGGCGCCGGCATCGCCCATCACCTCATCGCTGCTCTTGTCGAAGCTAATGCCCTGGGCGGCTTCGCGCCACTGGAACGGCGCCTGCAGCTGCTTCATGTGGCTGACCACCGGATCGTGATCGACATAGTTGCGCGCCACGTAGCGCTCCAGCCATTCGACAGGCCAGTCGCAAAGCAGCACATGCTGCTTTTGCTGCCCTGTCGGTGTGCCTGGCTGCGGAACGGTTCCCGCCATCAGCGCGGTCAGGCCGAAATCCGAGGTTATGCCCAAAAGTTTCTCGCAGACCGCCGCCGCCGTTCCGGCGTGCTGCAGTTGGTCTATGTATTCCAGCGTGCGATCGAATTGACCCATCGCAACATAACCCCATGTTGCCTCATGCATTGAGATCAATGGTCCATGCGTTGTCTGCATTTGGCCACCGACCACGGATTGCAACACGCACATTCTCGGTTGTGGTTCTCGACCCGGGTCCCCCAACCAGGGCAGCCACCGCTGTTTGCAAACGTGCTAAAGCATAGCCTGAAATTGGCGCGTTGAAATCAAAAACCATTGTGCCTGTACCATTTTCGTACCAAAACCGGTGCTAATCGAGGGCGCGGAGTTCTATCGTGGCGTTCCAATGGAGGTTCCTGGTCCTGGCGTCGCTGCTGATCGCGGCACTGCCATCGGCTCCTGCGGCGCGCGCGGCCGAACCGCAGGTACCGGTATTGTGGGACGCCAAGGAGCGGTTGCCGAAGCCCGACCTCTTGGCACTACCACGGCTGCGATTCCTGACGACCACGGATTTTCCGCCTTTCAATTTCCTCGATGGCGCGGGAAAGCTGTCCGGTTTCCACATCGACCTGGCGCGCGCCATCTGCGCCGAACTCGGCATTGCCGACAAATGCCAGATCCAGGCATTGCCCTGGGGCGAGCTTGAAGGGGCCCTCGAGAAAGGCGAAGGCGAAGCAATCATCGCCGGCATCGCCGCGACGCCGCAATCGCGCCAGACATACGCCTTCTCGCGCTCCTATCTGCAGTTTCCGGCGCGCTTCATCACGCCGAAGAACAAGGCACTTGCCGAACCGGTCTTCGACAAGCTGCGCAGCAAGCGCGTCGGCGTTCTCGCCGGCTCGGCGCATGAGCGCATGCTGCGCGACTATTTCAGCACGGTCCAAATCGTCTCCTTCGACGGACCGGAAGCCCTCTACAGCGATCTCAAGGCGGGCAAGATCGATGCCGCCTTCGGTGACGGCATGCGTTTCGCCTTCTGGCTGGGCGGCTCGGATGCTGCCCGGTGCTGCCGTTTTGCCGGCGGTCCCTATCTGGCGCCCGAATATCTGGGCACGGGCATGGCTATCGCCACACGGGCGGACAATCCGGCGCTGGCCGCAGCGATCGATTACGCGCTGCAGGAGATCTCGATGAAAGGCACCTTCGCCGAATTCTACCTGCGCTATTTCCCGGTCAGTTTTTTCTGATTCAGAGCACGGCCCAGGGTTGTTGAGATTCAGGTCAGGGTGCGCAGCCGCGCCTTGGCCGCGCGGCCGATGGCGGCGACGGTCAGCGTGTCGAGATCGAGCTTGCGGCGGATCAACTGCAGCACCCGGACTTCCTCCATGCGCATTTCGAGATCGACGGCGGCCACTTCGAAGGCGGCGGCGTAGGCGGTGTCGCGCAGGCGCTCCGGCAGGGCGTCGGCAATTTGGGCCAGGACACCCTCGAGGCCATCCTTTTCCTGCAGCAGCTTCTGGCAAGCCTGGGCGACGGGAACCAGGCGGTCCTGCTTGAAATCCTCGAACACCGGCCATGAGCGGACAACGTCGCCGATCCGGGCCAGTTCGACATCGGTCATGTCGCGGTCGGAGGCCGAGGTGATGACCATCAGGTAGATCAGGGCTTCATGCGGGGTCGGCGACGGCATTCTTTACTCCTTGAACGGGTTTCGAAGGTAGGAACGGGGGTCGAAGGTCGCAAGGAAAAAGCGCCCCACGCGTTGACGCTCCGGCCATGCGCGCCTAGAGGACCGTTGAAAATCGACACTGCGACCATACCGGCGAATGATCTGGCCGGCGAACAATTTGGAAAACGCGACCATGGCGGGATCAAACACAATCGATCTCAACCCCGAACTGCTGGCGGCAGCGGCCGAGAGCAAGGCATGGCCGTTCGAGGAAGCCAAAAAGATCATCGAGCGCTACAAAGGCAGCGACTTCCCCGAGACGATCCTGTTCGAGACCGGCTATGGCCCGTCGGGCCTGCCGCACATCGGCACGTTCGGCGAGGTGGCGCGCACCTCGATGGTGCGCCATGCATTCCGCGTGCTGACACAGGACAAGGTCGCCACCAAGCTGCTGTGCTTCTCCGACGACATGGACGGGATGCGCAAGATACCCGACAACGTGCCGGATCGCGCGGCACTCGAGCCGCATCTGCACAAGCCGCTGTCTTCGGTCCCCAATCCGTTCGGCGGCGACTATGCGAGCTTCGCCGACCACAACAATGCGATGCTCTGCCGCTTCCTCGACACGTTCGGCTTCGACTACGAATTCGCCAGCGCGACGCAGTACTACAAGTCAGGCCGTTTCGACGCCATGCTGCTGCGCGCCGCCGAGCGCTACGACAAGATCATGGCGGTGATGCTGCCGACGCTCGGGTCGGAACGGCAGGCGACCTACAGCCCGTTCCTGCCGATTTCTCCTAAGAGCGGCCGTGTGCTTTACGTGCCGATGAAGCATGTCGACGCCAAGGCCGGCACCATCACCTTCGACGATGAAGGCACCGAGACCACGCTTTCGATCACCGGCGGCCGGGTGAAGCTGCAGTGGAAGCCGGATTTCGGCATGCGCTGGGCAGCGCTCGGCGTCGATTTCGAAATGTTCGGCAAGGACCATCAGACCAACGCGGTGGTCTATGACCGCATCTGCAACATCCTGGGCGGGCGCGCGCCGGAGCATTTCGTCTACGAGCTGTTCCTCGACGAAAACGGCCAGAAGATCTCGAAGTCGAAGGGCAACGGCCTGACCATCGACGAGTGGCTGACCTATGCGCCGACCGAAAGTCTCGGGCTCTACATGTACCAGCGGCCGCGGCAGGCCAAGAAGCTCTATTTCGACGTCATTCCGAGGGCGGTGGATGAGTATTACACCTTCCTGGGCGCCTACCCCAGGCAGGACTGGAAGGAGCGGCTGGGCAATCCGGTCTGGCACATGCATGACGGCAATCCGCCTGATATCGACATGCCGGTGCCGTTCTCGCTGCTGCTCAACCTGGTCAGCGCCTCCAATGCGCAGAACAAGGACGTGCTGTGGGGCTTCATCTCGCGCCATACGCAAGGCGTGACGCCAAAGACGCATCCCGATCTCGACCAGCTGGTCGGCCACGCCATCCGCTATTTCGACGATTTCGTGCGGCCGACGAAGACCTTCCGTGCGGCCGACGAGGTCGAACGCGAGGCGCTCGAGGCCCTGGACGCGGCACTTGGTGCATTGCCGGCGGATGCCGGCGGCGAAGCGATTCAGAACGCTTCGCTCAATGTGGCGCGCAAGATCGAACGCTATCAGGATCATTCCAAGCAGAGCCCGGAGGGCGGCCCGGGCGTTTCGGGCGCCTTCTTCCAGATGATCTACCAGGTGCTCATCGGCCAGGAGCGCGGTCCGCGCTTCGGCTCGTTCGCCGCGCTCTACGGCGTCGCCGAGACCCGCGCGCTCATTCAGCAGGCGCTGGCTGGTCAGCTGGCTTGAGGGCGCCGTCGACCTCTTCCAGGATCGAGCCCGGCGCCTGAGGCGCCGGGGCTGGCGCGGGCGGAACCGCTGACATGCCGGCCAGGTTCGGCGCCGACCCGAAAATGCCCTTCTTCGCGCTTTGCGCCTTTTCACCGGCCGCGACATAGGGTCCGCCCTTGGCGGCACGCGCCCAGCCATTGTCGACCAGCCATTGGCCGACGTCCTGCTTGCCGATCCGGCACTCCGCCGCGATGCGGTCGCGGCCGCCTTCGGGCGGCACCGTGCAGACCACGGCGCGGCCGCGCAGGAAAGCGCGGAACGCCGTGCGCGCACGAATGCCGCACGGCCAGGACTTGCCGTCGGTGGTGCAGGTCTCGTCCTGCCCGACGGCATGGATGCCGGAGATCGCGACCGAATAGCCTTTCGCCTCGATCAGGCCGGCGGCGGTCGCGACCGGCTGGAACAGCTTGGTGCCATTCCAGTCATCGGGCATCTTCGGCTTGGGCGGCATGGCCAGCGCCAGCTTGCTCAGCGGCTGGCGCGGCTCGACCCGCTCGAGTTCCCCAACGCGCAGTTCCGGCGGCGCGACGACGTCCGGATCGATCGTCCGCGAATGCACCGCCGCCTTTGGCGGTGGCGGAACGGCCGGCGCGGGAATGGCTGAGGTGGCCGGCTCGTCAGACCCGGCATCGGTGCCGGCCTGAGAGATCGTGTCCGCGCCGGGATCGATCTGATCCACCGCGACGGTGCCTTGGCTTCCTTTCAGCGTGCGGCCGCCGGCGACGACCAGGGCCGCCATCACCGGGATCATCAGAACCGCCACAATGAGATGAGGTACCCGCACCAGCCCGACCTACTGGCTTGCCCAGACAATCCGCGCCACCCATTCGACCTCGCGCATGGGAATGTCGCGGTCGGGATGATCGGGATTGAGTGAGACCAGCGCGATCGACTTGACGGTCTGGCGCTCGAGCACCTTGGCCATCACCTCGCCCGATATGGTCTTGACGACGACGCGATCGCCCTTGCGGGTGATGGCTCCCGGCTCGACGATGAGGACGTCGCCATTGCGATAGAGCGGCAGCATGGAATCGCCCTGCACCTGCAGCGCATAGGAGCTTTCGGTCGATTGCGCCGGCAGTTCGACCAAATCCCAGCCCTGCCCGGCCGGAAACCCGGCATCGTCGAAGAAGCCACCGGCACCGGCCTGGGCAAAGCCGAGCAGCGGCACGGAGCGCCTGTAGGCGGGCGCAGCGCCTATGCGGCCTTCGATCAGCCCGGTGAATTCGTCGAGCGAGGCACCCGTCGCCTCGATGATCTTGGCCAGTGATTCGGTCGAGGGCCAGCGCGGCCGGCCATCCGAGGACAGGCGCTTCGACTTGTTGAAGGCGGTCGAATCGAGGCCTGCGCGCCTCGCCAGACCTGACGCCGAAAGCGAATAGCGCTCGGCAAGAGCATCGATGGCAGCCCAGACACGCTCATGCGAGAGCAATCTCGCTCTCCTCGAAACAGGAAAAAATGCCTCTTCCTGTCTAGCGCGCATTCGCCGCCATGTCCACCGGGCGCAAGTAGTGTCTTAGTTTGCGGAGCGGCAATGGCGAGAGGCGCGCGCCTAGCGCTTCCAGCGGCTTTCCGCCTCCTTCTTCGCGATCTCGGCGCGCCGTTCTGGCGCATATTCTCGGCGCGCTTCTTGCCACCCTTCGAATCAAGCTCTTTGGCGGCGGCGCTCTTGCCGTCGACCTGCAGATCGTCAGCTTCCTCGCCGGTAGCAATGCGCATGGTGCGGACGGCATTGCCGATCACATCGGCAGGGCGCTTTTGACCTTTCGGTCCGGTTGGTATCTTCTACTGACCAACCACCGACGCCGCTGGCCGTCCCGACGTGATAGGATCGGCGTGACGTAGAACGATCCTCCACACGCCATCCTCCCGCCGGAAAATAGTGGTGGTCCGAAGCGCAATCGGCGCCAGTTTATCGGCGCCGCCAACCTTGGATCGGACCCGCTCGATCTCCATGATATAGCCCAAGTCTGCCGTCGCGTACTCGGCAATTCGCTCAAAGCCGATGACCTCGCCATCCCGGTAGTTGGTGGCAGCTCGATCCATGGTCTCAGCAGCCTTTGTCCATCCCCTGGCCGGTGGACCGAACGGGTTCGCGATTATCACGTCATCGCGTCGCGAATACAGGCTTTTCAGGGGCTCAGGATCGCCCTTAACAAAAGCACCCACAGCCAAATGATCCTGTTCGATGACATTCGTGAGGTCGGAGGACAACATTCCAGTGCCCATCAAATTTGGCTTTCCCAAACAAAATCATACCGCATCGGAAGGGCAAGAGCGAGAGCAGCGCGTAAAGGCCGCCGGATTTCAAACTGAGACACTACCCGGGCGCAGCTGGCGGATCGCTAACAAAACTGCGTGCTGCCACGCCCAGACGGCGCGCCCTTGGCCGCGCGAAGAGCGCGGTTTCAGCGGTCGATGGTCGGAGATCAGCCTATCCGGGCGCAGGCCCTGATGGGAGGTTATGAACATCCGCTCGGCCACGGCTGCGTGCCGTGGCCATCATGCGCAAAATGAACGTGCTATGGCGTCCCTTGTGTGTCGGCCAGCCTTTGTGTTTCGGCCGGCGTCAGGCGGCCTGTTTCACGTCGCCCTTGGCGTAGGGATCGAAGCGCTGGTAGAAAGTGTCGCCCTTTTCGGCCATGTCGAGGAGCAGCTTGGGCGCCTTGAACTCGGCGCCGTATTTCTTCTGAAGTCCCTTGGCGATCTTGACGAATTCCTTGGCGCCGATGCCGTCGATATAGGACAGCGCGCCGCCAGTGTAGGGCGCGAAGCCGAAGGCCAGGATCGAGCCCACATCGGCCTCGCGCGGATCGGTGACGATGCCTTCCTCCATCACCCGCGCCGCTTCCAGCGCGATGGTGACCAACAGCCGTTGCTGCAGTTCCTCGTAATCGACCTTCTCGGGCGCGAGCTGCGGATAGAGGTCCCTCAGTCCCGGCCACAGCTTCTTCTTGGCCGGCTTGGCGGGATAATCGTAGAAACCCTTGCCGTTCTTGCGGCCGAAGCGGCCTTGGTCGTCGACCATGGTGTTGATCAGCGCCATCTGCTTGGGGTCGACGGCCTTGTCACCGAGATCCCTGATGGTCTGCTTCATGATCTTCTGGGCAAGGTCGATCGCCGTCTCGTCGGTCAGCGCCAAGGGACCGACCGGCATGCCGGCGGCCTTCGCCGCATTCTCGATCATCGGCGCGGGAACGCCCTCGATCAGCATCTTGTAGGCTTCCGACATGTAGCGCAGCACGCAGCGGTTGACGTAGAAGCCGCGCGTGTCGTTGACGACGATCGGTGTCTTCTTGATGGCTCGGACAAAGTCGATCGCGGTGGCGAGCGCCTTGTCGCCGGTCTTCTTGCCCAAAATGATCTCGACCAGCATCATCTTGTCGACCGGCGAGAAGAAGTGGATGCCGACAAAATTCTTCGGCCGAGCCGAATTCTTCGCCAGCGAGGTGATCGGAATGGTCGAGGTGTTCGACGCGAAGATCGCGGACGACTTAAGCACGGCTTCCGCCTGTTCTGTGGCGGCCTTCTTGACGGCCGAATCCTCGAACACCGCCTCGACCACGAGGTCGCAGCCGGCAAGATCGGCATAATCGGCTGTCGGCGTGATCAGCGACAGGAGCTTGTCCTTCTCCTCCGGCTTGGCGCGGCCCTTCCTGACCTGATCCGAGACCAGGCTGTCCGAATGCGCCTTGCCCTTTTCGGCCGACTCCATGTCGCGGTCGAGCAGCACCACCGGAATGCCGGCCTTGGCCGTGACATAGGCGATACCGGCGCCCATGAAGCCGGCGCCGAGAATGCCGATCTTCTTGAACTTGGTTTCCGGCACGCCGTCCGGGCGGCGGGCGCCCTTGTTCAGTTCCTGCAGTGACACGAACAGCGAGCGGATCATCGCCGCCGCTTCCCTCGTCTGCATGATCTCGGTGAAATAGCGCTGTTCGATTCTCAGAGCGGTGTCGAACGGCACCAGCAGGCCTTCATAGACGCATTTCAGGATGGCGGCGGCGGCCGGATAATTGCCATAGGTCTCGCGACGAAGGATGGCGATGGCCGGCGGCCACAGATTGAAGCCGGCCGGCGTATAGATCTGACCGCCGGGCAGCTTGAAGCCCTTCTCGTCCCAGGGCTGGACGGCTTTCAGTCCGTTCCTGATCATGGCCTTTGCAGTCTCGACCAGCTTGGCCGGCTCGGCGATCTCGTGGATCAGGCCCATGGCCTTCGCCTTCTGCGGCGACAGATTCTGGCCGGAGGTCAGCATCTGCAGCGCCTGCTGCTGATCGGTCAGCCGCGGCACGCGCTGGGTGCCGCCGGCGCCGGGGAAGATGCCGACCTTGACTTCCGGCAGGGCCATCTTGACCTTGTCTGAATCGGCGGCGACGCGACCGTGGCAGGCCAGCGACAATTCGAAGGCGCCGCCCATGCAGGTGCCGTTGATCGCCGATACCCAGGGCTTGCCCGATGTTTCGAGCTTGCGCCACAGACCGCTCATGCGACCGGCATTGTCGAACAGCAGCTTTGCCGCCTTCTCCGGGTCCTTGGTCTTTTCCCTGGCGAACACGGCAAGCATCTTCTGCAGCATGGTCAGATCAGCGCCGCCGGAGAAGCTGTCCTTGCCCGAGGTGATCACCGCACCCTTGATGCCGGCGTCGGCCACCACCTGGTCGATGATCTTGTCGAGTTCGCCCATCACCTCCTCGGTGAACACGTTCATCGAGCGATCCGGCATGTTCCAGGTGACGAGCACAATGCCGTCAGCGTCGGTATCGAGGGTGAAATTGATGTAGCTCATTGTTTCTCTCCCCGTCAGACGCGTTCGATGATCGTTGCGGTGCCCATGCCGGCGCCGATGCACAGCGTCACCAGCGCGGTGTTCAGATCGCGGCGCTCGAGTTCGTCCAGCACCGTGCCGAAGATCATCGCGCCGGTGGCGCCGAGCGGATGGCCCATGGCGATGGCGCCGCCATTGACGTTGATCTTGTCGTGCGGGATCTCGAAAGCCTGCATGTAGCGCAGCACCACCGAGGCGAAGGCCTCGTTGAGCTCGAACAGGTCGATGTCCGACAGCTTCATCTTGGCGCGCTTCAGGAGCTTCTCGGTGACATCGACCGGGCCGGTGAGCATCAGCACCGGCTCGGAGCCGATATTGGCGAAGGTGCGGATGCGCGCGCGGGGCTTGAGGCCCATCGCCTTGCCGGCCTTCTTCGAGCCGAGCAGCACGGCCGCCGCGCCGTCGACGATACCGGACGAGTTGCCGGCGTGGTGGACGTGGTTGACCTCTTCCACCTCGGGGTGCTTCTGCACCGCGACCGCATCGAAGCCGCCCATTTCGCCGGGCATGACGAAGGATGGGTTGAGCGATGCCAGCGACTGCATGTCGGTCGAAGGCCGCATGTGCTCGTCATGGTCGAGGATGGTCAGGCCGTTCTGGTCCTTGATCGGAATGACCGAATTCTTGAAGCGGCCGTCAGACCAGGACTTGGCGGCCCGCTTCTGGCTTTCGACCGCATAGGCGTCGACGTCGTCACGGGAGAAACCGTATTTGGTGGCGATCAGGTCGGCCGAGATGCCTTGCGGCACGAACCAGCCGGGCAGGCCGACCGAAGGATCCATGAACCAGGCGCCGCCAGAGGCACCCATGCCGACGCGCGACATGGATTCGACACCACCGGCGATGACGATCTCGTCGGCGCCCTGCGCGATCTTGGCGGCGCCGAAATTGATGGCGTCGAGACCCGAGGCGCAGAAGCGCGAGATCTGCATGCCAGGCGCCTTGGTGTCGTAGCCGGCCTCGAAGGCGGCGGCGCGCGGAATGACCGAGCCGGCCTCGCCGACCGGATCGACGCAGCCGAAGATGATGTCGTCGACGGTGCCGGTGTCCAGCCCGTTGCGGTCGCGCAGCGCTTCCAGCGTCTTGGCGGCAAGCCGCACCGCCGGCACTTCGTGCAGCGATCCATCCTTCTTACCCTTGCCGCGCGGCGTGCGCACGGCGTCATAGACGTAAGCTTCGGCCATTTTCGTGCTCCTTGGGTTTGCCGGTCGCCGCTCTCAGAGCGAGCGGCCGATCAGCAATTTCATGATCTCGTTGGTGCCGCCGTAGATGCGCTGGACGCGAGCGTCGCGGAACATGCGGGCGATCGGATATTCATTCATGTAGCCATAGCCGCCGTGCAGTTGAAGGCATTCGTCGACGACTTTTCCCTGCAGGTCGCTCAGCCAGTACTTGGCCATCGAGGCCGTCACGGGATCGAGGCCGCCATTGATGTGGCGGGTGACGCAGTCATTGTAGAAGACGCGGCCGATCGTCGCCTCGGTCTTGAGCTCGGCCAGCTTGAACTGGGTGTTCTGGAAATCGATGATCGCCTTGCCGAAGGCCTTGCGTTCCTTGACATAGTCGATGGTCAACGCCAGCGCCCGCTCGATCATGGCAATGGCGCCTGTGCCGATCTGCAGCCGCTCCTGCGGCAATTGCTGCATCAGCTGGATGAAGCCCTGCCCTTCTTCGTGGCCGAGCAAATTGGAGGTCGGGACGCGCACGTCGTTGAAGAACAGTTCCGACGTGTCGTTGGCCTTCAGGCCGATCTTGTCGAGGTTGCGGCCGCGCTCAAAACCTTCGACCTCGTCGGTCTCGACGACAATCAGCGAGGTGCCCTTGGCACCCTTTTCCGGATCGGTCTTGGTGACGACGATGATGAAGTTGGCCAGCTGGCCGTTGGTGATGAAGGTCTTGGAACCATTGATCCTGTACTGGTTGCCGTCCTTCTCGGCCCGCGTCTTGACGCCTTGCAGGTCGGAGCCGGCGCCCGGTTCGGTCATGGCGATGGCGCCGATCAGCTCGCCGGTGGCGAGCTTCGGCAGCCACTTCTTCTTCTGCTCCTCGGAACCGTAGTGGAGGATGTAAGGGGCGACGATCGAATTGTGCAGGCCGATGCCAAAACCATCGACGCCGACATGGCCGATCGCCTCGATGATGGCGCTCTCATGGGCGAAGGTGCCGCCGGAACCGCCATATTCCTCCGGCATCGAGGCGCAGAGCAGGCCGGCGGCGCCGGCCTTGCGCCAGCTCTCGCGGTCGACCATCTCGTTCTTCTCGAACTCGTCGTAGCGCGGCGCGATCTCCTCCGACATGAAGCGGGTTGCCATGTCGTAGAGCATGCCGACCTCGTCCGCCGCCCAGGCGGGCTTGGGAAGGCCAAGTATTTCGGCGGGGCTGGTCATGTGGATATGGTACTCCTCCCAGAGCGCATCGTCAGTGTTGAGGCCGGCGCACGTCACGCTGGCCTCAACCGCCCTCCCCCGAGGGAGAGGGCAACCATCTTTAGAACGCTTCCGCAGGCAGGGCCATCAGCGTGTCAGCGCCGCTCGAAATACGGGCGAGATGCGCCGACGTCTCCGGCATGATCCGCTCCATGAAGAAGCGCGCCGTCACCACCTTGTTGTCGTAGAAGGACTGGGTGCCGTTGGCGCCGGTCTTGCCCTGAGCTGCCTTGGCCATCTGCGCCCACATGTAGCCCAGAGCAACAAGGCCGAAGAGGTGCATATAGTCGGTCGAGGCCGCGCCGGCATTGTCGGGCTTGGCCATGCCGTTCTGCACCAGCCACATGGTCGCCGCCTGCAGGTCGTTCAGGCCCTTCTTCAACCCCTTGGTGAAGGGCGCCATCTTCTCGTCGGCGCGGTTCTCCTCGCAGAATTCGCCGACCTCCTTGAAGAAGGCCTGGATGGCGCGGCCGCCATTGAGGCCGAGCTTGCGGCCGACGAGGTCGAGCGCCTGGATGCCGTTGGCGCCTTCATAGATCATGGCGATGCGGGCATCGCGCACGAACTGGCTCATGCCGTGCTCTTCGATATAGCCGTGACCGCCGAACACCTGCTGCGCCATGACGGCGTGGTCGAAGCCCTTGTCGGTGAGCACGCCCTTGACCACCGGCGTCATCAGGCCGGTGTAGTCGTCCGCCGCCTGGCGGTCCTTGTCGTCGGCGGAGCGATGCGCGACGTCGGACTTGATCGCCGTCCACAGCGCCAGCGCACGGCCGGCCTCGTTGAAGGCCTTCATGGTCATCAGCGAGCGGCGGATGTCGGGATGGACTATGATCGGGTCGGCCTTCTTGTCCGGCGCCTTGGCGCCTGAGAGCGAACGGCCCTGCAAGCGGTCCTTGGCGTAGGCAACGGCGTTCTGGTAGGCGATCTCCGACAGCGAAAGCCCTTGCAGGCCGACGCCGAGGCGGGCCTCGTTCATCATCGTGAACATCGCCTTGAGGCCGCCATTCTCCTCACCGAGCAGCGTGCCTTCGGCCTCGTCATAGTTCATGACGCAAGTCGAATTGCCGTGGATGCCCATCTTCTCCTCGATCGAGCCACAGGAGAGCGTGTTGCGTTCGCCCGGATTGCCCGCAGCATCGAGCTTGAGCTTCGGCACGATGAACAGCGAGATACCCTTGACGCCTTCCGGCGCGCCTTCGATGCGGGCCAGCACCAGATGGACGATGTTGTCCGACATGTCGTGCTCGCCGGCTGAAATGAAAATCTTTTGGCCCGAGATCTTGTAGGTACCGTCGCCGTTCGGCACCGCCTTGGTGCGCAGCAGGCCGAGATCGGTGCCGCAATGCGGTTCGGTCAGGTTCATGGTGCCGGTCCAGGAGCCCTCGACCATCTTCGGCAGCCATTTGGCCTTCTGCTCGTCGGTGCCGTGGGTGATGATCGCCGCGATGGCGCCCTGGGTCAGGCCCGGATACATCATCAGCGACATGTTGGCCGAGACCATGTATTCGGCGACGGCGGTGTGCACGGCATAGGGCAGGCCCTGGCCGCCAAACTCGACCGGCGCCGCCAGCCCCATCCAGCCGCCTTCGCGATACTGGCCGAAGGCCTCCTTGAAGCCTTTGGGCGTGGTCACCGAGCCGTCGTCGTGACGCACGCAGCCTTCCATGTCGCCGACGCGGTTGAGCGGATGCATGACGTTTTCGGCGAGCTTGGCACCTTCGGCCAGGATCGCTTCCAGCACGTCTGGCGTCGCGTCGGCAAATCCGGGAAGGTTCGAATAGCGCTGATAGCCCAGCACCTCGTTGAGTACGAACAGCGTATCCTGGACCGGCGCCCTGTATGTCGGCATGCTTTTTCTCCACCCTGCGGACCTGGTCCGAAAGCCCCCGAATTAATGTCAGGGCAGCATGCAGACCCGTGTTGAAGCCGGGATAGCAAAAATTGACGTTTGCGTAAACGTCAATTTTTTGATGCGACAAGATTTCCCGACCACCCAGCTTGGGGAAGCTAGAGTGTTTCACCGTTTCACGGAAACGGCGAAACGCTCTATCTCATTGTTTTAACGCAAGTCCGGACGGAAAACCGCTCACACTTTTCCTGGAATTGCTCTAGCGGCGCGACGTCAAGCAGGCCAGCGCCGAAGGAACCAGTCAGGCGGATGCAGGCAACGAAAAAGCCGCGCGGCAGAGCCAACGCGGCTTTGATGGTCGAGACTCCGACGAAGTCGGAACCGGTAGATTGCTTCAGCTCGCGACGCTTGCATGTGGAGCCGTGCGTTCGGCCAACATCTGGCGCACCGCGGACATCGAGCCGGAGAGCTCGTTGATGGCGTCATCGATCAGCGCCCGCTGCTTCTGCAGGCGGGCGAGCTGCTTCTCCGACTTGTCCAGCGCCAGCCGCAGCTGCTTGGTGTTGGAACCGGTCGGATCGTAGAGATCCATCATCTGCTTGACGTCGCGCAGCGAGAACCCGACCTTGCGGCCGAGCAGGATCAGCTTCAGGCGGGCCTTGTCGCGGCGCGTGTAGAGACGGGTGGAGCCGTCGCGCTGCGGGTTGAGCAGGCCCTTGTCTTCGTAGAAACGCAGCGTGCGCAGCGTCACGCCGTATTTCTTGGCCATTTCGCCGATGCGGGCGAGGTCCTCGCCGGCTTCGACAGATACATTATTGGTATTGGCCGCGGTCTCGCCGGCCGAGATAAGCTTCATGGTCACTGGCTTTCCCCGTCTGGTGGCGTCGCGGTCCTGGACCATGCGTCGCCTGACTGGAAGCGGGGGCGTGCTTCCAGTCGTGGTTTCGACAAACAAAATCGCAAACAGCACACTCAAATGCGCCTTTTACGTTTACGTCAATTCTATACCGATAGCCGCCTCATGACGCAAGGGGCGTTCTGTGAAGGTGCTTTATGCCGCACCGTGGCAGCGAGAGCGAACTTCCTTCCAACTTCTTAAGCTTGGTTAACGCGTTGTTTACCACGTTGGGGGAAATGTGGGCGCGTCGGCTACCCGTGTTTATCCTGTATCGAATTTTTCACGGTTTTCGGAGCGCGGGTGAAACCCCGGGAAGCTTGTCTTCCACCGTGGAAGCGCGGTCGCCTTCGTTCCGGCAGGGACTTGGGGAGCTGGTCGCAAGCCGGCCAATCTGAAAGACGGACGCACCGATGAACAGCAAGCGGTCCTATCTCGACACACTCAACGCCGGCAGGCAGCGCAAGCCGCAGACCACGCTCGAGCAACTGAACCGCTCGCTGGAGACGCTGGAACAGCGGCTGGGGCAGACCCGCGAGGAGGTGACGGCACGTCCCGCTCCGCGCCAATACGGCGCGGACCCGCGCTATCCCGCCGTCGACCCGCGTTATCCAGCCGCCCAGCCAACCGGTCAGCAGCGCTGGTATGAGGAACCGCGGCCGGCGGCGCGCCCGCAGACCCCGGCGCCAGCCCCCGCCTTCGACCAGAACTACCAGGCCATCGCCCGTGACATCGACCGCGTGCGCAGCCAGGAAGACAGCGTCGCCATGGTCGGCAAGATTGCCGGCGAATTGCGCGGCATGCGCGAGGAACTGCGCCACCAGATGACGGCGGGCCTGCAGCGCGAATTCGATGCGCTGCGCAAGGATATCGACCGCGCCTTCCAGGCCAACGCCAGGTCCGGCACAGCGGGCAAGGGCAGTGCCGAACTCGGCGTCGAATTCGAACGGCTTTCCGGCGCCATCAAGTCGCTGTCGGAGAAAAGCGACGACAGAAGCGTCAACATGCTGCGGCTGGAACTCGAGCAGGTGAAGGCCGCGCTCGACACGCTGGCGCGCGAGGAGAGCGTGCAGAAGGTCGACCGCCGCTGGGACGATTTCGACCGCCGCTGGACGGCTTTCGAGGACCGCGTCGACGCCGACCAGCGCAAGCGCTCCGACGACCCCGCCCTTGCGGCCCTGACCGACCGGCTGGAGCAGATCAGCAACGCCGTCAACAATCTGCCTGAATCGCTGTCGCTGCGCTCGCTCGAGGAAAAGGTGCGCACGCTGGCCGGCGCCGTCGAACACTTCGCGGGCCAGCAGGACAATCGCGGCGGCGACACGCTTGCCATGATCGATGAGCGGCTGGACGAGATTTCCCGCGCCATCGTTGCCTCGACCGTCGCGGCACAGGCCAATTCCGTCGACCACGAAGCCTTCGACCGTATCGAGAAGCGCATCGACTCGCTCGCCCGGCAGATCGAGGAGGTGGCGCAGGATCGCCCCGGCAACGCGGTCATGGATCGCCTGAGCACCCTGTCGAGCCGCGTCGACGAACTCGCCGGCCGCGCTAATTTGCCCGAACAGGCGATGGAACGGCTGGCCAAGCAGATCACCCTCATCGCCGACAAGATCGACCAGGCGCCGGCCATGCCCGACGCCGACTACATCTTCCACGGGCTCGAGCAGCGCTTCGACGTGCTGTCCGGCATGATGGAACGCCGCCAGGGCGATGCCATCGAACAGGGCAACATGCTGTTTCGCGATCTCGAGCGCCGTCTCGACGAGGTTGCCGACCGGCTCGACCAGCGCCTCGCGCCGCAGATCGACAGCGCCGGCATCATGGAAGCCATCGACGCCCGCTTCACCGCACTCGCCACGCGCATGGAGAGCCGCGCCGCCGATCCCGCCGGCGAAGCGGCGATCCGTGGACTGGAAAGCCGGCTCGAGGACATTTCCAGCCGGCTCGACGCCTCGGCGGCCCAAGTGGCCGGCATCGATCCGGCGCTGATCCGCAGCCTGGAGGCACAGGTCGCCGGCCTGTCCGCCCATCTGTCCAGGCCCAGCACGCCGCTGCCGGAATTCGAGGACATCAGCCCGCGCCTCGACGAAATCGAGAAGGCGCTGGCCGGAACCCGCGATTCCATCCTCGGCGCGGCACGCGAAGCGGCCGAAAACGCGGTGCGTTCGCTGGCCGGGTCGAACGCCAATGCGTCGGCGGTTTCCGGACTCGCCCAGGACCTGAAAACGCTGGAAACGCTGACGCGGCGCTCCGACGAGCGCAATTCGCGAACTTTCGAGGCCATCCACGACACGCTGCTCAAGATCGTCGACAGACTGGGTTCGCTGGAAACCAACGAGCCGTCCGAAGCGGTGAGCGAGCTCCTGGCCACGCGCCAGGACGAGGCGGCCGGCAAGCGCCGCACACGAACCGCCAAGATGGCTGTCGAAGCGCCGTCGATGGATATCGACGAGCCGATGCCGCTGAGCGGCGACATGGCCGATCTCGATGCCCGCGCCGCCGCCATAATGCGTAACGAGGGCGCGCGTAGCGACCTGGGTACGCGTGGCGACCCGGGTACGCGTGGCGACCCGGGTACGCGTGGCGAGCTGGGCACGCGAACGCCGGCGGAAGCCGCCGCCGCCGCCGCTATGGCCGCACTCGGTTCCGACACCATCGCCGAGAAGGACCAGCCGGCAGGCCGCAAATCGATGTTCGGCGGGCTGGCCCGCGCCTTCAAGGGCAAGAAGGTGGCGGCGGACGTCCCGCCGCTGGCCGGTTCGCCGCCGAGCAGCGATATTCCGACGGTCGATCTTGACGAGCCGCTCGACCCGAAAGTGGCCAACCGCCCGCTGGAGCCAGGCTCCGGCGCGCCCGACCTCAATGCCATCATGAAGCGGGTTCGCGACGAGCGCGGCCAGCCGGCAAAGCTTGGCGAAAGCGACGCCGCCAAATCGGATTTCATCGCAGCCGCGCGGCGCGCCGCGCAGGCCGCCGCCGCGGAGGCCGACGCCCTGAAGCGCCAGTCGACGGTGAAAGGCCCGGTGAAGGCGCTCAGGATCGGCGACCTGCTCAAGGCGCGGCGCAAGCCGATCCTGATGGCGGCGGCAGCGATCATGCTGGCGCTTGCCGGCCTGCAGCTCGGCAAGGCGTTCCTCTCTGATCCCGTTCAGGTGGCAAACAACGACGCCGCACCGGTCGTTGCCGCGCAGCCGGTGCAGACTGCATCCGTCGACACGGCGAGCCAGCCGAAGGCGGAAGCCCAGCCGGCAGCGACGGACGACGAGCCGGCCCGTGCCGTCAGGCAGGCCGAGCAATCCGCGCCCACGACCAAGGACGACATGGTGGCGCAGACCGCCATGGCGATGCCGTCGGACACGGACGCAATGGCGAATACGGCGCCGGTTGCAGAGCCCGCTGCTTCTGCCGCCTCTTCCGGCCCCATGGCTTCGGCCGCTCCAGCACCAGTTGCGCCTATCGCCGCGCCCCCTATGGATGCGACGGCTTCAGAGCCGGCCGCTGCTACCGGCGGTGCGCAAGCGACGGATACCGATACCCAGCCGGTCGCAGCCCCAACGGCGGCCAACGACGCCATCGCCAAGGACACGACCGGTGCCGTTGCACCGACGGCTGCCCCTGCGACAGCAGCCGCGGCCAAGTTCGACATTCCGGCCGATGCCGGCCCGGCCGCGCTGCGCGATGCCGCCGCTGGTGGCGACGCCAAGGCGCTGTTCGAGATCGGCTCGCGCTACGCGGAATCTCGCGGCGTCAAGGAAGACATGGCGGCAGCCGCCAAATGGTACGAGAAATCGGCGGAACTCGGTTTCGCCCCGGCCGAATACCGCATCGGCAATTTCTATGAGAAGGGCATCGGCGTCGCCCGCGACATCAAGAAGTCGAAGACCTGGTACCAACTGGCCGCCGAGCAGGGCAATGCCAGCGCCATGCACAATCTGGCCGTGCTGTTCGCCATGGCCGCCGATGGCGTGACCGACAATGAATCGGCCGCGCACTGGTTCCAGGAGGCCGCCGATCTCGGCGTCAAGGACAGCCAGTTCAATCTCGGTATCCTGGCCGCCAAGGGCGTCGGCATGAAGCAGAACCTCGAGGAATCCTACAAATGGTTCGCTCTCGTCGCCAAGACCGGCGACAAGGACGCTGCCGCCAAGCGCGACGAGATCGCCAATGCGCTGCGGCCCGAACAGCTCGAGCGGGCACGCGCCGCGACCGAACTGTGGAAGGCCAAGCCGCTCAATGCGGCGACCAATTCGGCCGACATTCCCGAATCCTGGCAGGAAGGCACGCCGCAGACGACCGCCGGCATCGACATGAAGAAGGCGGTCAAGAACATCCAGCTCATCCTCAACAAGAACGGCTATGACGCCGGCGGCGCCGACGGCGTCATGGGCGAGAAGACCAAGACCGCGATCATCGCTTTCCAGACCGACAACAAGCTGCCGGCGACCGGCGCCGTCGATGAAAAACTGGTGCGGGCGCTGCTGGCGCGCAAATAACAGAGAAGCGTCGTTTCCACGACGCTCTTGCCACACATTTGCCTGTTAACTGATTGAGATATTTTTTGTTTCGACGCGGCGACGGGGTTTGACCCCGCCGCCGCGTCGGCGCAAGGAAAAATTGGCTTTTCGGTGCGAGACTGCCCAGAACGGCTGTATTCGCCGACAGGCAAACTGATCGAGACTGACGGGTGGGCATCTATCTCCCGATTGCGGAAATTTCCGTCAACGTCTTCGTGCTGCTGGCCATGGGCGCTGCGGTGGGCTTCCTGTCGGGCATGTTCGGCGTCGGCGGCGGGTTTCTCATCACGCCGCTCCTGATCTTCTACAACATCCCTCCGGCGATCGCGGTCGCCACCGGCGCCAACCAGGTCATCGCCTCGTCCGTCTCGGGCGTGCTGTCGCACATGAAGCGGGGCACGCTCGACTTCAAGCTCGGCGGCGTGCTTCTGGCCGGCGGCATCATCGGCTCCACCGCCGGTATCTACGTGTTCGCCTTGCTGCGCCGACTTGGTCAGCTCGACCTGTTCATCTCGCTGCTCTATGTCGTGCTGCTCGGCACGGTCGGCGGGCTGATGCTGGTCGAAAGCATCAATGCGCTGCGCGCCACACGCAGCGGCGCCGCGCCGGTGCTGAAGAAATCCGGCCAGCACAACTGGATACACCGGCTGCCGCTGAAGATGCGCTTCAGGGCGTCGAAACTGTTCGTCAGCGTCATCCCGGTGCTCGGCCTTGGCGCCGGCATCGGCTTCTTGTCGTCGATCATGGGTGTCGGTGGCGGCTTCATCATGGTGCCGGCGCTGATCTATCTGCTCAAAGTGCCGACCAATGTCGTTATCGGCACCTCGCTGTTCCAGATCATCTTCACGTCCGCCTACACCACGCTGGTCCACGCCACCACGAACCAGACGGTCGACGTCGTGCTGGCCTTCCTGCTGATGGCGGGCGGCGTCGCCGGCGCGCAATACGGCGCCAAGGCCGGCCAGAGGCTGCGCGGCGAGCAGCTCAGGGCGCTGCTGGCCTTGCTGGTGCTGGCTGTGGCGATCAGGCTGGCCATCGATCTTTTCGTCACCCCGCCCAATCTCTATTCGCTGTCCAGCGCGGGCCTCAACTGATGGCGGGCCCGAAGGCATTCGCAGCCGCCATCCTCCTGTCACTGCTTACCGCCGCCGCGCCGGCGAAGGCACAGACGCCGCTGACGGAAGGCATCCAGATCGGTCTCTCCACCGACAATGTCTCGATCACCGCCGGTTTTTCCGGCGCCGACCTGACCATCTTCGGCTCGCTGGAAAATCCCGACCCGCTGGTCGCCCGCCAGGGCCGCTACGACGTCATCGTCGTGCTCGAAGGGCCACCCAAGCCGGTGGTGGTACGCCGCAAAGACCGGGTGCTCGGCGTCTGGGTCAATCTGGACTCCGAAACCTTCGAGAACGTGCCGGTCTCCTATTCGGTGGCGACGACGCGGCCGCTGCAGGACATCACCGAACCAAACAGCTACAAGCAACTGTCGCTCGGGGCCTCCAACCTCTACATGCAGCCCGCCGACGCCGGCGACGGCCCGGCAACGATCGAGGAATTCACCGCGGCGCTGCGCGAACGCAAGGGCGCGGCCGGCCTCTACAGCGAGAATGTCGGCGGCGTGCAGTTCCTGTCGCAGAACCTGTTCCGCGCCACCGTCAGGCTGGCACCGAATGTGCCGGTCGGAACCCATAAGGCTCGCGCTTTCCTGTTCAAGAGCGGCCTGTTCATCAAGGAGAGCTCAGCCCAGCTCGAAATCCGCAAGTCCGGCTTCGAACAGTCGATCTTCCGGGTCGCCCATGACTACTCCTTCCTCTACGGCGTCTTCGCCATATCGCTGGCCATGCTGACGGGCTGGCTCGGCAGGCTGATCTTCCGCAAGGATTGAGCGGCCAAAAGGGGTTTCCCTTTCCCGCGTCATGCTATAGACCGCACCTCCCCGCCCAACGGGCAAGCACGCACAATTCAATTCGGCAGAGCGGTCCGGTCGCCCGGAACCACAGCGCACGCTTCTCCCGCGAGCGCCGATCCGCTGTCTGCCGCCAATGACAGGAGGCTGCCTTGCGACCAGCATTCGCCGGTATCGACTTCGGCACTTCGAACTCCACGGTCGGCGTGGTCCGCAACGGGCAGCCCCACCTCGTCGCGCTCGAAGGCGGCCAGGTCACGCTGCCCAGCGCGGTGTTCTTCAATTTCGAGGACGGCCGCATCTGTTTTGGCCGCCAGGCCATCGCCAACTACACCGACAGCGTGGAAGGCCGGCTGATGCGCTCGCTGAAGAGCGTGCTGGGCAGCTCGCTGGCGCATGAGAAGACGCGCATCAAGGCGCGCTCGATCGGCTTCATGGAGATCATCGGCCTGTTCCTCGGGCATCTCAGAAAGAAGCTTGAAGAAGATGGCGGCGATCTGGTCGAGACCGTGGTGCTCGGCCGTCCGGTGCAGTTTGTCGATGACGACCCACAGGCCGACGCGAACGCGCAGAGCGACCTGGAAAAGGCCGCGCATGCCCAGGGCTTCAAGCACATCGCCTTCCAGTTCGAGCCGATTGCCGCGGCGCTCGACTACGAGCAGAGGGTGACGCGCGAGGAGCTGGCGCTGATCATCGACATGGGCGGCGGCACGTCCGACTTTTCAGTCGTGCGCGTCTCGCCTGAACGTGCCCGACTGCCGGACCGCAAGGACGATATCCTGGCCAGCCGGGGCGTCCATATCGGCGGTACGGATTTCGACCGGCTGCTCAGTATTGCCCATGTGATGCCGCAGCTCGGCTATTTGACCCAGACCAAGGACGGCAAGCGCAATCTGCCGGCCAGCTACTTCATCGATCTCGCGACATGGCAGCGCATTAACCTGGTCTACACCGCCAAGGCGATGACGCATCTGCGCCAGATCCGTTACGAGGCCGCGCGCGCCGACCTGATCGATCGCTTCATCCACATTGTCGAGCACCGTTATGGGCACGCTTTGGCGGCATTGGTGGAAAAAGCCAAGATAGAGTTGACCGGCCTGTCATCGGCCGAAGTCGCGGTGAGGCTATCCGACGTGGAGTTCACCGCCGAAATCGCGCGTGACGGGCTGGACGCCACCATCGCCCGGGACATCGGGCGGGTCACCGCAACGGTGGCTGAGACCATGCGGGACGCGCAGGTCAAGCCGTCCGACATCACCGCGGTGTTCCTGACCGGCGGCTCGACCGCGATCCCGCTGGCAAGACGCGAAATCCTGGCGCTGGTGCCGCAGGCTTCGGTCATCGACGGCGACATGTTCGGCTCGGTCGGGCTCGGCCTGGCACTGGATGCGCAACGGAAGTTCGGTAGTGTCTCAGTTTGAAATTTGACGGGATGCAATATGCATTTCCCATATCGGCCCGGGCTCCTATATGCTTAGCGGAAAGCATGGGGCAAATGGATGGTTCAACACGCTGAAATGAAGTGCGACGTAACCGGCATCTCATACGACTTCAAGACGCGGACCGGGCGCGTGGATATGGCGAAGGGCAATAACGCCGATATGCGCGGTTGCATTGACGTATTCCTTCGCATCGACCCGAAAGCCAAGCACATTGAGACGTTTGCCGGGAGCGAACCGGACACGTCTTACCACAAGATTCCCGCCTCCACCGGAGGATGGACAGCAAGGCTACCCGAGAACACAAATGCCGACCGGACCTAAAGGCCAGAAGCGCCCCGCCGATGTCATCGGCAACGCCGTCCGCGTCATGCGCATTGCGACGGGCGAGGAAGACGACACTGTTATCGATGACGGCAAAGATCCCGCTGCCAAGGCTCTAGGAGCCAAGGGCGGAAAGAAGCGCGCCGAGAACATGACGCCAGAGCGCCGCGCCGAGATCGCGAAGAAGGCTGCGGAAAAGCGGTGGAAGAGGTGAAAATAAGTTGACTTGAGGTGGCATATTTCGGAATCTGGTTTACAGAATCACAAATTGGACCTTTCCGATGCCGATCATTCCCGAAATCCAAGATCGTCTGCTCCTAGCGTTTCCGCGTTCGTCTAACCTCCCGCTATTCCGTGCAGTCCAAGAGGGGATTTACCTCGCGGATCATCTCTTCGACGGTGAATCCTTTTTGAACAATTCAGTGGGTAAGGATTTGCGCGGCCATATCCGCAGAGCAGGTATCGCTCACCAAATCGGGGTCTATTGCGACCGAGGCGATTTGCCGTTTCTGGCTGCCATGAAGCCGATGCCCCATGGCAGTTGGCACTGGCTAGAAATCGTTTCAACTGGAGCCGTAGCTCACGTCACCCGAACAGAGGATGTCGACAAGTTTCCGCATGAATCCGAGAGCCGACAGGACATGCGGCTCGCGCTCCAGAAAGACCTCTTGAGCTGGTCGCCGGATGACAAGCCAATCGGCAAGATCATTCTAGACGTGCCTAAACTCTATTCCTGGCTGACGTTCCGGGCCGCCAGGAATGCGCGGCTTAGCCACCTGTGCTGGGCATCTCCGGCATATGATAGTGATGAATGGATCGCCCATATCAACGTGTTGCAGCAGGTCGGCGATCAGGCCGACCGCGCCCAAGACGTAAGCGCTGTTCCGGACCCCAAAGAGCGCGTTCGTCTCAAGGAACATATCGCTCAGGCGCTCGAAAAAGAACAAAAGACCGGCGAGTAGAATGCCAGAATTGAAGCGAGATGACGGGAGGAATCTGTCCCGACCTATCCCCGAGCGGATTCGGGAAGCGCGCGAAGCGGCTGGCTTTTCCTTAGAGGCTTTCGCTGACGCCCTTGAGATATCTAAGCAGGCAGTCTCCCGTTTTGAGAGCGGGCTTTCGTCACCCAGCGGGGAAACGATGCGCCGGATCATTGGCGTGACGGGTCAGCCCCCCGCGTTTTTTGTCTCGTCTAGAAATCGGGCGGCTAGTGGCGTCAGACCTTTTTGGCGCAGCCTTCAGCGAATGCGGCTGCCAGACCGCAAGCGCATTGCTCGTCGGCTTGAATGGGCGTCAGATGTAGTCGACTTCTTGGAGCAGTTCGTTGATCTGCCAGAGGTGGACCTTCCCGTCATAGAGTTTGATCCCGAATCCACGGCCATGGAGCAGGTAGAACGCGCAGCGGATACATTGCGAGAGGCATGGTCTCTCGGCCGGGGTCCGATTCGTGATCTCAGTGCAATAATGGAGCATCACGGCTTCATGCTGGTACGCGAATCGGTAAATTGCTCCGATATGGATGCCGTGTCGTGTTGGCAGGGTGGACGCCCATTTGTCTTGTTTTCCGCAGACGTTGAAAGTGGCCCCCGCAATGCATTCAATATTGCCCACGAACTTGGCCACATACTGCTGCATTCGGGTGTGGATCTGACGAAGGACAATCTTCCACAAATCGAAAGGCAGGCTCACCGCTTTGCAAGCGCTCTGCTGATGCCGCAGGAAACGTTTAGCCGCGAAGTTCTTGGCTCATCGATAGACCATTTTCTTTTCCTAAAGGAAAAATGGGGGGTATCGATTGCAGCGATGGCGTATAGATGTAAGGATTTGGAGATATTTACTTCCAATCAACACGGTTACGTTATGCGGCAACTTAATGCTCGCAGCATACGTGACTGCGAGCCTTTGGATGAACGATTCAAAGTTCGCGAACCGAGCGTTTTGGGTGCGTCTGTTAGAATGTTGCTGGAGCACCGCGTCCAATCAGTCGACCAAATCGAACGCGCGTTGGCATTGAATTTGGAAGACATTGAAAGCCTTTGCGGACTCCCAAAGGGACACCTCGATACGCGCGTGATCCCTTTCCAGCCAAGGTTGAAATGAACTTCTAATGCTTGACACTAAGCATAAAAGTTCACATATTAGGGGCATGAACAAGCTGCCCCTCCAGACCCGCGTCCAAATCCTCTCGATGCTTTGCGAGGGTGGCTCGATGCGGTCGATTTCACGGGTTGCTGATGTGTCGATCAACACGGTTTCCAAGCTGCTTGTCGATGCCGGCAAATTCTGTGCCGAACTGCATGACCGCGAAGTCCGCAACGTGAAGTCCAAGCGCGTTCAGTGCGACGAAATTTGGTCGGCTACTTGCGCGAAGCAGAAGAACGTTGCCGGCATGAAAAAGCCCGTCGATGGCGCTGGCGATACATGGACCTGGACCGCTCTCGACAGCGACAGCAAGCTAATCATTTCGTGGCTGGTCGGCGGTCGCGATGGCGAATATGCGCTGGCCTTTATGGATGACGTGAAAGAGCGCCTTGCTAACCGCGTCCAGCTCACGACCGATGGTCACCGCGCCTATCTCAATGCGGTCGAGGAAGCCTTTGGAGCCGACATCGACTATGCGATGCTGGTGAAGCAGTATGGTGAGCCGGAAGGCAAGGCAGTGCCACAGGAGCGCCGCTACAGCCCCGCCGTGTGCACTGGCGCGGTCAAGACTCGGATTGAAGGCTCGCCCGATCTGGCGCACGTCAGCACGTCGCACGTTGAACGCCAGAACCTCACCATGCGTATGCAGATGCGCCGCTTCACGCGCTTGACCAATGCGTTCTCAAAGAAGTTCGAAAATCACGTTCACATGGTCGCGCTGTACACATGCTGGTACAACTTCATTCGCATTCACAAGACGCTGAAAATGTCCCCGGCAATGGCCGCTGGCGTTTCGCAGACGCTCTGGTCAATGGACGATATTTGCGAGAAGATGGACGCTATTGCTCCGAAGCCGGGCAAGCGTGGATCGTATAAAAAGCATGGTTAACAAAGGGTTAGGATTACGAAGTTCATTTTTTTTAGGAGGTCCTATTGCCACTTTTGTATGGCTGCTATATATATATTCCCGCGTCTGAGAAGGGTCGCCAAGCGTCCCCCCTTAGGGCTGAGGCCCTAATAGCTCAGTCGCCTTGTCTGCTTAGCGTGGCCTGACTTCGATGTACATCTGCTACATTGACGAGTCAGGCACGTCAGATATCCCCGGAACTAGCAGCCATTTCATACTGGCCGGTCTTAGCATTCCCATCGAGCATTGGCGCGATGCGGATCGGGAAATATCGCTGGTTTTGTCCAAGTATGGCTTGGAGCATGAAGAAGTTCACACTGCTTGGATGATCCGAAAGTACTTGGAACAGGCCAAAATCCCCAATTTTGACGGCATGGACTGGGCTACGCGCAGGGCGTCGGTAGGCCGGGAGCGAACGAAACATTTGCTCCACCTGCAAAAGATTCAGAATGCGAAGGCCTATCGACAAGCAAGAAAAAATTACCGGCACACTGAGGCATATATTCACCTCACGCTGGACGAAAGGTTGGAAACGTTAGGTCAAATAGCTGACACTATCGCCTCATGGGGCAATGCGAGACTTTTCGCCGAATGCATTGATAAGACCCATTTCGATCCTACCCGCACGGGCGGGCGGGCCATAGACGAGCAGGCTCTTGAACAGGTGGTTTCTCGCTTTCAGCAATACTTATCGATTGCCGCTAAGACGGGTGTGTCGCAACCGCTGGGTCTTTTGGTCCATGATAACAATGAGAGCGTCGCTAAAAAGCACACAGAAATGATGCGTCAGTTCCATAGCAAAGGTACGCTATGGACCGCCATAGACAACATCATAGAGACGCCATTGTTCGTTGACAGCAGCCTTACGCGCATGGTGCAGATCGCTGATTTATGCTCGTATGCGCTCAGAAGGTACGTTGAGAACGGCGAGACAGGCCTTTTCAGAAAAATCTTTACGCGTGCAGATCGTGCAAAAGGCAAAACTGTCGGCGTGAGACATTTCGCCGGCTACAGTTGCCAGTGCGAAATCTGCGCGGCACACCGTTAAATTTCAAACTGAGACACTACCGGAAGTTCGGCTGATCAGGCTGAACCGCTTCGGGTCGTCTCGGCGCCGAGATGCGCCTTCAGCGCCATCTGGGCCAGGCTTGCCTGGCGGTCGCGGTGGGTGATCATGGCGAAGTCGCGCTGTGGCAGTTCGAGCGGCACGGACCGCAGGTTGCCTTCCGCGACGGCGCGTGCGACGACGAGCTCCGAAATGATGGTGGCGCCGGCACCCGCCTCGACCGCCTGGCGAACCGCCTCGTTGCTTGGCAGCACCAGGAACACCTGCAAATCGGCAAGCGAAATCCCCTCGCGCCGCGCCAGATCCTCCAGCACCTCGCGCGTGCCCGACCCGCCCTCGCGGATGATCCAGCGCAGGCCCCTGATGTCGGGACGGCCCGGCGCGGTTTCGACGATTTCGGGATGTGACGCGGCAACCACCAGCATCAACCGGTCGGTATCGACCTTGGCCCGGCGCAATATGTCGGATTCGGTGCGCCCCTCGACCAGGCCGAGATCGGCGGTTCCATCCAGCACGCTGGCCTCGACCTGCCTCGTGTTACCGATGCTGACGCTCAGCCGCACCGCGGGATAGGCCTCGTGAAAGGACGCCAGCCGGCGCGGCAGCCAGTAGCTGGCGATGGTCAGGCTGGCGGCGATGGAGAGGCTGCCGGCGACCGTCTGCGAGACATGTTCCAGCACATTGCGCGCGGCGGCGGCCCGCTCCAACACGGCCTTTGCCTCCGGCAGGAACCGGTGGCCGGTCTGGGCAAGCTCGATGTTGCGGCCGACCCGGTTGAACAGATGGACGCCGTGCTGCTCTTCAAGCGCGCGAATGGCGGCCGATGCCGCCGACTGGGAGATGCCCAGAAGCTCCGCCGCCTTGGTCATGTGGCCGCGTTCGGCGACGGCGACGAAAATGCGCAACTGATCCAGGGTCATGTCAGCATTAAGAACCATTATCGATCGAATTTACAAGAACAACTGATTAGACGGATCGATAGCTTCATTCTACATTTTCAAGCGAAGTTAGAAAAAATTCGCCAGAGAATGGCAGAGACTAAAATGATCGGGCGGTTCAAGTCCCTTCTCGCGCATTGGACCCGCGGCATCCGCAGACGGCTGGCCGGCGATCGCTATCACCCGGAAGAGCACTACATGCGCGGCCCCGGGCCGAAGACACGCGCCAAATCGGCCGGCCGCGCGGGCACATCCGGATCATGAGGCATCCAACGCCGCGCGGCGCGAATTCGGCACCATCGCAACGCCCGCTTGCCGACACGCGCGCGCCCGATGAAGGCGACGGCGTCGACACCTCGCCTGGCATTTCCGACAGCATCGCCAAGACGACCTGCTATATGTGCGCCTGCCGCTGCGGCATCGACGTGCACATCAAGGACGGCAAGGTCCGCTACATCAACGGCAACAAGGACCATCCGGTCAATCGCGGCGTGATCTGCGGCAAGGGCAGTTCCGGCATCATGCAGCATTACAGCCCCGCCCGGCTGAAGAAGCCGCTGCTGCGCACCGGCCCGCGCGGCTCCGGCGCGTTCCGCGAGATCGAGTGGGAGGAGGCTTTTTCGATCGCGACGCAGCGGCTCTCGGCGATCCGTCGCACCGATCCAAAAAAACTCGCCTTCTTCACTGGCCGCGACCAGTCGCAATCCTTGACCGGTTGGTGGGCGAGCCAGTTCGGCACGCCGAATTTCGCCGCCCATGGCGGCTTCTGTTCGGTCAACATGGCGGCCGGCGGGCTCTATTCGATCGGCGGCTCGTTCTGGGAGTTCGGCGAGCCCGACTGGGACAACACACGATATTTCATGCTGTTCGGCGTCGCCGAGGACCATGATTCCAACCCGATCAAGATCGGACTGGGCAAGCTCAAGGCGCGCGGCGCCAAGGTGGTGTCGATCAATCCCTGCCGGACCGGCTACAACGCGATTGCCGACGACTGGATCGGCATCCGACCAGGTACCGACGGCCTGTTCGTCTTCGCGCTCATCCACGAATTGCTGAAGGCCGGCCGTGTCGATCTCGATTATTTGCTCCGCTACACCAACGCCCATGTCCTCGTCGTGCAGGAGCCAGGCGCGTCCGACGATGGGCTGTTCGTCAGGGATGCCAACGGCAATCCACTGGCCTGGGACAGGGTGGAGAAAACCGCCATCAAGGCAACCGACCCAGAAGCGAAGCCGGCGCTGACCGGCAGCTTCGAAGTCGGCGGCCGCCGTTGCACGCCGGTGTTCCAGTTGATCGCCGACCGCTATCTCGATGACAGCTATGCGCCGGATGCGGTGGCGCAGCGCTGCGGCATTCCGGCCGATACGATCCGCCGGATCGCCGCCGAGCTTGCCCATGTCGCCTTCGAACAGACGATCGAACTGGCTATTGCATGGACCGACTGGGCCGGGCGCCGGCACGAGACGATCAAGGGCCGGCCGGTTTCGATGCATGCCATGCGCGGCATATCAGCCCATTCGAACGGCTTTCACTCTTGCCGCGCCATCCACCTGCTGCAAGTGCTTCTGGGCACGGTGGATGTTCCCGGCGGCTTTCGCTTCAAGCCGCCCTATCCCCGTTCGGCGCCGCCGGGGCCGAAACCCGCCGGCAAGACGGTCAAGCCGATGACGCCGCTGGACGGCATGCCGCTTGGTTTCGTCTGCGGGCCGGACGACCTGCTGGTCGACGAAGACGGCACGCCGACCCGCATCGACAAAGCCTATTCCTGGGACGCGCCGCTCGCCGCGCATGGGCTTATGCACACCGTCATCCGCAATGCCTGGGCCGGCGATCCCTATCCGATCGACACGCTGATGATGTACATGTCGAACATGGCCTGGAATTCCTCGATGAACACCGTCGAGACGATGCGTATGCTGACCGACCACGACGAGGCGGGCAACTACAAGATCCCCTTCATCATCTATTCCGACGCCTATTATTCCGAGACAGTGCCGTTTGCCGACCTCGTGCTGCCGGACACCACCTATCTCGAGCGCCATGATTGCATCAGCCTGCTCGACCGGCCGATCAGCCATGCCGACGGGCCGGGCGATGCCATCCGCCATCCCGTCGTCGAGCCTGATCGCGACGTCAGGCCGTTCCAGTCGGTGCTGATCGAGCTTGGCGCGCGGCTTGGCCTACCCGGTTTCGTCGGCGAGGACGGAGTGGCCAGATATGCCGATTATGCCGACTATATCGTCAACCACGAGCGCACACCGGGCATCGGACCGCTGGCCGGCTGGCGCGGCAAGGATGGGACATCGATCGGCAAGGGCGAGGTCAATCCGAACCAGTTGCAGCGCTACATCGACAATGGCGGCTTCTGGCATCACGACTTCGCCGACGACCAGCGCTACTACAAGATGGCCAACCGCTCCTATCTCGATTTCGCGGTGCAGATGGGTTTCATCCCGAAGGCCGAGCCGATCGTCTTCCAGCTCTATTGCGAGCCCCTGCAGCGCTTTCGGCTCGCCGCACGCGGCCATGGCCGTGTCCTGCCGCCGGAGGCCGAGCGGCAGCGCATCGAGACCTACATGGATCCGCTGCCGTTCTGGTACATGCCATTCGAGGAAGCGGCGGTCGACCTCGAAAAATACCCCCTGCACGCGCTGACGCAGCGGCCGATGCACATGTATCATTCCTGGGGTTCGCAGAATGCGTGGCTGCGGCAGATCACCAGCCAGAACCGGCTGTTCGTGCATCACCGGACCGGCGCCGGCCTCGGTCTCGTCGATGACGACTGGGTGTGGATCGAGAGCATCAACGGCAAAGTGAAGGGGCAGATCAAGCTGGTCGACGGGGTGAATGAAAGCACGGTCTGGACCTGGAACGCGATCGGCAAAAGGCGCGGCAGCTGGGGGCTGAAAGATGATGCCGCCGAGAGCAATCGCGGCTTCCTGCTCAACCATATCATCGGCGACCAGACCTCAGCCGACGCGCAGGGCAAACGCTATTCGAATTCCGATCCCGTGACCGGCCAGGCGGCATGGTTCGATCTGCGCGTGCGCATTGTCAAATGCAGGGCGGAAGAGGCCGGGTTCACCGAGCCGCAATTCGAGCGTTTCAGCCAACCGCCGCATTTCGAGCCTTCGCCCGACACGCTCCGCTTCGGCGCCGAATTCCGCCAGGCAAGAGAGGCCGCCGAATGACCTGCCTCCCTACCCATACCGGCAAGAAACTCGGCCTGGTCATCGACCTCGACACCTGCGTCGGCTGCCAGGCCTGCGTCACCGCCTGCAAGGAATGGAACACCGGCGGTCACATGGCGCCGCTGACCGACATCGACCCCTATGGCGGCCATGTCGACGGCGTCTGGTTCAACCGCGTGCACAGTTACGAGCACACGACAGAGATGGGCGGGCGCACGGTGAACTTCCCGCGCTCCTGCCTGCATTGCGACACGCCGGCCTGCGTCACCGTCTGCCCGACCGGCGCTTCCTACAAGAGGGCCTCGGACGGCATCGTGCTGATCGACGAGGACAAGTGCATCGGCTGCAAATTGTGCAGCTGGGCCTGCCCCTATGGCGCGCGCGAATTCGACACCGATGTCGGCGTGATGAAGAAATGCACGCTATGCGTCGATCGCATCTACAACGACAACCTGGCCGAAGAAGACCGCGTGCCGGCCTGTGTCGCCGCCTGCCCGACCAGCGCGCGGCATTTCGGTGATCTCGGCGATCCCCAGTCCGCCGTCTCGCAACTGGTGGCGGAGCGCGGCGGCGTCGACCTGATGCCGGAACTCGGCTATCAACCGACCAACAAATACCTGCCGCCGCGCACCCATACGCAGCGCGGCGCATCGGTGCCGGCGAAGGCGCTGGAGCCGGTGCGGGCCGAAGGCGGCTTCCTCGGCTGGGTCGATCGCATGCTTTCGAACTGACCATGCATCCAGCCTTCTCCGTCGTCTTCTTCACCACCGCCACAGGTGCCGGCTACGGCCTGCTGGCATTGCTCGGCGTGCTGGCTGGATTGCAGATCGTCCCGGCCGATTTCTGGCTCGGCTTCGTCGGCCTGGGTTTGGCGCTCGGCCTGATCGCGGCGGGACTGTTGTCCTCGACCGGCCATCTCGGCAGGCCGGAGCGCGCCTGGCGGGCGTTCTCGCAATGGCGCAGTTCCTGGCTGTCGCGCGAAGGCGTGTCGTCGGTCATCACCTTCATCCCAGCGGGACTGTTCGGGCTCGGCTGGGTGTTGTTGGGCCGCACTGGCGGCTGGGTGGCGATTGCCGGATTGCTGGCCGCCATCGGTGCAATCGTCACCGTCTGCACCACCGGGATGATCTACGCGTCGCTGAAACCGATCGCCCAATGGCACAGCCGCTATACTTTGCCGGCCTATCTGATCTTCGCGGCCATGACCGGCAGCGTTCTGTTGAACGCGCTGCTGCAGGGGTTCGGCGTCGGCTCGGTGGCCGTGCTGGCGTTGTCGCTGCTGGCCACTCTTGCCGGCTGGGGCTGGAAGCTCGCGACCTGGCGGCACAATGACCGTCTCGAAATCCCGACCACCGCCAACACCGCGACCGGTTTGGCCGGCGGCACGGTACGGTCGCTGGAATGGCCGCATACCGAGGAAAACTATCTGCTCAAGGAAATGGGCTTTCGCATCGCGCGCAAGCACGGTGCGAAGCTGCGCATGCTCACACAGGGATTGGCCTTCGCCCTGCCCGTTCTGCTGCTCGCGGCCACTTTCGCCTTGCCGTGGCCCTTTGGGGCGATCCCGTCGGTGCTCGCTGCGATCGTCCAGTTCGCCGGGATGCTGGTCGAGCGCTGGCTTTTCTTCGCCGAGGCAAAGCACACGGTCACCCTATATTACGGCAGATAGGGCTGCTCAGCCTGGCCGCAGCATCGAGCGGGAGATGGCGAAGATGCGGTCGCTGCCAAGCATGTAGGCCATCAGCGATTCCAGGCGAAACAGCCCGGCATAGGCGCGATCGAGCACGTTAAGCGAACCGGTGTAGGCGCCGAAGGCCGGCATGATCATGCGGCCGCCATCGCCGGCAAAACAGCGCCGCCGCACCGAACGGCCGCGCTGGACGATGCGCGCGCAGGGATGCAGGTGGCCCGCGATCTCGCCCTCGACGCGCGCTTTCGACGGCTCATGCCGGAACAGCAGCGAGCCTATGGCCAATTCCCGCACCGTTTCACCGGGAAGATCGGCCGGCGCTTCCGGATCGTGATTGCCGGCGACCCAGAACCAGTCACGGCCTGCCATCAGCGCTTCCAGCCGCTCGCGAAAACTCGCATGCATGCGCTCGGCACCGCCGCCGTCGTGAAAGGAGTCGCCCAGGCTGATGACGATCGACGGCTGGTAGTCCGATATGACGGCCTGCAGTCTGAGCAAGGTCGCGCCGGTGTCATAGGGCGGGATCAGCGTGCCGCGCCTTGCCAGCGACGAGCCTTTTTCCAGATGCAGGTCGGAGACCGCCAACAGCCTGAGTTCGGGAAAATAGAGCACGCCGCGCGGATCGCAGACCGCACGCTCGCCGGCGATGCCTATCATGTCGGCCTCGGCGATCAGCGTCGTGCGCGCCAGCGAAAAATTCATGCCTCGCTCATTTCCGGCCCCATGGCCTCCTCGACCAAAGTCGCCGCATCCATCAGCAGTGTTTCATCGGCTTCGCCGTTCACCGGCATCTTGCCGATCTCGAGCATGATCGGCACGGCCAGTGGCGAAATCTGCTCGAGATTCTTATGCATGATTCGACCCTGGACGCGCGAGAGCATGTCGGCAAGTCTGCTGACATCGAGCAGGCCGGCCGCCGCATCCGCACGCGTCGCCTGCAGCAGAATATGGTCCGGCTCATGGCTGCGCAGCACATCGTAGATCAGGTCGGTCGACACGGTGACCTGACGGCCGCTCTTCTCCTGGCCCGGATGGCGCTTCTCGATCAGCCCCGAAATCAGCGCGCAATTGCGGAAGGTGCGCTTGAGAAGCCAGCTGTCGGCCAGCCAGGCTTCGAGGTCGTCGCCCAGCATGTCCTCGTCGAACAATGCGCCGAGAGACGGTTTCCTGGCTTTGAACATCGCGCCCATGTCGCCCAGCGACCATATGGCAAGGGCGTAATCGGTGGCGACAAAGCCGAGCGGCCTGGCGCCGGCCCTGTCGAGGCGCCGGGTAAGCAGCATGCCGAGCGTCTGGTGGGCCAGCCTGCCTTCAAAGGGATAAGCGACCAGATAATAGCGGTTGCCGCGTGGAAAGGTCTCGATCAGCAGGTCATCGCGTTTGGGCAGAACCGATTTGTCGGCCTGGAATCGCAGCCAGTCGGCCACCTGCTCCGGCAGCTTCTTCCAGCGCCGCGGATCGTCCAGCATGATGCGGACCTGCTCGGCAAGGTAGGTCGAAAGCGGGAACTTGCCGCCGCCATAATAGGGCACCTTGGCGTCGCTGCCGGGCGCGTTCGACACGAAGCATTCGTTCTCGCGTATGCCCTCGAAACGCAGCACCTTGCCGGCGAACATGAAGGTGTCGCCATGCGTCAGCGTTTCGAGGAAGGCCTCCTCGATCTTGCCGAGAACGGCGCCGCCGCGTGTAGCCGAGCCTTTGCTGCCTGCTTTGACGTAACGCACGTTGAGCGCCGGCACTTCGATGATGGTGCCGACATTCAGCCGGTATTGCTGAGCCACGCGCGGGTTGGAGACGCGCCACAACCCGTCTTTGTTCAGGCGGATACGAGCATAGCGCTCGTAATTCTTCAGCGCATAGCCGCCGGTGGCGACGAAATCGATGACGCGGTCGAAGGTAATCCTATCGAGGCTGGTGTAGGGTGCCGCCGTTCGTACTTCCTCGTAGAGATCGTCGGCACGGAACGGTGCGCCGCAGGCGCAGCCGAGGACATGTTGCGCCAGCACATCGAGGCCGCCATCGACCAGCGGCGGCGTGTCTTGCGCGCCAAGATAATTGGCGTCGAGCGCTGCTCGGCATTCGAGCACCTCGAAGCGATTGGCCGGGATCAGGATCGCCTTGGATGGCTCATCCATGCGGTGGTTGGCCCGGCCGATGCGCTGCGCCAGCCGGCTGGCGCCCTTCGGCGCGCCGACATGCACAACCAGGTCGACATCGCCCCAGTCGATGCCGAGGTCGAGGGTCGAGGTGGCGACGATGGCGCGCAGCGCGTTGTCGCCCATCGCCTTCTCGACGCGCCGCCGCTGGCCGACGTCGAGAGAGCCGTGATGCAGCGCGATCGGCAACGTGTCCTCGTTGACCCGCCACAATTCCTGGAAAAGCAGCTCCGCCTGGCTGCGGGTGTTGACGAACAGCAGGGTCGTCTTGTGGCGCTTGATCTCGCGGTAGATCTCCGGCGTGGCATAGCGGGCCGAATGCCCCGCCCACGGCACGTGCGCCTCCGAATCGAGGATGGAAATTTCGGGCTTCGCACCGCCGGTGACGACGATCAATTCGGCCATGTCGCCCGGTGGATTCTGGCTGACCAGCCAGCGCCGCAGTTCGTCGGGCTCGGCCACCGTTGCCGACAGACCGATCGTCTGCAGGCCGGGCACAAAGCTGCGCAGCCGCGCCAAGCCGAGCGCCAAGAGATGTCCGCGCTTGGACGTCACCAGCGAATGCAATTCGTCGAGCACGACGTAGCGCAAATCCGCGAAGAAGCGCTTTGCATCACCTGCCGCGATCAGCAGCGCCAGTTGCTCGGGCGTGGTCAGCAATATATCCGGCGGCGCCAGCTTCTGGCGCTGGCGCTTGTGGGAAGGCGTGTCGCCGGTGCGCGTCTCGATGCTGATCGGCAGACCGATCTCCTCGACCGGCTTGCCGAGATTGCGCTCGATGTCGACGGCCAGCGCCTTGAGCGGCGAGATGTAGAGCGTGTGGATGCCGCGATGCGCCTGCCCCGGCTTTCGCCTTGGCCTGACGGCGAGTTCAGTGAGCGAGGGCAGGAAACCGGCCAGCGTCTTGCCGGCCCCGGTCGGCGCGATCAACAGTACCGATTGGCCGCTTTGAGCCTTCGCCAGCAATTCGATCTGATGGGCGCGCGGCGACCAGCCTTTCTCGCCGAACCATCGGAGGAATGGCTCGGGCAGGGCAATGGCGGCATTCTGCTCGGCAAGGCGCGGCTCAACTGTCACGCGCCAGAGGTAGCGCGGCTACGGGCGATCGCCAAGGAAAATCGGAACAAAAGGGGATCGTAGCGTTCCTCGCCCCGTTTACGAGAGGAGGAAGAAGCTCACGGCCTTCGAAACCCGGTCGGGCCGCCATAGAGGTAGCCGATGCGGGCGATGGCGTCCTTCAGCCCTTCGCGCGAGACCAGCATGGTGTGGCCGTTGGCGTGGATCATGGTCTCGGCATCGGTCATGACAGCGACATGGCCTTTCCAGAAGACGAGGTCGCCCCGGCGCAATCCGGCATAATCCGGACCCGGTTCGAGCGGCTCGCCAATGCTTGCCGCCTGCATGTCGGAATCGCGCAGCACGTTTTTGCCCGCCATGCGCATCGCAAGTTGCACCAGGCCGGAACAGTCGATGCCGAAGCCGGACGCGCCGCCCCACAGATAGGGCGTGCCTAGAAACGTCTCGGCAACCGCGACATAGTCGGCGGCAATTTCTGCGATTGGCCTGAGGTGACCCGCGATGATCGCTTCGCCCGACGGCAGGACGGCGTAGTGTGTCCCGCGCGTCTCGGCGGCTCCCCTCACCGTCACCGTCGACCCCATCGACAGCTGTCCCGCGATCGGAAAGCGCAGATCCGGACCGGGATAGAGAAAGGTGCGGGGCACCGAGACGATATGGGTAGGCGCGTGTTCCCGTCCGCCCAGCTCGGTTGCGGCGACGTAGCCGACATAGCCGTCGCGTTCGGCCTGGATCCAGGCCCAGCCTTCGGCATCCTCGAAAACCAGCACATCGTCGCCGAACAGGGCTTGCGTGTTGATGCCGGCATCCGCGCGCGGTGCCTTGCGGATGTCTGCCACCGAAGCCGAAATCCGCGCCGGCCGGCCGGCGACAAAACGCTCGGCGGAAACCTCGCCTTTCAGCCTTGCGTCGGCAAGGTCGGAACGGAAGGCGTGGAGACGGGCATCGTGAGCAGTCAAAATCGGCAACCCTGTTGTATGGGCAAGATGGTCAGATGGGCAGTTCAAGCGCCCTGGCGATGATACCATCGCCGAAGCGCTCGACAAAGAGCGCGCCCTCGACCGTGCGCTTGATCAGCACGTTGCGCTTGTCGAGTTCGTCGCGATGGCGCGACACCAGCTTCAGCGCGCCCATCGTGTCGAGCGCGCGGGTGATCACCGGCTTGGTGACGTTGAGGCGGGCGGCCAGCCCGCGCACCGTGTGCGGCGGCGGATCGAGATAGATGGTGAACAGGATCGCCGTCTGGCGCGTGGTCAGGTCGGGCGCATCGTCGCGCACCTGCGACAGCATGACTTGCTGCCACAGTCGCAAGGCCTGGCTCGGACGCATCGCAATCGACATCGCGCCAGCATGACGGCAAATTGTTTCGGTTCCGTTTCAGTTTCAGTTTTTAGCGATTTGCCGGCTCTGCCACCCCATCAGCCAAAGCGTGTCGAGATGATCCGCTCCAGCGCGCGAATGCCTTGCGCCTCGCCACCGGCGGGCCCATGCGGGCGATCGGCGGGGTTCCAGGCAAAGATGTCGAAATGCGCCCAGCTCGCCGTCTTGTCGACAAAGCGCTTGAGGAACAGCGCCGCCGTGATCGAACCGGCGAAACCGTCGGTGGTGACATTGTTGACGTCGGCGATCTTCGACGACAGCTTCGCATCGTAGGGCCGCCACAGCGGCAACCGCCACAGCGGATCCTCGACCGCCAGCGATGCAGCGGCGAGGTCAGAGGCCAGCGCCTCGTCGCCGGTATAGAAAGGCGGCAGATCAGGGCCAAGCGCGACACGGGCCGCTCCGGTCAGCGTCGCCATGTCGACCAGCAGCTGCGGCTCCTCGTCATCGGCCAACGCCAGCGCGTCGCCGAGCACGAGCCTGCCTTCGGCGTCCGTGTTGCCGATCTCGACAGTGATGCCCTTGCGGCTCGCCAGCACGTCGCCGGGTCGAAAAGCGTTGCCGGCAATCGAGTTCTCGACCGCGGGGATCAGCACGCGCAGTCGCACCTTCAACCCGGCGGCCATGATCATCGAGGCCAGGCCAAGCACATTGGCGGCGCCGCCCATGTCCTTCTTCATCAACAGCATGCCGGATGACGGCTTGATGTCGAGACCGCCCGTGTCGAAGCAGACGCCCTTGCCGACCAGCGTCACCTTCGGCGCGCCCGGTTGCCCCCAGATCATGTCGATCAGACGCGGCGCACCTGATGAAGCGCGGCCGACGGCGTGGATCATCGGGAAGTTCTGGGTCAGCAGCTCGTCGCCCTTGATGACGGAGACTTCGGCCTTGTGAGCCGCGGCCAGGGTGCGCACCGCCTTCTCCAGATCATCCGGCCCCATGTCGCTGGTCGGTGTGTTGACCAGATCGCGGGCCAGGAAGACGCCATCGGCGATGCGGCGAACGCGCGCCGCGTCGACGCCGGCCGGCACGTCGAAACGCAGCGCCTTGCCTGGCTTCTTGCCGTAACGGGTGAAGACATAGCCGCCGAGCGCCAGCGCGATTGCCGCGAGTTCCGGCTCGGCAGGAAGGGAGGCGAAATGCCAGTCGCCTTCCGGCAGGGTTTTCGACAGTGCACCGAGCGCGAGTGAATCTTCCCCGTCGCCGGTGCCGAACAGGGCGCCGGCAAGTGCGCCGTTCTCGCCGGGCACGGCCAGCGTCCTGCCTGCCTCGCCGGAAAAGCCGTTGGCCCTGGCCCATGCGACAGCAGATGGCGCAAGGCCCGCGGCCTCCAGGCCGTCACGGGCCACCAGATGCACCGGCAGCGCACCTTGCAATTTCGTCTCGACGAGTTCGACAGGCATTCGATGTTCTCTCCTGCCGACCCTTCGCGAGTCGGCGTTTCTTAACTCTCCGTTAGGGTTAACAGAATATTTCTGCGGGAGGGAAGATGGCCACGCAATGGCCGCGCATGAATGGAGGCTTAGGTGTCGATGCCGACCAACCGCACAATGAATGCCAGAGGAAAACGGCTCGCCACCACCGCCCTCATGCTGGCGCTCGCGGCGGGCGTCGCCGGATGCGGAACCAGCAGGATGACTACCGGCTCGATCGCTCGTACCAGCGGCAAGCCGCTGGAGAGCATGTCGGCGGGAGAAGTGCACAATGCCACGGCCGCCCTCGGCCAGTCCTACTCCAGGAATCCCAACGACAAGCGCATCGCAACCAACTTCGCGGCCGCGCTGCAGATGGACGGCGATGCCGACCAGTCGCTTGCCGTCATGCGCAAACTGGCGATCGCCTATCCCAAGGATCGCGACGTGCTCGCCGCCTATGGCAAGGCGCTGGCCGCCAATGGCCAGTTCGAGGCAGCGCTCGACGCCGTGCGCCGCGCACAGACACCGGAATATCCCGACTGGAAGCTGGTGTCGGCGGAAGCGGCCATCCTTGATCAGCTCGGTCAGAAGGACGATGCGCGCCAGCTTTACCGAAAGGCGCTCGAACTCAAGCCGAACGAGCCCTCGGTTCTCTCCAATCTCGGCATGTCCTATGTGCTGGAGGGGGATCTGCGCACCGCGGAAACCTATATGCGTTCGGCCGCCCAGCAGCCCAACGCCGATAGCCGCGTGCGCCAGAACCTGGCGCTGGTCGTCGGCCTGCAGGGCCGCTTCGACGAAGCCGAGAAGATCGCCTCGCAGGAGCTCTCGCCCGAGCAGGCACAGGCCAATGTCGCTTATCTCAGGCAGATGCTTGCGCAACAGAATGCCTGGAGGCAGCTCAAGGATCAGGACAAGCCGAAGACGGCAACCAACTGAGGCGACGATCTACGAAGGCCCCAATTGAACGAAGAAGCCGCGCTGAGTTCAGCGCGGCTTCTTCGTTTGTCCCTACGTGCCTCGCCGCTACTTGGTCGATGATGACGGATGATCGGTGCCGAAGATGCCGCGCTGGCTGACCTGGATGCCGGCCGGACCCAGGATGATGGCGAAAAGCACCGGCAGGAAGAACAGGATCATCGGCACGGTGAGCTTGGGCGGCAAGGCGGCGGCCTTCTTCTCGGCGGCATTCATGCGCTGGTCCCGGCTTTCGGCGGCAAGCACGCGCAATGCGTGCGCCACCGGCGTGCCGTAGCGTTCGGCCTGGACGAGCGCCTGCGACACCGATTTGACCGATTCCAGACCGGTACGGTTCGCAAGATTCTCATAGGCCTGCTTGCGTTCCTGCAGATAGGAGAGCTCGGCGTTGGTCAGGATGAATTCTTCCGCCAGAGCCACCGACTGCGCGCCGATCTCGTCGGCGACCTTGCGGAGCGCGGCTTCCACCGACATGCCCGACTCCACGCAGATCAGCATCAGGTCCAGCGCATCTGGCCACGCCATCTGGATCGACTGCTTGCGCTTGGTGGCGCGATTGTTGACATAGACGACCGGGGCATAGAAGCCACCATAGGCGACCAGGATGCAGACGAACAGCCGGATGACCAGGGGTTTGTCGGGCAATCCTCCGAGCACGAATATGTAGACCAGCCCCAGCGCGAAGCCGACAAAAGGCAACACGAGGCGGAAAAAGAGAAACCGCGTCAGCGGGTTCTGTCCGCGAAAGCCGGCGACCTTGAGCTTCTGCAAGGTGCTCTCGTCGGCCAGTGCGCGCCGCAGGTCGAGCCGATCGACAATGTTGCGCATGCCGACCGACTGTTGCTCGCGCAGGCCCTTGCGGCGGCGATCGGCCTCGCTCGCGAGCCGCGCGCGCTGCTTGGCGCGAAGCTCATCGCGCTCCAGCGCGACCGACTTCATGCGCGACTTGAGCTGGTTTCCGCCGAATGCCGGCAGCAATGTAAAGACCGTCGCGAACACGGCGATGGCGACCAGCAGCGCGATCAGCAGGCTGGGATCCGTCAATGATTTGATGACTTGGTCGGTCATGCCGCGGCCCTAGACTTCAAAGTTCATCATCTTGCGCATGACCAGGATGCCGATCGACATCCACACAGCGGCACAGCCCAGTATCAGATTGCCAACGCTGGTGTTGAACAGCGGCATCAGATAGTCGGGGCTGGAAAGATAGACGAGAAAGGCAACGATGAAGGGCAGCGCGCCGATGATGGCGGCGGACGCCTTCGCCTCCATGGACAGCGCCTGCACCTTGGCTTTCATCTTCTTGCGATCACGAAGCACGCGTGAAAGGTTGCCCAGCGCCTCGGACAGATTGCCGCCGGCCTGCGACTGGATCTGGATGACGATGCCAAAGAAACTCGCCTCGGTGCACGGCATGGTTTCGGGCATGCGCAAGGTCGCATCGGGGATCGACAGCCCCATCTGCTGCGAATCGACGATGCGGCGAAACTCCATCTTCACCGGCTCGGGGGATTCGTTGGCGATGAGGCGTACGGCATCGTTCAGCGGCAGGCCGGACTTGACCGCGCGCACGATGATGTCGAGCGCGTTTGGAAATTCGTTGAGGAATGCCTTGACCCGGCGCGCGCGGCGAAACGATACGAACCAGCGCGGCAGGCCGAGCGCGCCAGCCAACAACACACCGGGCAAGACAAGCATCGGCGCACCGGCCACGAACGCGACCACCGTCAGCGCGAGACCGCATATGGCGGAATAGATGTAGAAACGCTCGATTGAGACCTTCATCCCGGCCTGCCGGAGTTGCGCCTTCAGCGGCGGCTTCTTGATGGCGCTGTCCTTGGTCTTCTGCTTCTCGTCGAGTTCCTTCAGCGAATCCTGCACGGATTTCCGGCGCTTGGCTGCATCCGTCGCGCGGTCGCGGGTGGCCTTGACGACGGACCGGTCCGTCTCGGCGGCCTTGATCGTCTCGAGCCGCTTGCCAGCCTGTTTCTCGTTGCTGATCTGGTTGAACAGGAATGCATAGGCGACCGCGCCGGCGCTGAAGCCGGCGAGCACGACAAACGCCAATACGGTGCCGTCAATTCCAAACATCGACCAGAACCCTCAACGCCGCGTCAGTCAGCGCGTTTCTCCATAGCCTCGAGCGCAACGGCGAGGCGCTGCTCCTCGCCGTAGTAGCGAGCCCGATCCCAAAAATGCGGGCGGCCGATGCCGGTCGAGACATGCTCGCCCAGCAGCCTGCCGTTGGCGTCCTCGCCCTTGATGTTGTAGAGGACGATGTCCTGCGTGATGATGACGTCGCCTTCCATCCCGATCACCTCGGTGATGTGAGTGATACGACGCGATCCGTCGCGCAGGCGCGCCGCCTGGATGATCACATCGATGGAACCGACGACGATTTCACGCACGGTTTTCTGCGGCAGCGAATAACCGCCCATGGCGATCATGGATTCGATACGGTTCAGGCATTCGCGCGGGCTGTTCGAGTGGATCGTTCCCATCGAACCGTCATGGCCGGTGTTCATCGCCTGCAGAAGATCGAACACTTCGGGTCCGCGCACCTCGCCGACGATGATGCGCTCGGGCCGCATGCGCAGGCAGTTCTTGACCAGGTCGCGCATCGTCACTTCGCCTTCGCCTTCGAGGTTGGGCGGTCGGGTTTCCAGACGCACGACATGTGGCTGCTGCAGTTGCAGTTCGGCCGAGTCCTCGCAGGTGATGACGCGCTCGTCGCGGTCGATGTAGTTGGTGAGGCAGTTGAGCAGTGTCGTCTTGCCGGAACCGGTGCCGCCCGAGATGACGATGTTGCAGCGAACACGACCGATGATCTTGAGGACTTCGGCGCCCTGCGGCGAGATGGCCCCGAACTTGACCAGCTGATCGAGCGTCAACTTGTCCTTCTTGAATTTGCGGATGGTGAGCGCGGTGCCGTCGATGGCGAGGGGCGGAGCGATGACGTTGACGCGGGAGCCGTCGGGAAGGCGGGCGTCGCAGATCGGGCTGGATTCATCGACACGGCGACCGACCTGACTGACGATGCGCTGGCAGATGTTGAGAAGCTGCTGGTTGTCACGAAAGCGAATGCCGGTCTGCTCGACCTTGCCATTGACTTCGATGTAGACGTTCTTGGAGCCGTTGACCATGATGTCGGCGATGTCGTCGCGGGCGAGCAATGGTTCGAGCGGCCCATAACCAAGCACGTCGTTGCAGATGTCCTCGAGCAATTCCTCCTGCTCGGCGATCGACATTGCGAAATTCTTGATCGCGATGATGTCGTTGACGATGTCGCGGATTTCCTCGCGCGCGGTCTCCGGGTCGAGCTTGGCCAGCTGCGACAGGTCGATCGTGTCGATGAGCGCCGAGAAGACCTGGCTCTTGGTGTCGTAATAGGTTTCGCTCTTTTCGCGTTGGGGGCGCCTCGCCTCCGGCGCGATGGGCGGCGCCTCGACGGCGCGGCGAGCCGGCGGCGCCACAGGCGCGCTTGGCTGCAGCGGTGCCGCGGGCCGGGCAAGAACCGCCGTATCCGCCGAACCCGCTGGCGGCGGCGCGGCCGGCGCCGGTGCTGGCTGGCGGAATTCCGGTGTGAACCGGTTGCCGTCGTCGTTGCCTCTTTTACCGAACATGATCGACTACCGGTTCCAAAAGCGTCACTTCTTGTTGCGCGAGAGCTTGCCGAGCAGACTGCCCAGGCCGGCCTTCTTTTTCGTGCGGATTTCGCTTCGCCCGGTCAGCACGTGGGCAATCTCGTTGATGATCGCGACAACCGGGTTCTTGGCATCCATCTCGCCGAGCATCCGCCCGTTGTTGGCGGCATTGCCGAACAGCAATGGATCGAAGCCGATGACCGACATTGGCGTCAGGCCGAGCGGCTCGGCGAAATCGGACGGCGAAATTTCCGGCCGCTTGGGAACGCCGGCCTGGTTGATGATCAGCTTCGGCGGCGGGTCGTTGGGGCGAAGCCGCTTGAGCATGTCGACCATGTTCTTGGTGTTGCGCAGATTGGCCAGTTCCGGGGTCGCCGTGATGACGATCTCGTCGGCCTTGACCAGCGTGTTCTTGGCCCAGCCCGTCCAGACATGGGGGACGTCCAGGACCAGGAGCGGCACGCTGCGCTGCGCGGTATCGACAAGCTGAGCAAAGGCGTCGGGATCGAAGTCGTAGACGCGTTCCAGCGTCGAGGGCGCGGCGAGCAACGACAAATGCTCGGCGCACTGCGTCAGCAGCCGGTCGAGATAGACTTCGTCGACGCGCTCGGGCGAGAACACCGCTTCGGCGATGCCCTGGGCCGGATCCTGGTCGAAATTGATGTTGGCCGTGCCGAAGGCGAGATCGAGGTCGGCGACGACGACCTCGGATTTGAACAGGGAGGACATCGCCCAGGCGACATTGTGGGCGATGGTGGAAGAGCCGACACCGCCCTTGGCGCCGACAAAGGCGATCGAACGGCCGATGGGTTCAGCCTCCGGATCGACGAAAATCGACGACACGACACTGACGATGTCAGCCATCGAAACGGGCGCGATGACATATTCGGAGATGCCGGAGCGGATGAGCTCGCGATAGAGACCGACATCATTGTAATGGCCGATCACCACCACTTTCGAGGATGGATCGCAGTATTCAGAGAGCTGGGCGAGCTGCTCCAGCAATTGCTTGGGTTCGCTGCGTGACTCCAGCAGGATCAGGTTCGGGGTCGGCGCCGATTGATAGAACTCGATCGCCGTGGGAATGCCGCCCATATGGACTTTGAGATGCGCCTTGGTCATACGGCGGTCCTCGCCGGCGCGCTCGACCGGATTGGCGACGCCCTCGGTCTCGCAGAATGCCTGGATCGAGATGCGCGGAACCGGCCGCAACGCCTGCATCGCGGCGATGTCCTGCGGCGATGTATCACCGCCGTCCACGGTGGCGTCATAGGCAAGATTGCTCATGGTCATGCTCTTTTCCGTGGCTTCTCTTCCTCGAGGGCTCGGCTCAGTACGTCACTTCCGAATTGCCGAGGAATTCATCCGAAATGCCTCTTGCACGATAGACATCGATCACCTTGCCGCGGTTTTCAGCGTCGATGGTGGTCTGCTTGCGCGGCCCGAGCAGATCGGCCGGGTTGGCCATCTGGGCAGCGAGATTGTTTTGATAGGAGCAGCCGAAGTCGGCATAATGCTTGTTTTCCGACGTCTCGAGCACATCGTCGGGCCATCGTCCGCATTTGTCGGTCTGCGCCCTCACCGCGATATAGGAGACGCGAACCGGAGCGGATGTCTCACTCGAGCCGGCCTGGTAGGAGACCACGACGATTCGGTTGCGCTTGATACCGCTGGCGACCGCGAGCCTGGCGAAATCACGGCCGGCCGCCGTCGCGGCGACCTCGTTGGCCGATCCGCTCGGAATCTGGATGGTCAATGTCGGAGCGGCACTCTTGTCATAGCCATCGAGGAAACCGAGCAGCGTGTCGCGCTGCGAACCGGTCATGCCGCGGTCGCCGGCGCCGACAGGCAGGTCGATCTTCTGGTTCTTCTCCGCGATGACGATCGGATGATTGGTGCGATAGTCGTCCGGAACGGCGCCGACGGTGATGCTGTCGCGCTGGGCGCACCCGGCCAGCAGAGCGGCGGTCATCGCCACCGCCAGAACCGGCAGCACCCGCAGGCCGGTCCGCGAACGGCAGGCGCGCATCGTCGTGGCGATGGTCCTTGTCTTCAACGCTGACTGAGACATGTCCGCTTCCCCATTCACTTGTAGATGTAGCCGACAACGCCGTGGTAACGGCCGTTGGGCTTGTCTGTCTGCATGGTGCCGTAGACGCGATTGACCTTGCCAAGAAAATTGGCGGCGCCGTCGCTGGCAGGGTTGAAATTGTCGTCCGGCTTGGCGAGATCGTTGCGCGCCACTGGCTTGGTGAGATAGGGCGTGATGAAAATCACCAGCTCGGTCTCGTTGCGCACGAAGTCCCTACTGCGGAACAAGGTGCCAAGGACCGGGATCTTGGTGAGACCTGGCAGTCCGGAGACCGCTTGACGCACGTCGTCGCGGACCAGACCCGCAATCATCATGGAGCCGCCGGAAGGCAATTCGACCGTGGTGTCGGCAAGGCGCTTACGGATAGACAGCAGTGTGGTGCCAGGTAAGGACCCCCCCGCTTCCAAGGTCGTGCCACCTTCCGTGGTCGGCTCCGAAACGGCCGTCCTGACCTTGAGACTGATACGCCCAGCCGACAGCACGACCGGTTGGAACTCGAGGCCAATACCGTATTCAATCTGCTGGTTGGTGTATGTCACCTGGCCGGTCTGGTTGTCCGTGGAGACGTTGCTTGTGCGCCCGGTAATGATATTGAACTCACCGCCGACCTTGAATGTCGCCTTCTCACCCGAAACAGCCGTCAGTGTCGGTTCAGCCAGGGTTTTCATGACTCCCGACTGTTCCATCGCATTTATGTAGGCCTGAAAGGGTGAGGTTGCGCTTCCAAGGCTAAAGCCTGAATTCTGCGATAGTGGTTTGCCCAAGCCGTAATTCGGCGAGCTTAGCGCGTTCCAGCTGATACCGTTGCTGTTGCCGCTGCCAACCATGTTGACACCAAGCTGCTTCATCACAGAGCGACTGACTTCAGCGACGGTCACCTTGAGCGTGACCTGGTCGTCGCCGATGATCTGCAGAAGATTGACGATCTTCGAGACGCGTCGTTCCTGGTCGGGGTTGTTGATGTCGACGCCGCTCTGGGCCGAGCCGCCGGCCGCGGTCTGCGAATACTGCCCGGTCGTTGCTTCACCGCCTGAGACGAAGATCGTCGCCAGGTCGACCGCCCGCTTCGCGTCCAGCGGCGTATCGACCATTCCGGTCAAGACGACATTGTCGTTCAGCAGTTCCACCTTCACGTCCGAGGTCGGAAGGAAGCGCTTGATATAATCTTCCAGGCCGGCGACGTCGCGTTCGACTGCCAGGTCCAGGCTGGCGATCTGTTCGCCGTTCGGGCCGAAGACGAAAATGTTGGTCTCGCCGACCGATTTGCCGAACAGATAGATACGCCTTGCAGTGCGGGTCACCGCATCGGCAACGGTCGGGTTGGCGACGAGAATGTCGTAGGCATCGCTCGGCAGGTCTATGACCACCGATTTGTTGAGGCCTAGCTTGACGCGCTGCGTGGCTGTCGTGGCCGACACCTGCGTGCTCTTCGCCTCGACGACGCCCTGCACATTCGTTCCCACGAGCAGCAGGCCGAATGCCGCGGCTGCGATTGCCGGCAGTTTACCGCTTAGCCTCATTTCCTTGCCCCTACTTCGGAGACTTCGCCCGACTTGATCAGTCTCACCGTTCCCTTGCGGCCATTGCCGGAAACGAGATAGTCGGCCTCGCCCACATTCTTTTCCTGGGTGTCCGCGACCGCGCGCAAGGCCAGCGTCAGGCGATCCGCCATCTGCTGGGCGACGGTGATGATCTCCGCCTGCTTGGGCGTCAGCTCCAGCGTGGCGGTCTGGCCCACCCTGGTCTTCTTGCCCTCCTCGTCTTCCTGGATCGTCTGGTCGATCGCCAGGACGCGGATGTTCTTGAGGATGGTTTCGGTGTTGAAGCCGGTGCTGCCGCTGTTGGCATCCGCCCTGCGGGTCATGATGACGTCGACGAAATCGTTGGGAAGGATGAAGCCGCCGGCCGAAGTGTCGGCCGAGATGGTCGTGGCGACCGCCCGCATCCCGGAGGGCAGGATGGACGACATGAAGCTCTGCCCCTCGCCGATCAGCTTGGAGCGCCGCACCGGCTCGCCGGCATACATCGGCACGCGGGCGATCGATCCCTTCAATTTCTCCAGGGCGTCGGGAGCATTGGCCTTGGTGATGAAATTCGCGTTGACCCCGTCGGCCGGCCAGGATTGCCAGGAAATGTTGTTTTGAAGCGCGTTGCCCATCGCGACATCGCCCGAGAGCACAAGCACGTCCTGCAGGGGCACGGCGGGAGCCTGGGGGCCGGAATCGACCACGATCTGCGGCGGCGGCGCGGTGACCATGTTCTTCGCGACATAGCCAGCGCCACCCGCCGCGGCCACCGCCACGCTAAGAATAATAAGTCGGGATGCTGGCATCTGTCCGAACCTCGCCCTTGGCAAACCACGTAGCCAAGCCGGACTTTGCAGCGGCAATCGTCAAAACAAGGTTAATGTAATGCTTACGATCGTGATTAATTTAAGGTTTACATAAATTGTCTGGATCGCGCCGCCACGGATCAAAGGGGCCTAGCGAAGGCTCATTTCAAAGCCGGCCGGGCAATGCGGAGGGGGAAACGGAAAACGATCGCGTTCAGCTCGCAAGCCTGGCCAGCGCCCACACCATCAAAGGTGAGTCCGGATAGGTCAGCAGCCCGCCAAGGCCGAGCGCGATCCCGTAGGGAATCCCGACCGACTCTTCCGCGAAATGGCGCAGGAACGGATTGCTGCCCGTCATAACCGCCAGCGGCGACTTCCGGTAAAGCAGGATGGCGATCGTCAGCAGGCCGCCGATGAGTGTCGAGACAACAAGGTATTCGACGAGTTGGATGTTCAACCCCATCCACACGGCCGTCGCGGCCAGCAGCTTGGCATCGCCGCCTCCCATGCCACCCATTGCGAACAGGCCAAACGTCACGGCAAGGACCAGGGCGCCGGCGGCGAAATGCCAACCATAGGCTGCCCATTCCATACCCGTCAGCGGCGCGACCAGCGCGAACACGACGACAAGCAGCACCGACACGCGATTGGCAATTGTCATCGACAGCATGTCGGAGATCGCTGCAAACAGCATGCAGAACGGAAAGACGACGAAGATCAGGGCTTCAAGCATCGGCGCTCATGCCTATTTGTAGGGGCTTCCAAGCAATTCAATATAGGCCGGTTCGATTAACGTTCGATGAGACCCGTAAAGAGAGACGCCCACCCTTGCCAACGAGAACAAAACAGGGGCCGCTATGTAGCGGCCCCTGTCCAGAACATTAGCTGAGCGTTCAGCAATAGGCAGATCAGCTGCCGCTGCTGTTCAGGGTGGTTCCGATCGACGTGAACTTGGCGTTGATTGCATTGCCAAGGGCGCCGGCGCCGGTGATGATGGCGAGCGCGATGAGGGCGGCGATCAGACCATATTCGATAGCGGTCGCGCCGGATTCGTCCTTCACGAAACGTGCAAAAAGGTTAGACATTCGAGAGCTCCTACTCCACGTGTTACAGCACTTCCGTCAACTTCTGTGATGGTTGATCGGATGCTGCCAATCTAGGGAGAAGCTCTTTCGATCGGCTTAATAAACAGCCTTACCGATTCCTTTCCCGGCTCGAACGGAATGCGTGGTTAACCCGACGCTAAGCGCTGGCTAACCTACTGTTTCCCAAGCCAATGCCGCGAAAGACAAGGCTTTGGCAAAGCTTGCGACTGGCGCGAATCCAACCCCGTGAACAGCCACGTCGATCGCCACATCCGGCGCCGGCAAGCCGACTTAACCGTTGGTTCACCAATCTCGTTCATGTTCCGTTGAACAGTTTGCTTGCGGGAGCGCATCGATGGCCGTGCAGAGATCCTCAATCCTGATTGCCGTGCTTCTTGCCGCCACGAGCTTGATCACGCCAGCCGTGGCCGCCGCCGATATCGAAGTGACGATGAATCAGGCCAAGATCGTGAAGTTGTCGCGTCCCGCCGACACGATCGTCGTCGGCAACCCGGCCATCGCTGATGCCTCGGTCCAGGACGCCTCCACGATCGTGCTCACCGGCAAGGGTTTCGGCGTCACCAATCTCGTCGTTCTCGACCAGGAGGGCAGCCCGATCGTCGACGCGCAGGTTACCGTCGTGCGGCAGGCGGCCTCGTCGGTTCGCATTTACCGGCGTGCAGAGGTCCAGACCATGTCCTGCACGCCCTATTGCGAAAGCTCCTACAAGAGCGAGGCTGAAAAATCCTCCGAGGCCGAGATGAGCGTGAGCAAATAGGCTACGCGGCGCCACCAGCCTGTCCAGGTTACCGGCCGGTTAAGGCGCCGGCGCCGACTTTAACGATCATTCAAACCGGGCCTCAATTGGTTTGCGCTAGTACACCTGTCGGAACCGTCCAGGGGTGGCAGGAACAGGACATGGGCAACGAATTCAGCTCGACAGATCAGCACAAGGCGGAGCGCGCCGGGTTTCTGACGCGCTTCCTTCGCAATCGCCGTGGCAGCACCGCCATCGAATTCTCGATACTTGCATTGCCGTTCGCCCTCCTCATATTCGCCATCCTTGAAAGCTGCATCTCATTTGCCGGCCAGGAAGTGATGGCCAACATCACCGACGATGTCGCGCGTCAGTTGCGCACCGGCCAGCTGCGGCCGGCGGATGTCGCCGGGAGCAAATTGACGACCCTGATCTGCGGCAGGCTGCAGATCATCGTCTCCACGGATTGCCCGCAACAACTGCTCGTGGACCTTCGCGAGTATCCGACCTTCGCGGACGCGGCCACCGCGACCTTCAAGATCCAGAACGGCGATGTCGTGCTGATGCAAGGCACGAACTCACAGACTTTCGCAAACACGCCTGGCCTGGCGGAATCTAAGAACATGCTGCGGGTCTTCTACAAATGGCCTGTCATGACCGATCTGATGGCCAAGTCGATGGCCAATCTGAGTGGTGGCAGGACGCTGCATTTTGCGTCGGTGACCTGGCAGAACGAGCCGTTCGACAATTGAGTTCAGAACGACCAACAAGAAAAAGGCAAATGCCATGATGCGTGCGGGGGCACATCTGAAAATCTCGGAGTCCTGGAGCAGAGCCATCGGATTCTGGTCTAATCGCAAGGGCATCGCGGCGGTCGAGTTCGCTCTTATCGTTCCGATCCTGCTGGTCTTGTACTTCATGACCATGGAGGCTTCGCAGGCCATCGAGACCAGCAAGAAGGTCAGCCGCATCGGCAGCATGGTTGCCGATCTCGTCACGCAGCAGCCGACCATCGTCAAGACGGATCTCGACGCCATCATGAAAATCGGCACCTCGACCATTCAGCCCTACAACCGATCGACGCCGAACATCACGATCACGGCAATACAGGTCACGACCGACGCAACGCCGCTGGTGAAAGTGGTGTGGTCGCGCAAGGTGGCGGGTGGCGTCTACGGCGTCGGTGCCGCCGCGGGCACGACCACGACGGTTCCGGCAACGCTCAGGGTCGCCGGAACCTTCCTCATCCGCGTCGAGAGCAATCTGGCCTATACACCGATCATCGGCTGGACGACGGACACCCAGCAGAAGCTCGGATTGACCCAATCCCTTACCACCACGATCCCGATGGGCGAGACCTACTACCTGCGTCCGCGCAGAAGCCTGACCATCCCCTGCGGCGATTGCTGAAGCCTTTTACTGCCGGCCGCCATCGGCCGACACCAGGCGCACGATGGCTTGCGCCGTCGCATAGTCTTTTGGGGCCACGGTCAGAAAGCCGCCGGAGTGCTTCGATTCCAGGAGATCGTAGACATCCGGCGTCGTCGATTTGAGGTTGGTGAGGAATACGGTCAGCCGGCGCCTGGCTTCCGGGTCGAGATCGCTGCGCACGGCATGGGGACCGTATCTCAGCAGGCTCGACATCCACACCACCTGGAGAGCCGACGGCGAAAGGCCGGCCGCTTCGAGCCTGGCCTGCGTGCCGCCGGATAGCAGCGGCTGGCCGTCGGCCGCCGCCCTCACCCAGCCGAACGTGGCGTCGGCATGGCCGTCGACAAGCATGGTTTCCGCCGCGGACGCCGTATCGGCACGGATCAGAAACGGGGCATCCTCGGCGATCTCAGCGTGTTCGGCGGCCAGCTCCATCAGCGGCAAAAGCGAGCCCCCGACGCTGTCCGGCGGCGGCATGGCGATCCGGTGCGTCTCCATCGCCGCCAGGCCTGACAGCTTGCCGTCCCGGGTCAACAGCACGGAGCGGATGCCGACCGCACCATCGGAATCGACCGGAGCCACAAGCGGTTCGACACATCCGCAACGCTGCAGCGCCGTCGCGTAGGCCGTCGCCGAATAGATGGCGTACTCGATCCGGGCGTTGGCCTGCGCCTCGATCAGTGCCGCGTAGTCGCGCGCGACGACAAACTCCACCTTCATGCCAAGCGCGTTGGTAAAGGATTGCGTCAACAGCGGCAGCCCCGGGACAGTGTTGCCGGCGCCAGGCTCGGCGACGATGCCGATGCGGAATGTGCCGATATCGTCGCGCCAGTCGGCCCGCGCCGGACCACAGCAGAGCGCGCCGTGCATGACCACGAGGGCAGCATATGTCTTCAGCGCGGCGCTCATGACAAGACCGTCCTGCGTTTCCTTCGATCCATGTCCAAGCCCGTGCGTCGTGCTTTACATCTCGGATTGTATCTGTCGTCGTTGCCCCAACCCGCGCGCACTTGGGCGACATGCTCTCTTGGTTTGTCCATGCCGTTGTCCCAAAACCGCTGCACGTTTTCGGGCGACATGGACTGGACTGTCGCGCCAAGCCGTTGCCGTTTGGTTTCCGAATTGCCAATGCCGTCTTGGAACCCTATGTCTGGGCGTCCAAACTGGCAACAATGACCGATGGCGCGCGCTTTCCTCTTCGTCCTGGACTCTTTCGGCATCGGCGGTGCGACCGACGCCGAACGCTATGGCGACGCCGGCGCCAACACGCTTGCGCACATTGCCGAAGCTTGCGCCGAAGGGCGCGCGGATCGCGAGCGGCTTCGGCAAGGGCCGCTGTTTGTCCCGCACATGGCGTCGCTCGGGCTTGGCAAGGCAGCGGAGACGGCGACAGGGTTGGGTTTTGCCCATTTCGGGACGGATCTGGTCGCCAACGCCTTCCATGGCGCGGCGCAGGAAGTTTCGAGCGGCAAGGACACGCCCTCCGGCCACTGGGAGATCGCCGGGCTGCCGGTGCGTTTCGACTGGGGTTACTTCCCGGATACGGTTCCGGCCTTTCCCGCTGATCTGACCGCGGCGATGATCCGCGAGGGCGAGGTGCCAGGCATCCTCGGCAACTGCCATGCGCCGGGCACCGAAATCATCGAACGGTTCGGCGAGGAACACATCCGTACCGGCAAGCCGATCTGTTACACCTCCGTCGATTCGGTCCTGCAGATCGCCGCGCATGAAGTTCATTTCGGGTTGGATCGGCTTTATGAATTCTGTCAGGTGGTGCGCCGGCTGGTTGATCCGCTCAGAATCGGGCGCGTGATCGCACGACCGTTCGTCGGCGAGACCGCCGCCACCTTCCAGCGGACCTACAATCGCCATGACTATGCCGTGCCACCTCCGGAGCCGACCTTGCTTGACCGGCTGACGGCGCGGGGAAGCCGCGTCATCGCCGTCGGCAAGATCGGTGACATCTTCGCCCATCGCGGGATTTCGGAAGTGCGCAAGGCCGCCGGCAACATGGCCATGTTCGACAAGGCGCTCGGTGCGATGGACGATGCCGGCGACGGCGATCTCGTTTTCGCCAATTTCGTCGATTTCGACACCGAATTCGGCCACCGCCGCGACGTCGCCGGCTATGCCGCCGCGCTCGAGGCCTTCGACCGACGGCTGCCGGAAGCATTCGCCAAGCTGCGGCAGGGCGACCTTCTCATCCTGACGGCCGACCACGGCAATGACCCGACCTGGCGAGGGACCGATCACACGCGTGAACGCATCCCGGTGATCGGCATGGGACCGGGTCTGGCAGGTGGCGATATCGGACTGAGAACGACATTCGCCGATATCGGCGAAACCGTCGCCGAACACCTCGGGCTGGCGCCCGGCCGCTACGGCACTTCTTTCCATGCGATGATTGGCGGCCATGCCTGAATTGCCCGAAGTCGAAACGGTCCGGCGTGGCCTGCAGCCGGTCCTGGAAGGTGCCCGTCTGACCAGGGTCGAGGCGCGTCGGCCAGACCTCCGGTTTCCCTTTCCCGAACGGTTTTCGGAAAGGCTGACGGGCAGGACCATCACTGCACTCGGCCGCCGGGCCAAATATCTGACCATGCATGTGCAGGACGGCCCCGTGCTGATCTGCCATCTCGGCATGTCGGGCTCCTTTCGCGTCGAGACCGACGACGACGGTGAGACACCCGGCGTGTTCCACCACGAGCGCTCGAAAAGCACGGCACACGACCATGTGGTGTTCGATGTGGTCGGTGCCGACGGCGCCCGGTCCCGCGTGATCTTCAACGACCCGCGCCGCTTCGGCTTCATGCTGTTTGCGGAAGGATCGCCGGAGACGCACCCGATGCTGGCCGGACTGGGCGTCGAGCCAACGGGCAACAGGCTGGACGGCGCGCTGCTCGCCTCGTTGCTGCAAGGCCGCGGATCGCCGCTGAAGGCAGCACTTCTTGACCAGAAGCTGATCGCGGGACTTGGCAATATTTATGTCTCGGAGGCGCTTTGGCGCGCCGGCCTGTCGCCCTTGCGGGAGGCGGGCACCATCGCCAAGCCGGGCAAGAAGGCCAGACAACAAAGCGAACGCCTCGCCGAGGCGATCCGCTCGGTCATATCGGATGCCATCGCCGCCGGCGGGTCTTCGCTGCGCGACTACATGCACACCGACGGATCGCTGGGCTATTTCCAGCATTCCTTCGCCGTCTACGACCGTGAGGGCGAGCCCTGCCCGAAGCCTGGCTGCGGCGGCCATATCGAGCGCGTCGTGCAGAGCGGACGCTCGACCTTCTATTGCCGGACGTGTCAGAGCTGAGTTAGACCGGGGTGGAGCGAGGAGAAGCAGCCATGGCCTATGAAACGATCATCACCGAGACGCGCGGCAAGGTCGGACTGGTCACTCTGAACCGGCCAAAGGCGCTCAATGCGCTGAACCTTCAGCTTCTGGCCGAACTGGTCGGGGCCGTGAAGGACTTCGACGCCGACGCCGGCATCGGCGCCGTGGTCATTACAGGTTCCGACAAGGCCTTTGCCGCTGGCGCCGACATCAAGGAAATGCAGGCAATCTCCTTTGCGGACGCCTATCTGCAGGACCTGTTCGGCGGCTGGGAAGACCTGACGCGGGTGCGCAAACCCGTTATCGCCGCGGTGGCCGGCTATGCGCTCGGCGGCGGATGCGAACTGGCAATGATGTGCGACTTCATCATTGCCGCCGACACGGCCAAATTCGGTCAGCCCGAAATCACGCTCGGCGTCATTCCCGGCATGGGCGGGTCGCAACGCCTGACCCGGTTTGTCGGCAAGTCGAAGGCAATGGACATGTGCCTGACCGGACGGACGATGGATGCGGCGGAAGCCGAGCGCTCAGGTCTGGTGTCGCGGGTCGTGCCCGCCGCCGAGCTTGTCGAGGAGGCGGTCAAGGCGGCCGCCAAGATCGCCGACTTCTCGCTGCCGTCGGTGATGATGGCGAAGGAAGCCGTCAACCGTTCCTATGAGACGACGCTGGCCGAGGGATTGCGGTTCGAACGTCGTCTGTTCCATTCGCTTTTCGCGCTCGAAGACCAGAAGGAAGGCATGGCGGCCTTCGCCGAAAAGCGGAAGCCGAATTTCGCCAATCGGTAGAGCCTTGCCGGCCCGCGATCGAAACCCTGTGGCGTCGGCCAAAAAGAACGCCAGGCAGCGTTGACGCGCCGGAAAAGCTGAACTATAAGCCGCACCAACCGAGGCGGCCCTGTGGCTGCCCGTTTGTTTTTTGCGCCCTGCGGCATGCCGCGTGCGCCGACCAGATCAGAAGAGAGGCATCATGGCCAACACATCCTCGGCCAAAAAGGCAACGCGCAAGATCGCCCGCCGCGCGGCGATCAACAAGAACCGCCGCTCGCGCGTGCGCACCTATGTCCGCCAGGTCGAAGAGGCGCTCGCCTCCGGTGACAAGGCAGCCGCGCAGGCCGCCTTCAAGGCCGCCGAGCCGGAATTGATGCGGGCCGCAACCAAGGGCGTCATCCACAAGAACACGGCGTCCCGCAAGGTGTCGCGCCTGGCCGCACGGCTCAAGGTGCTGTCGGCCTAACATCGCTATACAGACTAGCTTGTCTAAAACCCGGCCGATCGCGCCGGGTTTTTTTCGTTTGCCGGCAAGTACTTAAAAAGAATGCTCGGAAACGGCGCCTAGGGCGGCTTCCAAGCTTTCAAATGCTTTGCCGGCACATACATGCCCGCCGATGGTTGGCACGCTTAAAAAGCGTCGCCCAGGAAATCCTTGGCTATCAGAAATAAGCAATATTTTTCAGACAGTTAGCAATGGTCATCCACAGCATGTCCACAGCGCTCCAAAGGGACGGGAGGACAACTGGCTGTCAAGCGAATTATTTCAGAATATTTCGTATCGGCCCGGCTTTTTCATATTCGCCGGAAAAGGGTTTGAATCACAATGGCTTTGTCAAAATACGCCGCTGCGGTATGGCGCCCGAAGGCGCCGGAGGTAACCAGATTCCTTAAAAATCCGTTAGACGTGGCCTTGCCCTATCCACAGCGATTTCGGTAATGTCCATCCATCGAAGGGGACGGGCCTCTGGTCCTTAACCCAGCCTGACGCGGCCAGCTTAAATTGGCGGGATTTGCGACGCGGATCAATTCCGCGGACGGCTTTGGTTTGCTCTTTTCGATACGGTAGGGGACTGGCGTAACGAGACATGGCAGGTTGACAGCGCGCCGGCGTTTTTCGCCGGACGATGTTGTATTGCCCTGACATACCCAACGCGGACTGGCTTCCATGGGCCGGCACCGGTTCCCTACGGATTGTGGCGACGTTCATTGCCGGCGGCGGCAACGGGCATCGTAGCGAAGACACAGTCGCTGGAACAAGGATGCAGGAGGCGCATCCCCGGCGGAAAACAGGTACAGAAAGACAAGGAACTCGATCATGCAGAGCGGCATCGAAAGGGAGCTTACGGGCGACCTCCCATTTCCTGGAACTTTGATCGGAGCAAACGAGATGGCGGTCTCCAGCGACGCGGAACAGAAGTTCGACCGGGTCAAAGCCCAGTTGAAGGCGCGTCTGGGAGCTGAAGTCTATTCGAGCTGGTTCGGCCGCATGAAGGTCGCGGAAGCGTCCAAGGGCATTGTCCGCATCTCGGTCCCCACCGCGTTCCTGCGCTCGTGGATCAATGGCCATTACCTCGACCTCATCTCCGAACTGTGGAAGCAGGAGGATGCCGATCTCCTCAAGATCGAGATCGTGGTGCGCACGGCCACTCGTCAGGGGCGCAGCCATGTCGAACCGGAATTGGCGCCGGCGCGCAAGATGACACGGCAGACGCAGACGGCGCTGGCCGCCGGCACCGTAAGCCCCGGCAGGGTCGAACGGCCCCCGGTACCGCGCCCGGGTGCGGCGGTCGAGAGCGAGTTCCGCCATAATGTTCTGGGGTCGCCGCTTGATCCGCGCTACACGTTCGGCTCCTTCATCGAGGGGCCGTCGAACCGGGTGGCGTTCGCCGCCGCCAAGGCCGTGGCGGAATCGCAGTCGAGCGCCGTGCGCTTCAATCCACTATTCCTGCATGCGACCGTCGGGCTCGGCAAGACCCACCTGCTGCAGGCCATCGCGGCGGAATCGCTGAAGCAAAACCCGAAGGCCCGCGTCGTCTATCTCACCGCGGAATATTTCATGTGGCGCTTCGCCACGGCGATCCGCGACAACAACGCGCTGACGCTCAAGGAGCAGCTGCGCGACATCGACCTCCTGATCATCGACGACATGCAGTTCCTGCAGGGCAAGTCGATCCAGCATGAATTCTGCCATTTGATCAACATGCTGCTCGACAGCGCCAAGCAGGTCGTTGTCGCTGCCGACCGGCCGCCGTCGGAGCTGGAATCTCTGGAGCCGCGCGTCCGCTCGCGTCTCAATGGCGGCGTCGCGCTTGAAATGTCGGCGCCCGATTTCGCCATGCGCCTCGGCATGCTCAAGCTGCGCCTGGCCACGGCCAGGGTCGACGACGCATCGCTCGACATTTCCGAAGAGATCCTCAATCACGTCGCCCGCACCGTGACCGGCAGCGGACGCGAACTGGAGGGCGCCTTCAATCAGCTGCTGTTCCGGCAGTCGTTCGAGCCGCAGATCACCATCGACCGCATCGATGAGATCCTCGGCCACATCTATCGCACCGGGGAGCCGAAGCGGGTCCGCATTGAGGACATCCAGCGCATCGTGGCGCGCCACTACAATGTGTCGAAGACCGAATTGCTTTCCAACCGGCGCACGCGCACCATCGTCAAGCCACGGCAGGTCGCGATGTACCTGTCGAAGGTGATGACGCCCCGCTCACTGCCGGAAATCGGACGGCGCTTCGGCGGCCGCGACCACACCACCGTGCTGCACGCCGTGCGCAAGATCGAAGACCTTTCCGGCAATGACAACACGCTGGCACAGGAACTCGAGCTGCTGCGACGGCTGATCAACGATCAGGCCTGATCGGGCCCGGAACAGGCAAGCCGGAACTGCGTTAGAATTCAACGGCTTGCCTGCCCAGCTGTCGGTCCGGAATGGGCTCGCGGCATCGACCGGCGACGATCCAGATTCCGGATTCAGCACACCGGCAGGAGGTCTTCGCGGCGTTTATCCCCAGAAAGCCCGCGCAGCCGGCCCGAACCGGTGTCGCGGGCTTGCGTTTGCTAGCTTTTTCCTGTCAGTTTACGCAGATTCTGAGCCTGTTCAGACCTTTCGCGGGGCGCCGCCAGCCGGAGACCCGCTCATCCTTTCAAGCGAGCCTGTTTCGTCATGCGTGTTATCCTGGAACGGTCAAATCTCCTGAAGTCGCTCAACCACGTCCACCGTGTGGTCGAACGGCGCAACACGATACCGATCCTGTCCAATGTGCTGCTCAGCGCCGAAGGCGCCAGCCTGGAAATGAAGGCCACCGACCTCGACCTGGAGGTGACGGAAGCAACGCCAGCCAAGGTGGAGCGTGGCGGGGCGACGACGGTCCCCGCGCATCTGCTCTACGACATCGTGCGCAAGCTTTCGGACGGCGCCGAGGTGATGCTGAAAACGGACGAGGACGGCAACGCCATGACGGTGACGTCGGGCCGCTCGAGCTTCCGCCTGCAGTGCCTGCCGCAATCCGATTTCCCCGAACTTTCGGCCGGATCGTTCTCGCATATCTTCCGGCTCGACTCGGTTGCCCTGAAGGGGCTGATCGAGAAGACGCAGTTCGCCATTTCCACCGAGGAGACGCGCTATTATCTCAACGGCATCTACCTGCACACGCATGAAGTCGGCGGCAAGCTGAAGCTGCGCTCGGTGGCGACCGACGGCCACCGCCTGGCGCGCGCCGAAATCGACGCGCCAGCAGGTTCCGAAGGCATGCCGGGCATCATCATTCCGCGCAAGACGGTGAGCGAGCTGCAGAAACTGGTCGACGATCCGGATGTCGCCGTGACCACCGAACTATCCGATACCAAGATCCGCTTCACCATCGGCAGCGTGGTCCTGACCTCGAAGCTGATCGACGGCACCTTCCCCGATTATCAGCGGGTCATTCCGACGGGCAACGACAAGAAGCTGATCCTCGACCGCCAGAGCTTTGCCGCTGCGGTCGATCGCGTCTCGACCATTTCCTCCGAACGCGGCCGCGCGGTGAAGCTTTCGATCAGCGAAGGCCAGGTGACGCTTGCGGTCAACAACCCGGATTCCGGCAGCGCCACCGAGGAACTGGCTGCCGATTACTCGTCCGACCCGATCGAGATCGGCTTCAACGCCAAATATCTGCTCGATGTCGCCGCGCAGCTGACCGGCACGGAAGCCAAATTCATGCTGGCCGATGCCGGCTCCCCGACCCTGATCCACGACATGGCCGACGAGACCGCGCTTTACGTGCTGATGCCGATGCGGGTGTAGCCGGCGCTGCATCATCGATCCGGCGCTGCGACAGGACCGGCGGCAAGAACAATGATTGCGGCACTTCTACAGGCGGATAGCGGTTGCCGGCACAGACGCATATAAGTAAGCTTACACTTACTAATTTCCGCAACTATGCGGCGCTGGCGATCGATCTCGCCCCGGGCGCAGTCGTGTTTTCCGGCGACAATGGCGCCGGCAAAACCAACCTGCTCGAAGCGATTTCCTTTCTGACGCCCGGGCGTGGCTTGCGCCGTGCCCCTTACGCCGATGTCGCGCGCGAAGGCGGCGATGGCGGCTTTGCGCTGCATGCCCAGCTCGATGGGCCCGACGGCCAGGTCGAGATCGGCACGGGCATTTCCGTCGGCGAGGGCGAAGGCGGAAGGCGCGTTCGCATCAACGGCGCGACCGCCCGATCGGCCGAAGACATGCTGGAATGGCTGCGCGTGGTGTGGCTGACGCCGGCCATGGACGCGCTTTTCACCGGACCGGCCGCGGATCGCCGGCGCTTTCTCGACCGGCTGGTGCTGGCGATCGATCCCGGCCACGGCCAGCGTGCGCTCGACTACGAAAAGGCCATGCGCGGCCGTAATCGCCTGCTTACGGATGGATCTCGCGACGATCGCTGGTTCGAGGCGATCGAGACGCAGATGGCCGAAACCGGCGTCGCCATTGCGGCGGCGCGCGCCGAACTGGTGCGCCTGCTCGCCGCCATGATCGACAGGCTGCCCGACACGGGGCCGTTCCCGCAGGCCGACATCAGCCTTTCGGGCGATCTGGAAGCCGAGGTTTCCAGCGCGCCGGCGGTCGATGTCGAGGAGCGGTTCCGCCGCGCGCTCGCCGGTGGACGTGATCGCGATCGTGCCGCGGGACGAACGCTCGAAGGCCCGCACCGTTCCGATCTCCTGGTGCGGCACCGGCCCAAGGCGATGCCGGCCGAGCTTTGTTCGACCGGCGAGCAGAAGGCCTTGCTGGTCGGCATCGTGCTCTCGCACGCACGACTGACCGGCGAGATGTCCGGTATGACGCCGATCCTGCTGCTGGATGAGATCGCCGCCCATCTCGACGGAGGGCGGCGGGCGGCACTGTTCTCGATCCTCGAGGAGTTGAACTGCCAGGCCTTCATGACGGGAACCGATGCCGCGCTGTTCTCCAGCCTCAGGGGGCGTGCGCAATTCCTGACCGTCGACCATGGCACGGTTGGGCCAACCGAAGACGCCTGACAAGGTTTTTCGGCCGCTGTATTGTCCTGACATGACCACTGCGCTCACCGCCGACGAGATCGAACGCTATGCCCGCCACATCGTGCTGCCGGAGGTCGGCGGTGCGGGCCAACAGAAACTCAAGCAAGCGCGCGTCCTGGTGATCGGCGCCGGCGGGCTGGGCGCGCCGGTGCTCGAATACCTTGCGGCGGCCGGCGTCGGCACGCTCGGCATTGTCGACGACGACACCGTGTCGCTCTCCAATCTGCAGCGTCAGGTCATCCACGACACCGATACGGTCGGTAAACTGAAAACCGACAGCGCCAGGGCGGCAATCGCCCGCATCAATCCCAACACCGCGGTCGAGACGCACACGTTCCGGCTGAGCGCCGACAACGCCCCTGCCCTCGTCGCCCGCTATGACATCGTGGTCGACGGTTCCGACAATTTCGAGACCCGTTATACGGTGGCCGACGCCTGTGCGAGCGCGCGTAAACCCCTGGTGCATGCCGCCGTTGGTCGCTTCGACGGCTCGGTGACGGTGCTGAAGCCTTTCGAGGTCGGCAAGGATGGCAAGCCTAACCCGGGCTATCGCGATCTCTTTCCCGAAGCGCCACCGCCAGGCCTGGTGCCGTCCTGCGCCGAGGCCGGGGTGCTTGGTGCGCTCACCGGCGTCGTCGGCACGCTGCAGGCGATGGAGGCGATCAAGCTGATCACCGGCATCGGCGAGCCGCTGGTCGGCCGACTGCTGCTCTACGACGCGCTCGCCGCGCGCTTTGAGACGATCCGCTACGCCAGGCGCTGACCTTGGAGCGGACCATGCCCCTTACAATCGACCGCATTCCGGCCGATTTCGGCCGCTGGGACGAGGTGCTTACCTTGATCATGCGTGCCTTCGCCTTCATGGACGGCGTCATCGACCCTCCGTCCTCGGCTCACCTGCTCACCGTCGACACACTGCGCGACAAGGCCCGGCGGGAGACCGGGTTCGTGGCCATCGATAGCGACAGGATCGTCGGCTGCGTCTTCGCTGAGGAAAGGGCCGACGATCTTTACGTCGGCAAGCTCGCCGTCGCCCCGGACTGCCAGGGGCAAGGCATCGGCCGGCGACTGATGAAGTCGGTCGAACGTCTCGCGCTCGATCGCGGCAAGGCGGCGCTGGAACTGCAGACGCGCATCGAGCTTACCGCCAATCACGCCGCCTTTGCCCGCCTCGGCTTTCACGAGACCGGGCGGACGGCGCATGAGGGCTACGCCAAGCCGACATCGATCACCATGCGCAAGGTTCTTTCGTAAGCCTTGGCTTGCATTTGAAGAACAGGGAGCGCGGCGCCGCGATACCGTCAGGTTCTGAGCGGCAGCACGCGGTCGGGCGGGCGGTGACCGTCAACGAAGGCCCGGATGTTGATGATGACCTTCTCGCCCATGTCGATGCGGCCCTCGAGCGTCGCCGAACCCATATGCGGCAAAAGCACGACCTTGTGCCGGGCAGCAAGCTTGAGCAGCTTGGCATTGAGCGCCGGCTCATGCTCGTAGACGTCGAGGCCGGCGCCGGCGATCTTGCCGTCCTGGATCAGCTTGACCAGCGCTTCCTCGTCGATGATGTCGCCGCGCGCGGTGTTGACGACATAGGCCGTCGGCTGCAGCAGCGCCAAGCGCCGTGCCGACAGAAGATGGAAGGTCGCGGGCGTCGACGGACAATTGACGGAAATGATGTCCATGCGGGCCAGCATCTGGTCGAGGCTCTCCCAATAGGTCGCCTCCAGCCCGTCCTCGACCGCCGGCAAAACACGATGGCGGTTGTGATAGTGGATGGACAGGCCGAAAGCCTTGGCCCGGCGCGCGACGGCCGTGCCGATGCGGCCCATGCCGACGATGCCCAGCCGCTTGCCCCAGATGCGCCGGCCAAGCATCCAGGTCGGCGACCAGCCGGCCCATTTCTTGTCGCCGGTGAGCACATTGGCGCCCTCCGCGAGCCGGCGCGGCACCGCCAGCATCAGCGCCATGGTCATGTCGGCGGTGTCTTCGGTCAGCACATTGGGCGTGTTGGTGACGGTGATGCCCCTCTTGGCGGCCGCGGCCACGTCGATCTTGTCGACGCCGTTGCCGAAATTGGCGATCAGCTTGAGGTTGTCGCCGGCCTGGGCGATCAGCGCCGCGTCGATCTGGTCGGTCACCGTCGGCACCAGCACGTCGGCTTCCTTGACCGCGGCGACCAGCTCCGGCTGCGTCATCGGCCTGTCCTCGACATTCAGCCTGGCGTCGAACAGCTCGCGCATGCGGGTCTCGACCGGGTCGGGCAGCTTTCGCGTGATGACCACGAGAGGCTTCTTTTTGCCTACCATTGTTTCCCTCGTTGAGACCTCTTTAACCAAGACCGGCGAAACTGAAAGCCGGTCGCGGTAGCCGATTTACCCATGTAACAAGCGGTGCCGCCGAAGACAAAGAAAAAGGGGCGCCAAGGCCACCGGGCCGGCGCCGAAAGGAACGAAAGTGTCTGGTTTCGCGTCGCTTCGCCTGGCCATCAGCGCAGCATTTCTCGGCGCTCTCCTCTATTCCCCGCTTGCCGTGGCGCAGGGCGCGGCCGCGCCCGCCCAGAGCGCCGTCACGCTCGGGCCGAGCGGCCTGCCGCTGCCGCGATTCGTCAGCCTGAAGTCCGGCCGCGTCAATTCGCGCGTCGGCCCCGGCGCCAACTACTCGGTCGACTGGATGTATATGAAGGCCGGCCTGCCGATGGAGGTCGTCCAGGAATTCGACACGTGGCGCCGCGTGCGCGACGCCGATGGCTCGGAGGGCTGGATCAACCAGTCGCTGCTGTCAGGCCGGCGCACGGCGATCATCGCGCCCTGGCAGCGCGGCAAGGGTGCCCAGATCAACCTTATGAAAAGTCCCGACAAGGATGCCCGTGTGGTGGCGATCGTCGAGCCGGGCGTCATGGGCACGATCAAGTCCTGCGACGGCCAGTGGTGCGAAATGACGCTCGATGGCCACACCGGCTGGCTCGCCCAGGCCGCGGTCTGGGGCGCCTATCCCGGAGAGCGGGTCAAGGACTGAGCTCGTCCCGCTTACGCCCGATGCGGCCGAGGTGGGTGTCCTGAAAACCGGTTGGCAGTTTCAGGCCGTAGCCCAGTGCGCGGTCGATGGCGATGTGGGCGATCCAGATCAGTGCGACCGCGATCGCGACCGCATGACCGGACAGGTACCCGACGAGCAGCAGCAGCACCGGTACGATGAGGATGTGCAGGGCGTTGTAGGCGATGGCGCCGGTGCGCGGCCCGCCGAGATACCCGAACATTGACAGGTCCGGCGCCAGGATGAGCAATCCGAAGAGCCACCAGGAAACGCCTGACCAAGCGTAGAAGACGATCGCAACGGCCGCCACGACAGCCCATTCGAGGCGGATTATCAGGGCGAGGGGCTTCATCCCTGGCAGATTACTCTGGCCTGACAGATTACTCTGGCCTGACAGATTATTCTGGCCTGACAGATCACTGCCGGCCGAACCGATTGTTCTGGCCTCACCGGTCATTCCTGGCGCTTGGGGCGCAGCCTCACCACGATGTCGACATTGGCGATTTCCATGCCCTCGGGCGGATCCGGCAGGTTGGTGACCGTCACCGGACCGTTGGCGATGTCGAAAATCCGGTTTTCGCCTTCGATGTAGAAATGATGGTGGTCGGAGGTGTTGGTGTCGAAATAGGTCTTGGCGCCCTCGACGGCGAGGATGCGCAGCAGCCCCGCCTGTGTGAACTGGTGGAGCGCGTTGTAGACCGTGGCCAGCGACACCGGCACGCCGGCGGCCAGCGCCTCCTCGTGCAGTTCCTCGGCCGAGAGATGGCGATCGCCCTTGGCGAAAAGCAGGTCGGCCAGCGCAATGCGCTGCCGTGTCGGCCTCAGGCCGGCCTCACGTACCCGCTTGTCCACAGCGACATTTTCCTTCCGGCAGCCCCGGTCCATCTGGTCTTCCAAGCCAACAGTCCCGCTTCAAGACACGCCCAGAATGGCAAAAAAATGAATGCCTGCCGAAACCGGACCCCTGTTGACATATATTCGGTCGTCCGAATGCGATCAATAGCGCGCATTGACCCGGGCAGACTGGCGGGTTAAGCGCAAACGCCGGTTTCCGGCCTGAAACAGATTGTGTTAGGACACCAACGACAAGGGCGCGCTACCGCCCGGACGATATGGGGACGAGATTGATGCCGGGTAAATCCAGCTACGACTACGAAGAATTGCTGGCCTGCGCCCGCGGCGAGCTGTTCGGAGAGGGCAATGCCCAGCTGCCCTACCCGCCGATGCTGATGTTCGACCGTATCACCGAGATCAGCGAGACCGGCGGCGCCTTCGACAAGGGCTTTATCCGTGCGGAGTTCGATATCAAGCCGGACCTGTGGTTCTTTGCCTGCCATTTTATCGGCAATCCGATCATGCCAGGGTGCCTCGGCCTGGACGCCTTATGGCAGTTGACCGGCTTCTACCTTGGCTGGCTCGGCGAACCCGGCAAGGGAATGGCGCTGTCGACCGGTGAGGTCAAGTTCAAGGGCATGGTCACGCCATCGGTCAAGAAGGTCGAGTATGGCGTGGATTTCAAGCGTGTCATGCGCGGCCGGTTGGTGCTGGGCATCGCCGATGGCTGGATGAAGGCGGATGGCGAGCCCATATATGCGGCGACGGACCTGAAGGTCGGTCTGTCCAAGCAGTCGGCGGTCGGTTGACCGCACCCTTGGCCGACCCACTGGCCAGCATCCCTGGAAGGAGTTGCGAATGAGACGTGTCGTAGTCACAGGCCTCGGCATCGTGTCGTCGATCGGCAACAATGCCAACGAGGTGCAGACCTCGCTGCATGACGCCAGATCCGGCATCAGCTTTTCCGATTCCTTTGCCGAGCACGGTTTCCGCTGCCAGGTCTGGGGCGCACCGACACTCGACCCCTCGGCCATGATCGATCGCCGCGCGATGCGCTTCCTGAGCCAAGGAGCTGCCTGGAACCACGTCGCCATGGACCAGGCGATCGCCGATGCGGGCCTCGGCGAAAGCGACATCACCAATGAGCGCACCGGTATCGTCATGGGCTCGGGCGGCCCCTCCACCCGCACCATCGTCGAGGCGGCCGAGACCACGCTGAAGAACGGCAGCCCCAAGCGCATCGGCCCCTTCGCGGTGCCGAAGGCGATGTCGTCGACCGCGTCGGCAACGCTGGCCACCTGGTTCAAGATCCACGGCGTCAACTATTCGATCTCGTCGGCCTGCTCGACCTCGGCGCATTGCATCGGCAATGGCTACGAGCTGATCCAGTGGGGCAAGCAGGACATGGTCTTTGCCGGGGGCCACGAGGATCTCGACTGGACGATGTCGGACCTGTTCGACGCCATGGGCGCCATGTCGTCCAAGTTCAACGACAGGGCCTCGGCCGCTTCCCGAGCCTATGACGTCAATCGCGACGGCTTCGTCATCGCCGGCGGCGCCGGCGTGCTGGTGCTGGAAGAACTGGAGCATGCCAAGGCGCGCGGCGCCAAGATCTACGCCGAGATCGTCGGCTACGGCGCGACTTCGGACGGTTTCGACATGGTGGCACCCTCCGGCGAAGGCGCGGTCCGCTGCATGCGCCAGGCGCTGGCGACGGTGTCCACGCCGGTCGACTACATCAACACCCACGGCACCTCGACGCCGGTGGGGGATTCCAAGGAAATGGGCGCCATCCGCGAGGTGTTCGGCGAAAAAATGCCGTTCATCACCTCGACGAAGTCGCTGACCGGCCATTCGCTGGGCGCGGCCGGCGTTCAGGAGTCGATCTATTCGATCCTGATGATGCAAGGCGGCTTCATCGGCGAAAGCGCCCATATCGAGACCCTCGACCCCGAATTCGAGGGCATGCCGATCGTGCGCAAGCGCATCGACAACGCCAAGATCGATACCGTCCTGTCAAACTCCTTCGGTTTCGGTGGCACCAACGCAACGCTGGTTTTCCAGCGCTATTCCGCATAAGGCCAGCGGTTTTCTAAAAGGATTGCCTGCCATGGACGGATTGATGAAGGGCAAGCGCGGGCTTGTCATGGGTGTCGCCAACGATCATTCGATCGCCTGGGGCATCGCCAAGAAATTGTCCGAACATGGGGCGGAGCTCGCGTTCACCTATCAGGGCGACGCCTTCGGCCGCCGGGTCAAGCCGCTCGCCGACAAGCTCGGCGCCTCGCTGGTCGTTCCCTGCGATGTCGAGGATAGCGCTTCGGTCGCCGCCACGTTCGAGACGCTCGGCAAGGAATGGGGCGGACTGGACTTCGTCGTCCACGCCATCGGCTTTTCCGACAAGAATGAGTTGAAGGGCCTCTACGCCGACACCAGCCGGGACAATTTCGTCCGCACCATGGTGATCTCCTGCTACTCCTTCACCGAAGTGGCGCGCAACGCCGCGGCCCTGATGACGGAAGGCGGCTCGATGATCACGCTGACCTATGCCGGTTCGGTGCGCGTCATGCCGAACTACAATGTCATGGGCGTCGCCAAGGCCGGCCTCGAGGCCAGCGTGCGCTACCTTGCCAACGACTACGGTCCGCGTGGCATCCGGGTGAACGGCATCTCGGCGGGCCCGGTACGCACGCTCGCCGGCGCCGGCATTTCGGACGCCCGTCACATGTTCTCGTACCAGCAGCGCAACTCGCCGCTGCGCCGCACGGTGACCATCGACGAGGTCGGCGGCTCCGCGCTTTATTTGCTGTCCGACCTTGCCTCGGGCGTCACCGGCGAAATCCACTATGTCGATTCCGGCTATCACATCGTCTCCATGCCGACGCTCGACGAGTTGAAGCAGACGGATGGCTAACCGGCCCTTACGGATCAAGGCGCCACGCTTTGGGCAACCGTTTGGAGAAATGGCTCTCTTTCCAGTAAAGAAAATAATCTTCTCCAGTAAAATTGGATACATTCGCGGAAACTCATTTTAAGGGGATTTCCGCTATAGAGTCCCGCAATCTGGGGACCTTTGAATGACTGCCGTCAGCAACCCGAAGCGAACACCGGTGTTCCGACTGCTCACGATAGCGAGTTCGGGCATTGGCAGTTTTGTCCTCGGCATCTGGGGCCTGAAGCACGGCCTCGGGGATGGGTTTGCCGGCATATCGATGGACATGATGGTCGCGATCATGGCTGCGCTTTGCGCGCTGGCGGCGTCGGTGGCGGCCATGTCGTTCTTCGCCGGCGTCGATGAATCGGCGGATTTCGTCTTCAACGAAACCCATTTCGACAAGCTGACCGGACTGCTGGCGCGCCCGGCGATGGTCGGCAAGGTCGCCGAGGCGGCATGCGCGACAAGCCGGACCGGAGAACCGGTGTTCCTGATCGACATCGACATCGACCGGTTCAAGCAGATCAACGACGCGATCGGCTATACGCAGGGCGACGAGTTGATCCGCGCCTTCACCAAGCGGCTGCAGACCTGCGTGCCCGCACGCGCCCTGGTCGGGCGTATCGGCGCCGGCGAGTTCGCGGTGCTGCTTGCGGATCATCAGATCCAGGGAACGATGGAAAGCATGGTCGAAAGGCTCATCGACGAAATGATGGAGCCCTATGAACTGAGCACCCATCAGCAATCGGTGAGCCTGTCGGTGGGTATCGTGGCTATGCCCAAGGATGGCGTCGATCCGGTCCTTATCCTGCGCCGCTCCAACCTGGCGCTGCAGAATGCGCGCGCCGGCGGGGTCGGCAACTGGTCGGTGTTCAACAGCGAGATGGCGCGTGTCGCCGATCATCGTCAATGGGTCGAATCCGAACTGCACACCGCTTTCGAGCGCGGAGACTTCGACCTGCACTATCAGCCACAGCTCGACCTGCCGACCGGCCGGATCATCGGCTACGAGGCGCTGATCCGCTGGAACCATCCCGAACGCGGCATGATCCCACCCTTGGAGTTCATCCAGATCGCCGAGGAAACCGGGATGATCCACCCGATCGGCGAATGGGTTCTGCGCAAGGCCTGCAGCGATGCCCGTCATCTGCCGGACGACTGTTTCGTCGCCGTCAACATCTCGCCGGTCCAGTTCATGACCAAGGACTTCGTCGGCATCGTGCGCGACACCATGCGGGCCACCGGCATCAAGCCCTCGCGGCTTGAGCTGGAAGTCACCGAGACGGCGATGATGCAGGACCGCGACCGCGCGGCCGCTATCCTGAAAGAGCTTGCCGAAATGGGCATCTCCGTTGCCGTCGACGATTTCGGCACCGGTTATTCGAACCTCAGCTACCTCATCGACTTCTCATTCGGCAAGCTGAAGATCGACCGTTCCTTCGTCAGCCGCATCGATACCGATTCCAGCTCCGGCGCTGTCGTCTCGACCATTGTCGGGCTTTCGCGCGCGCTCGGCGTCAGCATCATCGCCGAAGGCGTCGAGACCGAGAGCCAGGCGACGCTGTTGCGGGCGGCCGGCTGCGAGGTGGTGCAGGGTTATTTGTTCGGCCGGCCGGCGCCGCTCCAGTTCAGGCTTGGCGACGAGCACGCCACCGACGAGTTCCGGCGCGTCGCCAACCTGCATTGAGCAAGTCAGCGCCGAGCGGAAAACACCTTGAACATGCCGTCGCGGGCAAGCTCCGCGTGGCTGGCAAAGGCGGCCGACAGCACGGGCTCGTAGGGAAGCTGCCGGTTGGCGACCATGAACAGCCTGCCACCGGGCTTCAACGCCTTGGCCGCCGCGCGGATCATGCCGGCGCCGATCTCCGGCTCCGCAGCACGGCTGCGATGAAAGGGCGGGTTCATGGCGACGACGTCGTAACGGCGCTCGACAGGCTCGGCGAGCAGATCCATCCAGAAGAAGCCTTGCGCCACTGTGTTGGCCAAGTTGCCCTTGGCCGCCTCCAGCGCATCGAAATCGGCCTCATAGAGATCGAGACCCGACAGGCCTGACGAGCGGGCAGCCATCTCAGCCGCGACATAACCCCAACCAGCACAGAAATCGGCCGCATTGCCGCGCAGGTCATTGGGCAAATTGTCGACCAGCAGTTTCGAACCCGCATCGACGCGATCGAAGGAGAACATACCAGGTGCGGTGTGGAACCGCTCCTCGATCAGCAAAGCGGGATTGGCGGCGCGAAGCGTGGCTGCGGCCTGCATATCCACAGGGCGGCGCAGCCAGAAGGCGATGCCGTGATATTTCGGCATATGGCCGTCGAGCGGCACGAGCTCGTCGACGCGCTTGCGAAGGCTAGCAATGCCGTCGTCCTTGCCGCCGGCGACGACGACAAGCCCGCCTGGCGCCACGCGCTTGAGGGCCTCGGCGATACGCAGTTCGTTCTGGCCGCGGTGACGGCCCGCGAGCACCAGGGCGGCATCAAATCCGTCCCCCTCGGTTTGCGGCGTGACGGAAAAGCCCGCTGCCTGCAATGCACGGAAATATGGCCGGAAGCCCAGTACGAGATGCAGCGTGGCCTCGAAACCCGACGGCACGCGCAGGCCGGGCTCGGCGCCGAGGAAGAGGATGCGCTCGCCCTTTCGCGGCAAGGCAAGAGCCTCGGCCTCGAAGGGATGGAAAAGTGTCTTCAGCGCTTCAGCGGACATGGAAGTGCTCCCAGAGTCTTACGCAATTCCCAAGGGAAAGCGCCTCATACTTTCCTGGAACCGCTCCAAACGAAAACGGGCGCGACATAAGCCGCGCCCGCTTCGATTTTTCCGTCAGATCGCTCAGGCGGCGTCTTCTTCGCCTTCGGCCTTCTTGTCGCGCACGATTTCCTTGCCGGTGGCCTGGTCGACGACCTTCATCGACAGGCGGACCTTGCCGCGCTCGTCGAAGCCCATCAGCTTGACCCAGACCTTGTCGCCTTCCTTGACGACGTCGGAGGTCTTGGCGACGCGCTCGTTGGCGAGCTGCGAGATGTGGACGAGGCCATCACGCGGACCGAAGAAGTTGACGAAGGCGCCGAAGTCGGCGGTCTTGACGACCGTGCCTTCGTAGATTTCGCCGACTTCCGGCTCGGCGACGATGGTGTGGATCCACTTCTTCGCCGCTTCGATCTCCTTGGCGTTCGAAGAAGCGATCTTCACCGTGCCGTCGTCCTCGATGTTGATCTTGGCGCCGGTCTTCTCGACGATCTCGCGGATGACTTTGCCGCCCGAACCGATGACGTCGCGGATCTTGTCGGTCGGGATGTGCATGACCTCGATGCGCGGCGCGAATTCGCCGAGTTCGGGGCGGGCGCCGGTCAGGGCATGAGCCATTTCGCCGAGGATATGCTGGCGGCCGTCCTTGGCCTGATCCAGCGCGATCTTCATGATCTCCTCGGTGATGCCCTCGATCTTGATGTCCATCTGCAGCGAGGTGATGCCGTTGGCGGTGCCGGCGACCTTGAAGTCCATGTCGCCGAGGTGATCCTCGTCGCCCAGGATGTCGGAAAGCACGGCGAAGCGCTCGCCTTCCTTGATCAGGCCCATGGCGATACCGGCAACCGGCTTGGCCAGCGGCACGCCGGCATCCATCAGCGCCAGCGAGGTGCCACAGACGGTGGCCATCGAGGACGAGCCGTTGGACTCGGTGATCTCCGAGACGACGCGCAGCGTGTAGGGGAACTGGTCAGCGCTCGGCAGCATCGGACGGATGGCGCGCCAGGCGAGCTTGCCGTGGCCGATTTCGCGGCGGCCCGGCGAACCCATGCGGCCGGTCTCACCGACGGAATAGGGAGGGAAGTTGTAGTGAAGGAGGAACTTCTCCTTGTACATGCCGGTCAGCGAATCGACATACTGCTCGTCTTCGCCGGTGCCGAGCGTGGCAACGACCAGCGCCTGGGTCTCGCCACGGGTGAACAGCGCCGAACCATGGGTGCGCGGCAGGACGCCGACTTCGGAAACGATCTTGCGGACAGTCTTCAGGTCGCGGCCATCGATGCGCGAGCCGGTGTCGAGGATGTTCCAGCGCACGACCTTGGCCTGCAGTTCCTTGAACACCGAGCCGATCTGCTCGGAGGTGTACTTGGCCTCTTCGCCTTCGGCCGGAGCAAAGGCTGCCTTGACCTTCGCCTTGACGGCGTCGACGGCGGCATAGCGCTGCTGCTTGTCGGTAATCTTGTAAGCCTCACGAAGCTCGTCGCCGACGATCTTCAGCATCTCGGCTTCGAGCGCGGAATAATCCGGCGCGGTGAAGTCGCGTGGCTCCTTGGCGGCAACTTCGGCCAGCTTGATGATGGCGTCGATTACCGGCTGGAAGCCCTTGTGGCCGAACATGACAGCGCCGAGCATCAGCTCTTCGCCAAGTTCCTTGGCTTCCGACTCAACCATCAGCACGGCGTCGGCGGTGCCGGCGACGACGAGGTCGAGCTTGGATTCCTGCATTTCGTCGATGTGCGGGTTGAGGACGTATTCGCCGTTGATGTAGCCGACGCGCGCACCGCCGACCGGGCCCATGAAGGGAACGCCCGACAGGGTCAGAGCGGCCGAGGTGGCTACGATCGACAGGATGTCCGGATCATTCTCGAGGTCATGCTGGACGACCGTGACGACGATCTGCGTGTCGTTCTTGTAGCCGTCGGCGAAGAGCGGACGGATCGGGCGGTCGATGAGGCGCGAAACCAGCGTTTCCTTTTCGCTCGGACGGCCTTCCCGCTTGAAATAGCCGCCCGGGATCTTGCCGGCGGCATAGGTCTTTTCCTGGTAGTTGACGGTCAGCGGAAAGAAATCGAGGCCAGGCTTGGGCTCCTTCATCGAAACGACGGTGGCCAGAACCTTGGTCTCGCCGTAGGTGGCGAGCACAGCGCCGTCAGCCTGACGGGCGATCTTGCCGGTTTCGAGGATGAGCGGGCGACCGCCCCATTCGATTTCCACTTTGTGCTGATTGAACATGTCTTGTCCTTTGTATGAGGAAGGGCCGCGCCGTTTCAGCGTGCGCGGGTGCCCTTTCTTCTGGCTTCCTTTCTCGGGCAGCCACGGGCAAGACAACGGGAGGCTCGGGTCTGTCGGCACGGTGGCCATACGAGCGTCCTGCAATCCTGCCCCATGACCGTCCATGGGCGGCTCCGAGTGGCCCTCTGCACGCTCGAAGCCGGATATGGCCAATCGATCGATCGGCCTGCGCATGACCCCGAAACCCACGGCTTACGGAACGCGTCATGCGCAATTCAACTTTTCGGAGCGTCCGTCCGGCATCCCGATGGGCTGCGCGGCGCTCCAGTCCTGCATTCGAGATCGGATTGGTCCGGTGCTCGAATGCGCGACCGGCGGACTCCTTGAGGGAGCCCGCCGGTCAATTCGTCAACGGCGCAGACCGAGCTTCTCGATCAGTGTCTGATAGCGCGCGTCGTCCTTGCGCTTGAGGTAATCAAGCAGGCTGCGGCGCTGGGACACGAGAGCGAGCAGACCACGGCGGGAATGGTTATCCTTCTTGTGGTCCTTGAAATGGTCGGTCAGGTTCTTGATGCGCTCGGAAAGGATGGCCACCTGGACTTCCGGAGACCCGGTATCGCCCTTGGCGGTCGCGAATTCACCCATCAATTCCTTCTTGCGCTCGGCAGTAATCGACATCGTGTTTTTCCTTATCTGTTTGAGGAAACGGGTCGCCCTCAGCCGGGATGTCGTCCAGCAGGGGCCGGTGCAAGCAAAGCGTCGTGGCGCTATGCTGCGGCGCATATAGTGCAATTCCCGGCAAAACACCAGCCCAATTCACCAAGCCGGCTTTTCAGCCCCAAATGCCCGGTTTTATCGGCGTCAGAGCCATTTCTTCCATTTGAAGAAGGCAATCAAGCCGACCGCGACAAGCAGCATGAAGACGAGTGCCGCCGGATAGCCATAGTAAGACCGCAGCTCCGGCATGTTCCATGGCGAGGTATCGGGACTGAAATTCATGCCCCAGACGCCGACCAGGAAGGTGAGCGGCATGAAGATGACCGAGACGATGGTGAGATAGCTGATGACGTCGTTGGTGCGCGCCTGGCTCAGCGACAGATGCATCTCGATCAGCCCGGTCAGCATGTCGCGCTGGGTCTCGACCAGTTCGATCAGCCTGAGTGAGTGGTCGAGCGTGTCATTGAGGAAGACCTTGGTCTCGGCTCCAACATAGGGCACGTCGTTGCGGATCAGCGTCGCCAATGCATCGCGCATCGGCCACAGCACGCCCTTCAGCACGTTGGCGTCGCGCCGCAATTCGTGCAGTTGCCGCATCTGATGCTTGTGCGGCGAATGCAGCATCTCATCCTCGATGCCGTCGACCAGGTCGCCGGCCGCCTCGATCGGCGGGAAATAGCTGTCGACGATGGCGTCGATCAACGCGTAGGCCAGATAGTCGGCGCCGCGCGTGCGCAAGCGGTTGGGCGCCGAACTCTCGATGCGCTTGCGCACCGGGTCGAACGGATCGCCCTCGCGCTCCTGAAAAGTGACGACGAAGTTCTCTCCGACGAAGACGGCGATCTGCTCGTAGCGATGCGCGGTGACATCGTCGATCATGCGCACGACGACGAAGGCATGATCCTCGAAGAAGTCGACCTTGGGCCGCTGGCCGGTGTTGACGACATCCTCCAGCGCCAGCGGATGCAGGCTGAAGATGCGGCCGATCTCCTTGATCAGCTGGATGTTGGCGAGGCCGGTGCAGTCGAGCCAGATCACCGGCCATTTGTGGCAATTGGCCTCGACATCGTCGATGCTGGCATTGTCGATGGTCTTGAACTTCTGCGGCGAGATCAAGGTCAGCCGCAATTCGGAGCGTCGCGCCGCCGGATCGGCGATCAGCGTGCCCGGCGAAGCGCCTACCGGCGGCCGCCTCATCTTTACAGGCGCCCGCTTCTTCACCGCCTCGACCTTTGCCATGTGCCCCTCGAGCGTAGAGTCGATGTGAAGTTAGCCGAGAGCCGTCAACCGGCAAAGACCCGCTTGGGCTTGAACATGCCTTGTTCGATCGCGCCGATGGCCACCAGCTTGCCGCGAGCCGTCGCGCAGGCTTCCTCGGCCTCGACAGGCGCATCGCGGCCGCGAATGATGACCGGATTGCCGAGGCGGATCTTGGTCGCCGCATCGTCGCTGATGGCGATCTGCGGCAGGCAGTCGAGAGCCGCCGACGTGTCGACAAGAAGCGCGTCGATCGCGCCGAAGTCCACTGGCACGTCAATCGCATCGGCGTCGTCGGCAGGCTCCGGCTTGTCCTCGCCTTGCGCACCGAAACGGGCCGCTTCCAGCTCGGCGATGGTGACGAAATCCTCCGATGTGAACGGCTCGACCTCGACCCGGCGCAAATTGCTGATATGGCCGAAGCAGCCGAGATCGCGGCCCATGTCACGGGCCAGGGAACGCACATAGGTGCCCTTGCCGCATTCGACCTCGAAAACGGTATGGTCGGCGTGGTGTTCGACCACGTCGAGGCGGCCGATCTCGATCTCGCGCGCGGGAATATCGACTGTCTCACCTTCGCGGGCGAGGTCGTAGGCGCGTTCGCCCGCGATCTTGATGGCCGAAAATTGCGGCGGCGTCTGCATGATGACGCCGGTGTATTTCGGCAGCAGCGCCTTGACCTCGGCCTCCGCCGGACGGAGGTCTGAACTCTTCGTCACCGGTCCTTCAAGGTCGTCGGTCGAGCGCTCCTGCCCCCAGGCGACGGTGAAGCGGTAGATCTTGGCGCCGTCCTGCACATAGGGAACGGTCTTGGTGGCCTCACCGAGCGCGATCGGCAGCATGCCGGAAGCCAGCGGATCGAGCGTGCCGGCATGACCGGCCTTTTCCGCCTGGAACAGCCATTTGATCTTGGACACGGCCTCGGTCGAGCCCATGCCCACGGGCTTGTCCAGCACCACCCAGCCGGAGACCGGCCGGCCCTTCTTCTTGCCGCGGCGCCCCATTATTCGCTGTCCTTGTCGTCTTTGGCCCTGTCGTCTCTGGTCTTGTCGTCGTCCGCATCGAGATCGCGCGCCACTTCAGGCGACTTCAGCAGATCGTTGATCCTGGCGAAATTGTCGAAGGAGGTGTCGAGCTTGAAGCGGAACTCCGGCATGAACTTCATCTGCCGCAGAGCGCCGGAGACACGGCCGCGGACGAATTTCGCATGCTTGTTCAAAGCCTCCACAACAGCATTCGCGTCCTTGGCGCCAAGCGGCGAAACGAAAGCGGTGGCAACCCTCAGGTCGGGCGACATGCGCACTTCCGAGACCGACACAACGGTATTTTCGATCAGCGGATCGATGATCTCACCGCGCTGCAACGTTTCGGACAGCGCGTGGCGCACCTGTTCGGCAACGCGCAGCATACGCTGGGACGGGCTGGATGTGGTTGGACGGGGCATTTTTCTCAATCCTGAAAGCGTGAGGCACGGGATAGGACCGTGCCGCATGTCTCATATGTCAACGCATCGGCCCGAAATCGAATTCGGTTTCGAAAAGCACGATGCGCAATTTCACAATAAACTCCAGGCGACGGTCTTTCGACCACCGCCTGGCATGGACAAGTCACGCGAACTCAGAGCGTCCGGGTCACCATCTCGACGCGGAAGCACTCGATGACGTCGCCGACGCGCATGTCCTCGTAGTTCTGGAAGGCCATGCCGCACTCCTGGCCGCCGGGGACTTCCGAAACCTCGTCCTTGAAGCGCTTCAGCGTCTTCAGCGTGCCTTCGTGGATGACGACGTTGTCGCGGATCAGGCGCACGCCCGCGCCACGCTCGACCTTGCCTTCGGTGACACGGCAGCCGGCGATCTTGCCGACCTTGGTGATGTCGAATATCTCGAGGATCTCGGCATTGCCGATGAAGGTCTCGCGACGCTCCGGCGACAGCAGGCCCGACAAAGCCGCCTTCACATCATCCACCAGGTTGTAGATGATCGAGTAGTAGCGGATTTCGATGCCCGCGGCGGCTGCCGCGGCACGTGCCTGTGCGTTGGCACGGACGTTGAAGCCGATGATTGCCGCACCAGACGTTTCCGCCAGCGAGACGTCGCTTTCGGTGATGGCGCCGGCGCCAGCATGGACGATGCGCGCACGCACCTCGTCGGTGCCGAGCTTGTCCAACGCGGCGTTGATCGCCTCGATCGAACCCTGCACGTCACCCTTGATGACCAGCGGGAATTCCTTCAACCCGCTCGTCTGCAACTGCGACATCATCTGTTCGAGCGAGCCGCGCTGGCCGGCATGCCTGGCCACCGCCTTCTCGCGCGCCAGACGCTGGCGATACTCGGTGATCTCGCGAGCGCGGGCCTCGTTGTTGACCACGGCAAAGCGGTCGCCGGCCTGTGGTGTGCCCTGAAGGCCGAGCACCTCGACCGGCATCGCCGGCGGCGCTTCCTTGATCTGCTCGCCGCGATCGTTGACCAGAGCGCGTACGCGACCCCATTCGTTGCCGGCGACGAGGATGTCGCCCGGCATCAAGGTGCCGGTCTGCACCAGCACGGTGGCGACGGGGCCACGGCCCTTGTCGAGTTGCGCTTCGATGACGACACCCTCGGCGGTACGGTCCGGATTGGCCTTCAGGTCGAGGATTTCGGCCTGCAGCAGGATCGCCTCGAGCAACTTGTCGAGATTGGTGCCCTTGGTCGCCGACACTTCGACGTCCAGCACTTCACCGCCCATCGATTCGACGAAGACCTCATGGCGCAGCAGTTCGGAGCGCACCTTCTGCGGATCGGCGTCATGCTTGTCGATCTTGTTGATGGCCACGATGATCGGAACGCCGGCGGCCTTGGCATGGCTGATCGATTCGATCGTCTGCGGCATGACGCTGTCGTCGGCCGCCACCACCAGGATAGCGATGTCGGTGGCCTGGGCGCCGCGGGCACGCATCGCCGTGAAGGCAGCGTGGCCGGGCGTGTCGATGAAGGTGATCTTCTGACCGTTCTTCTCGACCTGATAGGCGCCGATATGCTGGGTGATGCCGCCGGCCTCGCCGGAGACGACATTGGCGTTGCGGATGGCATCGAGCAGCGAGGTCTTGCCGTGGTCGACGTGGCCCATGATGGTCACGACCGGCGGACGCGGCACCAGGTCCTCGGCGTTGTCGGCGATGTTGAACAGGCCTTCCTCGATGTCGGATTCGGCGACGCGGCGGACCGTGTGGCCGAATTCGGTGGCGACCAGTTCGGCCGTGTCGGCGTCGATGACGTCGCCCGGCTTCAGGATCTGACCCTGCTTCATGAAGAACTTGACCACATCGACCGCACGTTCGGACATGCGCTGCGCCAGTTCCTGGATGGTGATGGTCTCGGGCAGGATCACTTCGCGCATGACTTTCTCGCGCGGCTCATTGTGCATCGCGCGCTTGAACTTCTCCTGACGGCGACGCATCGACGACAGCGAACGGGCCCGCGCATCCTCGTCGGAAAGCGCGGAATTCAGCGTCAGCTTGCCACGGCGACGATCTTCCTCGCCCTTGGTCGGCTTGGCCGGACGCGCCACTTCGGGCGTAACCAGGCGACGCACCGGCGCGCCCGCGCCAGCCCGCTTCGGCTTGACCTCTTCTTCGTCCGCCGTTGCCAGTTCCGCGGCCAGCGGCGCGCGGCGGCGTGCTTCTTCCTCGGCACGGCGGCGCGATTCGGCCTCGGCCTGCAGCCGTGCCTCTTCCTCGGCCTGGCGGCGTGCGGATTCCTCGCGCTCGCGCTTGCGGCGCTCTTCGTCCTCGGCCCGGCGCTTGGCTTCCTCGGCGGCGCGCTGACGGTCTTCGACCTCGCGGACCTTGGACCCTTCCAGCGCCCTGCGGCGGGCTTCCATTTCGCTGCGCGACAGTTCGTTCAGCACCATGCCGCTGCGCTCGACCGGAGCCGGCGGGGCAGGCGGAGGCGCAGCCTTCGGCGCTTCCTGCACGACTGGGGCCGCCGCGACCGGCGGCTTCGGCGTGAAGACGGGCACAGGGGCCGCGGCAGCCGGCTCCGGCTTGTCGCCGGGCAGGGAGAATTTGCGCTTCTTGGTCTCGACCACGACCGACTTGGTACGGCCATGCGAGAAGTTCTGGCGCACGGTGCCCTGTTCCATGCCGGGGCGCTTCAGCGTCAAGGTCTTCTTAGGTGTAACACTCAACGTCTTGTCGTCGCCCGATTTCGTATCGCTCATTCCATATCCTCTGCGGCCTCATCTTCGTCAGCAACGGCCGCAAGCATTGCCAGATCGTCCGGGGTACCGCCCCGATACCGGTCGAGCGCAACCATGCGCTTCTGGACCGCCTTACCCGCGTCTCCCGCGAGGACGGCAGCATGTATCACATTTGTACCCCCCAATGCCAAGCTCAACTCGGCCTCGGAGAAAAGTTTGTAGGCAAGGATGGAAGGGCCGCCAATATGGACGGTCGCCCGCCGCGCCTGGCTGATCTTGCGCACGCCATCGTCCGACGCTTCGGTCGCGTGGAGCACGAAAAGCGCCAGTCCGCCGCGCACGGCACTCTCAACCTTGGTGGCGCCAAGAGAAATTGCGCCTGCCTTGCGGGCGAGACCCAACATGCCCAGAGCGGATCTGGAAAGCAGCCCATCGACCATGCCGCCAAGATCCGACGGCACAACCACCTGTGCCTTGAAGGCGCGGGCAAAAAGGTTCTTGGCCGCCGCCTTCTCAATATGTAGGCGGTCGGCACTCACCCAGCAACCGCGGCCGGGCAGATTTCTCTTGAGATCGGGAACGACGGCCGAATCCGGGCCGACGACGAACCGGATCAGTTCATCCGGTTCGGCCTGCTTGCGGGTAACGATGCAGGTGCGATCGTTCATCTCGTCCAAGGGCGGGTTGTGTGCGATGCGGTTTCACCTCACGCACCAACGGCTTCGTCAGCCGATGCTTCTTCGGCCGCAAGCTCGTCTTCGGAAATCCAGCCGGCCTTGAGACGGGCGTTGAGCACCATCTGTTCGGCATCGGCGCGCGAAACACCGTGATTGGCCAGCACGCCCGGATAGACCTTGGTCTCGCCGTCCTTGCGTTCCTTCCAACCGGTCAGGTCGTCGGCGGCATAGCCGGCGAAATCCTCGATCGTCTTCACACCATCATCACCGAGCGTCACCATCATGGCGGTGGTGATGCCGGGGATTTCGCGCAGTTCGTCCTTGACGCCCAGCGCCTTGCGCTTCTCGTCGTGCTCGGCCTCGATCTTTTCGAGGTACTCGCGGGCGCGGGTCTGGATTTCCGAAGCGGTGTCGTCGTCGAAGCCGTCGATCGAGGCGATTTCGCCGGCGTCGACATAGGCGACTTCCTCGACGCTGGTGAAGCCTTCGGAGGCCAGCACCTGACCGACCATCTCGTCGACGTCGAGGGCTTCCATGAACAGCGCCGAGCGCTCGACGAACTCCTTCTGGCGGCGCTCGGATTCCTCGGCCTCGGTCAGAATGTCGATATCCCAGCCGGTGAGCTGCGAGGCGAGGCGCACGTTCTGGCCGCGGCGGCCGATGGCCAGCGACAGCTGATCGTCAGGAACCACCACTTCGATGCGCTCGGCATCCTCGTCGAGCACGACCTTGGCGACTTCCGCCGGCTGCAGCGCATTGACGATGAAGGAGGCGGCCGAGGGCGACCACGGAATGATGTCGATCTTCTCACCCTGCAATTCGCCGACGACGGCCTGGACGCGGCTGCCGCGCATACCGACGCAGGCGCCGACCGGATCGATCGAACTATCACGCGAGATGACGGCGATCTTGGCGCGCGAGCCCGGGTCGCGGGCGACCGACTTGATCTCGATGATGCCGTCATAGATTTCCGGCACTTCCATGGTGAACAACTTGGCCATGAACTGCGGATGCGTACGCGACAGGAAGATCTGCGGGCCGCGCTGCTCGCGGCGCACGTCGTAGACATAGGCGCGGACGCGGTCGCCATATTTGTAGTTTTCGCGCGGAATGAGCTCGTCGCGGCGGATGATCGCCTCGCCACGGCCGAGATCGACGATGACATTGCCATATTCGACACGCTTGACGGTGCCGTTGACGATCTCGCCGATGCGGTCCTTGTATTCGTCATACTGGCGGTCGCGCTCGGCCTCGCGCACTTTCTGCACGATGACCTGCTTGGCCGACTGCGCGGCGATGCGGCCGAAATCCATCGGCGGCAGCTGTTCGGCGATGAAGTCGCCGAGCTGCGCGTCGGGATTGCGCTCGCGAGCCGAGGAAATGGCGATCTGGGTGGCGTAGTCGTCGACCTTTTCGACCACTTCCATCAGCCGCTGCAGCTTCATCTCGCCGGTGTTCGGGTTGATGTCGGCGCGGATGTTGGTCTCCTGGCCGTAACGCGAACGCGCCGCCTTCTGGATCGCATCGGCCATGGCGGCGATGACGATCGACTTGTCGATCGACTTTTCACGCGCGACGGCGTCGGCAATCTGCAGCAGTTCAAGTCTATTGGCGCTTACAACCATGTTTTTTCTCCCGAGCCTGTTTGCCGGACTTTTGGGCCCGGCAGCTCAATCAACTTTCCTGTTCGTGTTCTTCCGTGGCGTCCGCTTCCGCACCCTCGGGCGCGTCGTCATCCGGTTCGCCGCGGCGTTTCTTGGCTTCCTTGCGCGCCCTGTTGTCCTTCGACAACGCATCGCGGATGAGATCGTCGGTCAGGATCAGCCGGGTTTCGGCAATGGCGTCGTAAGGCACGCGCACCGTCGGTTCCTCGCCATAGGCCGCCTTGTCGCGCTCGATCAGCACGTCGTTCTCACCGGCCTCGGCGATCTTGCCCTTGAAGCGCTTGCGATCCGCGACGATGACCGATGTTTCCATCTTCACCAGATGACCGGTCCAGGTCACGAAATCGGATTTGCGCACCAACGGCCGGTCGATGCCGGGCGAAGAGACTTCGAGATGATAGGCCTTTTCGATCGGATCATCGACGTCGAGCGCCGGCGACACCGCGCGGCTGACCTCTTCGCAATCCTCGACGGTCATGGTGCCGTCCTCGCGTTCGGCCATGATCTGCAGCGTCAGTCCGTTCTGGCCGGACAGATGCACCCGCACGAGGCGAAAGCCGATACCGCGCAGCACCGGCTGAACGATCAGCGCAATGCGCGCATCGATGCCGCTTTCGCGGATGATGCGGTCGTCACCTTCGCTTGCCGTTGCAGTCATCAAGTACCTGTCGTTTCGAACCTATCGGCAGGTAATAAAAAAGAGCGGGACCGGGTGGACCCACTCTTCGTCATACCGACCAAGAATTTGAGGTTGATATAAACGAACATGGCCGGTGTTTCAAGCCCGCCGTGCCGAACCGGCAAAAGGGCTGACAGCGTCAGCATTGCTCCAGGCGCATGGCCACCATGCGCCAATCCCTCTGTGAGAGCCGGCGGAGCGCTCTTATTTGTTAGCCACGACACGAACAGAAGAGGCGCGCGGTGGCGCGCGAAAGGACAAGATCATGAGCAATCGCAGACTGTTTTCCGCCTTGGGCGAGATCTTCACCGCATTCGGCGGCGCCGTTGCCGCGTCACGCTCGGTGGAAGCCGGGCGCAAGCCCCGCGCCGACGATTTGCGCAAGCTCGGCATGGATCCGGCCATCTTCAACAGAATCGGCCGTTTCTGAAAATCCGGCGAGGGACGCGCCTATTTCCTGACAAAGGTCAGATAGGCAGGCCGCCGGCCCTCGCGAACGGCCTTCGCCTCGTAACGCGTGCCTGGCCAGCCCTCATAGGGGCGATGCCAGTCGGCGGCTTCGGCCGCCTGCCATGCGAAGGCGCCATGCGCCCGGCAATGCAGCAAGGTCCAGTTCACATAGGTGTCGATATCGGACGCGAAGCGGAATTTTGAGCCCGGTTTCAAGACCCGCGCGAAACGCTCGAGATTGACCGGACTGACGAAACGCCGCTTCCAGTGCTTCTTTTTCGGCCATGGATCTGGATAGAGAAGATCGATGCCGTCGAGCGAGGCCGGCGGCAGCCAGTCGAGCAGCCGGGTGGCGTCATCGTCATGGACCCGCAAATTGGCCAGCGGCGTTGCCCGCACCGCCATCATCATCTTGGCCATGCCGTTGACGAAGGGCTCGACACCGATGAAGCCTGTTGTCGGCGCCTCGATGGCGCGGTGCAGAAGATGTTCGCCGCCGCCAAAGCCGATCTCGAGCCTGACGGCCGAAACGTCACTTTCAAACAGAGTGCGCAGATCCGACGGCGCATCAGCCGTCAGATCGAGCCGGTAGGCGCCAAGCCCGCTTTCCAGGGCCGCCGCCTGCTGCGGACGGACGGGCTTGCCGCGCCGACGACCGAAAAAGGCTTCGGTCGTACGGCTTGGCCTGTCTTGCGGGCTCATCTGGCGGCGCAGGTCTGTCGCAGCGTTCAGGCCGCGACAGCATCCTTGAGCGCCTTGGCGAGATCGGTCTTTTCCCAGGAGAAAGACCCGTCGCGGCCGGCCTTGCGGCCGAAATGGCCGTAGGACGACGTCTTGGCATAGATCGGCTTGTTGAGGTCGAGGTGGCGGCGGATGCCCGACGGTGACAGGTCCATCACCGTGCGCAGCGCATCCTCGAGCTTCGCCTCGTCGACCTTGCCGGTGCCGTGCAGGTCGACATAGACCGACAGAGGCTGGGCGACGCCGATGGCGTAGGAAAGCTGGATGGTGCAGCGGTCGGCAAGCTTCGCCGCCACGACATTCTTGGCGAGATAGCGCGCTGCATAGGCTGCCGAACGGTCGACCTTGGTCGTGTCCTTGCCCGAGAAGGCGCCGCCGCCATGCGGTGCCGCGCCACCATAAGTGTCGACGATGATCTTGCGGCCGGTGAGGCCGGCGTCACCGTCCGGGCCGCCGATGACGAACTTGCCGGTCGGGTTGATGTACCACATGCAATCGTCGGCGATCTTGAGCTCACCAAGCGCCTCGCGGATGTAGGGTTCGACGACCTTGCGGACCTTCTTGGAGTCCCACGTCGCGTCGAGATGCTGGGTCGACAGCACGATCTGCGTTGCCTCGGCGGCCTTGCCGTCGACGTAGCGGACGGTGACCTGGCTCTTGGCGTCCGGGCCGAGCTTGCCGGCCTCGCCGTTGTTTTGGTGGCGGGCGGCGGCCAGCAGTTCGAGGATCTTGTGGCTATAGTAGATCGGCGCCGGCATCAGGTCCGGCGTCTCGCGGCAGGCATAGCCGAACATGATGCCCTGATCGCCCGCACCTTCCTCGCCTTGGCGGTCGGCGGCGTTGTCGACGCCCTGGCCGATGTCGGGCGACTGGCCGTGCAGGAGAACCTCGATCTTGGCCGTCTTCCAGTGGAAACCGGCCTGCTCGTAGCCGATCTCGCGGATCGCCTTGCGGGCGACGGATTTGAATTTTGCCGGATTCACCACCGGGTGGCCCGCGGCGTCCTTGAGGATGTTGCCAGCCTTGTCCTTCTTCAGCAGCGTCTCGGGAACGCGCACTTCGCCGGCGATGACGACGCGGTTGGTGGTCGCGAGCGTCTCGCAGGCGACACGGACTTTCCATGGGTCCATGCCGGTCTTTTTGGCCTCACGGTAGACCAGATCGACAATCTCGTCGGAGATCCGGTCACAGACTTTGTCGGGATGGCCCTCGGCAACGGATTCCGAGGTAAAGAAGTAGTTCTGCCGCGTCACGGGTGTCCCCTCTTGAAAAACGATCGGCAGGCTGCCGATTTTGGCGCGCCACGTGTTAGCGGGGCAAAGCGTCGCTCGTCAAGCGTTGCCGCCATGCTGGCACGACTGTCGATGTCGATATCTTGTGCCACCGGCGGCGAATGCCGCCGGTTCGAGGTGCATCGAGGGTCAGTCGAGATCTTCGGCGGCGAGCGACTTCACTAGGTCGATGATCCTGCGGCGGACCTTGACGTCGGCGATCTTGACGAAGGCCCGGTTGAGCTGAAGGCCTTCGGGACTGCCGCAGAATTCGACGGCGAAAGCCATCGACGCATCCTCGGAAAAGCCGCGGCCGGCCGCCGCCTCCTGGCCCGGCGCATCCTCGAAGAAGAAGGCGACGGGCACGCCGAGTATCGAGGCTATCGCCTGCAGCCGGCTGGCGCCGACGCGGTTGGTGCCCTTTTCATATTTCTGGATCTGTTGAAATGTGATGCCGAGATTTTCGCCCAGCTTTTCCTGGCTCATTCCGAGCATGTTGCGGCGAAGCCGGATGCGGCTTCCAACGTGAATGTCTATGGGATTGGGTTTCTTCTTGTTTTCTTCTGTCATTTTTTCCTCGCCGAATTTTTTCGGCTTTGTGATTTTTTCCCGCCCAAAAAAAGCCGGAGGCGACTGCCCCAACAGACCGATCCACCGACTTCGAGAAATTTTCAGGCGATACAGTATGAGTTTCTAATGTGTCGGCTGTCAATTCACCCGTAGCCTTTGCCTTACGCTCAACAGCGCCCCCCCGAGCGCAAACAGCAACATGATCAGCATTCCGTTAATGCGCCTCTGGCCCGAGGAAATGACTGTCTGTCCGGCAATCGGCACTTTCACATCGATGGCTCCGCGCGCGTCGATGGCCAGTGCATCGACGATGCGTCCGTGTGGATCGACGACGGCCGAGATGCCGTTGTTGGCAGCACGCAGCAAGGGCAATCCGTTCTCCACCGCGCGAATCTGGGCCTGCCTGAAATGCTGATACGGTCCCGGTGTGTCCCCGAACCAGGCATCATTGGTAACGTTCACAATAAGCTGTGCTGACGCAGCGTCAACTGCCACAAGATCGGGAAAGATCACCTCGTAACAGATAAAAGGCAGGGCACGGATGCCGCCCGGCAGTGTGATGGCGTGGCGCTCGTTGCCGGCAGCGAACGTCACCGGTCCGGCGACAAGCTGCGCGATGCCGAAACGGTTGAGCAGGTCGCCGAAAGGCAGGTACTCGCCGAACGGCACCAGATGGACCTTGTCGACGGCATCGACGATTTCGCCCCTGTCGTTGATCGCCACCACGGAATTGTAATAGCGGCTGTCAGTGCTGGCCGCCGAGCCGCCTTCCTCGCGAACGACGCCGGCGATCAGCATCTGGCCATCGGCCAGCATGTCGCCCAGCGCCGTCAACGCGTCGGGGCGCTCGGTGAAGAGGAACGGCACCGAGGTTTCCGGCCAAAGAATGAGCTGTGGCTTGGCGTGACCGGGGTCCGGCGCCTTGGCGGACAGGCCGAGCAAGGTGGCGAAGATACGGTCGCGCACCGAGGCATCCCATTTTTCACTGAGGTCGACGGCCGGTTGGACAATGCGGACATCGAGGCTGCGCTCCGCCGGTTTTTCAGGAGCGGCAAGCCGGATGTAGCCGAAACCGACATGGGCCGATGCAAGCAGGCCGAACAGCGCCGCACCCAGGCGCAGATGCCGGCGCGCCGCGAGCAGCGCCGGCAATGAAAAGAGGAACACGGCAAGCACGTTCATGCCGATCATGCCGGTCACCGACACGCTCTGCATGAGGAGAGGCACCGGCATTGCTGCGTAGCCTATGGCATTCCAGGGGAAACCGGTGAACAGGAAGCCGCGCAGCCACTCCATCAGCCCGAAGCCGAAGGCAAGGGCGGCGATGCGGCCGATATCGCTGCTCCACAGAAGCCGGGCGACCATCGTCGCGAAGCCGTAGAAAAAGGCGAGCGCGAAGGGAATGCCGACCACGGCGAAGGGCAGCGCCCAGGCAAAGTCGTCTGCCTCGACCAGCAACGCCGAGCCGATCCACCAGAGGCCGGCGAGGAAATAGCCGAAGCCGAACCACCAGCCGACGGCGAAGGCCGGCCGCAAGCGTCTGAAAAGGCTGCCTGAAGCTTCGCCGGTCGCGCCGTCGAGCAGCCAGACCAGCAGCGGAAACGAGATGAAGCAGGCAGCGAAGAAATCATAGGGCGCCTGGCCAAGCACCGCCAGCGCCCCGGCAAGAAAGGCCAGGAGCGCACGCCGCCAACCCCAAAGCAGAATTATCCGGCCGGTCAGGCGCTCCATGCATACTTCCGAGTCGCGCGAATCAGGACGCAAGATTTATCAGGCCGCGGCCCGCGCTCCAAACGCCTGCCTGTCAGCCGCGATGATCCGATCGCGCTCTGGAGGGCGTCGCGTTGAAACGGATTCATGCGACGCGCTTTAGAGCTTTGTTTTTATGCATGTCGTTCTCCCAAACCGAGGTCACTTTTGGGGCGACATGCATTACCGGTGCCAGCCGTCGATGCGCAGGCCGCTCAGCCGCTCGGCCTCTTCGCGGGAAACGCAACGGATGGGCTGGGTGAAGGTCCAGACATGGCCCTCGCGATCGCGAGCCCGATACTGGCGTTCGCCGTAGAACTGGTCCGTCGGCTCCTGGATTATGTCGGCGCCGGCCGCCCGCGCCTTCTCGCAATGCGCCTCCAGGCCATCCCTGAGCCTGACATAGACCGACTGCGTGTTCTTGCCCGAGACCGAAGCCGGGCTCGCGACATAATCGCTCCATTCGGAATCGACGATGATGTAGCAGTCGCCGAACCGCATCTCGGCGTGGACGAGGTTGCCGTCGGCATCGCTCACCACCATGCTGCGCTCGAAGCCGAAAGCCGCTTCGAGCCACGCCAGCGCTGCGCGCGGATCTCTGTAGAAGACACCGGAACCCAGACTTGAATGCTTGAACGGGTCGTCCACCGTCATCTGCAGCGGAAACTCAAGCCTGTTCGGTGCGGGCCGTGGCGCGGCGACGGCGTTCGCCCTTCTGGCTTTGCACGATGCGCACGCGCTTGACGCGGCGCGGATCGGCATCGAGGACATGGAACTCGAAGCCCGGAATGGCCTGCACCACCTCGCCGCGCGCCGGCACGCGGCCGAGCGTGTTGAAGATCATGCCGCCGATGGTGTCGACATATTCGCCATGTTCGCCGGCGGCGAAATCCTCGCCGATCATCTTGGCGACCTCGTCGATCTCGGCCTTGCCGTCGACGATGAACACGCCGTCTCCGGCCTGGGTGATCATCGGCTCGTCGTCGTCATGCTCGTCCTCGATGTCGCCGACGACCATTTCGACAATGTCCTCGAGCGAGACAAGCCCGTCCGTGCCGCCATACTCATCGATGACCAGCGCCATCTGCGTGCGCGTTGTCTGCATCCGGCCCATCAGGTCGGAAGCAAGCATCGAGGGCGGCACGAACAGAACCTGGCGGATCAGATTGAGCTCGCCGATGGTGCGCGCGAGGTCGACCTGGGCAAGATCGAGTTGCGTGGCGACGGGCGTCTTCCTGGTCGTGCGCCCCTTCTTGACGCGCGCGAGCTTGGTGATGTGGGCCAGCACGTCGCGGATATGGACCATGCCGCGCGGGTCATCGAGCGTCTCGGAATAGACCGGCATGCGGGAATGGCCGGATTGTTCGAAGGTGCCCAGGAGATCGCCGAGTGTCGTGGTGATCTCGACCGCCTCGATATCGGCGCGCGGCACCATGACATCCTCGACGCGCACTTCACGCAGGCGCAGGATGTTGTTGAGCATGGCGCGCTCGCCGGGCGAGAAGGCACCGGCATCGCTCGCCGTCTCGGCCAGAGCGTCGGCGATTTCCTCGCGCAGGCTGGTGCCATTACGTTGCCTGAACAGGCCCAAAACACGATCGAACAGGGAGGGTCCGGCAGGCGAAGGCTCGCTGGCTGCACTGCCGGCGCTGGCAGCACCAGAGGTAACGGTACTCGGACTTGATCCCTCTTCCGACGTATCGGAAGCCTTGGGCGCACTGCCGGCGTCAGGGCGGGCGGCAGTCTCTGGTTTGTCGTTCATCGTCGTCCGGTCAATTGTCAGATGTAGTTACGCGTAGGGATCGGGAATGGCAAGCCTTGCGAGCGCTGCGCGTTCGATGGCCTCCATCTCCTCAGCCTCGGCGTCGGTCTCGTGATCATGGCCCAGCAAATGCAGCAGGCCGTGGATGACGAGATGGGTGATATGGTTCTGCACTGGCTTGTCTTCCAGTGCCGCCTCGCGAGAAACCGTCTCGGCGGCGAGCACGATATCGCCCAGCATCGGCGGCAGCGGGCCGCCTTGTACAAACGGAAAAGCCGGGAAAGACAAGACGTTGGTGGGCTTGTCCTTACCCCGCCATTCGGCATTGAGCGTACGTATATGAGCGTCGTCGGAAAAAACGACGCTGAGTTCGGAACGGCCAGTCACGCCGGTCTCGGTGAAAGCAGCGCCAACCGCACGATCGACCAGCCGTGTCAGGCTTGCCTCATCGGGCCAATCACCCGCTTCGACCGATATATCGATGTCGACGGGAGGCTCCCCGTCGCCGGATAAATTGTCCTCAGGCATGAAGCGGCATCGTCAAAAATCAATTCTCGGCGCCGAGGCCGCGCGCCAGCTTGGCGTCGCGGTCATAGGCCCTGACGATTTCCGCCACCAGCGGATGGCGAACGACATCGACATCGTTGAAACGCACGGTGACCGCGCCGGCCACGCCGTCGAGGACGCGCAAGGCTTCGACCAGGCCCGATTTCGTGCTCGGGGGAAGGTCTATCTGGGTGGGATCGCCGGTGACGATCATGCGCGAATTCTCGCCGAGACGGGTCAGGAACATCTTCATCTGCATCGGCGTGGTGTTCTGCGCCTCGTCGAGGATGACCGCGGCATGCGCCAGCGTGCGGCCGCGCATGAAGGCGAGCGGCGCGATTTCAATGACTTCGGCGGCAATGGCGCGCTCGACCTTGTCGGCCGGCATCATATCGTAGAGGGCGTCATAGAGCGGCCGCAGATAGGGATCGACCTTCTCCTTCATGTCGCCGGGCAGAAAGCCCAGCCGCTCGCCGGCCTCGACGGCCGGCCGCGACAGGATGATGCGCTCGACCATGCCGCGCTCGAGCAGCATCGCCGCATGCGCAACCGCCAGATAGGTCTTGCCGGTGCCTGCCGGACCGATGCCGAACACCAGTTCCGACCGCTCCAGGGCCCGCATATAGGCGTCCTGGTTCAGCGAACGGGCATAGATGGTCTTCTTGCGGGTGGAGATCTGGGCAGCGGAGACCTTGCCCTTGCGCTCCAGCGTCGGCAGGGTCAGTTGATCGTCGGCGGCGACCGCCATGCGCACGGCGCCGTCAACGTCGGACTGGCCGATATCGACGCCCTTCTGCAGAATGCCATAGAGATTGTCCAAGGCACGGCGCGCCTGTTCAGCGGCCGAAGCCGACCCCTTGATGGTCAGCTGGTTGCCGCGCGAACGGATGTCGACGCCGAGCTTCTGCTCGAGCCGGGCGAGGTTCTCGTCGAACTGACCGTAAAGGGCGCTGGCAAGCTTGTTGTTGTCGAAAGTCAGAACGATGTGCGCCATGTCAGAAGCCCCAGATGCCGGTACCGGGGGCAGGTTCTTCAGCTCTGCTGCGCTCAACCGTCTCTCCTCATCTGCCGAGACCATCAGGCCAATTCGGCGAACAGGCTATTGTAGCCCGTCTTCGTGATTCGCACCTGGATAATGTCACCGATTTCGCCGGCCTTTTCATCAACAATAACCGGCTGCAGCCAAGGTGAGCGGCCGACCTTCTGGCCGGCCTGCCGGCCGGGCTTCTCGATCAGCGTGTCGATGGTGCTGCCGACCAGGCTGGAACCGAAGTCCTGCTGTTGCTTCAACAGCAGTGCCTGCAGCCGCTGCAAGCGCTCGTCCTTGACTGTTTCGGGCACATGATCGGCCATTTCGGCGCCCGGCGTGCCGGGGCGCGGCGAATATTTGAACGAAAAGGCCGAGGCGTAGTTCACCTGACGCACCAGGTCCATCGTCGCCTCGAAATCGGCCTCCGTCTCGCCGGGGAAGCCGACGATGAAGTCACCGGACAAAGCGATATCGGGACGTGCGGCACGGATGCGATCGAGCAGGGCCAGATAATCCCTGGCCGTATGCCTGCGGTTCATCGCCTTGAGGATGCGGTCGGACCCCGATTGCACCGGCAGATGCAGATAAGGCATCAGCGACGGCAGGTCGCGGTGGGCTGATATGAGCTCGTCATCCATGTCGCGCGGGTGGCTCGTGGTGTAGCGCAGCCGCGCCAGTCCAGGAATTTCGGCCAGCCGGAACAGCAGGCGGCCAAGGCCCCATTCCTCGCCGTTCGCGCCCTGGCCGTGCCAGGCATTGACGTTCTGGCCGAGCAGCGTCACCTCGCGCACGCCAGCCTCCGCCAGCCGCTCGGCCTCGGCGACGATCTGCGCCACCGGTCGCGACACTTCCGAGCCCCTTGTATAGGGCACGACGCAGAAGGTGCAGAACTTGTCGCAGCCTTCCTGCACGGTGAGGAAGGCGGTGACGCCGCGCTTGATGACCTCGGCGCGCTTGGGCTGCGGCAGATGGTCGAACTTGTCTTCGATGGCGTAGTCGGTCTCGACGATCTTCTCGCCGCCGCGCACCCTCGCCAGCACGTCGGGCAGACGGTGATAGGTCTGCGGCCCGATGACAAGGTCGACGGCCGGCGAGCGCCTGATGATCTCGGCACCCTCGGCCTGCGCCACGCAGCCGGCGACGCCGATCAGCATCTCGCGGCCGGCAATGGCGCGCTCCGCCTTCATGTCGCGGATGCGGCCGAGCTCGGAATAGACCTTCTCCGCCGCTTTCTCCCTGATGTGGCAGGTATTGAGCAGCACCAGGTCGGCCTCGTCGATGGCATCGGTCGCGGTGTAGCCGTCGGCGGCCAGCGCATCGCCCATGCGCTGTGAATCATAGACGTTCATCTGGCAGCCATAGGTCTTGATGAAGACCTTCTTCGCTGCCTTGGCGCGCACTGCCGGCTGTCCGGCCACACTGCCGATGTCGTCGCTTTCAATCGTGTTCAAGTCCATCCGGCGGCTTCTAACGCCTTTCCGTGACAAAAAACAGACGATTCTCGGCGTGCACGCGCAGGCGCAGGATCCAGGCTAGCGGCTCGGGCGCGGATCGGCGAGTGCCGCCTGCATCATCCCGCGCACCTGGCTTTCCATCAGCCTGGCCGTTTCCTTGCGGTTCGAGCCCTTGGCAAAGGCGACCGGTTCGCCGAAATGCACTTCCACGTCGAGCGCGCCCTCCGCCATCAGCACCTTGAGGTGCGGCATCAGATCCTCGTCGCCGATCCAGGCCGAGATCGGCCGATGGCGGCGGCCGAGCGGCACGCCGTGCAGGCGCGTATAGGCGATCGCCACCGGCTGGATGAACACCTGCTCGGCCGCGCCCTCCGAAAGCGCCATCGAGGCCGCACCGAACAGCGTGCTCTTGAACGGCAGGACGGCATTGCCGTCGCCGGTCGACCCCTCGGCAAACAGCACCATGGCATCGCCCTTGGCCATGCGACTGGCGATCTCGCTTGCCTGGTCGCCGGAAGAACGCTTGCGTTCGCGCTCGATGAAGACGGTTCGCTGCAGTTTCGACAGCATGCCGATCAGCGGCCAGCCTTCCATATCGGCCCTGGCGATGAACTTCACATCGGCAAAGGACCCAAGCACCATGATGTCGGTCCACGAGATGTGGTTGGAGGCCACCAGCAAGGGGCGCTTGTCGGACAGCGTTCCCTTGACATGGACGCGCATGCCGAGCGCCCTGAGGATCAGCCGGTGCCAGATCTTGAGAATGACGGTTTCCGGCCACCAGCCGGTCTTCATCGACAGGATCTGCAATGGCACCAGGACCAGCGAGCCGGCGACGACAAGGCCCAAGGCCAGGAAAATCCTGATTTTTCCGATCATGCTGTCCTGGCCCTACCCGACCTCTGGCTAGCGAAGATCGCGGCGCATGACAAGCGCGCCGGTCGGCCCGCGATCGGGCGACTTGTAGTAGTCCGGGCGCTTGCCGACTTCGCGGAAGCCCAAACGACGGTAGAGGGCAATGGCGGCGACATTGGTCTCGTCGACCTCGAGGAACAGCGCTTCGGCGCGCTGTGCGTGCAGTTCGCGCAGCACCGCATCCATCAATTGCCAGCCCAGTCCCTGGCGGCGGTGCGATCGCGCCACCGCGACCGTCAGGATCTCGCCCTCGCCGGCGGCCAGGCGGGCGAGCACAAAGCCGACGGGCGGCTTGGCCCCCTGCCCGGTCTCGCGCGCGGCGTAACCGAACACGGTGTCCTGCTCGAGCAGGGCGGCGAACTCGCCATCGGTCCACGGACGGACAAAGTCCTCGCGATGCAGCACCGAGACCGCGGGGCTGTCGGTGATCCTGAGCGGCTCGAGAGCATAGTCCCGGCGGCGCGGCTGCAGAAAAGGTATGCGCATCAATTTTGTTGCCTCGAAAGAATAAATCCGGCTTGCGGCTTTGCATCCGCGCCGCGCAGGTAAAGTGGTTTCGGCCTTTCGCCCTCGCCTTTGGCGGCGGCCAGACGGGCGTAGGTGAGAACATCAGCGGTCGCCGTCTGAGGCCCGATATCGGAACGCCGGCCCACCGATTCGGCGATCTGCACTGCCGCAGTTCCGGCAAGCGCCGCAGAGGTCTCCCTCGCCAAGGCACTGACCTCCGGCAGCGTGGTCACTGCTGGACCGTAAGTCAAAACTAACGCTCTATCGTACAGTGCTGCATGGATTTCCTCGCGACCGGCATCCAGCGCCGCCAGCACGGCGCGGCCGGGAAATGCCAGTGCGGCCTCGGCGGCCAAAGCTTCGAGCGTCGTCACGCCGATCGCCGGGATTTTCAGCGCCAGCGCCAGGCCACGCGCCGTGGAGACACCGACGCGCAGGCCGGTGAAGGAACCGGGGCCGACGGAAACGGCAATGGCGCCAAGGCCGGGGTAGTCGGTTGCGGCGGCCTTCAGCGCCTCGGCGATGACGGCCATCAGGTGCTCGGCATGGCCCTTGCCGAGATCGAGCACCGCACGGCCAAGCTCTCGCCCGGCCGCCGCGTCGTAGACGCAGGCGGCGCAGAGGCTGGCGGCACAGTCGATGGCAAGCACTTTCATGAAACGACCGGTTCCGAGAAACACTTCCCTGTGCCCGCCAGGGCGCGCCACCGCAAGCATAATTTGTTAAGCGGCTTCGGTTCCGCCAGCGCGCTGTCAGACCTGTTCGATGCGCAGCATGTGGTTGTCCCAGACATAGTCCGGCTCTGACCGTGTCGCGCCGCTGCCCTCGATAATCTCGCCGGCGCCGGTGGTGGCCATGAAGCCCGATCCGTCCGGCGCCAGGCCACAGACCTCGACCAGCGCGCTGGACGAGACGACCCGGCCGCTGGCCGCGTCGATCACGACAAGCGAATTGCCTTCCGGCGACGAGACGGCGACGGTGCCGGCGGTCGCGTTGGTGGCGACCGAGCCGATATAGTTGCGGAAGCCGGACAGCACGTCCTGCGGCATGTCGAGAAGCTGCAACTCCTTGCCGCGCACGGCGCGGCCGACCAGCAGCGGACGATCGGTGCCCGGCCCCCGGTACTGGCAGCCAAACCAGACGGTGCCGGACGGGTCGGTATCCATGTGGCGGATCGACAGCTGGTGCAGGGAAGCCGGCAATTCATGCCTTTCGATCAGGTCGCCGGTGACGCGGTCGATGAGCACGTAGGACGGCTTCATGGTAGCGATGTTGAGCTCGGCGCGGCCATAATCGGGATGGGTCTCGATGCCGCCATTGGCGACCGCAATCGTCCGGCCGTCGCCCATGAGCAGGAGTTCGTGCGGGCCCACGCCAAAGGTCGGGAATTCGCCGATGCGACTGAATTTCGCGCGTGCATCGTAGACGCCGACGACGCCGGCCGCATTGTCGAAATCGTTCTCGGTGGCATAGAGCAGGGCGCCGTCGGGCGAGAACACGCCATGGCCGAAGAAATGCCTGCCGGCGATGCTGGCGATGGTCTGCGGCGCCTCACGGCCCGAATGATCGAAAACGACGGCGAAGGTACCGGGCTGGCGGGCGAAGACCACCGAGCGCTTCGACAGGGGATCAAAAGCGACGTCGTGGCCGCGATCGGGCAGGTCGATCGCATGCAGCACCTTGCCGGCCTCGGACAGCACGGCGGCGCCAAAACCGCCGTCGCGCTTGAGGAAAGCGGTGGCGAAGACGGCGTCGACAGCAAGCGTCTTCGCCCAGGCCGACGGCGCCATCGCGGCAGCGAAGCCGATGCCCGCAACCCTCAGGAAATCCCGGCGATCGATGAGCGGCGTGCGCATGCTCAGTCCCCATCCAATGACGAAAACCCGGCGGTCAGGCCGAATTCGGCGGTCAGCCGGGTGCCGATCAGGGTCGACAGGCTGGAGGTGATCAGCGCGAAATGCTCGAGCTTTTCGCGCAGCGCGGGGTCGGCGAGCGTCTTGTCGATCGGACCCTGGATCGATTTCGCGGTGGCGACGCCGTTGACCAGCTGGATGTGGATGGACTCCGCCATCCAGCGTGCATCGGGCGGTAGCGCATCGCCAAGTTTCGAGGCCTGGAACAGCGCGTCGACGCCGGCGAGATTTCCGGCCAGCGCATTGGCGGTGTTTTGCGAGCGCCAGTAGATTGCCTGTTTCGGCTTGTCCGAATCCGGCTTGCCGCCAAGGAAACCTTTCAGGCGGACATCCCTGACCATCTCCAGCTCGTTGATGAAAACGCCGACCAGTTCGGTGACCGCTTCGTTGCCGTCGCGGTAGAGCGCGTTCTGCGGTCCCGGATTGGCCCAAAGCGCGGCAAAGCCGTCCGGCTTGTTCCAGGCCGCGCTGACGTCACCGGCCATGGTTTCGATATTGCCGGCAACCGCCGCGCCATAGGCGCAGCGATAGGGATCGTCCTTGCCCGCCAGCGCGTCGGCGCCGTCGCCGAAAAGCACGAACTCCAGCGCGCCGAGCCCCTGCATGGCGACGCTCTTGCCGGCCAGTTGTTTCGGATCGGTCGCCGTCGAATCCTTGTCCGCCAGCGCCGCCTGCACCTGTTTCAGGCCTATGCTCTTGCGATCCGGCCAGTAGAGGATGCGCTCCAGCCGATTGTTCTCCTTGATCGGGCCGAAACCGATGATTTCGGCCGACGACCAGGCATAGACCGTGGCCGAGAATTCGGCCCGCACCGCATCCAGCTCCCCTTGCGAGGGCGCTTCACAGAGCTTGTGCATCGCATGCGTCAACGCCTCCGCATGCTGGTGCAGATCGGCATAGGCCGGACGGACAAAGCCGTCGATTGCCCGCTGGATGATGTCGGAGGCTTTCACCGCCGCCGAGGCCGGGAAAACACCGAGCAGAGCCAGCGGAAGAACGAGAACCAGTGCAGAGCGCTTCAGCATCACAGTGACTCCAGGAATTTGACCAGCGCATCGCGCTCGGCCGCGTTGGCGGCGGCAAAGCGGTCGCGCGCCTTCCGCGCCTCGCCACCATGCCACAGGATCGCCTCGGTCAGGCTGCGCGCGCGGCCATCATGCAGAAAGAAGGAATTGCCGTTGACGGTTTCGGTGAGGCCGATGCCCCACAGCGGCGGCGTGCGCCATTCGCTTCCCGTCGCATCGCCCACCGCCTGGCCGTCGGCCAGGTCGGGTCCCATGTCGTGCAGCAGGAAATCGGAATAGGGCCAGATCAGCTGGAAGGCCTGCGCCTTGTTGGGCGCATCGCGACGAGTGACGAATTTCGGTGTGTGGCAGGCAACGCAGCCGATCTCGTAAAAGAGCTTCTTGCCGGCGAGCGCGCCAGGCGCGGCGAGATCGCGCCGCGCCGGCACCGCCAGGTTCTGCGAATAGAAGGTGACGAGAGCCATCACTGGCGGCGGCGCCTCGACCGGACCGAGGCGCGCCTGCACGCCATTCGGCATGGCCAGGCATTTTGCCTGTGCGGCGTTGCAATCGCCCCAGTGCTTTGGTTGTTCCGGCGTCGAGATGCCGATGTCGCCGGCGAAGGCGTCCGCCGCCTGCTGGCGGATCGTCGCGGTCTGTGCCTTCCAGCCGAAACGGCCAAGCGTCAGTTCGCCACTCAGCCCGTCACGCACGATGTTCGGCTTGCCGGAGATGCCATCATTGTCGCGGTCTTCCGGATCGGCATGAGCAAGAATGTCAGCCGGCGCGATCTGCTCGATCAGGCCAAGGCCGATCATCGGCGGCGTCAGGCGCGGCGACAGCGTGGTACGCGGATCAAGCGGCCCATAAGCGAGATCGGTGACGGAGTAGCTGGGCTTGCGCAGGGAAACCGCCGTGCCGTCCGCCAGCGTCACCTGCCGTTCCTGATAATCGACGCGCATCCGGCCTTCGCCGCGCAAGCCGGGCACGGCCAGCTCCTGCAACTGCGTCCCATAGACCGGGTCAGGGAAATTGGGCAGATCGCGGTCGGCAATGGCCGACTTTTCGTCGGCGCTGCTGGCGTCGCGCGCCAGCCGCAGGAACATCGAGGTGGTGCCGATATCGCCTTGCGGCGGGCGACCGCGGCCGTCCTTCAGATGGCAGTTCTGGCAGGCGCGTTCGTTGAACAGAGGACCCAGCCCGTCCGACGCCTGCGTCGAAGATGGCGACGACACCCAGTTCTTGCGGAACAGGGCGTCGCCGAGCTTGAAAGTGCCCTGTTGCTCGAAGCTGATGTTGGCCGAGGATTGCGAGAAGGCGTCGCGGCTGACGTCTTTCTCAGACGTGCCGGCGCCGCCTTGCATCAGTTCGAACGGCTCGGGTTTGGAGAAATCCGTGGTCAACCTGGTGACGGCGGTGACGCGCGCCTGATCCTTGGCATTGAGGTCGCTGCGCGTCGTGGCGAGTCCGGCCGGCTGAAGCTCGCCGGCAATCGCGGGCGATGTCAGCGCCAACACGAGAATGGTGCAGCGCCGACGAGCCAGTCCGGCTGGTCTCTTCAGGTGAAACGGCGAGCCATCGGCCCGCCGCAAGCGGCGGGATAATTCTAGCAGGCGCCGCATTCCCGCATGCCTTTACTCCGCCTCGTTGGCCGAGTCGGCGTTGAGCTGGCCGTACTTCTCCTCGCCGATCGAGGCGAGCAGGTCGAGCTGCGTCTCGAGGAAGTCGATGTGACCTTCCTCGTCAGCCAGCAGATCCTCAAACAGTTTCATCGTCACGTAGTCGCCCACCTCATGGCAGATTTCGCGCGAACGCTTGTAGGCCGTGCGCGCGTCATATTCGCCGGCAAGATCGGATTCGAGCACTTCCTTGACATTCTGCCCGATGCGCAGCGGCGCCACGGACTGCAGGTTCGGATGGCCTTCAAGGAAGATGATCCGGGCGATGAGCCTGTCGGCGTGGTGCATCTCCTCGATCGATTCCGCCCGCTCCTTCTTGGCCAGCTTCGTGTACCCCCAATCCTCCAGCAGACGGAAATGCACCCAATATTGATTGACGGCTCCAAGCTCCAGGAAAAGCGCCTCGTTAAGCCGCTCGATGATCAGACTTTCGCCCTTCATGGGTTCTGCTCCCGTATTGGACGCGCAGGCCTCTGACGCGATCCAGGTGTGAAACGACATCGGCGCCGCTCGCCTCCGAGCGGGCGTGGTAATTTTCGGTAACCCGAATGATCGTTTCGACCACATTTGGGAAACAGCCGCAACAGCGGCCACGCTTTTGCATCGCGTGATAGACCTTGGCCGGCACGATGAGTTGCCAGGGGTCCAGGTCCAGCAGCCCGATGATCGTCTGCTCGATCTCCTTCTCGGTGATGACATTGCAATGGCAGATCAGCATTTACAGGGCTCGGATGGCTGACGGCGCCTCCCGCGCCGTGTGGCTTGTTCTGGTCCCGGAGCCCATTTCGAAGCCGATTATCAGCTTCCGACCGGGCTCCAGGTTTCGGCGCTTACTTGAACACCTTGTCGGGTGCGTCGAGGCTGTCGGAGCCTTCGAAGGCGATGGCGTTGAGTTTCAGCGAGCCGACGGCACGCTCGATCGATTTGGTCTGATCGATCAGGGCGTCGATCGCCGCCTGCACGGTGGCGTTGCCCGCAGCGTTACCCTCGGCGATCTGCTGGTCATAGGCCTCGCCGGCCTCGGCCCGCGCCTTGATCGCCTCCATCTTGGCGACGGTGACGTCGAGCTTGTCAGACAGCTCCTTGTCGATCGCAGGATCGGCCGCCTTGACCATGTCATGCACCGAAGGTCCGGAAACGACGGTGCCGTCGAGGCGCGTGTAGCTGGCCAGGTAGGCGGCGCGGATGCCTATCGCATCATAGAGGTGGGAATTGTAGGTGTTGTCGGAGAAGCAGTCTTGCTCCTCCTCGGGATCATGCAGCATCAAGCCGAGTTTCATGCGTTCACCGGCCAGTTCGCCGTAGGACAGCGAGCCCATGCCGGTGAAGATGACCGAGATCGCCGTGTTCGGCTCGCCATCGGCGAGGTTCTTGCGTGCGGCCCCGTCTGCCTTCCAGTCGTTGACCATCTTCTGCAGGTCCGAAACCAGAAGGGTGGTGGCGGACTTCAGATATTCGGCACGGCGGTCACAATTGCCGCCGGTGCAGTTCTTGAGGTCGTAGTCGGTGTAAGGGCGCTCGCCGGCGCCCGGGCCGGTGCCGTGCAGGTCCTGGCCCCAGAGCAGGAATTCGATGGCGTGATAGCCGGTGGCGACATTGGCCTCGACGCCGCCGGCTTGCTGCAGCGTGCCGGAGAGGAATTCCGGCGAAAGCTTCGAGGCATCGACCTTCTTGCCGTTGATCTCGATTTCCTTGTTGGCGATCACATTGGCCGTATAGAGCGAATTCGTGTCCGATTCCGTGCCGTAGCTCTTGGCGACATAGTCGATCAGGCCTTCGTCCAGCGGCCAGGAATTCACCTCGCCTTCCCAGTCGTCGACGATCTTGTTGCCGAAGCGGTAGACCTCGGTCTGCTGGTAGGGAACGCGCGATGCCTTCCAGGCGGCGCGGGCGGCATTGAGCGTTTCCGCCGACGGGTTGGCCAGCAGCGCATCGACCGCCTCGTCGAGAGCCTGCGCCGTGGTCAACGAATCCTCATATTTGGCAAGCGCGATGTCGGAATAGGTCCTGATGACCGCTTTCGCGTCGGTTTCCGCCTTGGCAGGCAGCACGAACACCGCCGCCGTCAGCAGCGCCGTGGCACCAATCGCCGCCAGCCTGCCGCCATATCGTGCTGTCATCATCACTCTCCAGTTTCTCGGAAATTCCATAAGCGGCGCGCGCGGCGACCGGCGCGGGGCCACGTCGTTGCCAAAAGCGCCAAGACTTGCCGCGCCATTGCGCGGTTCAGGGAAGAAAGACACCAAAATGCCTCCAATCGAACGGGTTCAAGGCCCAGACATCAAAGGGATGCGCCAATACGCAGGGTCCCATAAAGCTTCGACGCCGATGGAAGTCAACGAAAATCTGCGGGAAAAGCCAATTGAAACAATAGTTTAGAATTATTCTAAACTACAGAAGTCAACTTTACACCTCGGCTGCGCCGGCTTCGCTGTCGAACTGTACGATTGACAGCCGCCGTTCCGGGTGCGACCCGCAAACGCTCTCTTGCGGCGGCGCCAGACAATTGCCACCTGCCGAGAGATCCTAGGATCGAATCAGGATTTGGGACGCGATGAAGAACGGCGTGGTCATTGTCGGTGCGGGTCATGCGGGCGTGCAAGCGGCCGCCAGTCTGCGCGAGGACGGCTATGACGGGCCGGTGATCCTCATCAGTGACGAGAACGAACTGCCCTACCATAAGCCGCCGCTGTCGAAGACCTTCATCAAGGATGCCGAGGCCAAGCCGCAACCGCTTCGGGGTGAGGCCTTCTATACCGGCAGCGCCATCGACTACCGGTCGGACGTGCGGATCGAGCGCATCGATGTCGGCGGCCGCAGCCTGGAGATATCAGGCGGCGGCATGCTTGCCTTCGACCATCTGATCCTGGCGACCGGGTCGCGCCCGCGCCTCCTGCCGCTGCCAGGCGCTGATCTGGCCGGCGTCTTGTCGCTGCGCTCGCTGGCCGATGCACGGCGGATCCGCGACCTGAGCGCACGGAGCGAAGATGTCGTCATCCTCGGTGGCGGCTTCATCGGGCTGGAGATCGCCGCGACGCTGCGCGCGGCCGGCCGCACGGTGACGGTGGTGGAAGCGGTGGACCGGCTGCTTGGCCGCGCCGTGGCGCCGGTGGTGGCGAGCCATGTCCGGCAAAGGCTGGAAGCGACCGGCGTGCGCATCCTGACTGGCACCTCGATTTCAAGCCTCGAAGGCGAAAACGGCCATGTCGTCGCCGCGATCACCTCGTCAGGCGAAAGGCTGCCGGCGCGCATGGTCATCGTCGGCATCGGCGCCGTGCCCAATGTCGAACTGGCGCAGGACGCCGGCCTTGCCATCGCCAACGGCATCCGTGTCGATCACCAGATGCGCAGTTCGGTGCCAGAAATCCTGGCCATCGGCGACGTCGCCTCCTACCGGCACTGGTTCACCGGCGGCGATGTGCGGCTGGAATCGGTGCAGAACGCCACCGACCAGGCCCGCCTCGCGGCGCGCACGATCACCGGTCACGCGGATGCCTATTCGGCGGTGCCATGGTTCTGGTCCGATATTGGCGACATGAAGCTGCAGATGGTCGGACTGACCGCCGGCGGCGACAGCCAAGTCGTGCTGGGCGAACTGCCCGACAACAAGTTCTCGATCTACCATTATGCCGGCGACCGGTTGCTCGGCATCGAATCCGTCAACCGCCCCGGCGACCACATGCTTGGCCGCAAGATGCTCGGCGCCGGCTTCTCGCCGACGCCGGAGACCGTGGCAATGGGTCCCGAAGGGTTGAAGGCGGCTCTGGCTGCCTTTCAGCAGGATGAGCCGGCAAGAGCTGCGGGATAGCCGCGCTTACCCTCCCCTTGTGGGGAGGGGTCGCTGCGAAGCAGCGGGGTGGGGGTCGGCGCAATGCCCCCACCCGGACCTGCGGTCTGACCTCCCCACCAGAGGGAGGTAAGGTGGTTCAGGCAGCGCAGACTTCACGGATCGAGCTCTCCAGTATGTCGAGCGCCTCGTTCATGACCTCATCCTGGATGGTGATCGGCGCGAGGAAACGGATGACGTTGCCGTAGACGCCGCAGGTCAGCAGGATCAGGCCCTTGTCGAGCGCCTTCAGCCGGATGGCGTTGGCGATCTCGGCCGACGGCAGGCCCTTCTTGACGTCGTTGAACTCGACCGCGTTCATGAAGCCGAGGCCTCTTATATCGACGATCTCGGGCACGTCGTCGCGGATCGACTGCAGGCGCTGCTTCAGCCGCGCGCCCAGCGTGTTGGCACGGTCGCACAGCTTTTCGTCCTCGATCACATCAAGCACGGCATGCGCGGCCGCAACGCCGATCGGGCTGCCGCCATAGGTGCCGCCGAGGCCGCCGGGGCCGGGCGCATCCATGATCTCGGCGCGGCCGGTGACGGCCGACAGCGGGAAGCCGCCGGCCAGGCTCTTGGCCATTGTGGTGATGTCGGCCGCGACGTCGTGGTGATCCATCGCGAACATCTTGCCGGTGCGGGCAAAGCCGGTCTGCACCTCGTCGGCGATCAAAAGCATGCCGTGCTGGTCGCAGAGCTTGCGCAGCGCGGTCAGGAATTCGCGCGGCGCCTCGTAGAAACCGCCCTCGCCCTGAACCGGCTCGACAATGATGGCGGCGACGCGGGCCGGATCGACATCGGCCTTGAACAACCGGTCGAGTGCGGCAAGCGAATCGGCAACCGACACGCCGTGCAGCGGCACCGGGAACGGCGCGTGATAGACGTCGCCCGGCATGGCGCCGAAGCCGACCTTGTAGGGCACGACCTTGCCGGTCAGCGCCATGCCCATGAAGGTGCGACCATGGAAGCCGCCGGCGAAGGCGATGACGGCCGGGCGTCCGGTGGCATTGCGGGCGATCTTGATTGCGTTCTCGACCGCCTCGGCGCCGGTGGTGACGAAGATGGTCTTCTTGTCGAACTTGCCGGGCAGCATTGCGTTCAGCCGCTCGGCCAGCCTGACATAGCTTTCATAGGGCACGACCTGATGGCAGGTGTGGGTGAATCGGTCGAGCTGCGCCTTGACCGCTTCGATCACCCTGGGATGGCGGTGGCCGGTGTTGACGACGGCGATGCCAGAGGAAAAGTCGATATAGCGACGGCCTTCGACATCCCAGATTTCCGAATTTTCGGCCCGGTCGGCATAGATTTGCGTTGTCATGCCGACGCCGCGCGAGATCGACTGGTTTTTGCGTTCGGAAATGGCTGAATTCTTCATGATATCCCTCATCGGGCCGGCGCCCGTCCTCGTTGATCAGGTGTCTTCTGACCTTATTTCACGTTTTCCTCAAGTCGGCACCACCGGCGGGCGATTGGGCCTGCGACGAGAAGATGCGGGCCTTAACCAGTCGGACGATACGCGTACGAGGCCGGTTTCCTTTTTGCGGGGATCGATTATCCTCCCGACATCCGCGAGGCATCGCGATCAGCGACCTGCGGCTGGGGGAGCCCATGATGAGGAACGCGACATCGTCCGTCTCGCCGCCATCCGTCAAAACCTCCAGCCTTTTGTCATTTCCAATTGCCTCGGCAGTGTGCGCCTGCGCAGCCGCATTGCTGCTGGCCGGCTGCCAGAAGCAGGAAGCGGCGGACAAGAAACTGCCGATCATGGTGCGTACCGAAACGGTGGCGATGGCCGACTATGCGCCGAGAACCTCGCTGACCGGGGTGATCGCCGCGCGCACGCTGAACAATCTGTCGTTTAGGGTTGGCGGCCGCATTGCCGAGCGGCTTGTCGATGTCGGCCAGCATGTCGACCAGGGGGTGGTGCTTGCCCGCATCGATCCGCAGGAGCAGCAATCCGACCTGCGTTCCGCACAGGCCGATCTCGATGCAGCACGAGCGCAGCTGACCCAGTCCGCCGCCGCCTTCGACCGGCAGAAGACGCTGCTTGCCCAGGGCTTCACCACAAGGCGCGACTATGACGCCGCCGACCAGGCGCTGAAGGTGGCGCAAGGCAGCGTCGATGCCGCGCAGAGCGCATTCGCCAACGCCCAGCAGAATCTGTCCTTCACCGAGCTCAAGGCGGGTGCCGCCGGCGTCATCACCGCCCGCCAGGTCGAAACCGGCCAGGTAGTGCAGGCGGCACAAACCGTCTTCACCGTCGCCGAGGACGGTGACCGCGATGCGGTGTTCAACGTGCAGGAGACGCTGGTCGCCAGGACGCCGGCCTCGCCGGCGGTGACGATCACATTGTTGTCCGACCCGCAGGTCCGGGCGACAGGCAAGGTGCGCGAAATCTCGCCGGCGGTCGACCAGGCTTCCGGTTCGATCCGGGTCAAGGTCGGCATTGCCGACACGCCAGCCGGCATGCCGCTGGGGGCGGCCGTCATCGGCTCGGTCAGCGCCAAGCCATCGAAGGCGATCCTGCTGCCCTGGCAGGCGCTGACATCCAGCGCCGGCAAGCCGGCGGTGTGGATCGTCGACCCCTCGACCAAGGCGGTGGCGCCGACGCCGGTCGAGGTGCAGGCCTTCGATTCAGGCACGGTCGTCATCACCAGCGGACTGAACGAGGGCCAGAGCGTCGTGACCGCGGGCGGGCAGTTGCTCAGTCCTGGCCAGACGGTCGAGATATCGGGAGCGGCCCAATGAACCGGCCTGTCATGCTTGGCCTGTTCGCGCTTGGCGCGCTCACCGCCTGCTCGAAATCGGAGGAAAAGCCGCCGGAGGTCATCCGGCCGGTCCTGTCGATAGTGGTCGAGCCGCGCACCACGCAGACCTTCGGCTTTGCCGGCTCGGTCGAGCCGCAGGTCAGCGCCGACCTTGCCTTCCGCCTGCTTGGCCGGGTCGTCTCGCGCGACGTCAAGGTCGGCGACATCGTCAGCAAGGGCACGACGATCGCCGCACTCGACCCGACCGCGCTGGAGCTGGCGGTACAAGCAGCCAAGGCCGAGCTCTCCAATGCCGAGGCCCAGTTCGCCAACGCAGCCGCCAGCGAGGAGCGCCAGCGCCAGCTGCTTGCCTCGGCCAACGCCTCGCAGGCCGTCTTCGACGCCGCCCAGCAGGCACGCAAGGCCGCGGAAGCCAATGTCGAACGGGCCAAGGCTTCGCTAGCCAAATCGCAGGAGCAGCTTGGCTACGCCAGGCTGTTCTCGGATTTCGACGGCGTCGTCACCGCTGTCGGCGCCGAGGTCGGGCAGACCGTCTCGGCCGGCCAGACGGTCGTCACCGTGGCACGCTCGGATCTGCGCGAAGCCGTGGTCGATATTCCCGATCAGTTGACCGGCGATCTGACGGCCGGCACGCCGTTCCAGGTCATCCTGCAGTCGCTGCCGACGATCGAGACCCAGGCCAAGCTGCGCGAGATCGCGCCGCAGGCCGAGGGCTCGACCCGCACCCGGCGCGTCAAGCTGACGCTCACCGATCCGCCGCAGGCCTTCCGGCTCGGCTCGACGGTGACGGCGACCCGCGTGACCAAGGTGGCGCCGACGATCGAACTGCCCATCTCGGCGCTGCTGGAAAAGAACGGTGCGGACAAGGTGTGGATCGTCGATCCGCAGACATCGAGCGTGAGCACGAAAGAGATCAAGGTGGCCGCCAAGGGTGCCGCAACCTTTACCGTCGCCGAAGGGCTGGAGGCCGGCATGCGCGTCGTCACCGCAGGCGTCCACAGCCTGAGCGACGGTCAGAAGGTCAAAGTGCCGGAGGGCGGCGTCTGATGAAGGGCTTCAATCTCTCCGACTGGGCGCTCAGCCACCGCTCCATGGTCTGGTATTTCATGCTGGTCTTCGTGGTGGCCGGCATCTTCTCCTACCTCAATCTCGGCCGTGAGGAAGACCCCAACTTCACCATCAAGACGATGATCATCCAGGCCAATTGGCCGGGCGCGTCGGTCAAGGAGACCTTGCAGCAAGTCACCGACCGCATCGAGAAGAAGCTCGAGGAACTCGACAGCCTCGACTACACCAAATCCGTCACCACCGCCGGCCAGACCGTCATCTTCGTCAACCTGAAGGACACCACCAAGGCGCGCGATGTCGTGCCGAACTGGATTCAGGTGCGCAACATGGTCAACGATATCAAGGCACAGTTTCCGCAAGGCGTGCAGGGGCCGTTCTTCAATGACCGCTTCGGCGATGTCTACGGCAACATCTACGCCTTCACATCGGACGGGCTGACGCCGCGCCAATTGCGCGACTATGTTGAGGATGTCCGCGCCAAGATCCTGACCGTGCCGAATGCCGGCAAGGTCGATCTCGTCGGCGCGCAGGACGAAGCCATCTATCTCGAATTCTCGACCCGCCAGATCGCCGCCCTCGGCCTCAACCAGCAGGCGATCGTGGCAAGCCTGCAGGCGCAGAACGCGATCACACCGTCCGGCGTCATCCAGTCCGGACCGGAGCGCATCAGCGTGCGCGTCGGCGGCCAGTTCACCTCCGAGGACAGCCTTCGCGCCATCAACCTGCGCGTCAACGACCGCTTCTTCCGGCTGAGCGACGTGGCGACGATCACGCGCGGCTATGCCGATCCGCCAACGGCGCTGTTCCGGTTCAACGGCCAGGATGCCATCGGGCTCGCCATCGGCATGAAGCCCAACGCCAATCTGCTGCAGTTCGGGGAGGCGCTGCATGAGGAGATGAACAAGGTGCTGGCCGACCTGCCGGTCGGTGTCGGCGTGCATCTGGTCGCCGACCAGCCGGTCATCGTCGAGGAGGCCGTCTCGGGCTTCACCCGCGCTTTGTTCGAGGCGGTGGCCATCGTGCTCGCAGTATCGTTCATCAGCCTCGGCATGCGGGCCGGCTTTGTCGTGGCGCTGTCGATCCCGCTGGTGCTGGCCATCACCTTCACGGTCATGGCCTATCTGGGCATTTCGCTGCAGCGCATTTCGCTCGGCGCGCTGATCATCGCGCTCGGCCTTTTGGTCGACGACGCGATGATCGCCGTCGAGATGATGGTGGCGCGGCTGGAGGTCGGCGACAATCTGCGCAAGGCGGCCACCTATGTCTACACCTCGACCGCCTTCCCGATGCTGACCGGCACGCTGGTGACGGTCGCCGGCTTCATTCCGATCGGGCTCAATTCGAGTGCTGCCGGCGAATACACTTTCACGCTGTTCGTCGTCATCGCCGTGTCGCTTTTGGTGTCATGGATCGTGGCGGTGCTGTTCGCGCCGCTGCTCGGCGTCACCATCCTGCCGGCGACGATGAAGACGAAACACCATGACCAGCCGGGACGCTTCACTTCGCTGTTCCGGCGCGTCCTTGTCGGCTCGGTGCGCCACCACTGGCTGACCATCATCGCCACGGTGCTGTTGTTTGCCGCCTCGATCGCTGGCTTCGGTCTCGTCCAGCAGCAGTTCTTCCCGCCCTCCGACCGGCCCGAGCTGATCGTCGACTGGAACCTGCCGCAGAATTCCTCGATCGCCGAGACGCGCGACCAGATGGAGCGCTTCGAGCAGCGGGCGCTGGTCGGCAATCCCGATATCGACCATTTCTCGTCCTATATCGGCGAGGGCGCGGTGCGCTTCGTGCTGGCCTATGACGTGCAGCCGGCCAACCCCTATTTCGGCCAGACCGTGATCGTCACCAAGAGCATCGAGGCGCGCAACCGGGTCAAGCCGGCGCTGGAAAAGCTGCTGCGCGAGCAATTTGTCGGCACCGACGCCTTCGTCAAGCTGCTCGAGCTCGGGCCGCCTGTCGGCCGTCCGGTGCAGTACCGCGTCGGTGGTCCCGACATCCAGACGGTGCGCGAGCTGGCGCAACAATTCGCCGGCGTGATCTCGACCAATCCGAAGCTGGCAGCACCCACCTTCGACTGGAACGAGCCGCAACGCGTGCTGAGGGTCGACGTGCTGCAGGACAAGGCCCGCCAGCTCGGCATCACCTCTTCCGACATCGCCAGCGCGCTGAACAGCACGGTCGGCGGCGCCACCATCACGCAGGTGCGCGACGCCACCTATCTGATCAATGTCGTGGCGCGCTCACGCGATGCCGAACGCGGCTCGATCGGGACGCTGCAGAACATGCAGTTGCCGACCAGCACCGGCGAGGCGATCCCGCTCGCGGCGGTGGCCAACTTCCGCTACGAGCTGGAGCAGCCGACAGTATGGCGACGCGACCGCATTCCGACGATCACCGTGCGCGCCGGACTGGTCGGCGACGTGCTGCCGGCCACCGTGGTCAACGAGCTGAAGCCATCGGTCGATGCCTTTATCGCCAAGCTGCCGCCGGGCTATTCTGTCGAGACCGCGGGCTCGGTCGAGGAAAGCGCCAAGAGCCAGGGTCCGATCGCGGCCGTGGTGCCGCTGATGCTCTTCGTCATGGCCACGATCCTGATGATCCAGTTGCAGAGCTTCCAGCGCCTGTTCCTGGTGGTGGCGGTGGCGCCGCTCGGGCTGATCGGCGTGGTCGCAGCCCTGGTGCCGAGCGGCGCGCCGCTCGGCTTCGTCGCCATCCTTGGCGTGCTGGCGCTGATCGGCATCCTGATACGCAACTCGGTCATCCTGATCGTGCAGATCGAGGACCTTGTCGCCGAGGGCAAGGATCGCTGGGCGGCCGTCATCGAGGCGACCGAACACCGCATGCGGCCGATCGCGCTGACGGCGGCCGCCGCCAGCCTGGCGCTCATCCCGATCGCACGCGAAGTGTTCTGGGGTCCGATGGCCTATGCCATGATGGGCGGCATCATCGCGGGCACGGCGATCACGCTGCTGTTCCTGCCGGCGCTTTATGTGACGTGGTTCAGGATCAAGGAGCCGAAGCAATCGAGCCAAGCTGGACACAGCGAAGCCTTGCCTGAGGGCGGAGCGGCCTGACGCTCGCGTGGCGCCGGCGCCAAGGAAGTCTATTTATTAAGTTTGGCTACGCCCTCACGAAGCCATCGCTCGCTCTCAGCAGATTGCGCGTATAATCCTCGGTCACGCGGTGCGCGACGAGTTGGGCTGCCGTGAGGTTCTCGACCGCCTCGCCGCTTTGCATCACCATCAACCGCTCGCACATATGGGTGATGATGGCGAGGTCGTGGCTGACCATCAGGAAGGTCAGCTTGCGCCGTCGGCGGACCTCTTCCAAAAGGTTGAGCACTTCGGCCTGCACCGAGGCATCCAGCGCCGAGGTCGGCTCGTCGAGCAGCAGGATTGACGGCTCGAGGATCAGCGCGCGTGCGATCGCCACACGCTGGCGCTGGCCACCCGACAATTGATGTGCGTAGCGGAAGCGGAAACCGTTGCCGAGACCGACTTCATCGAGCGCGCGTTCTATGCGCTTTTCGCCATCGGCAAAACCATGGATGGCAAGCGGCTCCTGCAGCAGCCGGTCGACGGTCTGGCGCGGGTGCAGCGAGCCATAAGGATCCTGGAAGACCATCTGCACTTCGCGATAAAAGGCCTTGTCGCGGCGCGCGCCGAGCGTCTTGCCGTTGACGGTGATGCTGCCCGAGGCGACCGGCGCAAGGCCGGCGATCGCCCTGAGCAGCGTCGATTTGCCGGAACCGCTCTCGCCGACCAGGCCGAAGGATTCGCCTGACCTGACTTCGAGGCTGACGCCTTTCAGCGCGCGAAACCGGTCGAAGATCACTTCCAGCCCGTCGACGGTGATCGCAGCTGTCATGCCGCCCACTCCGGCTTGCGGTCGAGCACAGGCAGGGGGTGACGCTCGAAGCCGATCCTGGGCATGCAGTTGAGCAGGCCGCGCGTGTATGGATGCTGGGCCTGGCCGAGTTCGGAGGCCTTGAGTTGCTCGACCACCTTGCCGGCATACATGACGATGACGCGATCGCAGAAGGACGAGACCAGGCGCAGATCATGCGAAATGAAGATCAGGCCCATGCCGCGATCGCTGACCAATTTATCGAGGATGCCGAGCACGTCGAGTTGCACGGTGACGTCGAGCGCCGAGGTCGGCTCGTCGGCGATCATCATTTCCGGTCCGGCGATCAGCATCATGGCGATCATGGCGCGCTGGCCCATGCCGCCGGAGACTTCGTGCGGGTGCAGGTCGAAGACCCGCTTGGGATCGCGGATCTGGACCGCCTCCAGCATGGCCAGCGCGCGCTCGCGCGCCTCGGCCTTGGAGACCCTCTCATGCGTCCGCAGGGTTTCGACGATCTGCCGGCCGATGCTCATCACCGGGTCGAGCGAATATTTCGGATCCTGCAGGATCATGGCGATGCGGTTGCCCCGCAATGCCCGGCGCTGACGCGGCGAGATGCCGAGCAGGTCAATGCCGTCGAAGGCCAATTTTTTGGCCGATATCCTGGCCTGCGGCGGCGTCAGGCCCATGATGGCGCGGCCGGTCTGCGATTTTCCCGAGCCGCTTTCGCCGACGATGCCGAGCCGCTCGCGGCCTAGCGTGAAGGACACGCCGCGTACCGCCCGGACCAGGCCGGTGCGCGTCGGAAAATCGACCCTAAGATCGTCGACGTCGAGCAGGGTGTCGCTCATTGGTCACCGCTCCGCGGATCGAGGGCATCGCGCAAGCCGTCGCCAAGCAGGTTGAAGCCGAGGCTGACGATGAGGATGGCGAAGCCGGGCGCGCCGGCCACCCACCACTGGTCGAGAATGAAGCGGCGGCCCGACGCGATCATGGTGCCCCATTCGGGCAGCGGCGGCTGCGCGCCGAGGCCGAGGAAACCGAGGCCGGCGGCGATCAGGATGATGCCGGCCATGTCGAGCGTCACCCGGATGATCAGCGAGGAGATGCAGAGCGGCATGATGTGGCGCAGCACGATGCGGAAGGGCGAGGCACCCATCAGTTGTACTGCCTTGATGTAATCGGAATTGCGCACGGTCAGCGTTTCCGCGCGCGCAATTCGCGCATAGGGCGGCCATGAGGTGATGGCGATGGCGAGCACCGCGTTTTCGATGCCGGGTCCAAGGGCGGCGACGAGGGCCAGCGCCAGGACCAGCTTGGGGAAGGCGAGGAAGACATCGGTGATGCGCATCAAGATGGCATCAGTCCAGCCGCCGGCATAACCGGCGACGGTTCCGACCAGCAGGCCGATGGGTGCGGCGATGATGGCGACCAGGATGACGACGTAGAGCGTCCAGCGCGAGCCGTAGAGGATGCGCGAAAGGATATCGCGGCCGAGGTCGTCCGTGCCGAACCAGTGTCCGGAACTCGGCGCCAGCAGCCGCGCGTTCTTCAGGTCGCCGAAGGTCGGCGAATAGGGTGCCAGCACGCCGGCGAGGGCCGCGATGACCAGCAGGGCGATGATGATCAGCAGCCCGACAAAAGCCAGCCGGTTGGCGGAAAAACGCCGCCACGCGACATAGGCGCGGCCAAGCCTTGCCTGCATGCGGGAGGCCGGCCGCTCGCTGAGCAGCCAATCGCGACGGCTCTGGATCGCCTCGGCGCTCATCCTGCCTTCGTCCTTGGATCGAGCACGCGGTACAGAAGATCGGACAGAAGATTGATGCCAATGAAGACCGAACCGATGGCGATGGTGCCGCCGAGCACGGCATTCATATCGGCATTCTGCAGCGAATTGGTGATGTAGAGACCGATGCCGGGCCAGGAAAAAACGGTTTCGGTCAGCACCGAGCCTTCGAGCAGGTTGGCATAGGAGAGCGCGATCACCGTCACCATCGGCACGGCGGCGTTGCGCAGCGCGTGGGCCCAGATGATGCGCCGTTCCGACAAGCCCTTGGCACGCGCGGCGACGATATATTCCTGCGCGAGTTCGTTGAGCATGAAGGAACGCGTCATGCGGCTGATATAGGCGAGCGAAAAATAGCCGAGCAGCGAGGCCGGCAGGACAATGTGGCGGTAGGCGTCCCAGAAGACATCCCATTGCCCCTGCATCGCCGAATCGAGAAGGTAGAAACCGGTGATCGGCGTGAAGGTGTATTCGTAGACGACATCGAGCCGCGCCGGGAAAGCCACCCATTGCAGCTTGGCGTAGAACAGCACCAGTGCCAGCAGGCCGAGCCAGAAGATCGGCACGGAATAGCCGATCAGGCCGATAATGCGCACGATCTGGTCGATGATGCTGCCGCGCCTGACCGCCGCCAGCACGCCGAGCGGCACGCCGATGAACGAGCCGATCAGTGTTCCCAACGTCGCCAGTTCGATGGTTGCGGGAAAAGCACGACGGATGTCGGTCATGACCGGATTGGTGGTCAGCACCGAGGTGCCGAAATCACCGCTCAGGGCATTCTTCACATAGATGTAGAATTGTTCGATCAGCGGCAGGTCGAGGCCCATCTCGCGGCGCGTGCGCTCGACGACATTGGCCGGCGCCCGGTCGCCGAGCACCGCCAGCACCGGGTCGATCGGGATGACACGGCCGATGAAGAAGGTGACCGCGAGAAGACCAAGGTAGGTCGTCACCGCGATGACCAGGAAACGGCCGATCGCCGACGCAATGGCGACGGCGCGGGCGCTGCCGCGCCCGCTCTCGTTTTCAACCGCGCTCATGCGGCGCGTCCGCGCGCGCTATTCTTTCGAGACCGGCCCGACGAAGTTGGTGTCGAAGCTCGGGCCGAGCGCGAAGCCCTTGAGGTTCTTGCGCAGCCCGGCCACTTCCAATTGCTGATGGATGATGACGAAGGGGCTGGTGTCGAGGATCTTCTGCTGCAAATCCTTGTACATGTCGGCGCGCTTGCCCGTATCCTTCTCCAGCAGTGCCGCTTCGGTTTCCTTGGTCAGGTCCGGAATGTCCCAGGAATTGCGCCAGGCAAGCGTGTGCGACTTGCCGGCATCCGAATTGTCGGGGTTGGAGGCGAAGGTCTGGGCGTTGGAGTTCGGATCGAAATAATCCTGGCCCCAATTGCCGATATAGATGTCATGGTTGCGGGCGCGGTACTTGGTCAGCGTCTGCTTGCCGTCGCCGGGGATGATTTCCAGCTTGATGCCGGCCTGGCCGAGCGTCTGCTGGATCGATTCCGCCATGCCGGTCGTCGGCTGGCCGGTGCGCACGTCCATGGTGACGCTGAAGCCGTCTGCCAGGCCGGCCTTGGCTAGCAATTCCTTGGCCTTGGCAACGTCGAGCTTGAAGGGATTGGTGTCGATGGCGCCGAGATCGCCCTTGGGCAAGAATGATTGGTGGATTTCGCCGATACCCTTGAGGATGGTCGAGCTCAGCGCATCGTAGTCGACCAGATATTTGAAGGCTTGGCGCACCTCGGGCTTGGCGAGGTTCGGGTTCTTCTGGTTGAGGCTGATGTAGTAGACCGTGCCTTTCGGCGCGCTGGTGGTGGTGAGCTTGTCGTTCTTGGCGATGGCGTCGAGATCATTCGGCTCGAGGTTGCGGGCAACGTCGATGTCGCCGGCTTCGAGCGCCAGGCGCTGGGCCGAGCTCTCCTTCATATTGCGGTAGATGACGCGGGCGAGCTTGGCTTTTTCACCGTGATAGTTGTCGTTGCGCTCCATGACGACAGCTTCGTTGGCGCGCCATTCGCGCAGCTTGTAGGCGCCGGAGCCGGCATAACCGGTCTTCAGCCAGGCATTGCCGAAGTCGTTGTCCCATTTGTAGTCGGCGCTCGGCGTCACCGCGGCGACATGCTCCTTGACCAGCTTGGCATCAACGATCGAGGCGACGGTGGCCGACAGGCAGTTCAGCACGAAGCTCGGCGCATACGCCTTGTCGACGGTGAACTGGAATGTGGTGTCGTCGATTGCCTTGGCCTTTTCGGCGACGTTGTCGCCGCTTATGCCGAACTGGTCGATGATGAAGGCCGGGCTCTTGTCCAGCTTGACGGCGCGCTCGAACGAATAGGCGACGTCAGCCGCGGTGATCGGGTTGCCCGAGGCAAATTTGAGGCCCGGCTTGAGCTTGAAAGTATAGGTCAGGCCATCGTCGGAGACGGTCCAGCTCTCCGCGAGATCCGGCTTGACCTTGGAGGTGTCGCCGAGGTCGAGACGGACCAGCAGGTCATAGGTGTTGCCGGTGACTTCGGCGGTCGACAGCTCGAACGCTTCGCCCGGATCCATGGAGATGATGTCGTCGATGGCGAATCCCTCGACCAGCGTGTCGGCGGGCGTGACGGCGAAGGCAGGCGCTGCGCCAATGAGCAACGCGGACACCGCCGCGCCCGCCAGCAAGGCACGCGAGCGAAGAGCAAACTTTTCCATCATCATCGTGATTGTTCCCTGTTTTGTTGGTTGTTGACCTGAGTTCCCGGCTCAGGGTTGCAGAATTCTTGTCGGGGCCGAACGACAGCCCTCAAGCCCCTTACCGTCGTGGTTTTTGTCCAATTGGTCAACAGCATATCCGGCCGCTTTGTGACGGGCAACGAGCATTTGCAGAACGGCCCATTGGAGCAGAATGGCGGGCAGCACGTCGACGCACGGGCCAGCCGATCGGGGCCGCCGGACGAGAAAATCTGCCAATTATTCGAGTTATTTCAGCACGGCGACCAGGCCGGCATCGGGAAAGCAGGTCGCTGCCTGGCCGTTCTTGGACTGCCACTTGCCGATCGAACGGCGGGTCTTGAAGCCCGGCAGGCCGTCGGCGCTGCCGACATCATAGCCCTTGGCCTCCAGCGCCCGCTGCAAGGCGGCGATGTCGGAGCGATGGAGATCGCCGACCGGACCCCAGTTGCCGGAAAAATTCTGGTCGCCATGCGCAATGCGGTCGGCGCCGTGACCGATGAACAGCGCGTAGAGGTCGCTGGTGTTGTATTCCTTCAGCACATAGAAATTGGGGGTAGCGATAAAAGCCGGCCCGCTGCGGCCGGCCGGCATCAGCAGGAAGCCCTCCACCTTCAGCTCGCTCGCCGGAAACGGCTTGCCGCCGACGCGCTTGATGCCCATGCCAGCCCACTCGGAGATCTTCTTGCCCTGATCGGGACCTTCCAGCGAGCAGGAGACGCTGTCGGGCACGGTTACCTCGAAGCCCCAGCCGCGTCCCCTCACCCAGCCATAATGGACGAGATAGTTGGCGATCGAGGCGAGCACGTCGGGCGTCGAGTTCCAGATGTCGACGCGCCCATCACCGTCGAAATCCACCGCGTGCTTGAGAAAGGAGGTCGGCATGAATTGCGGCTGGCCAAGCGCACCGGCCCAGGACGATTTCATCGCGCCGACCGGGGCGAGGCCGCGTTGGACGATTTCCAGCGCGGCCAAAAGCTCGGTGCGAAAGAAATCCTTCTTCGTCGACATGAACGCCTTGGTGCCCAGCACCTCGAAGGCGTCGTAAGGCATCTTTGCCGCGCCGAAGCCGGTCTCGCGGCCCCAGATCGCCAGAAGGATCTCGCCGGGCACGCCATAGCGCTTTTCGATCGCCGCAAGCGTCCTGGCGTTGGCGGCTTCGCGCGCGCGGCCGCCCGACGTCACCGCACGAACCGTCTTCTCGGCGAAATAGGCGCCGGGCGAGCCGAACTCGGCCTGATGCTGCTTCTGCGGCGTCTTCGGCTTCTCGCTGGGCATGACAAGGTCGGGCAGCTTCAAATTGGGCCTTATGCCGTCGAAGGCGGCATCGAAAGTCTGCTTGGAAATGCCTTTGGCCTTGGCCTCGGGCCAGAGGTCGTTCTGCAGCCAGGCGCGGAATTGGTCGTCGATCTTGGCGGCCGAGGCGGGGGCAGAAAAGACGAGGAAGGCAAGCGCAGCCAGGAAAAATGCAAGACAGAGCTGGCGACGTCCGCGTTCTGTGTCGGTGCTTGGCACCAGCCTCGAAGGACGCGCAACAATCATTATCCGCACCCTTCCCGCCAATTGCATCAAAACGCCGTCCGTGCGCGCAGCGCGGCGGCGAGCGTGCCCTCGTCGAGATAGTCGAGTTCACCGCCGACCGGCACGCCATGCGCCAGCCTTGTCACCTTGATGTCGAAGCCGGACAGCTGGTCGGTGAGGTAGTGCGCGGTCGTCTGGCCCTCGACCGTTGCGTTGACGGCGAGGATGATCTCCTTGACCTCGCCGCCGGCGACGCGGTCGATCAACGAGCGGATGTTGAGCTGGTCGGGGCCGACACCATCGAGCGGCGACAGCGTACCGCCGAGCACATGGTAGCGCACATTCATGGCGGCTGCCCGCTCCAACGCCCAGAGATCCGACACGTCCTCCACGACGATCAGCGTGGCGGCGTCGCGGCGCGGATCGGTGCAGATCATGCAAGGGTCGGATGTGTCGACATTGCCGCAAGTGGAACAGATGCGCACCTTGTCGGCGGCTTCGCCCATGGCGGCGGCGAGCGGCGACAGCAACTGTTCCTTCTTCTTGATCAGATGCAGCGCCGCGCGCCTAGCCGAACGCGGGCCAAGTCCCGGCACCTTGGCCAGGAGCTGGATCAGGCGTTCGATCTCGGGACCGGCGATTCGCTTGGACATTGCTCTGATCTAGGGTTTTTCAGAGCGCTTTGGAACATCCCGCGTTCGCGCATGGTCGCCATACTGCCAATCGAAGCCGTGCGATGCGAATCAGTTGACCTCGAGCGGTCGAGACTGGCTGGCGATCATGGCACCGATGGCGTCGGTGTTCTCAGGCGTCGACTGGAACCCCATCGCCGCCTCTTGCGGCGCACCCTGAACCGAGGAAATGACGCGGGTGTTCAAGGTTCCGCCGAAACGGGCGGCGTCCGGTTCTTCCATCGGCTCCTGCATCGCGACCATTGTCGGCTTCACGGTCACCCGCGCCGACTTGGCCGTGGGCGCCGCGGCGGCGGTCACATAGGTCTCTTGAGCCGGGGCGGCGGTCCTGATCTTGGGCTGACGAGCCGGTTCCGCGGCGGCGGTCATATAGGCCTGCTGCGCCGGAGCGGTTCGGGACGTTTTGGCGGGGCGCGCCGGCTCCGTCGAGGCAACCATCGTCACCGGCGCGGCCGGCTTCACGATCTCGGACCCGGCCGAGGCAACCGCCACCATTGGTTCATCCGGCAGCGGCTGCCAGTTGCGGCCGCGCTTCTCGTAGAAGGCATTGCCGCCGGCAACCATGGTGTAGTGCATGTTCTTGTAGGGGAAGCGCAGGCCGGCGGTGTGGAAATACATCGTGTTCTTCAGCTTGGCCTTGCGCTCGCCTTTGAGCACGGCATCGGCCGCTTCCTCGACATCGGGCATGGCACGCGAATTCATCGGCCTGGTCATGACACCCGGCGCGAATTGCCCCGGCTCTCCGACCACCTGGCAGATGGTGCTGCCGTGGTTGCCCGAGCGCAGCCGGTTCATGACCACGGTGCCGACAGCGATCATGCCATCGCGGCTCGAGCGGTTGGATTCGAAGAACATCGCCCTTTCCAGGCACTCCCTGTCCTTCGGCGAGTGGCTGGAGGCGCGCGACGTCAGGAAGCTCGGCGTGAAGGCATCGGTCAGGCCTGCAACGGACATGCCGTGCGAAGTGGTCTGGCTGCAGGCGGCCAAAAACAGGGGAGACGTGATGACGCCGAGCAACAGCGGCGTCTTCCATCGCGTGACGATCAACAGGCTACCCTCTCACTTCGATGCCCGCCCCCGGGCTGCGGCAAGAATGAGACACTTTCGGGCAAAATGATGGCCAAAACGTTATTAACAAAGTACTGTTGCCGAAAAGGCACAATTTTGAGCCTTTCCAGATAGATCGAGCCGTCATTTCACGAAAGCGATGACCGCTCTCTCTTGGTTTCGCCGCAATTGCCGAGGGAAAACCTCGTCCCGTTTTTCCGGGAATCGCTACCGCGCGGTCGCAATCGCCGCCGGCTGGCCAGGCTCAGCCTCCTCGACATTCTCCGAAAACAGGCCGCGCCTGAGAAACAGCGCCCGCGCGTCCCTGGCCGCCGGCGCGATCTTTCCCGGCCAGTCGCTGTCGATGAATTCGGCCTTGGTGAAATCGGGATTTGTTTCGGAGGCCGCCTCGAGGAATTCGGCGATCTCCAGCACGACAGCGCGTTCGTCCTTCGAAAGCGCCGACGTGCCGGCCTCGATCGACGGCCGGTGCACGAAATCCTCGAACAGGTAGAAGTAGCCCTTGATGCCGACAATATCGACGCCGGCATCGCAATCGGCGAGAATTTCCAGAATCTCGTAGATCCTGTTGCGGATACGCTGCTCGATCAGTCTTTCGGACGGCTCTTCGGTCATGGGCGCATCGCCGCTGGTTTAAACTTTCATGCATGCCGTTACCCCAAAACCGCTGCACGGTCTTGAGCGAGACGCATCAGAACGGCAGTTTCATTCCCGGCGGGATCGGCAGGCCTGATGTCAGCGCCTTGGTCTTTTCCTGCATGATCTGCTCGACCTTGGCCTTGGCGTCATTGTGGGCGGCCAGAATCAGGTCCTCGAGGATCTCGACCTCATCCTCCTTGAACAGGGACGGGTCGATCTTCAGCGACTTCATCTCGAACTTGCCGCTCAATGTGACGCTGACCAGGCCACCGCCGGCCTGGCCGACGGATTCGACCGTAGCGATTTCATCCTGCATGGCCTGGAACTTGGCCTGCATTTCCTTCGCCTTGCCCATCAGGCCGAGAAGATCTTTCATGGTCCGATCCTTGTCTTGGTTTATCAGGTCTCGTCGTCATCCGCCGGCGGCTCGACCGGCACTTCGGCTTCGGTCGCGTCTGCCTCCGGCGCGTCGGGAATGCGCACGTCGATGATCTTCGCGCCGGGGAAGCGCGCCAGGATGGCGGCAACCGTCGGATCGCTCTTTGCATCGAGGAAGGCGTTTTCGCGCTTGGTCGATTCCATTTCGGCCAGTGTCTGGCCGCCCTCTTCCTTCGACAGCGACACCAGCCAGTTGCGGCCGGTCCAGGCGCGCAGTTTCGTCGTCAGGTCGTTGAGCAGCAGCTTGGGCGCATCGTCGGTCAGGCTGACGTCGATGCGGCCGGGCTCGAAGCGGACAGGACGGATGCAACGCTTGACCAGCACCTTGAAAGCTATGTCGCGCTGCGCGTCGGCAAGCGCAACGATGTCGGCCAGCGACCTGACCGGCACCTGCTGCGGCTCGGACACCGGCGCGGGCGGCGCGACGAAGGCGGCCGGCGCCGGCGTGGCCTCGACCAGCCGCATGGTCTGCGCGCCACCGGAACCGGATGGCATGCGCGCCTGCGCCACCGCGCTCGCCGCGCCGCCATTGCCAGGACCGGCAGGGGCGCCATTCGGGCGCGATGCGCCATTCTGAACTGTTGCTGCCCCGTCCAGTGATCGCAACGCCTCGTCCAGAGTCGGCAGGTCGGCGGCATGCGCCAGCCGGATCAGCACCATTTCGGCGGCGCTGACCGGCCGGTTGGAGGACTGCACCTCGGGAATTCCCTTGAGCAGCATCTGCCAGGTCCGCGACAGCACACGGACCGACAGCGCCCTGGCGAAATCGGCGCCGCGCTGGCGCTCGTCCTGCGACAGCGATGCATCGTCCATGGCGGTCGGCACGAAACGCAACCGGGTGACGAGGTGGTTGAACTCGGCAAGATCGGTCAGCACCGCGGCCGGATCGGCGCCGGTGTCGTATTGCGCGCGGAATTCGGCGAGTGCCGCCGCCACGTCGCCCTTCATCACATGTTCGAACAGATCGACGATGCGGGCGCGGTCGGCCAGGCCCAGCATGGTCCGCACCGCTTCGGCGCTGACGGCGCCGCCGCCGTGCGCGATCGCCTGGTCGAGGATGGAGAGCGAATCGCGAGCCGAGCCTTCGGCCGCGCGCGCGATCATCGCCAGCGCGTCGTCGTCGACCGAAATGCCTTCTTTGGCGGCGATCGAGGAGAGATGCGCCACCAGCGCGCCGGCATCGATGCGCCTGAGGTCAAAGCGCTGGCAGCGCGACAGGACGGTGATCGGAACCTTGCGGATCTCGGTGGTGGCGAAAATGAATTTGACGTGCGGAGGCGGCTCTTCCAGCGTTTTCAGCAGGCCGTTGAAGGCCTGCGTCGACAGCATGTGCACTTCGTCGATGATGTAGACCTTGTAGCGGGCCGAGACCGGCGCGTAGCGCACGCGCTCGATGATGTCCCTGATGTCGTCGATGCCGGTGTGCGAGGCGGCGTCCATCTCGATGACGTCGACATGGCGGCCTTCCATGATCGCCTGGCAATGCTCGCCGAGCACGGCGAGGTCGACGGAAGGCTGGTCGACGGTCGCGGTCTTGTAGTTCAGCGCCCGCGCCAGGATGCGCGCCGTGGTGGTCTTGCCGACACCGCGCACGCCGGTCAGCATCCAGGCCTGGGCAATGCGGCCGGTGGCAAAGGCGTTGGTGAGGGTGCGCACCATCGGCTCCTGGCCGACCAGCTCGGAAAAATTCGACGGCCGGTATTTGCGCGCCAGCACGCGGTAGGCGGCGGCCTTTCCATTCTCCGGGCTTTTTGGCCCCGAATTTCCGGCTTCGCTCATTCGCCCGTTAAGCTCCAAAAGGCCGCGCCCAAAGGCGCCGATTCCTGCGCATAGTCTCGCCCGCGCTGCAATGCGTCGTCAATGTCGCGAGGAAGGGCCGATGAGGTGGGAGGCTGGAACAATGACCCGTTCCGGGCTCGTTAGGGCTGCTTCCTTCCGGACCTGACCCGGTTGGCGAGTGGATCGTCCACCACCAACCTCCCGATGTCCATATCGGCAATTGCGCGACGAAATGCAAGTGCGCAGGCAAATCGGCGCCATCACAAGAGAGATTCACTTGCAGCCCCGATGCAGCCGCTCTAGCGTTCGTGGTTTGATGAAAACAAGAAAAGCAAGGGAAACGCCGATGCTGCCGGGCCTGAAGGCCGGATTCACTCTGGATGCCCGGCTGGAGGCGGACAGCGAGCAGTTGATGTGGCTTGGGCTGTGCGAATTGCGGGTGATGAACGACCGCCGCTGGCCATGGCTGCTCCTGGTGCCACAGCGGCCGGGCGCGGAAGAAATCCACGACATGACGCCGCTCGACCAGGCGATGCTGACCTTCGAGACCAATATGGTGGCGCAGGCGCTCAAGAAAGTCAGCGGCTGCACCAAGATCAACACCGGCGCGCTCGGCAATATCGTGCGCCAACTGCATATCCATATCGTCGCACGGTCCGAAGGCGATCCCGGCTGGCCCGGCCCGGTATGGGGGTATGGCCTGCGCGAGCCCTATCAGCGTTCCGACCTGCGCCGGTTTGCCGAAACCGTAAGGGCGGCGCTATAAGCCTTCCCCGGTGTTGTTCCGAAACACGTTCATTCCCGGACATGTCCATTCCAAAGCATCAGAGACCGCATGAGCTTCCGCCTGTTTGACGCGCCTTTGCGCGAGCCGAGCCAGTTCGTCGGCTTTGCCGGCAACATGATCGACCGGCAATCCGAGAATCGAGCCGACGATTCGGTCGACAAGGCGCTGGCGGATCCCACGACGCGGCTTTTGCTGATGAATGGCGGCCGGCTCCACCTGAAGCTTGGTAACAGCGGCAGTCTCGATCCCTGGTTCGACGCCGCCGGGAGCGAACCCTTCAAGCCATTCTTCGCGCAGGGCGTGCTGCTCGGCTTTTCCGAACAGGGGCCGGTGCTGGCGATGCCTGTCGGAATCGAGGCCGAACAGCTGCCCGAGACCGTCAAGGCGATCGACTACCGCTCTGTCTACATGCAAGGGCTGATCGATGAAGCGGCGGCGGGGGCGATGGCGCAAGGGGCGGCCCTGCTCGCCTGGCACGCCAGCCATCGTTTTTGCAGCAAATGCGGCACGCAATCGCAAATGCGGGCCGGCGGCTACAAGCGCCATTGCCCGAATTGCGGCACCGAGCATTTTCCGCGCACCGACCCGGTAGCGATCATGCTGACGGCGACGCGGGAAAAATGCCTGCTCGGGCGCGGCCGACATTTCGCGCCGGGCATGTATTCAGCACTCGCCGGCTTCATTGAACCGGGCGAAACGATCGAGGCGGCGGTGCGCCGCGAAACGCTGGAGGAGGCCGGCATCCGGCTCGGCCGCGTCGTCTACCACGCCAGCCAGCCCTGGCCATTTCCCTATTCGCTGATGATCGGCTGCTTCGGCGAGCCGCTCAATGAGGACATCCAGGCCGACCTCAACGAGCTAGAGGACTGCCGTTGGTTCGGCCGCGACGAGGTGCGCCTCATGCTGGCCAGGGAGCATGCCGACAATCTGGTCACGCCGCCGAAAGGGGCGATCGCGCACCATCTCATCCGCGCCTGGGTCGACAGCGAATACTAAAAGTCATTGCAGGAGTAGAAAATGATCCGTCACACCGTCGTCTTCACGCTGAAGCATCCGCCGCATTCGCTGGAGGAAAAGCGTTTCCTGGTCGATGCCAAGAAAGCCCTCTCGACGATCCGGGGCGTCACGCATTTCGAACAGTTGCGGCAGATCAGCCCCAAGAACGACTATCAGTTCGGCTTCTCGATGGAGTTCGCCGACCAGGCCGCCTACACCAGATACAACGATCATCCCGACCATGTCGCCTTCGTGCGCGACCGCTGGGTGCCTGAGGTCGAGAAATTTCTCGAGATCGACTATGTGCCGCTGGGTGCGGTGATTTAAGCGCAGCCAGCGTTGAACAACAGCAAGCGCGATAGCGCTCCTGGCAAGGGCGACGCAACCCTATCCGTGAACTTGCGATGGGTTGCCATTCGTGCGCTCAACCTTGCAATTTCCGCTCAAACGGATTAAATGTGGTTACGTAACCACATTTGCGAATTGGTATGATCACGACGCTTTCAGGTCGCGAACTCAATCAGGATCTAGGCCGCGCAAAACGCGCTGCCAAGGACGGCCCCGTGATCATCACCGACAGAGGGCGGCCAGTGCATGTCCTCTTATCTTTCGATGAATATAGGCGGCTCACCGGTAAAACGCGGTCGCTCGGTGACATGCTTGCCACACCGGAGGCGGGTGACGTTGACTTGCCGCTCCCGGCCCGCACGGAACATGCCCAACCAGTAGACCTGTCCTGATGCTGTTGCTCGATACCAATGTCGTGTCCGAATTGCGCAAGGTATCGAGCGGTAGGGCGCATCCCAATGTCGTGCTCTGGAACGAAACCGTCGATCCCGCCGAAACCTTCATTTCGTCCGTAGTCCTGCACGAACTGGAGATTGCCGTAAGATTAGTAGAACACAACGACGCCGTTGCTGGCAAAGTGCTGCGCAATTGGTTGGAAAATGCGGTTCTCACAACATTTTCCGGTCGTATCTTGCCGCTGGACGACGCAGCGGCCGTTCAGGCGGCACAATGGCACGTGCCCAATCCCAAACCGATCAATGATGCCTATATCGCGGCCACGGCCTTCACTCGGCGGATGACGCTGGTGACGCGCAACATTGGCGATTTCGAGGGAACGGGAGTAACATTGGTAAATCCGTGGGCCATCCAGGCGTAGGCTTTTAAGTCATGGCTTCCTGGGATTGCTCTAATCCGCCACTTTCCACTGCTCACGCGACTCGCTGGCCGGGTAGACGCCCAGGATCCGCACCTCGCGGGAGAAGAAGCGCAACTCGTCCAGTGCCAGCTTGACCAGCGGATCGTCGGGATGTCCCTCGATGTCGGCGTAGAACAGCGTCGCGGTGAAGGCGCCGAGCTGGTAGCTCTCCAACTTGGTCATGTTGATGCCGTTGGTGGCAAAGCCGCCCATGGCCTTGTAGAGCGCGGCCGGCACGTTGCGGACGCGAAAGATGAAGGTCGTCATCATCTTGGTGTCGGCTGAAGGCCGCTCGGCCCATTGTTTGCTCTTGGTCAGGACGACAAAACGGGTGACGTTCGAATCCGTGTCCTCGACATTTTCCTCGATGATATCGAGCCCGTAGAGCGTCGCGGCCAGCGCCGGCGACAGCGCGGCCATGGTGCGGTCCTTGACCTCGGAGATCATCTTGGCGGCACCGGCCGTATCGCCGGCGACGACCGCCTTCCAGCCGTTCTTGCGGATGTATTTGCGGCACTGGCCAAGTGCGTGGATGTGGCTGTGAACCGTCTTGATCTCGTCGCGCTTGACGCCGGGCAGCACCATCAGCTGGAAATGGATCGGCAGGAAATACTCGCCGACGATGTGCATCCGCGATTCCGGCAGCAGATGATGGATGTCGGCGACGCGGCCGGCGATGGTGTTCTCGATCGGGATCATGGCGAGGTCGGCCTTGCCGGTCTCGACCGCGTTGAAGGCATCCTCGAAGGTCGGGCACGGCAACGGCTCCATCGAGGGATAGACGTTGCGGCAGGCGGTGTCGGAATTGGCGCCCGGCTCGCCCTGGAAGGATATTCTGTTGGTCTTTTCAGGCATGGGCCGGGTCTCGATTCACGGTGTCGAAGGGATTTCTCAGTTTGAAAGGATGGTTCGGGCGCGCTCGAGGTCTTGTGGCGTATCGACGCCGAGCGGCAGCGACCGGACGATCTCGGCATCGATGCGCATGCCGGCTTCCAGCGCCCGCAACTGCTCAAGCCGCTCGCGGCGCTCCAGCGGCGACGGTTTCAGTGCAACGAAGCGTTCGAGTGCCGAGCGGCGATAGGCGTAGAGGCCGACATGGTGATAGACCGGCCCCTCGCCCCAAGGCGCTGTGGCGCGGGTGAAATAGAGCGCCCTCAGCCGCGTGGCTGACAGCGGCGAACCGACGATCTTGACGACGTTCGGATTGGTCTTTTCCTCTTCGCGGACGATCTCGACACCAAGCGTGGCGATATCCACCGCCGCGTCCTCGAACGGCTTGAGCGAGGCGGCGATGATGCCGGGATCGATGGTCGGCAGGTCGCCCTGCACATTGACGATCGTTTCGACCTTGCGTCCGGGATCAAGCGCGGCCACCGCCTCGTGGATGCGGTCGGAGCCGGATTCGTGGTCGATGCGCGTCATCACCGCCTCGAAACCATGCGCGCGCACCGCTTCGGCGACGCTTTGCGTGTCAGTCGCCACCACCACGCGGCCGAGGCCGGCTTCGGCCGCGCGACGGGCGACATGGACGATCATCGGCGCGCCGGATATGTCGGCCAGCGGCTTGCCCGGCAGGCGGGTGGAGGCCATGCGGGCCGGTATCAGGATCAGGGTGGACATCGCGGTGGCAAGGCGTTCGAAAAGAGGAGGGGAAAAGTGGCAAAAGGTCTCACTGGCAGCGCCCTTATAGGTGTTGCAACGCCGGAGCAAAAGACCTAGTTTCCGCCCGATTTGACCGGCTCTGGAGGGCGGGTCTCGATACCGACGGACGGAGTGGACGGTTCGGTCCGCCGGAAAAGGGAGCAAGGGGCGTATGGATTCCAACGAAGTCAACAAGCTGCTTGCCGGATTGCTCGGAACCGTTTTCGTCGTTTTCTCGGTCGGCCTGGTATCTGACGCGCTGTTTGCCTCGCCGGCTCCTGAAAAGCCCGGTTTTGCCATCGAGGCAGCCGAGCCGGCCGAAGGTGGCCCGGCCGCCCCGGCCGCCGAAGCCAAGCCGATCGCCGACCTGCTGGCGACCGCCAATGTCGAGGCGGGTGCTGCGGTCTTCAAGAAATGCCAGGCCTGCCATTCCGGTGAAAAGGGTGGCCCCAACAAGGTCGGCCCCGATCTGTGGGATCTCGTCGATCGTCCTGTCGCCGAACATGAAGGCTTCGCCTACTCGGCCGGCATGAAGGAATTTTCCAAGGGCGGCACCGAGAAGTGGACCTACGACAACATCAACCACTTCATCACCTCGCCGAAGAAATTCGTGAAGGGCACGGCCATGGGCTTCGCCGGCCTGCCAAAGGACGAGGACCGCGCCAACGTCATCGCCTATCTGCGCACGCTGTCGGACAATCCGAAGCCGCTGCCGGCACCAGGCGCCGCCGCCGACGCCAGCGCGCCCGCCAAGCCGGCCGATGGCGCCGCTCCGGCCAAGCCGGCTGACGGCGCGGCGCCGGCCAAGCCTGCCGCGCCCGCGGCTCCGGCACCAGCCGCGCCGGCCAAATAACCGAATTGTCATCAAAGCGTTCATAGAAAAGCCGGGTTCTGCCCGGCTTTTTTGTTAGGAAAAACGCATATGCGGCGACAAAGCCGCGCATGGCGGTTTTCAGGAGCGCCAAATCATCTAGATTGCCTTTTCTGGATGGTCCGGAGAAACGCATCGCGAAGAGGACAGTGCATGACGGTTGGCCGAACGCTTCTCAGGTCGTTGCTGGCGGCAGCCCTTTTGGTGGCCGGACTGCAGACGACCCTGGCCGACGAGTGGCGAACCACCTCATCGCTGATCGGCGACTCGAAATACGGCGACAATTTTCAGCACTACGACTACGTCAACCCGAACGCGCCCAAGGGCGGGGTCTACAACTCCGTCGTCCAAGGGACATTCGACAGCTTCAATCCCTACATCGTGCAAGGAGCGCCGGCCGCCGGCTTCCAGCCGTTCGGCGGCGGCCTGCTCTACGATACGCTGATGGACCAGGCGACCGATGAAGGCAGCGTCAGCCACCCGCTGATCGCCGACGCCTACAAATATCCGGCCGATTATTCCTCGGCGACCTACCGGCTGGACCCGCGCGCGAAGTGGCATGACGGGCAGCCGATCACCGTCGACGATGTGATCTGGTCGTTCCAGGTGCTGAAGGCGAACAGCCCGATGTACAGCCGCTATTTCGAGAACGTCACCGAGGCCGTCGCGATCTCGGACCGCGAGGTCGAATTCCATTTCAGCCAAAAGGGCAACCGCGAACTGCCGAAGATCCTTGGCGATCTCGTCGTTCTGCCCAAGCATTGGTGGGAAGGCACCGACCCCAACGGCAAGAAGCGGGACATCACCAAGGGGACGCTGGAGCCGCCGCTTGGCTCAGCAGCCTACAAGATTGCCAGCTTCAAGCCGGGCTCGGAGATCGTCTGGCAGCGCGTGCCGGATTACTGGGGCGCCAAGCTGCCGGTGAAGATCGGGCGCGAGAATTTCGACACCCAGCGCTTCACCTATATTCTTGACGACAATGCCGCCTGGCAAGCCTTCAAGAAGGGCGGGCTCGACGATATCAAGCCGGAAAACAGCTCGAAGAAGTGGGCGACGTTTTATGATTTCCCGGCGATCAAGGCCGGCGACGTGATCAAGCAGGAATTCAAGACCACCTCGCCGGAGCCGATGCAGGCCTTCATGCTCAACCAGAGGCGGCCGCTGTTCCAGGATCGCCTTGTACGCGAGGCACTGACCTATGCGTACGATTTCGAGACAATGAACCGTACGCTGTTCTTCGGCTTCAACACCCGTACCAGCAGCTACTTCCAAGGCACGGAGCTGGCATCGAGTGGCCTGCCGCAAGGCAAGGAGCTGGAAATCCTGGAAAAATACCGCGACAAACTGCCGCCCGAGCTTTTCACGCAGGCGTTCAAGCTGCCGGTCTATGACACGCCGCAAGCCGAGCGCAAATACCTGAAGCAGGCGGTCGATCTGTTCGCCAAGGCCGGCTGGGTGATCAAGGGTGGCAAGATGGTCAACGCCAAGACCGGCGAGCCGTTCAAGTTCGAGATCATCGGCTCAAGTGAAACGGACCAGGTCCTTTCCGGCACCTATATCGCCAATCTGCGCAAAATCGGCGTCGATGCGACGCTGCGCATCATCGACCAGAGCCAATACATCAACCGCGTCAACAATTTCGATTACGACGTCATCACCAACCTGCTGCAGCAATCGGAATCGCCCGGCAACGAGCAACGCGATTTCTGGAGTTCGAAGGCCGCAGACACACCGGGATCACGCAACTTTTCCGGCATCAAGAATCCGGTCGTCGACGCCCTCGTCGACCGCATCATCTTTGCCACCGACCGCGACGATCTCGTGGCCGTCACCCATGCGCTCGACCGGGTGCTGCTGTGGAACTACTATGTCGTGCCGCAATACTACCGTGCGGTGGTGTGGCTCGCCTACTGGAACAAGTTCGGGATTCCGGGCAAGCAGCCAAGCTACCGCGGCGCCGATATCGATTCCTGGTGGATCGACCCGGAGAAGGAAAAGGCGCTCGCGGCCAAATACAAGGGTAGCGATTGATGGGGCAGCAGTCGATGCTATCTCGTCGTGGCTTCCTGACGCTTGGCGCCGCGGCAACCACCGCCGCCCTACTGCCGGGCCGTGCCTTCGCCGCCAGCCCGACCGATGTGAAACTGCATGGGCTGTCGGCTTTCGGCGACCTCAAATACAAGCCGGATTTCACGCATTTCGACTATGTCAATGTCGATGCGCCGCAAGGCGGTACGTTCAACTTCCTGCCGCGCAACTGGGGCTCCAACCAGACGCCGCTGACCTTCAACACGCTGAATTCGTTCGTTCCCAAAGGCGATTCGCCGCAGCGTATGGAGATGTGCTTCGATTCGCTGATGGTGAGAGCGTTCGACGAACCTGACGCCGTCTACGGGCTGATCGCTGACGGCGTGACGATTTCAGACGACCGCAACGGGTTCACCTTCTCGCTGCGTCCGCAGGCTCATTTCCATGACGGCACGCCGCTGACGGCCGAGGACGCCGCCTTCACCTTCAAGCTGTTGAAGGACAAGGGGCATCCGGACTATTCGCTGCCGCTGACACATCTGAACGACGCGATCGCCATCGATGCTCACACGTTGAAGCTTGCCTTCTCCGGCAAGCAGACAACCCGCACCATCCTCAACGTCGTTGCGTTCCCGATCCTGTCGAAGGCTTTCTATACGGCCAACCCGTTCGATTCCTCGCAGATGAATCCGCCGCTCGGGTCAAGCACCTACAAGGTCGGTCGCTGGTCGGCAGGGGCCTGGATCGAATATGAGCGAGTGGCCGACTATTGGGGCAACGACCTGCCGGTCAATCGCGGCCAGAACAATTTTCAGCGCATTCGTGTCGAGTTCTACCAGGATCGCAACGTTGCCTTCGAAGCGTTCAAGAAGGGAGAGATCCTCTACAAGGAGGAATTCGTGTCGCGAGTCTGGGCCACGGGCTATGACTTCCCCGCCTTCATTGCCGGCAAGGTGGTGAAGCGCGAATTCCCGGCCGAAATGATGCCTTCGATGCAGGCCACCGCCGTCAATCAGCGGCGGGAGCAATTCCGCGACCCGCGCGTGCGGCAAGCGATCGGGCTCTGCTTCGACTTCGAATGGACGCGGCGCAATTTCTTTTACGGCTCGTATGAGCGCTCGCAATCCTGCTTCGAGCAATCCGATTTTCGCGCCGAGGGCGTCCCGTCGCCACAGGAACTAGCCTTGCTCGAGCCACTACGCGGACAGATTCCGGCCGGGGCTTTTGGCGAAGCCGTCACACAAGACGTGTCGAACGGTTCCGGTCGCGACCGCCAGTTGCTTGGCAAGGCGGCCAAGCTCCTGACTGACGCCGGCTGGAAACGCTCCGGCAATTTCGTCGTCAACGACAAGGGCGGTCGACTGTCGGCAGAGTTTCTTGTCGATGACGAGGTCTTGGAGCAGGTTTACTCACCCTGGGTGGAAAACATGAAGGCGGTCGGCATCGATGCCTCTATCCGGCTGGTCGACGCCGCGCAGTATCAGCTGCGGCAGAATTCGTTCGACTACGATCTTATCTCGGTTGCGGCGCGGTTTCCGGCGACGCCAACTCGTGAAGACCTCGAAACCTTTTTCCACTCGCGAACCGCAACCTTGTCGGGCACACGCAATCTGCCGGGAACATCGAGCCCGGCCATCGACGCCCTGGTCGACGCCGCCGGCGCCGCCAAGGACCGCGAACGCCTGACAATCGCCGTGCGTGCGCTCGACCGGGTCTTGCGTGCACGGCGCGATTGGATTCCAAGTTGGTTCCTGGCGAATCATCGAAGCGCCTATTGGGACATGTTCGGCTTTCCCGAGCGGAAACCCGATTTCGACTTTCCGGTCGAAGCGCTGTGGTGGGTCGACAAGGGCAAGGCGGCAAGAATTGGCAAAGCCTGACATGACCGTTCGCGCAGGATTGGCGGGCTGATGGGCGCCTATATACTGCGACGCATCCTTCTGATGATCCCGACGCTGTTCGGCATCATGGCGATTTCCTTTGCCGTGATCCAGTTCGCGCCCGGCGGTCCGGTCGAGCAGGTGATTGCCAGTCTGACCAACCAGGGCGGCAGCGATCGCCTCGGCAGCGGTGGTGGCGACGCGGGCGCCGGTGGCAATATCGATGCCGCCGGCGATATCGGCTCGAAATACCGCGGTGCGCAAGGTCTTGACCCCGAGTTCATCAAGAAGCTGGAAAAGCAGTTCGGCTTCGACAAGCCGCCGCTCGAACGCTTCGGCATGATGCTGTGGAACTATATCCGGTTCGATTTCGGCGATAGCTATTTCCGCGACATATCGGTGCTCGACCTGATCCTCGAAAAGATGCCTGTGTCGATCTCGCTCGGCATCTGGATCACCATCCTGTCCTACCTGATCTCGATCCCGCTCGGCATCCGCAAGGCGGTCAAGGATGGCTCGGCGTTCGACATGTGGACCAGCGGCGTCGTCATCATCGGCTATGCCATTCCGGGCTTCCTGTTCGGCATCCTGCTGATGGTGCTGTTTGCCGGCGGCTCGTTCTGGGACTGGTTCCCGTTGCGCGGCATCGTTTCGGATAATTGGGATCAGTTGTCCTGGCCGGACAGGGTCGTCGACTATATCTGGCACATGACGTTGCCGCTGACCGCGCTCGTGCTGTCGGCTTTCGCAACGACAACGCTGCTCACCAAGAATTCCTTTCTCGAGGAAATCCGCAAGCAGTATGTGGTGACGGCGCGCGCCAAGGGCCTGTCGGAGCGCAAGGTGCTCTACGGCCATGTCTTCCGCAACGCCATGCTGATCGTCATCGCCGGCTTTCCCGGCGCCTTCATCTCGGCCTTCTTCACCGGCTCGCTGCTGATCGAGAACATCTTCTCACTCGACGGTCTTGGCCTGCTCGGCTTCAAGTCGGTCCTGCAGCGCGACTATCCGGTGGTGTTCGCCAATCTCTATATCTTCTCGCTGCTTGGGCTGTTCGTCGGCCTGCTGTCCGACCTGATGTACACCTGGGTCGACCCGCGCATCGATTTCGAGCGGAGAGACGTCTGATGTCCCAAGCCGTTGTCGAGAACACCGTTGTCGAGACCACGCCGAGACGCGCCAAACGGCCTTGGCTATCGCCGCTGAACCGCCGGCGCTGGCAGAATTTCAAGGCCAACCGACGCGGCTACTGGTCGCTGTGGATCTTCCTTTTGCTGTTCGGTCTGTCGCTGTTTTCCGAATGGATCGCCAACGACAAGCCGATCCTCGTCTCCTACAAGGGCGAGATCCTGTTTCCAGTGCTGGTTGCCTACCCCGAGGAGAAGTTCGGCGGCTTCTATGCCATGACCGATTATCGCGATCCGGTCATCCGGGACGAGATCAACGCCAATGGCTGGATGATCTGGCCGCCGATCCGCTACTCCTATCGCACGGTCAACAACGCAATTCCCGATGCCGCGCCTGCAAAGCCATCCTGGCAATATGATGCGGACAAGCGCTGCAGCCAGTATCCGCAAGGGGCGGCCGATCCCGATTGCATTGTCGGCAACTGGAACTGGCTGGGCACAGACGACCAAGCGCGCGACGTGCTGGCGCGGCTTATCTACGGTTTCAGGATCTCGGTGCTGTTCGGTCTGATCCTGACCGCGGGCTCGTCGCTGATCGGCGTTGCCGCAGGCGCCATGCAGGGCTATTTCGGCGGCTGGACCGATCTTCTGTTCCAGCGCGTCATCGAGATCTGGTCAGCGATCCCGGTGCTCTATCTGCTGCTCATCGTCTCCGCCATCCTGCCGCCCGGTTTCTTCATCCTGCTTGGTCTGATGATGATCTTCTCCTGGGTGGCGCTGGTCGGGGTGGTACGTGCCGAGTTCCTGCGTGCCCGCAACTTCGAATATGTCAACGCCGCCCGCGCGCTCGGCGTGCCCAATCGCACGATCATGTTCCGGCATCTGTTGCCCAACGCCATGGTGGCGACGCTGACCTTCCTGCCGTTCCTGACCAGTGGTTCGATCTCGACCCTGACCTCGCTCGACTATCTCGGCTTCGGCCTGCCTCCGGGCTCCCCGTCGCTAGGCGAACTCATGAAGCAGGCGCAGAGCAACCTGAACGCGCCTTGGCTCGGTATTTCCGGCTTCATCGTCGTCTCGCTGATGCTGTCGTTGCTGGTGTTCATCGGTGAGGCCGCGCGCGATGCCTTCGACCCGCGCAAGGCATTCAGATGAGCGAAATTCTGCTCTCTGTCCGCGATCTCAGCGTCGCCTTTGCGCAAGGTGGCAACCAGTCGACGGCGGTCGACCACATTTCCTTCGACCTCGCCAAGGGCGAGACCGTGGCACTGGTCGGAGAGTCCGGCTCCGGTAAATCGGTGTCGGCCTTGTCAGTGCTGAAGCTCCTGCCCTATCCGACGGCGAGCCACCCCTCGGGAAAGGTCTTGTTCGAGGGCGCCGACCTGCTGGCGATGAGCGAGAAGCAGCTGCGACAGGTGCGCGGCAACAAGATCACCATGATCTTCCAGGAGCCGATGACCTCGCTCAATCCGCTGCACACGATCGAGCAGCAGATCGTCGAGATCCTGAAGCTGCATCAGGGCATGGCCGACCGCGCGGCCAAGGCGCGCACGCTGGCGCTGCTCAACGAGGTCGGCATCCGCGATCCGCAGAAGCGGCTCGACGCCTATCCGCACCAGCTGTCCGGCGGCCAGCGCCAGCGCGTCATGATCGCCATGGCTCTGGCCAACGAACCGGAACTGCTGATCGCCGACGAGCCGACGACGGCGCTCGACGTCACCGTGCAGGCGCAGATCCTCGAACTGCTGGCGGGCCTCAAAAGCCGCAAAGGCATGTCGATGCTGTTCATCACCCACGATCTCGGCATCGTGCGCAAGATCGCCGACCGGGTTTGCGTCATGACCAAGGGCAAGATCGTCGAGACCGGACCGACCAAGGACATCTTCGCCAATCCGCAGCACCCCTATACGCGCCACCTGCTGGCAGCCGAGCCGAAGGGCAAGCCGCCGGCCGCCAACGCCGACGCCAAGCCTGTCATGACCGGTAAAGACATCAAGGTCTGGTTCCCGATCAAGCAGGGCTTCTTCCGCCGCACGGTCGACCATGTGAAGGCGGTCGACGGCATCGATGTCACCGTGCGCGCCGGTCAGACGCTGGGCGTGGTCGGCGAATCCGGTTCCGGCAAGACGACGCTCGGCCTGGCGCTTGCGCGCATGATCTCGTCGACGGGAACCATCCGGTTCAACGGCCGCGACATCAACCAGCTCACCTTCAATGCCATGCGGCCGCTCAGGCGCGAATTGCAGATCGTGTTCCAGGACCCGTTCGGTTCGCTCAGCCCGCGCATGTCGATCGCCGAGATCATCGAGGAAGGGCTGAAGATCCACGAGCCGAAACTGTCGCCCGATGAACGCGACGACAAGGTTGCGGACGTGCTGAAGGAGGTCGGCCTCGATCCGGCGACCCGCAACCGCTATCCGCACGAGTTTTCCGGCGGCCAGCGCCAGCGTGTCGCGATCGCGCGCGCCATGGTGCTCAACCCGCGCTTCGTCATGCTGGACGAGCCGACATCGGCGCTCGACATGAGCGTGCAGGCGCAGGTCGTCGACCTCCTGCGCAATCTGCAGGCCAAGCATGACCTCGCCTATCTCTTCATCAGCCATGACCTCAAGGTCATCCGGGCGCTTGCCAACGATGTCATCGTCATGCGCAACGGCCAGATCGTCGAAGCCGGCCCCTCCCAGCAGATTTTTGAAAATCCGCAAACCGACTATACTCGGGCGCTGATCTCGGCCGCCTTCAAGATAGAGACGGCGCCGGTCGGCATCGTCAGCCAGTAATTTGCGTAAAGAGGGACTAGACGAATCGCGATGGAAAAAGGCCGCATCCTACTTGCCGTCACCGGCTTTCATCCGCAGCGCTGGCGCGAGTTGCTGTCGGCCGAGCGCGAGGTAGTGCTGGAGCCGGATGGCGCCAAGGATCCGTCGATCACCTATGCGGTGGTGTGGAAGCAGAAGCCCAATTTGTTGTCTTCGCTGCCCAATCTGCGCGCCATCTTCTCCATCGGCGCCGGCGTCGACCATATTTTCGCCGATCCAGGCCTGCCCGACGTGCCGATCGTCAAGGTCGTCGCCGACAATCTTACGCAATACATGACCGAATATGTCGTCTGGCGGGTGCTCGATCATCATCGCCAGGGCCTGCTCTACCGGCAGCAGCAGCAAAAGAAGATCTGGCACGAGCCGCCGCAGCGGCCAGCCGGCGACATCTCCGTCGGCATTATGGGGCTCGGCAATCTCGGCCGTGCTGCGGCCTCGGTGCTGCTGTCGCTCGGCTTCGCGGTCAATGGCTGGTCGCGCACCGAGCGGCCGATGCAAGGGGTGGCGACCTATTCCGGCGAGGCCGGGTTGATCCCCTTCCTCAAGGCAACAGATATCCTTGTCGTGCTTTTGCCGCTGACGCCGGACACGCAAGGCATCATCAATTACGGCGTGCTGAAGGAATTGCGCAAGCGCAACGGCCTCGGCGGCTCGGTGCTGATCAACGCCGGACGCGGCCGCCTGCAGAAGGATGCCGACATCGTGCGGGCGCTGGACGACGGCACGCTGAAGGAGGCGAGCCTCGATGTGTTCGAGGTCGAACCGCTGCCGAAGACCAGCCCGCTGTGGAACCATCCGAAGGTGTTCGTGACTCCGCACGCCGCGGCGACCTCCGATCCCATGCATCTGGTGCCGACCATGCTGCGCCAGATGGACGCCTTCGAGCGCGGCGAGAAGCTCGAGAATCTGGTGGATCGCAAGGCGGGATATTAGCCAGGCGTCCTATATAGCCAGGTCCCATTGCCTGAAGCACTGCTTGATTGCTCCCATCGAGGACAGCTGGAGCTTCGGCAGGTCGAGTTCCTCGAACATCGCCTGGTATCTTCTGCGGTTTTTCGGCGTGGTCACGGCAATATGGTGGATCATGTCCCATTTGACGCTGTCGCGTCCGCCCTCCAGGGCTCCGCGTCTGTTCTTCTCAAACCAGCTTCGCCTGAAGTAACGCAGCAGGCTTGCCGGCGTGGAGATATCCAGCAGGATCACTCCCGTCGCCCGCCGAAAACGTTGCGGCATGCAGATCGAGTAATTTCCGTCCATCACCCAGCGCTCGCCGGCGATCGCGGCGTCATGCATGGCGATGAATTCGCTCTTTGGACGCGCCTCCCAGTCTGTGTTGGGCAGATGATGAAGCAGATCGAGGTGAACGGGCTCAAGGCCACGCTTGCGGGCAATCGCGACGGCCAGGGTCGACTTGCCGCTGTTGGACGGCCCCAGAATGCAGATGCGGTCGCCTAGGTCCGAGAGTTTCATTGATCGCCCCCATGCGGACGCGAGCATGCTGCCGGCGATCGCTCTCGTCGGCTGCTGCTTCTATCTTCAGGCAGGCAGGGCGAACTTCTTCTTCTGATTGTCCGGCTTGCCGCAGTCGCGGCGCTCGATCGACCGGTTCATGGCATCGATCTCGCCTGACGCCCTGTCACTGTCGCGCTTGGCCTTGGAGCGCATGTCGGGCGTGAACGGACCGAAACCCATCGCGGGATTGGAGAAGGTCGGCTTCGCGGTCACCGGAAGGTTGTATTGCTGCGCCAGGCCATTGCGCTGCGCCAGCAACTGGTCGCACGGCACTGTGTCGTATTGCAGGGAGGATTCCACGTTGGCGTCCTGCCGCTCGGACATCGAGTTGCCGACGCAGCCGGCCGTTGCCAGGCAGGATGCCAAGACCATCATGTTCCAGCGCATCCGATATGCTCCTCCTGATATCCCGCACTGATGCGACCAGATCGCAAATATCAGTCGCGCACGCAAATCGGACTTTTTCGCAGCAGCGGGATGGTGTTCATGCACGCTTCAAACGGCGTGAGGCTTCCACGCCACAACGCCCAGCCCTTTGACGGGCTCGCGGCGATCCTGCCGGATGGTGGTTGGCTCCAGCGCCAGGATCGCAAGCCCGTTGGCTTCGAGTGTCCGCCTGACATAGGGTTGCGAATGAGCGTAGCGCCGCGAGGGCTGCAGCGCGAAGTCGCCGTCGTCTGCAAGGGTCTCGACGGAAAAGGCAAACAGGCCGCCTTCGGCGAGCAGGCCGGCAACGGTGCCCATCGGACCGTCGAGCGCGCCGATGTAGATCAAGACATCGGCCGATGTCACCAGATCGGGCTTTTCGCCTGAATGAGAGAATCCCTGCAGATCGGCTTTCGTCAGCGTGTCGTAGATGCCTTTCGCCTGCGCCTTCTTCAGCATCCTGGCCGAGATATCGACCCCTTCCAGCCGGTCGACGATCGGCCTCAGCCTCTCGCCCATCAGCCCGGTTCCGCAGCCCAGGTCGAGCGCCAGGCGGAAGCGGCCCGGCCTTGCCTTGCGAATCATCTGCTCGAGGAATTCGGGGAGCCGGTAGTCGAGCTTGCCGACCAGCATCTCCTCGAATGTCTCGGCATAATGATCGAACAGCGCTTCGACAAAGGCGCTGGGCGGCGCGGCGGCAACCGGAGCCTTGCCGATCAGCTGCAGTTTGAGGGCGGCGCCCTGGCGATCAGCCGCATCCAGTTTCAGCGACATCGCCCAGGCCTGCGCCGCCAGGTCGAGCCTGCCCGATGCCTCGTGCATCTCGCCGAGGCGGAACCAGCCCATTGCCCATTGCGGCGCCAGCTCCAATGCGCCGAGCAGCAGCTCGGCCGCCGCCGTGGGATCGCCGGAGGCAAAGAGCATCTCGGCATAGTCGGCACGGCGATCGGCGTTCAAATCGCCGGACGATGTCTGAAGCGGTTTCATGATGATGTTTCCGCCGGCGGATGGCAGCCGGGCCGCCATCTCTGTAGAGCAAAGCTGGCCTGAGAGTCAGCAGTCTCCGACAAACGGCTTCCCGCAGCGGAATTATATCCTATCTTGGGGACCATGCGCGCTGCCGACCTGCTTCATCCCCGGCCCGAGGGTCTTTACTGTCCACCGGGCGATTTCTTCATCGACCCAGTGCGGCCGGTGGGCCGGGCGCTGATCACGCACGGCCATTCCGACCATGCACGCTCCGGCCACCGCTCGGTGCTGGCGACGCAGCAGACGCTCGACATTATGGGTCTGCGCTACGGCGAGGACTTTGCCGGAACGACGCAAGCCGCGCGGGTCGGCGAGACGATCGCGCTGAACGGCGTCAGCGTCAGCTTCCATCCGGCCGGCCATGTGCTGGGTTCGGCGCAGATATCGGTCGAGCATCAGGGCACGCGCATCGTCGCCTCCGGCGATTACAAACGACAAAGGGATGCGACCTGCGTGCCGTTCGAGCCGATCCGTTGCGACGTGTTCATCACCGAAGCGACCTTCGGCCTGCCGGTGTTTCGCCATCCGCCGGACACGGGGGAGATCGCCCGCCTGTTGAAATCGGCAGCGCAGTTTCCCGAACGCTCGCATCTGGTCGGCGCCTATGCGCTGGGCAAGGCGCAGCGGGTGATGCGGCTGTTGCGCGATGCCGGCTATGACAAGCCGCTCTACATCCATGGCGCGCTGGCCAGGCTCAGCGAATACTATCAGAGCCAGGGCATCGACCTGGGTATCCTCGAGCCGGCAACGGTCGAAGACGGCAAGGACGACTTCACTGGCGCCATCGTCGTCGGCCCGCCATCGGCCTTCGCCGATCGCTGGGCGCGGCGCTTTCCCGATCCGATCTCGTGCTTCGCGTCGGGCTGGATGCGGATCCGCCAGCGCGCCAAGCAAGGTGGCGTCGAACTGCCGCTGATCATCTCGGACCATGCCGATTGGGACGAGCTCACGGCCACCATCAAGGAGACTGGCGCCGAGGAGATCTGGGTGACGCATGGCCGCGAGGAAGCGCTGGTTCGCTGGTGCGAGCTCGAAGGCATCGCCGCCCGGCCGCTGCATCTGGTGGGCTATGAGGACGAGGGCGATTGATGCAGTATTGCTCGTCAATCACCACCTCCGAGCACTGTGGCGCCCCCCTCTGGCCTGCCGGCCATCTCCCCCACGAGGGGGGAGATCGGACGTCGCGTCGGCGTTCGCCAATCTCCATCGTTGCCGAAGATGAGCCGGCGCCGAAGCTGCCAATCTCCCCCCTTGTGGGGGAGATGTCCGGCAGGACAGAGGGGGGCGACGTAGAGCGCAAACCTCCATCAATGGCGTGGTTCATACCATCATGAACCGCTTCGCCGAACTCCTCGACCGCCTGGTGCTGACGCCGTCGCGCAACGGCAAGCTGACGCTGCTGGTCGACTATTTCCGAACTGTCGAGGACCCGGATCGCGGGCTGGCGCTGGCGGCCATCACCGGGGACCTTACTATAGCCGCGGTCAAGCCGGCGATGCTGCGCATGCTGGTCACCGAACGCATGGACCCTGTGCTGTTCGGCTACTCTTACGACTATGTCGGCGATCTCGCCGAAACGGTGTCGCTGGTCTGGCCACAGACGCCGGGCAAGATCCCCAACCGCGAGCCGACGCTTGGCGAGGTCGTGGCCAAACTACAGGCGGCAAGCCGCTCGGACGGGCCGAAAGTGCTGGCCGGCTTGCTCGACAGCGCCGGCATCTCGGCGCGCTTTGCCATCATCAAGCTGGTCACCGGCGGCCTGCGCATCGGCGTCTCGGCGCGTCTCGCCAAACAGGCGCTGGCGGATTTCGGCAAGGTCGACGTCGCCGAGATCGAGGAGCTATGGCACGGGCTGTCACCGCCCTATATGGCGCTGTTCGCCTGGCTGGAAGGCAAGGCCGAAAAACCCCGCAACACGGCGATGGCTTTGTTCCGTCCGGTGATGCTGTCCAATCCGGTCGGCGACGGCGATCTCGAAAAACTCGATCCGGCGGACTACGCGGCCGAATGGAAATGGGACGGCATCCGCGTCCAGGCGGTGGCGGAAGGCGGCATCCACCGGCTCTATTCGCGCACCGGCGACGATGTCTCCGGCGCCTTTCCCGACCTCGCCGACGCGATGCATTTTTCCGCGACGCTCGATGGCGAATTGCTGGTCGGCGACCCGCGAGAGGCGACGGGAACCTTCTCGGATTTGCAGCAGCGGCTGAACCGCAAGACGGTGACGCCGAAGATGCAGCAGCAATATCCGGCTTTCATGCGCTGTTACGACCTGCTTCAGCTCGGCGACGAAGACCTTCGCGCATTGCCGTTCCGCGAACGGCGTGGCCGCCTCGAAGCCCTCATGAAAGCGCTTGACCCCAGCCGTTTCGATCTGTCGCCCTTCGTCGACTTCGCGGATTGGCAGGCGCTGGAGAACCTGCGCCGCGCGCCGCCGCACCCGATCATCGAGGGCGTGATGCTGAAACGCTGGGATTCGCCCTATATCGCCGGCCGGCCGAAAGGCCCGTGGTTCAAGTGGAAGCGCGATCCGCACACGGTGGACGCGGTGCTGATGTATGCCCAGCGCGGCCACGGCAAGCGCTCGAGTTTCTACTCCGACTACACGTTCGGCGTCTGGTCCGGAGCCGCGGGCGAGGAGGAACTGGTGCCGGTCGGCAAGGCTTATTTCGGCTTCACCGACGAGGAGCTGAAGCAGATCGACAAATATGTCCGGGACAACACGGTCGAGCGTTTCGGCCCGGTGCGTTCGGTGCGGGCGGATCGTGACAACGGCCTGGTGCTGGAAGTCGCCTTCGAGGGGCTCAACCGTTCGACCCGGCACAAATCCGGCGTCGCCATGCGCTTTCCCCGCATTTCACGGCTGCGCTGGGACAAGCCGGCCAACGAGGCCGACCGCATCGAGACGCTGCAGGCGCTGCTCGACCGCTAAGCCTTACGGCTCGATCGAGACGCGGATCTCGTAGATGTCGACCGCCTTGCCCTGCTTGTCGAAATCGGAATTGACGGCGATGGTTCCGGCCGAGCCCGGATGCTTGTTGGGGAACTGCACGTCGAACAGATATTCGTTGCGCTGCTGGCCGACCGCGTAGCGCTTGCGGCCGCAATCGCCGAGCTCGCCGAAATTGCAGTCGACGGAAATCTGCGTGTCCTTGCCGTCCTCGGCACGCGCGATGATGTCGAATACGGCGTGCTTGCCGGCGAGCTTCTCCAGCACGCCCTGCCCGACATCGAAAGCGATCGCCGAACCGGAGGGGCCGGACTGGATGCGCAGGAACGGACCGGTATCGTCCTTCATCACCGAGGCCTTGGCGTCCGAAGGGGCTGCGACATGCGTCGGGTCGGCCGGCGAGAACACATTGATCCAGGTGCGCGACTGGTCCGCGGCGCCGGGCTTGGCCGGCGCGTTGGCGCCGTCGGCCGGGGTGAAATCGTCACCCTCGACGGTTGGCGGCGCCTCGGGCGGCGCCGTGTCGAGCTGCGCCGCCGTCTTGAACACGCCGGTCTGCATGGCGAAGAACACGCCGATGCCGATCGCCGCAAGCAGGGTGACAGTGAAGAAAATGGCGGTCAACGGCAGGCGGCGCCCGCGAATGCGCCGCTCATCGCGATCGGGCGCCACCTCCGTCGCGGTACCCGAAGCGGCGGGAGCGGACATGTCGATGGCCGGCGCGCCAGGAAGCGTCGCGTCCGGCATGATGTCGGGAACGACCGGCAGCACGCGCGATCGCGGCGCATCGGATGCCGGCTGCGCGGGACCGTCGACGGTGACGGCGGGCAATGGCGCCTTGTCGCCGATCTCGATGGCGGGCGCCGCGGCGGCCGCGGGCTCGGCCGCCGGGTCGTCGACCTCCAGGCCGACATCCGGCACGGCCGGCAGGAACTCGGATTCGATTTCGGTGATCGTCGCCTGGATCGCCTTGCGGCGCTTGATGGCGACTTCCACGGTCACCCCGGGATTGGCCTGGAGCGCACGGTCAAGCGCGGCAAAGGCCGACCGATAGACCTTCTCGCGGAACGCGCGGTCCTCGGCATTGCCCTTCTCCAAGGCGTTCCGGATCGCTTTTTCGATCGCGTCCAAGCGGGATCCCTCTGCAAATTGCCCAAACTTCCGTGATGGTTAGCCGTAGGCGACCAATCAATCAACGGGCGGGCGGCCGCATTCTGCCTCGACGGGCCGTCCAAAGTCCATCTCGGCGATATTCCGGCAAACAAAATCGGAACATGCCGGCAATTCTCGCGCGCGGGGAGGTGCGAACCTGGTTTCGGTGGCGGCAGGCGCTCTTGCATGATTTGCCAAGTGGCATCTTGAATTCGCGGCCGGTTGAGTCTATCACCCAGCCCATCGTGGAGGCCCTGGCCTCCCGGGCCGCTTTAGCTCAGTTGGTAGAGCACATCATTCGTAATGATGGGGTCAGGTGTTCGAGTCACCTAAGCGGCACCAAAATTCCCAATGTTTAGAATCGTTTCGCCCGGACTTTCCCGCAGGGAGTTATTTGGGCGCTAGGCCAAATAAGGCCCCCCCGGGTTCGTGCCTGCTGGGCAACGACCCCGTCGCCGAATCGTTTAGCAAGCGCTAAGATGGCGACTCAATTAGATGAGGATCAAATGGCCCGCGACTTCATTGAAATGCCGATTTTGTCGGTGCCTCGTATGCCCCGTCTCCCAACAGTTGAGCTCCGCAATCCAGCTAGGTCGGCCTATCAGCACATCATCAAATCCATCATCGCCTTTGAAAAGAAACTAGATGCCAATGAGGAAATTGGCGCCCGACTCGTCAATTTCGGAATGGGCGAGACTGTTCACATTGAAGGCGTTGGCTATTGGGAGGAAGATTTCCTAACCTTTTATGGGAAGAACGCCGACGGTAATCCTGTCGAGCTGATCCAGCATGTTTCGCAGCTGAATGTTCTACTGGTTGCCATCAAGGTGATAAAGGACGAGCCAAACCGGATCGGCTTTGTGCTTGCAAAGCAGTTGAAAGAAGAAAGCGAGTAGGCTCGGCCAAAGCCGCCGCCTACAGCGCGACAAGCATGCGCGTCGCCCCAAGTGTGCGGGCGGCGCGGAAGTGCTGCATTCTAGTCGACCCTCGACAAATCAATTAAAGTGCCTTTGGCCGGCCTTCTGGCAGTGAGCTGTGTCGTTTTGAGGGTATAGAATCATGCTGGCGTATCTACTGGCGGCTACCTTCATGTTCATGCCAGATCAGATGGTGTTTCAGGCAAAGAACGACGCCTTGAGAGAGGCTGTTACGGTCATCTGCAAAGCCAAAGCTTCAACATATCATTGTATCATCAATCACTCATCATTGAAGACATGGCCTGACCGGAAAATGTGTTCTGTAATTTCTTACCAGATGGAAACGGACTTCACCTACGACGAGTCGCAGCAGGCTTGGACATCGATTAGGAACTATGATGATGCCTGCCAGTCCAACGAAACCCATACCATCTACTCTTCCGGTACAGATGGTCCAAACACCAAATGGAACTATTCATTCAGGCATTTTTCCAAGGCACCATCTGGCACCAACGACAAGGATGGCGCCAGCTGCGAGGAAAACAGGCCTGTTCAGTCTTTCGAATATACGCCGCTCGGCGGTGCGGTGTTCGCTGTGGATTGCAAGCTGATATCGTTACCCTGATTAGTTGCCGACCCTTCGCACCAATGCCGCCGCTCCACAGCCGTAGAGCCTTGCGCGTCGCCCCAAGTGTGCGGGGCGGCTTCGCCCCAGACAAGCGCTCCTACACGGAAGAATTTTGACATAGATTGCAGGGCAATTGGGGGCGATTCGAAGTCATGCACGAAGAAAAGCAACAGATGACCCACTGCCACCAGTGTCGGTTATCTATCCCCAAGGGCGCTCAGGTTTGTACTCACTGCCAATTCTATCAGGATTGGCGGCGTTGGTTTTCTGTTTCCAGCACTGTGTTAGCACTGCTTACGGCACTGATATCCGTTCTCAGCTTCGCCGTGCCAAGCTTCATACACCTTCTCCATACACCTCATTCGGTCATGGCTAACCCCATGATCTCTCTGGAGGGAACCACTATCCGCCTGCTGGTAGTCAACAACGGCGATGCGCCGGGAGTGTTTGTTCGCGCGCAGACAGAAAGCGAGTATCTCGCCCCTGCGACGAAAATCCGATTGCGAGATGATCAGAAGGCCATCATCGCGCCCGGAAGCAATCTCCTGATGTTCGACGTGATCCCGCTTCTTAGCCAAGATCAATCATACCGCAATTCGATAGAGATGATTCAATTCAGCCTGGAGAACAAGGAGGCGCCTAGAACGAACATCGTGTTCGTGTTTGGCGAATCCGATGGCGAGTTGCGTGTAAGTCGGTTGGGATTGGGTACCGACAAGCTCTTCGAATTGATGCGCGCGAACTCTGACCGATGCTCCGCGATCAAAGAGCCTGATTTTTACAATGGATGCATCGGCCCGGGGGAGCTTGAGCCAGCTACTCCCGATCCTGCTACCGCCGTTCCTTCAACTCCGAAAGAGGGGTGCTGCCGTTAATGAGGCCGCTTCGGGTGAACGCTCCGGGCTACCTCCGTGTCATGTCGTCCAAGGGCCTGCGAGCGGGCGCGGTGGATCGCGCAATGGCTTCCCATATCCGCCATTGTCGAGACTCAGCTTTGGTGGGAAACTCGCGGGCCTCAGCATGGGAGGTCGAAAATGCCCAACACTTTCAAGACCGGAGACGTCGTCAAGCTGAAGTCGGGAGGGCCGAAGATGACGGTCAGCGACGGTGCCGCTTCCGGCATGTATCTGTGCCACTGGTTCAACCGCGAGGGCGATGTCTGGATTCCGCAGCATGCGGGTTTCAAACCGGACCAGCTGGTGGCCGCCGACCCGTCGGCATAGCTCCTGCCCGTTCGCCAAGGGCGGTGGCTAAACCGGCGTGCATTCGGATGACGCCGGATGGGGTGTCATGGCTGCTGCTTTTGCTGCCAGAGCTGAGGCGGCATCGCCGAATCGGATGATCGGCACAGGCGACCGACGGATTTCCGTGGTCACGGCGTTTAACGGTTGAAGCGTGACCGCGGCATGGACCGTGGCCGACGCGCCAACAGGAGACGCCGAAGCATGATAAGCCGTTCGATCCTTGCCGCCGCCTTGAGCCTGCTGACCGTTGCGGCCCTCGCCCAGACGGCGACCCAGCCCCCAGCTGCTGCGCCTCTTGGCGTCACGTCTCCCGGCGCCATGCCGCCAGCCGCGGCCCCGGCCGCGCCAAGGGCCAAGTCCGAGATCACGCTGGCCAAGTTCCAGAAGCGGCGGGAGAAGGCGATCATGGCCGCCGACACGGATGGCGACGGCAAGATCAGCCTGCTGGAGTGGGAGGCTTTTCAGGCCAAGCGCAACATCAAGGGCGATGCGGCCAAATCCTTCGCGCGCATCGATTCGAACCATGATGGCTTCATCGATCGTGCCGAGGTCGATGCGTTCTTCGCCAAGCGCTTTGCCAAGCTCGACAAGAATGGCGACGGCGTTCTGACGGCCGACGAGATGCCAGGCCACAAATCCGCTCCCAAGCCGGAGCAATGACCAAGAGGCCATGACACGTGATGGAAATCGGGAGTGCGCCAGCCGATGAGCGCCGATCCGGACGAGGAGTTGGTTCGCCGGGTCGGTGCCGGCGACCCGGCGGCCGTGCAGACGCTCGTCGCGCGCAAATTGCCGCGCATCCTTTCGCTCGCCGTGCGCATGCTGGGCGATGCGGCGGAGGCCGAGGATGTCGCACAGGAGACCTTCGTGCGCGTCTGGCGCCACGCCTCGAGCTGGCGGCGCGGCAATGCACGCTTCGACAGCTGGATCCATCGGGTGACGCTCAACCTCTGCTACGACCGGCTGCGCCGGCGCCGGGAACTGGTGACCGACGATTTGCCGGACATGGTCGACCCTGCCCCGCTTCCCGACGCCCGCGAAGAGCCGCAGGGGATCGAGCAGGCCTTGCAGGCGATCGCGCCACGCCAGCGCGAGGCGATCATCCTGGTCTATTATCAGGAGATGTCCAACATCGAGGCGGCCGCGACCCTGGAGATCAGCGTCGATGCGCTGGAGAGCCTGCTTTCGCGCGGCCGGCGGGCCTTGCAGACGATCCTGGCCAGGGATGGCGTCCATGACTGAGAAGACCGCGACCATGAATGGCGGACATTCACCGCGCTTTATGGACGTCCGGCGGAGGCCGGCCGGCCTCGTTTCCTACCCGCGTGGGCACGCGGCACCAAGGGGCAAGGGGAAGACAGATGGCTGAAGACATCGAGGACGGACCGGCAATGGACGCCAGGCGTTTCGCGGCGCTCGCCGAAGCCTATGGCGGCGATCTGCGGCGCTGGCCACAAGCGGAGCGCGACGCCGCCACCGCCTTTGCCTCAAGCGAGACAGGCCAGGCCATCTCGCGACGGGCCGATACGCTTGACGCCGTGCTCGACAGTTATCGCGTCCCGCACCCCGGCAAGGCGCTGCACGATACGATCCTGCGGACCGCCGACCGGTACATCGTCCGGCGGCGGCATCAGCGCTTCTGGTGGCTGGGGCTGGGGCTGGCCGGCATAGGGCTGGCCGGCGCCATTGCCGGACTGGCCCTGGTGACCGTCGTCACGCCCGAAGTTCAGTCCGACCATTATGTGCTCGACGCCAATGCGACGGCGTTCGGCGATGCCGGACCCGACACGATCGAGGAAGACCTATGAGCACCGGCCGCAATCTCCTCATCGCATCGGTGGTGCTGAACGTCTTCCTGGCCGGCGCGCTTGCCGGCGGGGCCGTCTGGATAAAACGCGGCAAGCCGGCCCAGGGCTATTCGCTGGAGGCGGCAGGCGGCCGGCTTCCCGACCAGCAACGCACGCTGTTCCGCAAGGCGCTGCGCGAAGTCCGCCAAGAGTCGCGCGAAATCATTCGCGACGGCCAGCAGGCCAGGCGCGATGCGGCGGATCTGCTGCGGCAGCCCGTCCTCGACACGGCGGCCCTGGCCGCCGCCCTGGAGCGAGCCCGCAATGCCGACGTCACCGTGCGCACGCGGCTGGAGCAGCGCATCATCGAGTTCGCGGCGGCAGGCTCCGCCGAGGATCGCAGCCTGCTGGCGGAAGGGCTCTCAAGGCGCGCCGGGCCGCAGCCGTCGACACCGCCAAAAAAATCGCCGTGACGACCGACGGAAAATGCCGATGGCGCCCGTTTAACGAGATGAAGGGCAGGATCTGCCGGGCCATCTGGCGCCGACAGGTTTCAACCTCGGACAACTTCGGAGCATGTTCATGAACTATCTGACAAAATACGCGGCCACCGCCGCTCTTGCGATGACCGGAGCGGTGGCTACGGTCGCGGCATCCTCGGCAATGCCACTGGCGCCGGTTGCCGCCCCGGCGCTGGTCGAGCACGTCGCCTGGGGTTGCGGACCTGGCTGGCATCCCAATCCCTGGGGGCGCTGCGTCCCCAATCGCGTGGTCGTCTACCCCGGTTACCATCATTGGCATCGCCCGGTCTTCTATGGGTGGCATCCGCACCGTCACTGGCATCGCTGGTAGGGGCTTCGGGGGCCGACAACTTCGTCGGCCCCACGACCTCAGTTGAACAGGCACGAAACGGCTCGAACGGGCTTCCGGCGCCGTGCGCGGGAAGCCCCAGCAATGGAGAGCTGACTTGGATATCCCGGCCTCCAATTCCCCGCCAGATCCAGTGCTCGTCGCTTTCAACCGCTTCGGGCTCGGGGCAAGGCCCGGCGACCGCGACAGGGTGGCCCACGACCCGCGGGGCTATCTGAAGGCGGAACTGCGGCAGCCCGACATCGCCCTGATCCCGCTCGACGATCCGGCCTATGCGAGCCTGCCGGGCAGCACGCCGGCCATCCAGGCCAGCATGGCGGCAAACTTCCAACGCAAGCTCGACCGCGAGCACATGGCCGCAGCCACGGCGCAGCCCGCAATGGCGAGCACCCAGGCCACGCCGGAACCGGCTGCGCCTGCCCAACCTGTTCCGCCGCCCGCGCCACCGGCCAAACCCGCGCCGCCAATCGAGGCCACGCTGTTTCGCGCCGAAGCCCAGGCGCGCCTCGACAAGGCTTTTGGAGCCGAGGCCGGCTTCGTCGAACGCCTGGTGTATTTCTGGTCGAACCATTTCTGCGTCTCCGTGGCGAAGGACAACATCGTGCGGGCGAGCGCCGGCGCCTTCGAGCGGGAAGCCATCCGCCCCTTCGTGCTCGGCCGTTTCGCCGACATGCTGATGGCGGTGGAGCGGCATCCGGCGATGCTGTTCTATCTCGACAACCAGCAGTCGATCGGCCCGGACTCCCGCGCCGGCAAGAACCGCCGGCGCGGCCTCAACGAGAATCTCGCCCGCGAGATCATGGAACTGCACACGCTGGGCGTCGGCAGCGGCTATACCCAGGCCGACGTCACCAGTTTCGCACGCATCCTGACCGGCTGGACGATGGCCGGGCGCAAAGGCCGGCTGGGCGAACCCGGCAGTTCCGTCTTCAACGCCAACGCGCATGAGCCGGGCGATGCGGTGCTGCTGGGCAAGACCTATCCGGCCGGCGGCATGGGTCAGGCCGAGGCGGCGCTCAACGACATCGCCCGCCATCCGGCGACGGCGCATCACATCGCCACGGAACTTGCCCGACATTTCATAGCCGACGATCCGCCGCCCGCGGCTGTCGCGCGCCTCGCCAAGGTTTTCGCCAAGAGCGACGGCAATCTCCGGGCATTGGCGGCGACCCTCATCGACATGCCGGAGGCCTGGTCGGCGCCTCTGGCCAAGATGCGCTCGCCTTTCGACTATATCGCCGCCATCCGCCGGGCGGCCGGTCCGGGTCCGGCGAACGATCCCGGCCAGTCGCTCAATTGGCTCAATGCGCTGGGCGAGCCGCTCTGGCAACCGCCGGGGCCGAACGGTTTTTCCGACCAGGCGGACAGCTGGACCTCGGCCGAAGGCATGAAGATCCGCCTCGACATCGCCTGGCAGGCGGCCCGCCAGGTCAAGGATATCGGCAATCCCAACGACATGCTCGACGCCGTCATCGGTCCCTCCGCCTCGCCGGAAACGCGGCAAGCGGTCGCCCGCGCCGAGTCCAAGCAGCAAGGCCTGGCGCTGCTCTTGATGGCGCCCGAATTCCAGAGACGATAGCGCGAGCGACAGGTCCGGCGCCGACATGGAGACCAAGTCATGAGCCTGCTGTGCGAAACCCCTCACCCTTCCCGCCGCGCCGTGCTGATGACCGGCGGCGCGCTGTTTGCCTGGGCCTATCTGCCGCGCTTTGCCCGCGCCGCCGACAATCGCGACCCGCGCCTGATCGTCATCGTGCTGCGCGGCGCGCTCGACGGCCTGTCGGCGGTCGGTCCGATCGGCGATCCCGACTATGCCGGCCTGCATGGCGACATCGCTTTGTCGCTTGCCGGCCCGCACGCGGCATTGCCGCTCGATGGTTTCTTCGCGGTCAATCCGGCGATGCCGGTCTTTGCGCGGCTGTTCAAGGACAAGCAGGCGGCGGTGGTGCACGCGGCCGCGACCGGCTATCGCGAACGCTCGCATTTCGACGGCCAGGACGTGCTGGAAAGCGGTTTCGCCGGGCCGGGCCACGTAGCCACCGGATGGCTCAACCGGGCGCTGGAGAGCCTGCCGGCGGGCGACCGCGTGGCGACGCTCGGCGGGCTGGCCGTCGGACCATCGACGCCGCTGGTGATCCGCGGCGCGGCTCCCGTGCTCGGCTGGGCGTCGCAATCGATGCCGGCGCCAGCCGGCGACCTCGCGGCGCGGGTTCTCGACCTCTACCAGCATCGCGACCTGGTCCTGGCGATGGCGCTGCAAAACGGCCTCGATGCCGACCGCATGGCGCTCGACGACCGGCCCGGCGGCAACGCGATTAAGCCGAAGGATGGGGCGATGAAGCCGAAGGGTGGCCTCGGCAGCGCCGCCGGCATGCGGCAGGCCGCGCAAGGTGCGGCCAGGCTAATCGCGGCCGATGACGGGCCGCGTGTTGCGGCGCTTGCCTTCGACGGCTGGGATACGCATGTCAACGAAGGCGGCGCCACGGGCCGGCTCGCCACCTTGCTCGGCGGCCTCGACGGCGCCTTCGAGGAATTCGAAAAGGGTCTCGGCGAGCGCTGGAAGGACACGGCGATCGTTGCCGTCACCGAATTCGGGCGCACGGCGCGGATCAATGGGACGGTCGGAACCGATCATGGCACCGGCACGGTGGTGCTGCTCGCCGGCGGCGCGATCAAGGGCGGCCGCGTCATCGCGGACTGGCCGGGATTGAAGCCGGCGCAACTCTACCAGCAACGCGACCTCGCCCCGACCAGCGATGTCAGGGCGGTGTTGAAAGGCCTGCTCGCCGACCAGTTCGGCCTGTCCGCAGCCGTGCTCGGCGACAAGGTGTTTCCCGAGTCGGCGGGGGTGAAGCCGATGCGGGATCTCATCGCTTGAAGAAGCACGATGGCGTCACGACCGCCATCCTTGGGGAAGCGCCCACCCCGCTTCGCAGCCACCGCCGTGTCGATCCGCTCCGTGATCGCCAGCGATGGTGCCAATGATGTATCGGTCGGATTATCAAGCGGCGGCGGCACTGGGCTTGGCCATGGGCAGCGCCTGCGAGCTGACACTCGACAGCATCAATGCGCCTGCGGCGACGGCAATCGGCAGAATGTATCTGCGAGCATGATCGAGTCCTCCAAGCGACGCCGTGACTTTCAGCGCGGCGTCGTCGAGCGTCGAGCATGTCGCCTCGGTCAGGCGGCCTCGACCTTGGCGGCCGGCGCCTCCTGCCCCCGCACCAGTTTGGTTACGCCGGCGAAGTCGAGCTTGCCGGAGCCGAGCACCGGCACTTTCGGGACGACGCGCACTTCGGCGGGCACCATCAGGTCCATGGCGCCATTGGCCTTGGCGAAGGCCAGGAACTCGGCACGTGTGGCGCCGGGAGCCTCGGTGATGAGAATGAGCTTCTCGCCCTTGCGCGCATCCGGCACGGAAGCGACCGCCGACAACGAGCCTTTCCACAATTCACCCGCCAGCGCCTCGACGGCGGCAAGGGAAATCATCTCGCCGCCGATCTTGGCGAAACGCTTGGCGCGGCCGCGAATGGTGATGAAGCCGCCCTCGTCGACCGAGACGACATCGCCGGTGTCATGCCAGCCGTCGACCAGCGGTTCCAGCACACCCGGCTTCTCGGCGCGCAGATAGCCCGACATGACATTTGGGCCGCGCACGTAGAGACGCCCGCCTTCATCCACGCCGGGTACCGGATCCAGGCGGTATTCCATGCCGGGCATGATTTTGCCGACGCTGCCGGACCTGTTGTACATCGGCGTGTTGATGGCGATCACCGGCGCCGCTTCGGTCACGCCGTAGCCCTCGAGGATACGCACACCGAACTTCTCCATGTAGGTCATGCGCGTCGCTGCCTTGACCGGTTCCGCGCCGGCAAAACAATAGCGTATCGAGCGGAAGTCGTAGGGGTGCGCTGTGCGGGCATAGCCGCTGAGGAACGTATCGGTGCCGAAGATGATCGTCGCGTTGGAGGCGTAGATCAGTTCCGGAACGATGCGGTAGTGCAGCGGCGATGGGTAGAAATAGACCGGCACGCCCGAGATCAACGGCAGCACCGTGCCGGCCGTCATGCCGAAGGAATGGAAGATCGGCAAAACGTTGAACACCTTGTCGCCCGAGTGGAAGTCGATGCGCGAGGCCGCCTGCGCGGCATTGGCCAGGATGTTGCGATGGGTGAGCACGACGCCCTTCGGCGTGCCTTCCGAGCCTGAGGTGGACAGGATTACCGCCGGGTCGTCAGGCTTGCGCGGCGCGCGCGGTGTCGACTTGCGCAACAGGCCAAGCAGCTTGTCCTTGAGACCGATGGTTGCACGCAGATCGTCGAGCCAGACGATGTCAACCGACCGGCCGATCTCCTCGACCACCGCGCCAAGCTTGGCCTGTTCGACAAACGCGCGGGACGTGAGCACGGTCTTCACCTCAGCGGCCTTGCAGGCGGAAAGGATGTTGGCGGCACCGGCGGTGAAGTTGATCATCGCCGGCACCTTGCCGGACGACATCACGCCGAGCAGCGTGGCGCACGAGCCGTTGGCGTTGGGCAGCATGATGCCGAGCGTCTGCTGATCGGCATAAAGGTTCTGGAATTTCTCGCCGAGCACGGCGGCCGCCGTCAGCAGCTTGCCATAGCTCAGCGAGCCGGTGACCGGATCCTGCACGGCGAGCCGTTTCATACCGCGTTCATTCGCCGTCAGGATGATCTTTTCCAGCACCGTCCTGTCGATGTCCTGGGTGCGGAAGACGAGATCCGACATGACCTGGTAGAGTGCAGACCCCGCCGCGGCGCGGCGCTTGCGGCCTTTTAGCTCCGGCGGCACTTGCAGCTTGACCGGCTCCAGTATGGTCACCTTGACCTTCGGGAGCAGACGGCGGCGCACATGCTGCGACGTCAGCCGGGAGAACGGGCTTTTCTCCAGCCCGTCGATGCGGATCGGCACGACCATCGAGCCGGTCTTGTCCGCCACCATGGCGGCGCCATCATAGACCTTCATCAGCCCGCCGGTGACGGTGATGCGGCCTTCGGGGAAAATGACCAGCGGATCGCCGCCCTGCACGATCTTGATCAGCGTGCGGGTCGACATCGGCTTGGCCGGATTGAGCGGCAAGGCACGGGCGAGCTTCATGAACGGCTTCATCCACCAGGCCTGGGCTATGGCGTAGTCGATGGCGAAGACCGGCTCCTCGTCGGTCAGCGTCAGCGCCAGCGGACCGTCGAGGAAGCTCACATGGTTGAGCGCCAGGATCGGCGCCGTGCCGGCCGCCTTGAGGTTCTCCATGCCCTCGACCTCCAGGCGCAGGAAGGCGCGGAACAGGATGGAGACGAAATCGCGGAAGGCGTTGGTCGGCAGGAATTTCAGCATCAGCCAGGCGGCGACGGCATTGGCCGCGGCGAGGCCGAACAGGATGCCGCCGGTGGAGACTTTCGTCTGGATCGCGGCGACGAGGATGCCGCCGACGGTCATGAAGCCGGCATTGACGATGCTGACCGCGGCGACGACACGGGCGCGGCGCGCCTCGGGCGACCAGGCCTGCACGGCGGCGAAGGTCGGCACCACGAGGAAGGCGCTGGCGATGGCCATGCCGGCGAGGTCGATCGCCACACGGATGGTGTCTGGCCCGGCAAAGAACAGGGCAAGAGTTTGCGCCTTCGGCGAAGGCTGCATGCTCCAGATGGTCCAGGCCAAATGCAGGCCAAACAGCGCCAGCAGCGCCGTGCCGACCGGTGCGGGCAGCAGCACGATACGCCCCTGCGACATCCATGCGGCAATCGCCGAGCCGATGGCGATCGAGACGGCGAACACAGCGAGATAGACGGTGACGGCGATCTCGTTGCCGCCGAGCGAATCCTTGATCAAGGTCGGCAGGATCGAAAGCACGATGGCGCCGATCAGCCAGAACCATGAGGTCATCAGGCCGGCGCGCCAGATCCGCGTGTCGGTCCGCAGCTCGCTGACCTGGCGCCAGGTCGAGCGAAAGATGTTCCTGTCGATGACGAGGTCAGGTGCCGCGGAACCCGTGGGCGGAATATAGCGGCTGACGAACCAGCAGCCGACGGCCAGGGCCATCATGATTGGTCCGAACACCGTGACGCCGATGCCATCGGCCGACACGACGCCGCCGGCGATGGTGCCGCCGAGGATGGCGGCAAACGTGGCCGACTCGATCCAGGCGTTGGCCTTAGGCAGTTCCTTGCGCTCGAGGTGATCGGGCAGGATGCCGTATTTGATCGGCCCGAACAGCGCCGAGATGATGCCGAACATCAGCAGCGCCGTCATCAGCACGGGAATAGACGACAGCGCGATGCCGACGACGGAGACACCCGCGGCGGCGATCTCGGCGAATTTCAGCCGGCGCGCGATCAGCGCCTTGTCGAAGCGGTCGGCGATCTCGCCGCCAAGCGCCGACAACAACAGGAAGGGCGCCATGAAGACGGCGCCAGCCAAAGTGACCAGCGAGGCCGCCTGGTCGGCTGCCAGCGTGAAGAGGATCAGGAACACCAGCGTGTTCTTGAGGAAATTGTCGTTGAAGGCGGACAGGAACTGCGTCCAGAACAGAGGCGCAAAGCGCCGGGACAACATCAGATGCGTGTTCATGGCGATTTCCACTTGGCCGAACCCTACGGCTGTTCGCCGGAGGCCCTGCGGGTTGCAGGCGCTATTTCAAGCTCAGTGATAGTCATGAGCTGGTTAAACTTCCTTACAGTGCCCGATGTCCATATCGCGGCTTTCGGTCCGCCAGAAATGAACATCGTTCATAAGCGCACCCTATCACATCTTGAACATTGTTCAAGCGAAAAATGAACGTCGTTCATTGCGCCTGGAAACGGAACCCGGAACCGGTGATGCCTCTGGTATCTCGGGGTTAGGGCGCCGAGGTTGCCGGACCTGGCCCGAGCGTCGCCACTGTCTTCAGCGCGCCGTCGAGCATGTCGCCGTTTTCGTCCTTCAGCGCCGCCTCGCGCAGGCGGCGGATCCAGTCGGCGGCATCGTCGCGGCCCTTGAGCGTGGCAAGCGCCGACAGCACGCGGTCGAATTTGGACTGGGCGCGAACATGGGTGTCGCTGTAGCCCTTGATCAGCCGGCGGCAGTTGAGGATTTCGACGGCCAGCGCATAGTCCTGGGGCACATGGGCGAGCGCCAGCGCGTACCAGCGATCGAGATGCGCGGTCTCGACCTTGTGCCTCAGCAGGCCGCGGCGCCAGCGGCGCAGGCCGCCGATGAACCAGAGTGCCGCAAAGCCGGCAAAGCTGTCGGTGCGGATGCGGCGGCCATGGTTGATGCGGCGGTCGAGGAAGGCGGCAAGCTTCGGCCGGCTCTCGATATAGCTGCCCAGCCCCGCCGGCATCGTGCCGCAGAACTCCTCGATGCGCGGATGAAAATATTCGGTGACCTGCAGGATCGAACCTTCCTTGACGCCGACTTCCTTGCGCACGCGCCTGTCACGGGTCGACCGTGTTTTCAGGTCGGCGACACGGATCATGTCGTCATAGCACAGCGCGTTGGCGAGGTGCTTGGCGGCGGCGATGGACAGCGCATGGGCATGGTCGGCGCGATCCACCGCGACGGCCTTGTCCAGCCGGTCAAGATACTCGCCGCCATAGGCGATGTCCTGATAGTCGACGACCTTCCTCAGGCCCCGCAACGCCATGTCACGCACCGCCACGGGCATCAGGTCGATGCGGGCAGCGAGCGCCTGCCAGCCCTGCAGCAGGTTTTGCGGGCCGCTCACGCGCCCTGCGCCCAATGCGGATTCGACAATGGCCGGCCCTGCCGGCCTCGGCGCCGGTGCCGCCGTGCCGCGCGCCCGGTCATAGGCGGCGCCAAAGGCGGCGAGGCTGGCCTTGACGCCGCGGCCGCCGGCACTGACCGCCTGCTCGTAGCTTTCGCGCGTGAAGGGCAGTGCGTCCGAGCCCGCCAGCGCGCCAAGCAGGCTGGCCGAGATCATCGAACCATTGTCGGCGGCGATCTTTTCCATGTCGAAGGCGATGAAGCGCTTCGATGCGGATTCCGCCGTCGCATGCACCTTGGCAGATGAGGCCCGGCCGTCGCCCGGCTCGATCTTCTCCGATACCGCGGCGATGCGGTGCGAAGAGGCGATCAGCGTGGTGCGCTCCGGCGTGACGAAACCACGGATGATGGCACGGCCGGCTTCCATCAATTCGGCGGCGACCAATATGTCGACATCGCCTTGCGAGGGCGACAGCGCGAAGACCGGCAGCCGGCCGGTGTCCCGGGCCATTTCGACATAGTAGATGGTGGCGCCGGTGCGCTGCGCCACGCCGGCGACCGAGGTCGATTGCGCGACATAGCCATTGCGTTCGGCGACATCGGTGATCCAGTCGGCCAGCACGCCGCCGCCCTGGCCGCCGACCGCCAGCACAGCGAGCTTGATGACGCGCTGGTCGTCCTGGGTGCCGTCCTTGGCGCGGAATGGCGGGACAGCGTCAAGCATTGGCGAACGTCAGGCGCCGGCTTTCGCGGCGGCGCTGCAGAAGGCTGATCACCGCGCGACGCGCGGATTCCAGGAAACGGTCCCAGCGGCTCGGATTGTGGACTACATCGGCGCGGTAGAAGGACGGGCAGAGTACGGCGGCATCGGCGACCTCGCCGCAATTGCCGCAGCCGACGCAGTTCTGGTCGATCGATGCCACCGGATCGTCGCGCAGCGGATCGTCGAGCGACTTCACCGACAGTGACGGGCAGCCCGACAACCGCATGCAGGCGTGGTCGCCGGTGCAGATGTCCTCGTCGACACCGAATTTCGGTTTGATCACGCGCTCGCCGCCCTTGATCGCCTTGTCGACCAGCGGCTTTTCGCGGCGCTGGCGGTTGAGCATGCATTCTGACGAGGCGACGATGACCTTCGGCCCCTTCTCCTCCGTCGTCAGCGCCTCGCGCAACGTGTCCTGCATCTTGCCGACATCGTAGGTGCGGTCGACATGGCGCAGCCATTTGACGCCCATGCCCTTCACCGCCTCGGTGATCGGATGTTTTGTCGACTTGGTCTTGTTGCCGGCGCGCGATGACAGGATGTCCTGCCCGCCGGTAGCGGCCGAATAGAAATTATCGACGATGACGATGACGCCGTCATTCTTGTTGAACACCGCATTGCCGATCGAGGAGGTCAGGCCGTTGTGCCAGAAGCCGCCATCGCCGACGAAGGAGATCGAGCGGCGCTTGGCATCGGGCGAATTGAACGCCGACGCCGAGGCCGGCCCCAGCCCATAGCCCATGGTGGTGGCGCCGAGCTCGAAGGGCGGCATGATTGAGAACAGATGGCAGCCGATATCGGAGGCGATGTGGTGCTTGCCGAGTTCCTGCTCGACCAGCTTGGTCGCGGCGAAGATCGGCCGCTCCGGGCAGCCGATACAGAAGCCCGGCGGACGGCCCGGCACCACATTGATCAGGTCCGCGGTGTCGACGCCGTCGCCGACCTTGTTGGGCGCGCGCACTTCACCGGGCAGCAGATGCGGCGCCTCGGCGCGCAGAAAGGCGCCGATGCCGTCGAGCATGACCTGGCCGGTGTATTCGCCGGCCATCGGCAGATATTCCTTGCCGACCAGCCTGGAGCCACGCCCGGCCTTGTGCAGCATCGCCGCGAAGGCCTGCTCGATGTAATTGGGCTGGCCCTCCTCGACGACCAGCACCGCCTGCTTGCCCTCGCAGAAGGACAGGAACTCGTCGTCGATCAAGGGATAGACGGCGTTGAGCACGTAGAGCGGCACGTCCGTCTCGCCATAGGTGTCGGCAAGGCCGAGACGCTGCAAGGCGCGGATGACGGAATTGTACATGCCGCCCTGCATGACGATACCGACCGAGCCGTGGTCCGAACCGAAGAATTCGTTGATCTTGCGGCTCTTTATGAAATCGACGGCGGCCGGCCAGCGCTTCGCCACCTTCTCCTTCTCATGCAGGAAGGAGGCGGGCGGAAGCACGATGCGGCCGGTGTCGCGGCGCGGTGCTTCGAGAGCATCGGCGACCGTCATCGGCGGCCGCTTGTTGTCCTTGGCGGTGAAATGGCCGTGAACGTGGCAGCAGCGGATGCGCACTTGCAGCATGACCGGCGTGTTGGAGGATTCCGACAGCTCGAAGCCGTCCTCCACCGCCTTGACGATCGACGGCAGGTTGGGGCGTGGATCGAGCAGCCAGACCTGGCTCTTCATGGCAAAGGCATGGCTGCGCTCCTGCATGATCGAGGAGCCCTCGCCATAGTCCTCGCCAACGATGATCAGCGCGCCGCCGGTGACGCCGCCGGAGGCAAGATTGGCGAGCGCATCGGAGGCGACATTGGTACCGACGGTCGATTTGAAGGTCGCGGCACCGCGGATGGGATAATGCACGGAGGCGGCGAGCATGGCGGTGGCGGTGGCTTCCGAGGCGCTCGCCTCGAAATGCACGCCGAGTTCGCCCAGAATGTCCTGCGCGTCGGCCAGCACATCCATCAGGTGGCTGATCGGCGCGCCCTGGTAGCCGCCGACATAGCCGACGCCGCATTGCAGCAGCGCCTTGGTGATGGCGAGGATGCCCTCGCCGGCAAACTCCTCTCCGGCGCCGAGCCTGAGTTTTTCAACTTCCTTGGCGAAAGACCGTTCGGCCATCTCTGCCTCCTTCCGTTGCCGCCGAGAACCGGCGGCGCGTACGTCTAGATGTCGTGCTTGCGAATGTTCTTGAGCATCTTCAAAAGCGTGGCGATGAGTGCCGCATATTCAGCGTCGTCGATATCGTCGAACATCGCCTCGAACGCGTCATGCATGGCCGGCCAGGCGCGAGTGAACTCGGCGCGGCCCTCATCGGTCAGGAAGACATGGCGGATGCGGCTGTCGGTGACGCCCTGTTCGCGCCGCACGAAACCTTGCCCCTCCAGCGTGTCCAGCGTGCGGCTCAAGGTCGACTGCTCGATCACCGTATAGACCGAGAGGTCGTTGACGGTGACGCCATCGGTGACCGACAGCACGGCCAGCGTGCGCACCTGCGGAATGGTCAGGCCCTGCTTGCGGAAATCATCGCGCAAGGTGGCGTTGTAGCGGCCCATGATGCGGTTCATCAGATAGGGCGCGAATTGCTGCAGGCCGATCTGCCCGAGCGTCGAAATGCGCTGGCGCTTTTCCGCCACCTTCTGTTCCATCACAGCCTCCTCGCCAGGAGAAAGCCGGAACCGCCGCCGAGACCCGCGCCCGGGTGGGTCGAGGCGCCGATATGATAAAGCCCCTTTATGCCGGTCTGGTGGTTGCGGCTGGTCTTGAACGGCCGCCACAGGAATGACTGGTCGATGGTCGAGGATCCGCCATAGGGATCGCCGCCGACCAGATTGATGTTCATCGCTTCAAGGTCGGTCGGCGAATAGGCTCGGCGCGCAATCACGCTGTCCTTGAAGCCATCGATGTGGCTGGCGAGGATCGCTCCAGCGCGGTCGGCATAGGCCTCGCGCAATGCGTCGGTCCATTGCCCATCAGCCGGGGCCTCCAGCTTACCGGCGGCATCGCCTTTGATGTGGCGCGGCGCCTCTGGCAGTTGCAGCCAGAGGATCGCCTTGCCTTGCGGACAGCGCGACGGGTCGAGCGCGTGCGGCTGGCCGACGCAGATGGTCGGCACTTCCGGCAGCATGCCGCGCACCGCCTCGTTGCAGGCTTTCGACACGCCATCCAGGCCCGGCGTCAGATGCAACAACGCCACCTTGTCCAGTCCTCCGCCGCGCCATGCCGGCGGCTTGTCGAGGGCGTAGTGGATCTGGAAGTTGCCTTTGCCGTAGCGGTATTTCCGCGTTGCCTCGATGTCGGCTTTGGGCGCCTCGCTGCCTAGCAGCCGGCCATAAAGCTGCGTCGGCGTCACCGAGCAGATGATGCTCTTCTTCGCATGGACCGTTTCGCCCGAGGCCAGCCGCACACCGGTGGCGCGACCACCAGCCAGGATGATGGAGGCGACGTCCGCTTCGGTGGAGATGACGCCGCCGCGCTCGATGATCAATGCCTCGAAGGCCGACAGCAGGTTCCTTGCCCCGCCCTTGACGATCGGGGCGCCCGCGGCTTCGAGCGCGAAGGCGATCACCTTGGCGATCTGGCCGGAGAAGGCATCTTCCGGCCCGAGCCCGGCATGCAGCACCCAGGGCGCCCAAAGCGCGCGGATGGTTTCGGACTGGTAGGTGCTTTCCAGCCAGCCGCGTGCCGGCGCCAGAGCGTCGCCGAGAAAGGCGGCAAGGCCGCGCGGGCCGCGCCGCCAGGCATCGCCGGCCAAAAGCTTGGCCGTCGGATAGGACCACAGGCTGCCGCCGAGCAGGCCGAACAGCAGGCCGGCATTGCGTTCGATGCCACCGACATCGTCGGCGTGGCGGTCGCCATCACCCGCCGCGATCGCATTGAGTGCGGCGACGTTGGCGGCGCGGTCGGTGCTGAGCACCGCGTGGCTGCCGTCCGGCCGCAGCACGCCGGTCGGCGTGGCCGTGTGGCAGAACTCCAGCCCGTGCCGGGCGAGGTCGCCGCCCAATGCCGCAAAGGCCGGCGAGGTGATGAACAGCACGAAGGTCGTCGCCATCACATCGTGTATGAAGCCGGGCGCGGTGATCTCCTCGGTGCGCATGCAGCCGCCGATGCGGTCGTTGCGTTCGAGGACGAGCACCTTGGCGCCCTTGCCGCCAAGCATCGCCGCGCAGACCAGCGCGTTGATGCCGCTGCCGACGATGATGTGATCGGGCGCTTTCATTGGGGAGTACCCTTGGATGACGGGAGGCCAATCGGGCTAAGCCGCGTTCCTTCGCGCCCCCCTCTGGACAGAGGGGGGCGCCGTAGAACGCTGACGTCACAAGACGGTCTTCCCCACTTCGTCATCGAAGTTTTGCCCTCGACCATGATCTTCTCCCGAAGACCGCCACCTCGCCTATTGCCCCGAGACCAGCGCCAGCGCGCGGATCGGGCTGCCAGTGCCGTGCTCGATCTTGAGCGGCGCCGCGATCAGGATGGCGCCCTTCGGCGGCAGCTGGTCGAGGTTGCACAGGCTGGCGAGGCCGTAGCGGTTGGCCTTGTGCATCAGCGTGTGCGCCGGGAATGGCGGCTCCATGCCGCCCGCCTTGCCGGCGTCGGTTCCGATCGTCTCCGAGCCCCAGCCCTTGATGTCCTTGGCTATCAGATACTGGATGGCTTCGGCCGTCGGGCCGGGCGTATGCGGGCCGGTCTCGTTGGCGTTGAGGAACTCGGCTTCCGAACCGTTGCGCTTGTACCAGTCGGTGCGCATCACCACCCACTCGCCGGCGTTGATGGCGCCGTGCTTGGCTTCCCACGCCTTGATGTGGTCGACGGTGAGCAGGAAATCGTGGTCGGCGGCGGCTTCCTTGGAGCAGTCGATGACATTGACCGGGCCGACAAAGTTCTGCGCCGGAATGGTATCGGTGGCGCCGTCCGGATAGTCCTTGCCGGTGATCCAATGCTGCGGCGCATCGAAATGCGTGCCGGAATGCTCGCCGAGCTTCAGCCAGTTCCACGCCCACCAAGGGCCGTTCTTGTCATAGCGGGAAATCGAATGGATCTCGACCTTGGGCGTGTCGACGGCGAGTTCCGGCGGCAGCTTGATCAGCGGCGTGTCCGGTCCGAGCTGCGCCGACAGGTCGACCACCTTGATGGCCCCTGAAAGCAGCCGGCCGGCGACTTCGCCGAGGAGTTTTTGCGTATCCATGTTTGTGTTCCCTCTTTTGTGGTGATGATCGAGGCTCGTCTCGGCCCTTAATATCCTACTAGACGAAAACATATGCATCTGCAATTATCTTTAAGCATAAAGGAAATGGGAACGGGGCGTGAGCGAGTTCGACGCGATCTTTGTCGGGGCGGGCCACAACAGTCTGGCATGCGCCGCGCATCTGGCGCTCAAAGGCTGGAAAACCGGGATTTTCGAGCGCAGCGCAACAATCGGCGGCGCCGTCCAGACCCGCGAATTCACCCTTCCCGGCTTCCGCCATGATTTCGGCGCGATGAATCTGAGCCTGTTTGCCGGCTCTGCCTTCCACCGGAAATATGCAAATGAATTGAAAGCGCAGGGCCTGGAATTCGCTCCGGTCGCCGACTGTTTCGCCAGCGCCTTTCCGAACGGACGCTGGTTCGGCGTCAGCAACGATCTGGAAAAGACCGCCACGCGCATGGCCGCTTTCTCCACCGCCGATGCCGCGACATGGCGCGGGCTTGTTGCCGCCTTCTCGGCCGAGGCCGAACATCTGTTCCGGCTGCTGGGCTCGCCGATGAGCGCCCGCGCGCTGGCCGGCTCAGCGTGGAAGCTGTGGCGCAAGAAGGGCATATCCGGCGCGCTCGACACGGGAAGGCTGTTGCTGTCGTCACCCCGCGCGTGGCTGGAGGAGACTTTCGAGTCGCCTTATGTGCGGGCGACGCTCGCCACCTGGGGCATGCATCTCGACTTCGCCCCCGACATCGCCGGCGGTGCGGTGTTCCCCTATCTGGAATCGATGGCCAACCAGAGCTTCGGCATGGTGCTGGGCAAGGGCGGCGCCGACACCATCATCCGGGCGCTGGCCGGCATGGTGACGTCCGCCGGCGGCAAGATCGTCACCGGCGCGGAAGTGGCCGAGATCACCGTTTCCGCCGGCAAGGCGACCGGGGTGCGGCTTGTTTCCGGTGAGACCCATACAGCCACCAAGGCCGTCATCGCCGGCGTCGCGCCAAAGGCGCTGACCGGCACGCTGCTGCCGGGGGGGTCCGGCAATGCCGGCTTCGACACGGCGATGAGAAAATTTCGGTATGCGCCGGGTACGATGATGATCCACCTGGCGCTGGACGACCTGCCGGACTGGCGCGCCGGGTCTGAGTTACGGCAGTTCGCCTATGTGCATCTGTCGCCCTCGCTCGACGCCATGTCGCGCACCTATCAGCAGGCAATGGCCGGCATGCTGCCGGACGAACCGGTGCTGGTCGTCGGCCAGCCGACCGCGATCGATCCCTCACGCGCGCCGCGGGGCAAGCATGTGCTGTGGGTGCAGGTGCGCATGCTGCCTGCAGAGATAACAGGCGATGCTGCCGGCAAGATTGCGCCCGCGCATTGGGATCAGGTCAAGGACGCCTATGGCGATCGCGTGCTCGACATCATCGAGACTTATGCGCCCGGCCTGCGCGCCAAAATCCTCGGCCGGTCCGTGTTCTCGCCCATCGACCTCGAGCGCGAGAACCCGAACCTGGTCGGTGGCGACCAGGTTTGCGGCAGCCACCATCTGGCGCAGAACTTCTTGTTCCGCCCGGCGCGCGGCTATGCCGGCTGGAACACGCCGGTCGGCAATCTGCATCTGACGGGAGCCGCGACATGGCCGGGTGCCGGGACCGGTGCGGCCTCGGGTTTCATGCTCGCGCAACAGCTTGGCGGGAGGTAGGCTCCGACGATTTTATCGAGGTGACGAGGGGCAAGGCGCTGCTGCCCACGAAGCCTGAACCAATGAACGGATAGCGCCGCGCAAAGACAATAACCAACAAGGGGAACGACCATGAAAATCAACAGACGCGAATTGCTGGAATACAGTGCCGCGGCACTCGGCATGGCCGCGGTTGGCCTGCCGAAAATAGCCAAGGCGGCGGCCGGCGAACTGACCATCGCATACAATGTCAACCTGCCGTCCTGGGATCCGACCACTGGGCCCTCGGCCGTCAACCCGACGATCCAGGGCCTCTACCAGTCGGTGTTCGACCAGTTTATCCCGCAGAAGCCCGACCTGTCCTTCGCCCCTGGCCTGCTCACGGAATGGGGCTGGAACGACGACCGCACCAAGGTGATGATGACGGTGCGCGAGGGCGTGAAATGGCATGACGGCTCACCCTTCACGCCCGAGGACGTTGTCTGGTCGCTGCAGCGCGCGGGCGACGAGAAGACCGGCAACCCGATCCAGTTCGTCTGGAAGAATGTCAGCAACTTCAAGATCGACGGCAACAAGATCACGGGCGACGTGGTGCAGTTCGACCCGGTCTATTTCAAATGGATGTCGTTCCTGACCGGCTACATCCTGCCGAAGGCCTATTACGAGAAGGTCGGCGCCGAAGGCTTCGAGAAAGCGCCGATCGGCACCGGCCCCTACATGGTGGAAAAGTTCGAGCGCAACGCCTTCCTGCGGCTGAAGGCCAATCCGAACTATTGGGGCGGCAAGCCGGCTTTCGAGAATGTGACGATCAAGTTCGTCACCGACGCGGCGAGCCGCGTCGCCGAGATCGAATCCGGCTCCTCGCAGGTGACGCTCGAAATCCCCTACGAGGAATATGACCGCCTGATCGCCAAGGACGGACTTGCCGGCTCGATCAAGAATGTTTCCGACATCGGCATGATCTTCTTCAACGACATCGAGGCGATGCTGGACAAGAACGTGCGCCAAGCAGCCGTGATGGCGGTGGACAAGGAGCTTCTGGTCAAGCGGCTGCTGCGCGGCTACGGCCAGCCGATCGCCACGCTGGAGACGCCGGAATACACGGCCTACGATGCGTCGATCAAGGTCGAGCACAATCCGGAAAAGGCCAAGGAGTTGCTTGCAGCCTCCGGCTATTCGCCGGAAAAGCCGGTCAAGCTCACCATCCAGACGACCAAGGGCTTCAAGCCCAAGGATTATGAGATGATCCAGGCGATCGTCGGCATGTGGCGCAAGGTCGGCATCGAAGCGACGATCGAAGTCTACGAGATCGCCAAGCACTACGAACTGCGCGCCGCCGACAAGCTGGCGCCGGCGGCCTTCTACAATTGGGGCAACGCCATCGGCGACCCGACGACCTCGACCGGCTTTGCCATGTACGGGCCGAGCCCGCACTCGGTGTGGGACAGCCAGGACCTGATCGACATGATCAACCCGCTGTGGGGCGAGAAGGACGAGGCCAAGCGCATCGCCGGCTGGAAGGCGGTCGACAAATACATCGCCGAGCAGGCCTATGTGCTGCCGCTTATGCAGTATGCGCAGCCGATCGTGCATGCCAAGGGCGTCAAGGTGGTGCAGCATGTCTCCGGCGCGTTGCTGCCGGCACTGATGACCCCGGCCTGAGACTGACGACAAGGCACGCTGTTCCAAGACAGCGTGCAACTTACGCAGGCCCCCTCATCTGGCCCTTCGGGCCACCTTCTCCCCTCGGGGAGCAGGTGGCCGCCAAGCGGCCGGATGAGAGGGCGTTTCGCTTAACCGATCACTGAGACAGGCCGGGCTTCAGCCAGCATGCTCCTGCAAAGATTCCTGATCCGTCTTCTGACGATGCTGATCACGCTGTTCGGCGTGGCCATCGTCGTTTTCGTCGTGATCCGCGTCGCGCCCGGCGATCCGATCGCCATGATGCTGCCGCCCGGCGCGACGGATGACGACATCGCCCGCCTGCGCGCGCTCTACGGGCTCGACAAGACCATCGTGCAGCAATTCTTCATCTGGTTGTCCGGCGTTGTCCGGGGCGATTTCGGCACCTCGATTTCGCTGCGGCAGGACGTGCTCGGCCTCGTCTTCAACCGGCTGCCGGCGACGCTGGAACTGGCCATCGTCGCGCTGATCATGGCGGTGGCGATCGGCGGTACGACGGCGGTCCTCGGCGCCAGAGAACGCGGCACGGCGGTGGAGGCAGGCATCGACATCGCCAGCGGGGCGGCACTTTCCATTCCCGATTTCCTGTGGGGCCTGGTGCTGATCCTGTTGTTCGGCGTGCTGGTGCCGATCTTCGACATTTCCGGCCGTGTGTCGCCGCAGCTCGACCTGCCCTTCGCCACCCAGTTCTATTTCTTCGAGAGCCTGCTGCGGCTGCGCTTCGACCTGACCTGGGACCTGTTGAAGCACATGCTGATGCCGGCGGTGGCGCTGGCGCTGCCGCTGGCGGCGATCATCTCGCAACTGCTGAAACAGTCGCTGAAGGAAGTGCTCGACCTCGACTATGTCGTGCTGGCGCGGGTCAAGGGTTTTTCCGAGACGCAGGTCATCCTGCGAGAGGCGCTGAAGAACGCCGCCCTGCCGACGCTGACCCTGGTCGGCGTGCAGTTCACCTTCCTGATCGGCGGCACCGTCATCGTCGAGCGGCTGTTTTCCTATGAAGGCCTCGGCAACATGGCGATCGATGCCGTCATCAACCGCGACCTGCCGCTGATCCAGGGCATCGTGCTGGTCTTCGCGCTGCTGTTCGTGCTGATCAATCTCGTGGTCGACATGATGTATGCCCTGCTCAACCCGAGGCTGCGCCATGGATGAGGCCCGCACATCAAGACGCGGACCGAGCCCCAGGCTGTGGCTCGCCGGCGGCTGGCTGCTGCTGGCTCTGCTGGCGGCGATCTTCGCGCCGCTGGTGGCGCCGCAGGATCCACTGGCGCAGGATCTGATGCTGGAGCGGCTGCCGCCCTTCTGGCTTGATGGCGCCGAGCCCGGCTATTGGCTGGGCACCGACAGCCTCGGCCGCGATCTGTTGTCCCGGCTGATCTTCGGCGGCCGTATCGCCTTCATCGTCGCTTTCGCGGCGGCCATCGCCGCCTGCCTCGTCGGCTCGACGCTCGGGCTGATCGCAGGCTATTTCGGCGGCTGGGCCGACCGCATCATTTCGCGCGTCGTCGATATCTGGATGGCGTTTCCGCCGGTGCTGTTCGCCATCCTCTTGGTCGCTGTGCTCGGCACCGGCCTCAGCTCCGTCATCCTGGCGATCGCCATCATCGACTGGACGCGCTTCTGCCGGGTGATCCGCGCCGAGGCGATGGGCCAGTCGCGCATGGACTATGTCGAGAATGCCCGCATCGCCGGCTATGGCCGCATCGGCATCATGCTGCGCGAAGTGCTGCCCAATGTGGTGCCGTCGATCGTGGCGCTTTTGTCGCTGGAGATGGGCATCGCCGTCATCGTCGAGGCGATCCTGTCCTTCGTCAATCTGTCGATCTCGACCGACGATCCGACCTGGGGCAGCATCATCGCCGAGGGCCGGCTGTCGATCCATCAGGCCTGGTGGGTGCTGGTGTTTCCGCTGATCACGCTGATCCTCACCGTGCTGTCGTTCAGCCAGTTCGGCGAAGCGCTGAAGGCCCGTTTCGACCCGGTGCTGCGATGAGCGCCTGTCTCGACATCGCCAATCTCAGCGCCGTGCTGCCGAACGGCCAGCGCGTGCTGCGCTCGGTGTCGCTTGCCGTGCAACCCGGCGAGGTGCGCGCACTGGTCGGCGAGAGCGGCGCCGGCAAGACGATGATCGGCAAGGCGGTGCTCGGCGTGTTGCCGTTGAGCGTGCGGCTCGTCGAAGGCGACATGCTGCTCGAGGGCGAAGACCTCGGCAGGCTTCAGCCCAAGGTACGGCGCACGCTGATCGGCGCACGCACGGCGCTGATCCCGCAGGATCCGCTGACCGCGCTCAACCCGTCGCGCCGCATCGGTCCGCAGATGACCGACCGGCTGGTGCGCATTCTCGGCTGGAGCGGCGAGAAGGCCGATCGGCGCACCCGGCAGTTGCTGGACGAGGTGCAGATCCGCGATCCCGAGCGCGTGCTGAAAAGCTATCCGCACGAGCTGTCCGGCGGCATGCGCCAGCGCGTGCTGATCGCGGCCGCCTTCGCCGCCGAACCCCGGCTGATCGTCGCCGACGAGCCGACGACGGCGCTCGACGTCACCGTGCAGAAGCAGATCCTGCGCCTGATCGCCGCGTTGCAGCGCGAGCACGGCACCGCGATCCTGTTCGTCACCCACGATCTCGGCGTCGTCGCCAAGATCAGCCAGAAGGTCTCGGTGCTCTATGCCGGCAAGGTGGTGGAGGAAGCCGATACGGCAGCGCTCTTCGCCGCCCCCCAGCACGCCTATACGCGGGCGCTGATGGCGGCGACGCCGCGCTATACCGACCCTTTCGCCTCGCTGAAACCCGTGGACGAAGCGGTGCTGGCTGGGCTTGCCGCCGAGATCGCAGCAGCAGACCTGGCATGGAGGGGGCCGCATGGCTGAGCCGCTGTTTTCCGTACGCGGGCTGAAGGTCGCCTTGCCCGACATGACGCGCAAGCCGCTGATCGGCGGTGCGCCGTTGGCTGAAATCCTGAAAGGGCTCGACTTTGACTTGCCGAAGGGATCGGTGACCGGCATCGTCGGCGAATCCGGTTCCGGCAAGTCGACACTCGGTCGTGCCCTGGTGCGCCTGCTGGAGCCCAGCGCCGGCAGCATCAGCTTCGACGGCCGCGACATCACGCATCTGCCGGAAGCGGAGTTGCGGCCGTTGCGCCGCAATCTGCAGATGATCTTCCAGGATCCGATGTCGTCGCTCAATCCGCGCCGCACCATCGCCAGCATCATCGCCGCGCCGCTCAAGCAGAACGGGCTTGGCGACAATCTGAAGGCGCGCGTCGCCGAGGCGCTGCAGCGGGTCGGCCTGCCGCAGAGCTTTGCCGGCCGTTACCGCCACGAACTGTCTGGCGGCCAGCGCCAGCGCGTTGGCATTGCGCGCGCTCTGGCGCTGTCGCCGAAATTCGTGCTGGCCGACGAGATCGTCTCCGGCCTCGACGTGTCGACGCAGGCGCAGATCCTGACCCTGCTGGAGAAGCTCGCAGCCGATATGGGCCTGACCGTCGCCTTCATCAGCCACGACCTGTCGGTCATCCGGCGGCTGTGCCGGCAAGTCATCGTCATGCGCGAAGGCGTGATCGTCGAGGCCAGCGCCACCGACGCCTTGTTCGACAATCCCAGGCAGGCCTACACGCGCGACCTCATCGGAGCCATTCCGCTGCCCGAAATCGACGCCGGCTGGCTGGACATTCCTGCCGCCGCCAAGGCCCCGACATGAATGCATACGCATGCCGAAAAGCGGGGTTCGGACATGCGACCGCAAAGACCCAGGTCCCGCCAATGGAGAGGACTGACATGAAGACGATACTTCGAAATGCAACGCTTGCCGCCGCTGTCCTTGGCGGCGCCGGCATGGCCTCGGCCGATTCGATCCCCGGCATGCGCGGCCACGATCACACCGGCATCACCGTCCCCGACATGAAGCAGGCGGTCGACTTCTTCACCGAGGTGGTCGGCTGCAAGAAGGCAATGTCGTTCGGCCCGTTCGCCGATGACAAGGGCACCTTCATGCAGGACCTTCTGGGCGTCGATCCCAAGGCCGTCATCGAGCAGGTCACCATGGTGCGTTGCGGCTATGGCTCGAACATCGAGCTGTTCAAATACACCGCGCCCGACCAGAAGGATCTGACGCCGAAGAACAGCGACATTGGCGGCTTCCATATCGCCCTCTATGTCGACGACGTTGCCGCCGCCAAAGCCTATCTCGATGGCAAGGGCGTCAAGACACGCATGGGGCCCCTGCCGGTCAAGCAAGGGCCCGCCGCCGGCCAGACCATTCTCTATTTCCAGGCGCCCTGGGGATTGCAGCTGGAAGCGATCAGCTACCCCGACGGCATGGCCTATGAGAAGGGTGCCGAGACGGTGCTGTGGAGCCCGAAGAACCCGGAAAAGTGACCCTTGGCGCGCGCTTGCGGGGCGACACGCAAGCGCGCTGCCCGGTATCGGCACAATGATTTCGACATAAAACTTTAAGCTTGAAATATTTTGCCGCCGGCGCGATACTCACCATGCAGCAAGCGAAGAGGAGATCGCACAGATGAAGGTTGCGGTTCTCGGCGGCGGTCCAGCCGGCCTCTACTTTGCCATATCGATGAAGCTCAGGGACGCCGCGCACGATGTGACGGTGTTCGAGCGCAACCGCGCCGACGACACGTTCGGCTGGGGCGTCGTGCTGTCGGCCGAAACGCTTGAGAACCTCGCCAAGAACGATCCGGTCAGCGCCGTCTGGATCAAGAAGCATTTTGCCTATTGGGACGACATTGCCGTCATTCATGACGGCGTGCGCACGGTCTCGTCAGGTCACGGTTTCTGCGGCATCGGCCGCAAGCGGTTGCTGATCCTTTTGCAGCGTCGCGCCCGCGAGCTCGGCGTCAAGCTGATGTTCGAGACCGATATCGCCGATCCCAAGCCTTACATGGAGTCTCATGATCTAGTCGTCGCCGCGGACGGGCTGAATTCCAGGGCGCGCAACACCTTCGTCGACATCTTCAAGCCGGACATCGACACCCGCAAATGCAAGTTCGTCTGGCTCGGCACCAACCAGAAATTCGACGACGCCTTCACCTTCATCTTCGAGAAGACCGAGCATGGCTGGGTGTGGGCCCATGCCTACCAGTTCGACAGTGAGACCGCGACCTTCATCGTCGAATGCAGCGAGCAGACCTGGGCTGCCTTCGGCTTCGGTGCGATGACGCAGCAGGAATCGATCGCGGTGTGCGAGCGCATCTTCGCCAGGCATCTCGGTGGCCACGCGTTGATGACCAATGCCAACCACATCAGGGGTTCGGCCTGGATCAATTTCCCGCGCGTGCTGTGCGAACGCTGGTCGTACAAGAACCTGGCGCTGATGGGCGACGCGGCGGCATCGGCGCATTTCTCGATCGGCTCCGGCACCAAGCTGGCGCTGGAAAGCGCGGTCGCGCTGGCCGAGTATGTGGAAACCGAGCCGGATCTCGATGCCGCGTTCCGCAAATATGAGGACGCACGGCGAACCGAGGTGCTTAAGCTGCAATCGGCGGCGCGCAATTCGCTCGAATGGTTCGAGGAGGTCGAGCGCTATCTTGGCCTCGATCCGGTGCAGTTCAACTATTCGCTGCTGACCCGCTCGCAGCGCATCAGCCACGAGAATTTGCGGCTGCGCGATGCCGAATGGCTGGGGGGTGCCGAAGAATGGTTCCAGCGCCAGGCGGGTGCCGGCGGCAACAGGCTGCGCCGGGCGCCGATGTTCGCGCCGTTCAAGCTGCGCGACATGAAGCTGCAGAACCGCGTCGTCGTCTCACCGATGGCGCAGTACAAGGCCGTCGACGGCTGCCCGACCGACTGGCATTTCACCCATTATGCCGAGCGCGCCAAGGGCGGCGCCGGACTCGTCTATATCGAGATGACCTGCGTCAGCCCGGAAGGCCGTATCACGCCCGGTTGTCCCGGCTTCTACGCGCCCGAGCACGAGGTGGCCTGGAAGCGGCTGCTGGACTTCGTCCACACAGAGACCGAGGCCAAGATCTGCGCCCAGATCGGCCATTCCGGCGCCAAGGGCTCAACCTGTGTCGGCTGGGAAGGCACCGACGTGCCGCTGGCCTCGGGCAACTGGCCTGTCATGGCGGCATCGGCTGTCGCATGGTCGCCTGAGAACCAGGTGCCGAAGGCGATGGACCGCGCCGACATGGACAAGGTGCGCGACGAGTTCGTGGCCTCGGCCGAGATGGCCGACCGCTGCGGCTTCGACATGCTGGAGATCCATGCCGCGCACGGCTATCTCTTGTCGTCCTTCATCACCCCGGTCACCAACCGGCGCACCGACGCCTATGGCGGCGCGCTGGAAAATCGCATGCGCTATCCCCTGGAAATCTTCCACGCCGTGCGCGCCGCTTGGCCGGCGGAGAAGCCGATCTCGGTGCGCATTTCAGCCAATGACTGGGTCGGCATCGAAGGCGTCACACCCGCCGACGCAGTCGAGATCGCGCGGCTGCTGCATGAGGCCGGTGTCGACATCTGCGACGTGTCCGCCGGCCAGACCTCAACGGCGGCAAAACCCGTTTACGGCCGCATGTTCCAGACACCGTTCTCGGACCGCATCCGCAACGAGGTCGGCATGGCGACGATGGCGGTCGGCAACATCTACGAGCCGGACCATGTCAACTCGATCCTGATGGCCGGCCGCGCCGACCTGGTGGCGCTGGCACGGCCGCATCTTGCCGACCCGTACTGGACGCTGCACGCGGCGGTGACGCTCGGTGACCGCGGCGTGAAATGGCCGGATCCCTATCTGCCCGGACGCGACCAGATCTACCGGCTGGCCGAGCGCGATGCCGCCGCGGGGCTGAAAGTATGACGGCGGCACCAGGGATCTCCGGCAAGCATGCGCTGGTCACTGGCGGTGGCTCCGGTGTCGGCCGGGCCATCGCGCTGGCGTTGGCTGGTGCCGGCATCGACGTGACCATCTGCGGCCGGCGCGACGCCGAGCTTGCCAAAGTGGCCGGCGAAAGCGAGCGTATCTTCGGCATCGCCGCCGATGTCACCAATGAGGTGTCGATAGCCTCGCTCTATCAGACGGCGCAAGCCGAGCGCGGGCCGTTCGACGTCGTCATCGCCAATGCCGGCATGGCCGGCAGCACACCAGCGCACAAGACCACGCTCGCCGACTGGCAGAAGACGCTCGACGTCAACTTGACCGGCGCCTTCCTGACGGTGAAGCCGGCGCTGGCCGGGATGGCCGCGCGCAAGACAGGACGGATCATCTTCATTGCCTCAACGGCAGGGCTGAAAGGCTACGCTTACGTGGCACCTTACGTGGCGGCCAAGCATGGCGTCGTCGGGCTGATGCGGGCGCTGGCGGCGGAGACTGCGAAATCCGGCGTCACCGTCAACGCTGTGTGCCCCGGCTTCGTCGAGACCGACATGCTGGAAGAATCCATCCAGCGCATCGTTGAAAAGACCGGCCGCTCGGCTGGCGAGGCGCGGGCGAGCCTTGCCTCGACCAACCCGCAAGGCCGCTTCATCCAGCCGCAGGAAGTCGCCGCCGCCGTGCTGTGGCTGTGCGGCGAGGCAGCGTCATCGATCACCGGACAGGCAATTTCCATCTCAGGAGGCGAAACATGGTAGCCGGCCCCCTGCCCGCACCGTCGGGACCCGGCAAGGATCGATTGCGTCTGTGGATCAGGCTGCTGCGCGCCTCGCGCACGATCGAGGCCGAACTGCGCGAGCGCCTGAAGAAAGAATTCGATACGACCCTGCCGCGCTTCGACGTGATGGCGGCCCTCTATCGCGTGCCTGAAGGCATGCTGATGAGCGACCTGTCGCGCTTCCTGCTGGTCTCCAACGGCAATGTCACCGGCATTGTCGACCGGCTGGTTTCCGAAGGACTGGTCGCTCGGGCCCGCCGCAATGGCGACCGCCGCACCTCCATGGTGCGGCTGACCGAGGAAGGCACCAAATCCTTTGCCACCATCGCCGCCGCCCATGAGGGCTGGATCGGCGAATTGCTGGGCAAGGTCAGCGAGGAGGATGCGCGCCGGCTGACCGGCATGCTGACCTCGTTCCGCAGCAACTGGGAGGGACGCGAATGACCGGGATGGCCGGGCTGAAGCCGAAGCATTTCCTGTGGGAGGTCGAAGGCAGGATCGCCAAGATCCGGCTCGACCGGCCGGAGCGCAAGAACCCGCTGACCTTCGACAGCTATGCCGAACTGCGCGACACCTTCCGCGACCTCGTCTATGCCGACGATGTCGACGCCGTGGTGTTCCTCTCCAATGGCGGCAATTTCTGCTCCGGCGGCGATGTCCACGACATTATCGGCCCGCTGGTCAAGATGGACATGAAGCAGCTCCTCGCCTTCACCCGCATGACCGGCGATTTCGTCAAGGCGATGCTGAACTGCGGCAAGCCGATCATCGCCGCCGTCGACGGCGTGGCGGTCGGCGCCGGCGCCATCATCGCCATGAGCTCCGACATCCGCATCGCCACGCCGGAGGCCAAGACCGCGTTCCTGTTCACCCGCGTCGGCCTTGCCGGCTGCGACATGGGCGCCTGCGCGATCCTGCCGCGCATCATCGGCCAGGGCCGCGCCGCCGAACTGCTCTATACCGGCCGCACCATGACGGCCGCCGAGGGCGAGCGCTGGGGGTTTTACAACAGGCTGGTCGATGCGGCCTCGCTGGAGGCCGATGCACTCGACATGGCGGCGCGCATCGTCTCCGGCCCGACCTTCGCCCACGGCATCACCAAGACACAGCTCAATCAGGAATGGTCAATGGGTCTCGACCAGGCGATCGAGGCGGAAGCGCAGGCACAAGCGATCTGCATGCAGACGCGCGATTTCGAACGCGCCTACAAGGCGTTCGTGGCCAAGGAAAAGCCGGTGTTCGAGGGGAATTGAGATGTTTTCGTCGCTCAAGAAGGACTTGCCGGCGGGGCAGCGCCCCCCTCTGTCCTCCCAGACATCTCCCCCACTTGGGGGGAGATCGGCAGCTTCCGCGACAGCTCGCTTCTTGCAACGTAGAAGTTTAGTGAAAGCCGAGATGACAGCCGATCTCCCCCCTTGTGGGGGAGATGTCCGGCAGGACAGAGGGGGGCGTCATAGAGCGCAACGCTCCATGTACTGCGGAGGCCAACATGCCTGACCGTTCCTTCCTCAACTGGCCCTTTTTCGAGAACCGCCATCGCGAACTCGCCGAGAGCCTGGAAGCATGGTGCGCAAAACATCTCCCCGTCGATCACCACGACGTCGATGCCGCCTGCCGCGAGCTGGTGCAAAAACTCGGCCGCGACGGTTGGCTGAAGCCGACCGCGCTCGACACCGACAATCCCGGCCCGCTCGATGTCCGCACTTTGTGCATCACGCGCGAGACGCTTGCCCGCCATGACGGGCTCGCCGATTTCGCCTTCGCGATGCAAGGGCTGGGCACCGGCGCGCTCAGCCTGTTCGGCACGGCCGACCAGCAGCAATGGCTGGCGAAGACGCGGGCCGGCAAGGCGATCTCGGCCTTCGCCCTGTCGGAGCCGCGCTCCGGCTCGGATGTCGCCAACACCGAAATGACAGCGACCCGCGACGGCGACAGCTATGTGCTCACCGGCGAAAAGACCTGGATCTCCAATGGCGGCATCGCCGATCTCTACATCGTCTTTGCGCGCACCGGCGAGGCGCCGGGCGCCAAGGGGCTTTCCGCGTTTATCGTGCCTGGCGACATTGCGGGCCTCGGCATCGCAGAGCGCCTCGAAGTGATCGCGCCGCATCCGCTGGCGCGGCTTTCCTTCGATCGGGTCCGTGTCCCCATCTCGGCCCTGATCGGCAAGCCAGGTGACGGCTTCCGCATCGCCATGTCGGTGCTCGACGTGTTCCGCTCGACCGTCGGTGCGGCAGCGCTCGGCTTTGCCCGCCGGGCGCTCGAAGAAAGCATCAGCAGAGTGGCCGAGCGCAAACTGTTCGGCGCACCGATGGCCGATTTGCAGATGGTGCAGGGTCACATCGCCGACATGGCCCTCGACGTCGATGCGGCGGCGCTTCTGGTCTACCGCGCCGCCTGGACCAAGGACATGGGCGCGGCGCGGGTGACACGCGAGGCGGCGATGGCAAAACTGTTCGCCACCGACAAGGCGCAGGAGGTGATCGACAAAGCGGTGCAACTGCATGGCGGCGACGGCGTGCGCAAAGGCCACATCGTCGAAAGCCTGTATCGCGAGATCCGCGCGCTGCGCATCTATGAGGGTGCCTCCGACGTGCAGAAAGTGGTCATCGCGCGGCAAGTGATGGGCGCGGCAAGTGATGGGCGCGGCCTGACGGCGGGAAAATTGACGGGCATTCGATTTTGAGACTTGGTTTTCAGGAATACCGGGAGGCTTCAAATGCATGAGATTCTGCAGCCGGAAGGCTGGGCCAAACCGGTGGGCTACGCCAATGGCGTCGCGGCGCGTGGGCGGCTCGTCTTCGTCGGCGGACAGGTCGGCTGGAACGGTCAGTGCCAGTTCGAAACCGACGACTTTGTCGGCCAGGTGCGGCAGACGCTGCAAAACATCGTCGCTGTGCTGGCCGAGGCCGGTGCCGAGCCCCGGCACATCACCTCGATGACCTGGTATTTCACCGACAAGGCCGAGTATCTCGCCAATCTCAGGGGGCTCGGCGAAGCCTATCGCGAGGTCATCGGCCGGCATTTCCCGGCGATGGCCGCCATGCAGGTGATGGCGCTGGTCGAGGACCGCGCCAAGGTGGAGATCCAGGCCACCGCTGTGATACCGGACGAACTCGTTCGTCCGGACTAAGTTACCCGCAGGCCCGCCTTTCTCAAAATCGGCAGCACGTGGTCGCAGAAATAGGGCAGCTCCTGCGTGTAGTTGACGAAGGAGAGCGCGATGCCCTGATAGCCATGCCCTGATATGGCGGCCATTTCGGCGGCGATCGTTTCCGGCGTTCCGATCAGCGGATAGGTGCCGGCGCCACCGGCGAAGCGTTGACGATACCGGTCATAGGCGTGCGGGTCGTGCGACTGCGAGAATTCCTTCTTGCCAGCCATATGGGCGTCGACCGCGTCATGGTCGGCCAGATCGACCGCGTAACGCATGTAATAGGCCTGCGCCTCCTCCATGGTCGGGCGGCAGACGACATGCGCCACGGTGTAGACGCCGACATCGCGGCCGGCCTTGTCGGCGCGCTCGCCGATATCGGCGACATGCTTGCCGGCATCGCTCATCTCGGAAAAGGTCGTGAACAGATAATCGCACCGGGCGGCGGCGAAGTCGCGGCCCGGCCCGCCGAAAGCGGCATTCATGGTCACCGGGCGCGGAAGCTGCACACTGGCCGGCCGGCTCACCGCTTCCTTCAGCTGATAGTAGCTGCCTTCATAGTCGAGCGGCTCGGCCGACGCATAGAGCTTCTCAAGAATCTCGATCCACTCGGCGGCCTGGTCGTAACCTTTCTCGACCAGCGGCGTGCCGAACATGCCGAATTCCTTCGGGTTCCAGCCGCAGACGATGTTGAGGCCGGCGCGGCCCTGGCTGATGTGGTCGACCGTCGCCAGCGCCTTGGCGGCATAGAGCGGATGCACCAACGGCACGTGCACGGTCATGAACAGGCCGATCTGGTCGGTGGCCACCGCCAGAGCAGCCGCCCAGGTGAAGGTTTCGAACGACCATTCGCGCACCTTGTTGCGGCCGCCAAAGCCGCGCCAGCGCGCGATCGGCAGCATGAATTCCAGCCCGGCGCGGTCGGCAATTTGCGCTGCCGTCAGATTGTCCTGCCAGCTTGCCGTCCAGCGTTCCGGCACATCTGATATGGCGAGCCCGCCATCGGCGTTGGTCGAAAAGACCCCGAGCTTCAGTTTGTTCGGGCCTTGCAGGGGATGCGCTTTGATCATCTCTGAAACTCGCGGCGGGAGACCACACGCTAGGCTCGCGGTAAAATATTTCAAGCCTGAAATAGCTTCGCCTCGCCGCCGATTGCGGATATGAGTTTGGGCCAGACGACAAAGGGGATCGGCATGAGCGAATTCCGTCAGAAATGCATCGGCAAGGCAAACCTCGTCGGTTCGTTTGCCGCCATTCCCCATCCGGTCGCGGTCGAAGTGATGGCGCTGTCGGGCCTCGACTTCCTCTGCATCGACTGGGAGCATGCGCAGATCTCGCGCGACATGATCGAGACCATGGTGCGCGCGGCCGACGTTCGCCGCGTGCCGGCGATGGTACGCGTTCCCGGCCATGCGCCGGAAGCCATCCAGGCGGCGCTGGACAGCGGCGCGCAAGGCGTGCTGGTGCCGCGCGTCTCGACCGCCGCGCAGGCCGAAGCAGCAGTGAAAGCCTCGCGCTATCCGCCGCTGGGCGAGCGTGGCGTCGGGCCTGGCCGAGCCGCCGGCTATGGTTATCGCATTCCCGAATATCTTGCCGGCGCCAACGACAGAACCGTCGTCGCGGTTCAGGTCGAGACAGCGGCGGGGCTCGCCAACGTCGATGCGATCGCGGCCACCGACGGCGTCGACGTGATCTTCGTCGGCCCGGGCGATCTTTCGGTGTCGATCGACGCGATCGGACCGCAAGGCGCCGACAAGCTCAATGCGGCGATCCGGACGATCATCGGCGCGACGGTCGCACGCGGAAAGACATCAGGCATATTTTGCGCCAGCCCGCAGGCCGTCAGCCGGTGGGCAGCCATCGGCGCGAGTTTCTTCGTGCTGGCCAGCGACACGATGTTTCTGGGCGCCGGCGCCGCGGCCAACGCTGCCGCCGCGCGCGACGAATTGGCATAGACAGGCGCGGCCAGACAAAAAGGCGTATCGCCGGAGCAACACGCAAGCCAAGCTTTTTAAGCTTAAAACTTTCGCCTTGAAATGCGTCCCACTTTGGATAAGCATTCAAGATCGATGACGGCGGCCGTGCCGCAGGGGTTGCCGGCCAGTCCATCGTGGTGCTTCGGGGGGTTCAGTCCTTGTCGTTCATGCTGCCCCAGTCATCATCCAGCGCGCGCTGTGCTTTCGACGGCGTGCGCTGCCAGATCCGCGATCCGCGTACAGAGACCATCGCCAACCACGCGCGCAGGTCGCTGCCATGAATTGACGCCCCGCTGGGAGGTGGGACGGCAAGAAACCGTGCGGGGCGAGCCCGCCCGATCAACAACCAGAGGGGATACCCCAGAGGGAACACCAAATGAACCTGACACGTCGCAATCTCATCCTGCTTGCCGCCGCCATCGGCATCGCCGCCGGCCCCGCCACGGCTTACGCCGCCGATGTGCTCAATGTCGGCGCCTATCCGACCAATCCGCCCTTCGAGTACAAGAACGAGAGCGGCACCTTCGAGGGCTTTGAAGTCGACATCGTCAACGAAGCCGCCAAGCGCATCGGCATGACCACCGATATCGCCGATCTCGGCTTCCAGGCCCTGTTCGCGGCCACCACGTCGAAGCGCATCGATGTCGCCATCTCGTCGATCACCATCACGGCCGAGCGGCTGAAGTCGCAGTCTTTCACCCAGCCCTACTATGATTCCGACATGGGCATTGCGACGAAGACCGACAGCGCTGTTAACACCGAAGCCGACCTCAAGGGCAAGATCGTCGGCGTGCTCTCCGGCTCGACCGGCGAGACCTGGGTCAAGGCTCATCAGGAAGCCGACGGCTTTAGCGATGTGAAGGGCTATGACACGCAGCAGAACCTGCTGCTCGACCTCAGCGCCGGCCGCGTCGACGCCGCCGTCAGCGACATTCCGGGCATGGAATACTCCTTCACCAAGATGAAGGATCTGAAGGTCAAGCAGCGCATCAAGACCGGTGAACAGTACGGGCTGATGATGACCAAGGACCACCCGCTGCTCGGCAAGCTCAACGACGCGCTGACCGCGATGAAGAAGGACGGCACGCTGGCCGCGATCCACAAGAAGTGGTTCGGCAGCGACGCGCCGGCCGATTCCTCGACCGTCAAGGAAATGCCGCTGCCGAAGGCCTGAGCGGAGATGCACTGAAATCGTGCCGGCTTTCCAGGCCGGCACGATTCATTTCACGCTTTCGCACTGCCGCGCGGACCGTCTCGCCATGGGCGAGGTCGATTGGTTTCAACTTTGAGCACCCCTTGCTCTGGGGTTCGGGAACGCTCCCATGTCGCTGATCGACACCTTCTTCAATCCCGACGTCATCATGGCCAGCCTGCCTGCGCTGCTGCGCGGCTTCCTGAACACGCTGCTGCTTGGCATTTTGAGCATCGGCATCGGCATCCCCATCGGCCTGCTGATCAGCCTGGTGCGGCTCTATGCGCCGAAGCCGCTGCGCTGGCTGGCAGTCGCCTACACCGACATTTTTCGCGCGCTGCCGGTGCTGGTGGTGCTGATCCTGATCTACTATGCCCTGCCCTTCCTCGGCATCCGCCTGTCGTCCTGGGCGTCCGCGGTGACGGCCTTCGCCTTCATCATGTCGGCCTATTCGGCGGAAGTGTTCCGCTCCGGCATAGAAAGCATTCCGAAAGGCCAGTTCGAGGCGTCGCAGGCGCTCGGCCTGCCGTTCCTCTTGACCTTGCGCAAGGTGGTGCTGCCGCAGGCGATCCGCGTCGTCATCCCGCCGATGACCAGCAATTGCGTCTCGATGTTCAAGGACACCTCGCTCGCCTCCACCGTGGCGCTGCCGGAACTCCTGAAGGAAGCGACCAACGCGCAGTCGCTTTACGCCAATCCCTCGCCGCTGATCGGCGCTGCACTGGTCTATCTCATCTTCCTCTGGCCGATGGTGCGCCTCGTCAGCCTGCTTGAAGACCGCTTCAAGACCGAGAAGGCGCGCTGACCTCGCCAACCGTTCTCCACCCGCCAAATTCTTCGCAGGAGCCTGCCCGTGAACAAGCACCAAACCGACAACGCGAACGCCGCAGCGTTCCCCGTCGACACCATCCGCGCCATGTTTCCCGCCCTGCAGCGGGCCGGCGATTTCATCTTCATGGACAATGCCGCCGGCGCGCAGATCCCGCAGAGCGTGCTCGACGCGGTGACCAACCATCTGGTTTCGCACAATGTACAGCGCGGCGGCCGCTATGGCCGCAGCGTCACCGTCGACCAGTCGGTCGCGGATGCAAGGACAAGCGTGGCGCTGCTGATCAACGCCTATAGCCCGGCGGAAATCTGCTTCGGCATGAACGCCACCTCGTTCATCCGCCTCGTCAGCCTCGGCATCGGCCAGATGCTTGGGGAACGCGACGAGATCGTCATCACCGACATGGACCATGACGCCAACATCGCCACCTGGCTGGCACTGGAATCCGCCGGCGCCAAGTTCAAATGGTGGCGCATGCGCGAGGACGGCAATCTGCATGTCGACGATCTCAAGCCGCTGGTTTCCGACCGAACCCGCCTCGTCGCCTGCACGGTCACCGCGCACTCGATCGGCTCGATCGTCGACGTCGCCTCGGTCGCCAGGATCGCGCATGCGGCCGGCGCCGAAGTGTTCCTCGACTGCGTGCACTACGGTCCGCACGGGCTGATCGACGTGCAGGCCTGGGATTGCGACTATCTCGTCTGCTCCGGCTACAAGAATTTCTCGCCGCATATGGGTTTTCTCTGGGGCCGCTTCGATACGCTCAAGCGGCTGCCGACTTTTCGCGAGGACTTCATCCCCGACGAGCCGCCCTACAAGGTCGAGGCCGGCACCTTCATCTACGAGAACGTCTCGGGCATGGATGCGGCCGTGCAGTATCTGGAACTGATCGGCCGCAACCTGGCCCCCTCCAACAACCGCTCGCGGCGAGAAAACATCGTCGCCGGCATGGGCGCCATCCGCGACTACGAACTGCTTTTGGCGCGCGAGATGCTTGCCGTGCTGAAGGGCTGCGGCGCGACGATCTATGGCGTCGCCGACGAGGCCCGCATCAATGAGCGTGTGCCGACCTTCTGCTTCAACATCGGCAAGCTCTCACCGCAACGGATCGTCGAGGAGATGGCCGAGATGCAGATCGGCATCCGCGACGGGCACATGTACGCGCCGCGACTGATGAAGCGCCTCAATTTGTCGATGGACTGCGGCGCCATCCGCGCCTCGCTGGTGCATTACAACACGGTCGAGGAAGTGCACAAATTCGGCGAGGCGCTGCGCGCGATTATCGCCAGGCTGTCTTGAGCCTGGACCTTTGGTCCGACCCTTGCATGGGAGTCGGTTGCGGTTCCTCGACGTCGTCATCCTATGGCGAAGCAGGAGCGAAGCGACGCGGCGCAGACCATAGGATGACGATATCCGAGGTTCAGGCGGCCTTCTTCTTCGCCAACCTGGCCTTGATGCTCGCCACGTCGGCGCGCGGCGTCGCGGCGAACAGCGTCTTGGTGTAGCTGTGCTTGGGGTCGGCGAAGACCTCGTCGCGCGGGCCGTATTCGACCGCTTCGCCGAAATACATCACCATCACGTCGTCGGCGATGTAGCGCACGACCGACAAATCATGGCTGATGAAGACATAAGTCAGCTGGAACTCGTCCTGCAGGTCGGCGAGCAGGTTGAGCACCTGCGCCTGCACCGAAAGGTCGAGCGCCGAGACCGGCTCGTCCAGCACCAGCAGGCTCGGATTGAGCATCAGTGCGCGGGCGATGGCGATGCGCTGGCGCTGGCCGCCTGAGAACATATGCGGGTAGCGGTTGTAGTGTTCGGGGCCAAGGCCGACCTTCTTCAGCATCTTCATGGCGAGGTCGCGCCGTTCCTCGGCCGGCTTGTTGGTGTTGATGAGCAGCGGTTCCCCCAGCACGTCGCCGATCTTCTGGCGCGGGTTGAGCGAGCCGTACGGGTTCTGGAAGACGATCTGCACCTTGCGGCGCATCTCCTTGGTCAATCCGCTCCTGGCGATGTCGACCTTGTTGCCGTCGATGAACAGCTCCCCCGAAGTCGCCGGATCGATCAGCGTGATGATGCGGGCGAGCGTCGACTTGCCACAGCCGCTTTCACCGACGATGGCCAGCGTCTTGCCCTTGTCGACGCTGAACGAGACACCCTTAACCGCATGCACGGTGCGCTGCGCGCGAAACAGCCCGCCGCCGACATGGTAGTCGCGCACGATATTCTTGCCTTCGACGACCTTGACGCTCATGCGGCGGCTCCCGAGGGCGCCGGCTCGAACAGCATGTCGGAGACGGTCGGCAGCCGGTCGCCCACCGCGTTCTCCGGCAGCGCCGACAAAAGCGCGCGGGTGTAATTGCTCTTCGGCTGCTCAAACAGCGACAGCACGTCGGCCTCTTCCATCTTGCGGCCCTTGTACTGGACGATGACGCGGTCGGCGGTCTCGGCCACCACGCCCATATTGTGGGTGATCATGATCAGGCCCATGCCGTATTTGGCCTGCAGAGAGACCAGGAGATCGAGGATCTGCTTCTGGATGGTGACGTCGAGCGCGGTAGTCGGCTCGTCGGCAATCAAAAGCTTCGGATTGCAGGCGATGGCAATGGCGATCATGACGCGCTGGCATTGGCCGCCCGACATCTGGTGCGGGAACGAGTTCAGCCGTTCCGCCGGCTCGGCAATGCCGACCTGGGTGAGGAGTTCGATGGCGCGCTCCCGGCGCTGCGCACCGTCCATGCCCATATGGAAACGCAGCACCTCCTCGATCTGGAAGCCGACGGTGAAGCAGGGATTGAGGCTGGCCATCGGCTCCTGGAAGATCATCGACATGTCCTTGCCGACGATCTTGCGCCGCTCGGCAGGGCTCAGCTTCAGAAGATCGCGGCCATTGAAGCTCATGCGGTCGGCCGTGACCTTCGCGGTCCACGGCAAAAGGCCCATCACCGCCAGCATCGAGACCGACTTGCCGGAACCGGATTCGCCGACGATCGCCAGCACTTCGCGCTCGTCGACATGCAAGGAAACGCCATCGACCGCCCGGAACATACCTGATGCGGTCTGGAATTCGACGACGAGGTTCTGGATGTCCAGCAGCGCCATCACGACCTCCTCAATTTCGGATCGAGCGCATCGCGCAGACCGTCGCCGATCAGATTGATGGCAAGCACGGTGATCAGGATCGCCAGGCCTGGGAAGGTCACCACCCACCAGGCGCGCAGGATGAATTCACGCGCCGAGGCGAGCATCGTGCCCCATTCGGGCGTCGGTGGCTGGGCACCGAGGCCGAGGAAGCCGAGGGCGGCCGCTTCCAGGATGGCGTTGGAAAAAGACAAGGTGCCCTGGACGATCAGCGGTCCCAGGCAATTGGGCAGGATGGTGCGAAGCATCAGCCTGAGATGCCCGGCGCCGGCGACCTTCGCCGCCACGACATATTCGCGGCTCTTCTCGGCCATCACCGCGGCGCGCACCAGCCGCGCGAAATGCGGCTGCAGCACGAGCGCGATGGCCAGCATCGCATTGAACAGGCCGGGACCGAGGATGGTGACCATAACCAGCGCCAGCAACAGCGACGGGAAGGCCAGGATAAGGTCCATGACGCGCATGATCGCCACGTCGACCCAGCCGCGGAAATAACCGGCCAGCAGGCCAAGCGTGATGCCGCCGATGAGCGCCAGCGAGACCACGACCGCGCCGATCAGCAGCGAGAAGCGCGCGCCGTAGAGCAGGCGTGAAAGGATGTCGCGCCCGACCGGATCGGTGCCGAGCAGATATTGCGAGCTGCCGCCTGCCTGCCATGCAGGCGGCCGCAAGAATGCGGTCTTGTCCTGGATGTCTGGCGCGTAGGGAGCCAGCAGCGGCGCAAAGAGCGCCGCCAGCACCAAAAGGATGAAGACGAACAGGCCTATAACGGCGCCCCGGTTCACCGAGAAATAAAACCAGAAGGTCCTGAGACCGGTGAGGCGATCCGGGTTGCCGGCGGCCATCGGGGCGATTTCTGTCGACTGGCTCATCACGCCGCCCTTATGCGTGGGTTGATAACGGCATAGAGCACGTCGACGATCAGATTCACCGCCATGACGATAAGCGCGATCAAGAGCAGGCCAGACTGCACGACGACATAATCGCGCTTGGATATGGATTCGACCATCCACCTGCCGATGCCGGGCCACGAGAAGATCGTTTCGGTAAGGATGGCACCGGCGAGCAGCGTACTAACCTGCAGGCCGATGGTGGTGACCACCGGGATGAGTGCGTTGCGCAGGGCATGCACGCCGATGACCCGGGCCGACGAAAGCCCTTTGGCTCGGGCTGTCCGCACATAGTCCTCGCCCAGCACCTCGAGCATGGCGGAGCGCGTCTGGCGTGCTATCACAGCCAGCGGAATGGTGCCGAGCACAATCGTCGGCAGCACCAGATGGCGCAATACCGAGCGAAATGCAGCCCATTTGCCGTAGAGCAAGGTGTCGATGGTCATGAAGCCGGTGATCGGCTTGAAGAAGTACTGCAGGTCGATGCGGCCGTTAACCGGCGTCCAGCCGAGGTAACCGGAGAAGAAGATGATCAGCAGCAGGCCCCACCAGAAGATCGGCATGGAATAGCCGACGAGCGCGGTGCCCATCAGCGACTGATCGAACCAGGAGCCGCGCTTGACCGCCGCGAAGATGCCGGCCGGAATGCCCAGTACCATGGCGAAGATCATGGCAAAGAACGACAGTTCCAGCGTCGCCGGGAAGAGCGTCTTGAACTCTTCGAGCACCGGGCGCTTGGACGAAATCGAGACGCCGAAATCGCCGGTCACGACCTCACCGACATAGCGTGTGTATTGCTGCCAGATCGGCAGATTGTAGCCGAACTGCTCCTTGAGCTCTTCATAACGCGCCGGCGCCACGCCGTGTTCACCGGCCATGGCAAGAATAGGATCGCCGGGCAGCAGCCTGACGAAGGCGAAGGCGCAGATGGTGATGCCGACAAGCGTCGGGATCAAAAGTGCAATTCGGTGGAGGATATATTTTAGCATGATGTAGGGGGGCGGCGCTTCATTGCGCCGCCCCGCTCTATAGTCTTATTCGGCCTTGTCAACGCCGTCGAAGCGGTGAATGCCGAGCGGATCCATCTTGAAACCGCTGACATTGTTGCGCACGACCGCATAGACTTGGCTATGGACCAGCAGGAAGGCGGGCGCTTCCTTGGCGAAGATCACCTGCGCCTGCTCGTAGAGCTTGGTGCGCTCGGCCTGGTCGCTGGTCTTCTTGGCCTTCTGGATCAGATCCTCGAAGTCCTTGTCGCACCAGCTCGAGTAGTTCGACACGCCGATGGCGGAGCAGGCGAACAGGGTGGCGAAGAAGTTGTCCGGATCGCCATTGTCGCCGGTCCAGCCGATCTGGAAGGCGCCTGGACGGTCCTTCTTCTTGCCTTCCGAGCGATACTTGGTCCACTCGTAGTTGACGATCTCCGCCTTGACGCCGACCTTGGCCCAGTCGGCCTGGATCAGTTCGGCAGCGCGCTGGAAGTTCGGGTTGTACGGGCGAACGCGGTCGGATGCCCAGAGCTGGATTTCCTTCAGGCCGGCGTCGGCCAGCACCTTCTTGGCCGCTTCCGGATTGTAGGCGTCGGTCTTCACATCCTTGTTCCACGACCACATGGTCGGCGGGATCAGGTTTTCGGCAGGCGTGGCGCCGGCATCCTGGAACAGCGACTTGATCAGCGATTCCCGATCGATCGCCTGGTTGAGCGCATGGCGCACCTCAGGCTTGTCGAGCGGCGGGATGGTGGTGTTGTAGCTCATATAGCCGATGTTCAGGCCGGCCTGATCCATCAGGGTCACGTCCTTGTTGGCCTTGATGGTGGCGATGTCGGCCGGGTTCGGATAGGGCGCGATGTCGCATTCCCCGGCGAGCACCTTCTGGGTGCGGGCGGTGGCGTCGGGCGTAATGGCGAAGACGAGATCGTCGATCTTTTCCTTGCCCTTGAAATAATCCGGGTGGGCCGCGTAGCGGATGACCGAATCCAGCTGGTAGTCGACGAACTGGAACGGACCTGTGCCGATCGGCTTGGTCGAGAAATCGGCCATCTTGCCGGACTTCTCCAGCTGGTCGGCATATTCCTTCGACACGATCGAGGCGAAGTCCATGCCAAGGTTGGCCAGCATCGGCGCATTCGGCTCGGTCAGCGTCAGCTTGACGGTCAGGTCGTCGACCTTTTCCCACTTGGCGACGTATTTCGGCATGTCCATGCCGGTGTAATAGTCCCAGGTCAGGTTCGGCAGATACTTGTCGCCGTTCCAGGGGTTCGCCTTGTTGAACTGGCGATCAAAGGAGAAAACGACGTCGTCGGCGTTGAGGTCACGCGTCGGCTTGAAATAGTCGGTGGTCTGGAACTTGACGCCCGGATGCAGGTGGAAAGTGTAGACCAGGCCGTCGTCGGAAATCTCCCACTTGTCGGCAAGGCCGGGCTCGACTTCGGTGCCGCCATGCTTGAATTCGACCAGACGCGAATAGACGGTACGCGACGAGGCATCGAAGTCGTTGCCGCCGGTCGTGGTACCCGGATCAAAATTGGCAGGCGACGCTTCCGAGCAATAGACGAGCGTCTTTGCATTGGCCATGCCGCTGAGAACGCTTGCGGCCAGCAAAGCGGCCGCAAAAGCGAGTTTCTTTTTCATTGAGCACTCCCTGATGTTCTTCCAAGCCCCTCTAGCAGGCTCGCGAAGCGCGCATATAAGCACCGTTTTTCCGGCTTTGGAACACCCCGTTTGCTTACCCCTCGGGAAGCAGGAAAAAAATCCGCCGTTTTGCTAAATGGCAGAAAAAATTAGCAGTTTTTTCCACTCACGAGATTATTAACGACCGCATTTTTTTATTGATCTGACATATGGCGACATGGACGCCGCGTCCGCCCTCATCCGGTCATCGATGCGGAAAGATACCGGTTCCAGGGTCGCCAGCGGGAAAGATTTTCGACGGCAAATCTTTCGGCGCCTTGCCGCTAGGGCAAGACTTGCACCGCCGCCGATAGAGGCAATACATAGATGGATATGCTGGCGGCACGGAGGACGTCTCTGTCAATTCGGAGGCGGGCGCGGCATAGGCGACCGAAACGGGCGAACAGGAATTGTCGAGGAGGAACGGGTGGCAAAAGCATCAAAGGCGCCGGTGAAGGCGTCGGCAAAGGCAGCCTCGAAACCAGCCGCCGCCGGCCAAGGTAAAGCCGGTGCCAAGGCCTCGACCGCCAGCACAGGCGCAAAGCCTGCCAAGACGGCACAGGCGGCCACCGCCAAGGCCGTTGCGAAGCCGGCGGCAAAAGCCGCCCCGGCAAAGACCTCAGCGACGAAAACTTCGCCGACGAAGACTCCAGCAAAGGCTTCTCCCGCAAAGGCTGGGGTAACAAAGGCCGCATCGCCAGCAAACGCAGCGCCGCCATCGAAACCGGCGACGGCTGCCGCCAAGCGGTTGCCGAAGGCGCTCACGGAACTTGCCGCCGGCCTGCCAGAAAAGCCGTGGCTCAAGAGCTATCCGAAGAACGTGGCGGCCGAGATCGGTGCGTTGCCCTACAGTTCGATAGGCGATTTCCTGGTCGCCGCCTGCAAGCAGTTTTCCGCCCAGCCGGCCTTCACCTGCATGGACAAATCCATCAGCTATGCCGATGTCGAGCAGTTGTCGGCGGCCTTCGGTGCCTATCTGCAATCGAAGGGGCTGCAAAAGGGTGCGCGCGTCGCCATCATGATGCCTAACGTTCTGCAATATCCGGTGGCGATGATGGGCATCCTGCGCGCCGGCTATGTCGTGGTAAACATCAATCCGCTTTACACGCCGCGCGAGCTGGAGCACCAGCTCAAGGATTCCGGCGCGCAAGCCATCGTCATCTTGGAAAACTTCGCCAACACCTTGCAGGCGGTAACCGCCAGGACCGCGGTCAAGCATGTCGTGGTGGCGGCCATGGGCGACATGCTTGGCGGCCTCAAGGGCTCGATCGTCAACTTCGTCGTGCGCCGCGTGAAGAAGATGGTGCCGGCATGGTCGCTGCCCGGGCATGTCAAGTTCAACGCGGCGATGAAGGCCGGCGCCGGCCTTGGCTTCAAGCCGGCCAAGGTTGCGGCCGACGATGTCGCCTTCCTGCAGTATACGGGCGGCACCACGGGCGTGTCGAAAGGCGCCACGCTGCTGCACCGCAATGTGCTTTCCAATGTCGTGCAGAATGCGCAGTGGATGGAAGACGCCTATACGATCAAGCCGAAGCCCGCGCACCCGAACTTCATCTGCGCGCTGCCGCTCTATCATATCTTCGCGCTGACGGTGAACGCGCTGATGGGCATGCAGCAAGGCGCTCGCAACGTGCTCATTCCCAATCCGCGCGATATTCCGGGCTTCGTCAAGGAACTCCAGAAGTATCCGGTCCACATCTTTCCCGGCCTCAACACGCTGTTCAACGCGCTGCTCAACAATGAGGACTTCCGCAAACTCGACTTCAAGCCGCTCGTGCTGACGCTGGGCGGCGGCATGGCGGTGCAGAAGGGCGTCGCCGAACGCTGGAAGGCGTTGACCGGCTGCCCTGTCACTGAAGGCTACGGCCTCTCGGAAACCTCGCCGGTGGCGACGGCCAACAAGTTCAGTTCCGGCGACTTCACCGGCACGATCGGCCTGCCGCTGCCGTCGACGGAAATCGCCATTCGCGACGATGACGGCAACAATTTGCCGCTCGGCGAGGTCGGCGAGATCTGCATCAGGGGACCGCAGGTGATGGCGGGCTACTGGAACCGGCCTGACGAAACCGCCAAGGTGATGACCAAGGACGGCTACTTCAAGTCCGGCGACATGGGCTTCATGGACGAGCGCGGCTACACCAAGATCGTCGACCGCAAAAAGGATATGATCCTGGTCTCGGGCTTCAACGTCTATCCGAACGAACTCGAAGAGGTCGTGGCCATGCACCCAGGCGTGCTCGAAGTCGCGGCGATCGGCGTACCGGACGAGCATTCGGGCGAAGTGCCGAAGCTGTTCATCGTCAAGAAGGATCCGGCCCTGACCGTGGAAGCCATCACCGCTTTTTGCCGCGAGAACCTGACCGGCTACAAGCGGCCCAAATATATCGAGTTCAGGGCCGAATTGCCGAAGACGCCGGTCGGCAAGATCCTGCGGCGGGCACTGCGCGCCTGACGCACATCGTCCAACAGTGACCTCGGTTTTGGGAGAACGACATGCATCAAAACAAAGTGCTGAAGCGCAGCGCGCTTTAGTGAGGGGCCGTCCCTCCGGCGACGAGGGGGGACCGGGCAAGGATTTGCCAAGCCGCCGCCCGCGCCTGGACCCGGCGGAATTCATCAAGGCGAACATGCGCCTTGTGCCGGTGCCCGGGCTTGTCGAAATCCGGCTCTACACCGCCCACCCCGGCAGCGGGTTGAGACGGCTCGTCGATGCTGACGCCAACGACGCGCCAGAGCCCCAACCGCCCTACTGGGCCTATGCATGGGCCGGCGGCGCGGTGCTGGCGCGCCACATCCTCGACAATCCGATGACCGTGGCGGGCCGTCGCGTGCTGGACCTTGGCGCGGGTTCGGGCATTGTCGGCATTGCCGCCGCCACGGCCGGCGCAAGCGAGGTGATCGCCGCCGAGATCGACCGCAACGGCGTTGCCGCCATCGGCCTCAACGCGGAAGCCAACGGCGTCGAGATCAGGATCGTCTACCAGGATATCACCACGGGTCCGCCGCCGGCTGTCGACCTCGTGCTTGCCGGCGACGTGTTCTACGGCCACGAGGTCGCTCTGCGGGTTACCCCGTTCCTCGATCGCTGCCTGGAAGCCGGTATCGAGGTGCTGGTCGGCGATCCCCGTCGCCATGACCTGCCGCTGTCCCGGCTGCGACTGCTCGCCGAATATCAGGTGCCGGATTTCGGCGACGCAAAAGACGCCGCGCTGAAACCGAGCGGCGTCTTTCGTTTCGAGACCGCGCCTGCGCTGGCGGGAGCGATCAAACCGTCTCCTTGACCCGCGTCGACAGGAAGTCCGGCAGGTCGGCTACAGAATCGAGGACGACGTCGGCAATGCCGGCCAGCGATTCGCGCGTGCCGGTGCCGGACAGCACGCCCACCGCCAGGCCGCAGCCGCCGGCGCGCGCCATTTCGAGATCGTGGCGGTTGTCGCCGACCATGGCGATCTCCGCCGACTTCAGGCCGGTGAGGTCGCAAAAGGCCTGGATGGTGTCGGGCGCGGGTTTGGGATTGGCCACCGCGTCATAGCCATAGGCGGCGTCGAACAGTTGGGCGACACCCAGCGTGACCAAGGTCTTTTCCGCGCCGCTGGTGGAATCGTTGGTGGCGACGCCAAGCCGGTAGGATCTTTTGTGCAGCACCGCCAAGGTATCGACGATGCCCGGCAGCGCCACCGCCATCGTCGAACCCTGCACCGAGGTGATCTCGTTGAAGCGCGCGACGGCCAGCATCTGGTCTTCGTCGGACAGACGCGGGAACCACAGCTCGACGACATCCATGTTGGTGCCCGAGGCAAAGATCGAATCGGGCTTGAAGCGCCTGTTGGCGAAATCGAAGCCGGCGGCCGCAAGCAGCCTGTCGGCCTTCCAGCGGTCGCCATCGGCGGCATCCATGGCCATGAAATCGGCGACGCCGAGCCAGGTCGCGTTGAAGTCGACAAGTGTCCCGTCCTTGTCGAACAATATACCCTTGATGTCTGCCAAATCAGTCACTCCGAACCGCGCAATTGGTGGATGCGTTCCACAAGGCCCCTGGTCGAGGCGTCCCGGTTTGCGGCGCTTTCCTTGCCTTCCACGACAGGCAGCAGGCCGGTCGCCAGCTCCTTGCCGAGCTCGACGCCCCACTGGTCGAAGGAATTGATATTGAACAGCGTGCCCTCGACGAAGACGCGGTGCTCGTAGAGCGCGATCAGCCGGCCGAAGGTGCGCGGGTCGAGCTTGCGATAGAGGATGGTCACCGAAGGCCGGTTGCCGGAGAAGACACGGTGCGGCGCTATCTTGTCGACGTCTGCGGGCTTCATGCCCTTGGCCAGCATCTGCGCGCGCGCCTCGTCCAGCGTGCGGCCCTTCATCAGCGCTTCCGACTGCGCCAGGCAATTGGCGAGCAGCAGATCATGCTGGTGCTTCAGCTCCGGCTCATGGCCGACGGCCGCGGCAAGGAACTCGACCGGGATGAAGTCGGTGCCCTGGTGCAGGAGCTGGAAGAAGGCGTGCTGGCCATTGGTGCCCGGCTCGCCCCAGACCAACGGCCCGGTCGGCGTCGGCACCGGTGTGCCTTCAAGGGTGACGCCCTTGCCGTTCGATTCCATATCGAGCTGCTGCAGATAGGCCGGCAGCCGGGACAGGCGCTGGTCATAGGGAATGACCGCGCGGGCCGGATAGCCGCAGATCACGCGATGCCACCAGCCGACCAGCCCCAGAAGCGCCGGCAGGTTCCCGGCGAGCGGGGCGGTGCGGAAATGCTCGTCCATCTCGTGCGCGCCATCGAGGAAGGCGCGGAAATTCCGCGGACCGACGGCGATCATGACGGGCAGGCCGATCGCGCCCCAGACCGAATAGCGGCCGCCGACCCAGTCCCAAAAGCCGAAGACGCGGTCCTGCTCGATGCCGAACTTGGCCACCAGGTCGAGCGCCGTCGAAACAGCGGCGAAATGCTTGCCGACCGCCTGCTTGCCGAGCGCCTTCTGCACCCAGTCGCGTGCCGTCTGCGCGTTGGTCATCGTCTCGACCGTGGTGAAGGTCTTGGAGGCGACGATGAACAGCGTGGTTTCGGCCTTCAGGCCCTTCAGCGTGTCATGGATATGGGCGCCGTCGATGTTGGAGACATAGTGCGCGCGCGGCCCGTCATGATATGGCGCCAGCGCCAGCGTCGCCATGGCCGGGCCGAGGTCGGAGCCGCCAATGCCGATGTTGACGATGTCGGTGATCTTCTTGCCGGTGGCGCCTAGCGCCTTGCCGGAGCGGATGGCATCGGCGAAGGCGCCCATCGCGTCGAGCACGGAAATGACGTCGGCCTTGACGTCCTGGCCGTCGACCGTGACGCCCTTGCCGCTGAGATTGCGCAGCGCCGTGTGCAGCACGGCACGGTCCTCGGTGATGTTGATCTTCTTGCCGGCGAACATGGCGGCGCGGCGGCCCTCGAGATCGGCAGCAGCGGCGAGCTTCTCCAGCAAGTCCATGGTGACGGCATCGACGGCGCATTTCGACCAGTCGAGCAAAAGGTCACCGTCGGTAGCTGAGAATGTCTGGAAACGTTGTGGATCGTCGGCGAAGGCCTGGCGCATGCTGGCAGGCGCCGCGGTGCGATGATCGCGCAAGGCGGCGAGCTGTTTCTGGAAGGCTGACTTATCCAATGGCGGGGAGCTCCTGGCGTTTTTCGACGTACTTTATCAGACCGGATGTTTCCGGCGCGTGTCGTCGCGACAAACCTATTGAGCCGAATTCCGTGCGGTCAATACGCGGCGATGCCGCATCGCATCACGATGCGATGACACAATGTGTCGATCCGGGCGGCCACAGGGCTCCATTTCGGCTGAAGGATCACTGGCATAAATCCCAAAGATCAGAAAAATTGATTGGCGCAACCCCTTGTGCCACCCATACACTCGACTGGTCCAGCCAAATGAAAATGGCTGGCCATCCGAGGAAGATTTCCCATGCCACAGCGCAACGACACGGCCATATGGTCCGGCCTGTTCCGGATTTCGGCCGAATCCGGCCAAACCCTGCAGGCGCAGATCCGCCAGGCCATCGTGGCCGCCATTCTCGACCGTCAGATCGCCGCCTCGATGCCGCTTCCCTCCTGCCGCATCCTGGCCGAGAAGCTGGGCGTCGCACGCGGGACAGTGGTGCTGGCCTTCCAGCAGCTCGTCGACCAGGGGTTCCTGGTGGCGCGCGAGCGGCGCGGCCATTTCGTCAATCCCGACGTGCTGGCAACACCGGCCAAGCCGCACCAGAAGGCGCCCGACCAGGCCAATGAGATCGACTGGAAGGCACGCCGGCAGATCGCCGCCAGCGATATGCCGCCGCCGGCCAAGCACGAGAACTGGATCAAGTCGTCCTATCCCTTCGTCTACGGCCAGTTCGACCCGGCGCTGTTCCCGACCGCCGAATGGCGCGAGTGCAACCGCATGGCGCTGGCCGTGCTCGAAATCCGCAACTGGGCGTCGGACATGGTCGATCGCGACGATCCGCTGCTGATCGAGCAGATCCAGGCGCGGCTCTTGCCCAGGCGCGGCATCTTCGCCAATCCCGACGAGATCATCGTCACGCTCGGCGCCCAGAACGCGCTCTACATGCTGGCTTCGCTGCTGATGACCAAGGGTTCGAAGGTGGCGATGGAAGACCCCGGCTACCCCGACGCACGCTCGATCTTCCGGCTTGCAGGCGCCGACATCCAGCCGGTGCCGGTCGACCAATCCGGCATCGTAACTTCTTCTATCCCCAACGATTCCGGCTTCGTCTTCGTCACGCCCAGCCATCATTGCCCGACCATGGTGCCGTTGTCGGCCGAGCGGCGGCAGGACCTTCTGGCGCGCGCCAACCGGCACAACCAGATCATCATCGAGGACGGCTACGACAGCCAGCTTCTCGACGAGGCGCCACAGCAGGCGCTGAAGAGCCTCGATCGGTCGGGCCGCGTCGTCTATGTCGGCTCGATGTCCAAGACGCTGGCTCCGGGCCTGCGGCTCGGCTATATCGTGGCCTCTGCTGGACTAATCTCGGAGCTGAGGGCACTGCGCCGCTTCATGCTGCGCCATCCGCCGGCCAACAACCAGCGTGCCGTGGCGCTCTTCCTGTCGCTCGGCCATCACGAGGCGTTGGTGCGGCGTCTGTCCAGCGCCTTCGACGAGCGGCGCAAGCGTCTGGTCCATGCGATTTCCGCTTTCCTGCCGGAATGGCGCTCGACCGACTCGGCCGGCGGCACGTCACTCTGGCTCGAAGGCCCGCGCGGCACCGATTCCCGCGGTTTGGCCGAGGCCGCGGCCTCGCGCAGCGTCATCATCGAGCCGGGAGACCGCTTCTTCGACCGCACCGAAAAGCCTTCGCGTTTCATGCGGTTGGGCATTTCCTCGATTGCGCTGCAGCACATCGAGCCAGGCATCCGGGAACTGGCCACGGCCGCCGGACGCAGGCCCGCCGCCGCCTGATCCACGTATCCGATCCTTTGACCGGGGCCGCCCAATCGCGGCCCCGTTTCCTTTAGCGCTGGCATATGCAACCAGACCAGCTGGCTCATGGTCTGGGCCAATGCCGGCGGCATAGTCGTGGCACAAAGGGGAAGAAGCAGCCGATGGTGGACCAACCGCCGCCCTGTTTCCGAGAAAAGGTGGAGTGCCTCCATGTCAGTGGTTCTTGAAAAGCAGGAAGCGGCGGCGGATCAGCGCTCGCGCCGCTCCGGTGGACGCGAAGCGCGCCGCGCGATGCGGGCAGCGCCGCTCGCCGACGACATCAGGCCGGTGCGCGCCGGCCTCGAGGGCGGCAGCTACGGACCGTTGCGCTGCAACGACCAGGAGCGCATCCACGAGGCGGTGCTGACGCTGCTGGAGACGGTCGGTTTCGCCAATGCCATCCCCTCTTGCATCGAGGCGCTGACCAAGGCCGGCGCCACCTATGGCGATGACGGCCGTATCCGTTTCCCGCGCGCTCTGGTGCTCGATACCATCAAAAAAGCGGCACGCAATTTCACCTTGCACGGCCAGGATCCGAAACACGACATGGTGATCCAGGGCAAGCGCGTGCACTACGGCACGGCCGGCGCCGCCGTGCATCTGGTCGATGTCGAGAAGCGCGAATACCGCGAATCGCTGCTGCAGGACATCTATGACGCCGCCCGCATCGTCGACGGGCTCGACAACATCCATTTCTTCCAGCGGCCGATGGTGCCGCGCGACATTCCCGATCCGCTCGAAATGGACTTCAACACGCTCTATGCCTGCGTGACGGGTACGTCCAAGCATGTCGGCACCTCGTTCACGGTGCGCGAGAACGTGCAGCCGGCGCTGGAAATGCTCTATGCCATTGCCGGCGGCGAGGAGAATTTCCGCGCCCGGCCGTTCGTGTCGAACTCCAACTGCTTTGTCGTGCCGCCGATGAAATTCGCCGAGGACGCCTGCGGCGTGCTCGAGGCCTGCGTCGAAGGCGGCATCCCGATCCTGCTTTTGTCGGCCGGCCAGGCCGGTGCAACCGCTCCGGCGGCGATTGCCGGTGCCGTGGTGCAGGCCGTGGCCGAAGTGCTGGCCGGCCTGGTCTATGTCAACACCATCAAACCGGGGCATCCGGCAATCTTCGGCACCTGGCCGTTCGTGTCGGACCTGCGGACCGGCGCCATGTCGGGCGGCTCGGCCGAACAGGCGGTGCTGACCGCGGCCTGCGCGCAGATGGCGCAGTTCTACGACCTGCCGGGCGGTTCGGCCGCCGGCATGACAGATTCGAAACTGCCCGACATTCAGTCCGGCTACGAAAAGGGCATCACCGACGTGATGGCCGGCCTTGCCGGGCTCAACCTCGTCTATGAATCTGCCGGCATGCATGCCTCGTTGCTCGGCTTCTGCCTGGAAAGCCTGATCATCGACAATGACATGCTCGGCCATTGCCTGCGCTGCGTGCGCGGCATCGAGGTGACCGACGAAGCGCTGTCGATCGATACCATCGCCGAAGTCTGCCTGAATGGGCCGGGCCACTATCTCGGCAACGAGCAGACGCTGCGGCTGATGCAGACGGAGTATTTCTACCCGGCCGTCGGCGACCGGTTTTCGCCGAAGGAATGGAACGAGAAGGGCCGTCCCGACATATTGCAGCGCGCGATCATCGAGAAGAAGCGCATCCTGGCCGAGCGTTTCCCGCGCCACGTCGCAAAACTGCTCGACGACAAACTGCGCGCCCGCTTCGGCGACATGATCAAGCTGCCGCGCGCCAATATGGGTGGATAGCCGGTTTGCTGACCGGCATCACCGCCTGAACATCAATGCCCTAGAGCGTTTCACCGTTTCATGGAAACGGCGAACCGCTCTAACTCTTTGTTTTGACGCAATTCCGGACGGAAAACCGCTCACACTTTTCCTGGAATTGCTCTAGGCTAGTCGGCGCCCAGCCCGTAGCGCTCGACGACCTCTGCATTGATCAGCTTGGCGTGCAGGGCCATCAGCACGATCTGGGCGTCGAAACTGTCGCCGGCTTCCACCGCGGCCTCGATCCGGCGTTCGACGTCCTGCCGCTGCTGCAAGCCATGCGCGCTTTCGAAGGTTTCCGGACCGGCGATGCAATAGCTGAACAGCCGCGCCACGTCCGGATAGGCCTGTGGCGGCGGCTCGTCGGGCCAGCGATCCTTCATCAGATTGACGATGGTGAGCTTCACGCCCTCCGGCACGAGGGCGGGATGCAGGTCGGCGCCGCGCAATGCCGCGTCGAGCTGCCTCAGGTCGCCCGAGCGGCCGAACATGCCGAGAAAGCCGAGGGAAGAGCGCCGTGCCGCCATGATCATCCAATCCGTTTCCAACCACTTAGGTGGTTGGCCAAAGGAATACAAAGTCAGCGAACGGCACGAGCCAAACTTACGGCGCAGTTGAGATCGCTCCGCCTATATCGCGCCGGTGGCGAAGCCATAGAGCACCCCGAGCACCGAGCAGACTGCCAACGCCGGCAGCATGCCAACCTTGAAGCGGAATACGGCCAGCAATGCGCCAATCGTCAGGACCAGCGAGGGGATGTTGATTGAACTCAGCACCGGCACGTCGACGTTCATGCCGAATCCTTGCCTTTCATGCAGCTCGCGAAACAGCACGTGGAGCCCAAACCACACCGCCAGGTTCAGGATCACCCCGACGACAGCAGCGGTGATCGTCGCGAGCGCGGCGGACAAAGCCTTGTTGCTTCGCAAGTTCTCGATGTAGGGGGCGCCGAGAAAGATCCAGAGAAAGCACGGCGTAAAGGTGACCCATGTCGTCAACAGCCCACCCAGGGTCCCGGCAACGAGCGGATGAAGCGTGCCAGGCGCGCGAAACGCACCCATGAAACCGACGAACTGCGTGACCATGATCAACGGGCCAGGCGTGGTCTCGGCCATGCCGAGACCATCGAGCATCTCGCCAGGCTTGAGCCAGCCATAGGTCGTTACGGCCTGCTGCGCGACATAGGCGAGCACCGCATAGGCGCCACCGAAGGTCACCACTGCCATTTTCGAAAAGAAGATGGCTATGTCGGTAAAGACATTCCCGGGCCCGAACAAGGCCAACAGGCCGAGGACGGGCGTGAACCATAGCACCAGAAACACGGCGGCGATTTTGAGCGACCAGCCAAGGGTCGGCCTCGCATGAGCCGGTGTGTCTTCGCCCAGAGCTGTATCGGCATCGGCAACCTGCTTGCCGCCGACCTTGCCATGCCCGTTGCCGGCCATGAACGGCGCCAATCCGGCCCGACCGCCGATATACCCAATCACTGCGGCTGTGAGGATGATCAGCGGGAATGGCAGGCGGAAGAAGAAGATCGCGACAAAGGCGGCGGCGGCCAGCGCTACCATGACGTTGTTCCTGAGGGCCCGCTTGCCGATCCGCACCACAGCCTCAAGCACGATGGCCAGCACGGCGGCTTTCAATCCGAAGAACAGAGCCTGGACCGCGCCGACATTGCCGAAGATGGCATAGATCCAGCTCAGTGCCATGATGGCGACGACGCCCGGCAGCACGAACAGGATACCAGCGACGAGCCCGCCTTTGGTCTTGTGCAGCAGCCAGCCGATATAGATCGCGAGTTGCTGAGCCTCGGGGCCTGGCAGCAGCATGCAGTAGTTCAGCGCATGCAGGAACCGCGTCTCGCCGATCCAGCGTTTCTCCTCGACGAGGATACGGTGCATCACTGCAATCTGCCCCGCCGGCCCGCCAAAGCTCAGTGCCGCGACCCGCGCCCAAACGCGGACGGCTTCGCCGAACGGAATGCCATGAGCCGGCGTTCCGGAAGGTCCCGCCGGCGTCGCCTTGATGCTCTCGGCCTTGTTCATCGGCTCGTCCCCGTTTGTTACCCGCGCTTGTTGCGGAAATATTGATAGAGATTGTCGAAGACGGGAGCGCCCTGGGCGACGCGTTGCTCATCGTCCTGATTGGCCATGGCGATCCCCGCGATCAGACTGGCAATGCCTGTTGCCTCTTCGCGTGCGAACTTGGCATCCTTCAGATCGATATCGTGGACGATCTCCCCGATCGCCTGCAGGGCGGGATCGGTGAGACCCGCGCGAGCCAGTAACACTTCGAAGCTGCAACGATCACCCTCGTGCGTGAACTCGCCTTCGAACATGTCGAAACGCAGCTCCCCCGGGTTCGGGACGTAACCTTTGCCCGACACGAAACGGATCACAGCCGCTGGATCGATAAATCGACTGATCAGCCAACTGCAGGCTATGCGATCGACGTAGACACCTTCGCGCGTGACCCAGGTCCGCCCCTTGAGATCGGCAAGCGTCCCTGCATCGGTGTTGGCCGGCCCTTCGGTCATTTTCTTGTCCTCCGTCAGTTGGGCCTCCACTCCCGCAATCAGGCCCTCCACCGGCAGGCGACTATTGGCGCCGAAGAAATCGATGGTGACGACATCCTTGAGCCTTTTGCGCAGGCGGCCAATCTGCGTCCGTGCCTCGGCCCGTTCCTCCAGCGTGATGGCCGTTTCGAGCTTCGCGGCAAGCGATCTGGTATCCCTGGCAATCTCCTCGTAGTCGGCATCTCTCGCAGTATCGAACAGCCCCCGTGCCTGAGGATCCGACAGACCATCTACAAGGCGCGCTTCGCAGACCATGGCCTCGCCGCCGCCCTCGACGATCTCTTTCAGAAGCCATTCGAAATCCTCTTGCGTCTCGGCATTCGAGGGCAGCGCGTAGACCGTGCTCTTTACGGCCACCGCCCCAATACCTTGCAGTCGCCGCCAGATCTTGACCCTGAAATAAGCCGGCTTGCTGGGCAGCTGGTGGATCAGGAGCAGCCAACGCTGCTCCGCTGATATTCCGCCTTCATTCATAGGGATACCGTATCATCAGATATCGAAAAAGCAACACTTGTATCATTTTAGATTCGGGCGTAGCGTTCGCCTCCTCACTGACGTTGCGCACCGCCGAGCGAGGATATGATGCAGCACCAGATCATGCCGTTGCCTTTCAAGCCGCCCCGTCTTGACGGGCTTTCTGAACGGCTATTGGCAAGTCACTACGAAAACAATTACGGCGGCGCGGTCCGGCGTCTGAACGCAATCGAGCGTCGCCTCGATGGGCTCGATTGGGGAGCGGCGCCGGTATTCGACATCAACGGGTTGAAACGGGAGGAGTTGGTCGCGGCCAACTCGGCGATCCTGCATGAGATCTATTTCGACGGCCTTGGCGGTTCGGGAGATGCGGCAGGCGATCTGGCCGCCACCTTGGAGCGCGACTTTGGCAGCGTTGCTGCCTGGCGCACCCAGTTCACGGCTTGCGCCAAGGCTCAAGCCGGCGGCTCGGGCTGGACGCTGCTCACCTGGTCCGAGCGCCATGGCCGGCTGACGATCCAATGGGCTGCGGATCACACCAACTGTCTGGCTGGCGGTATGCCAATCCTGGCGCTCGACATGTACGAGCATGCCTATCATCTCGATTTCGGCGCCAGGGCGGGCGCCTATGTCGACGCCTTCATGAAGAACATCCATTGGGGGCGAGTCGGCGAGCGCTACGGGCGTGTGGCCAGGAAGCAAGGCGGCGCGACCAATGCCGCTGCAAACGATCATGTAGTCGCCCCGGAGAATTTGCGCGGCTATATCGAGCGCCATGAGGATATCGTCGTGCTTGACGTCTGCCTCGCCGAAGATCTGGCGAAACGCAGCGACATGCTGCCAGGCGCGTTGATCCGCGCTCCAGAGACGATCGCCGATTGGGCCGGCGAGCTACCCAAGGACAAACCGATCGTCGTCTACTGCGTCTATGGCTTTCAGGTCAGCGGCGATGCCGTCGCCGAACTTCGCCGTCGCGGCTTCAATGCACTGACGCTCTCCGGCGGCATCGCCGCTTGGCACGCCATAGGCGCGCCAACGGTCCCGCTCACACTCACCGAAGGGAGATAAAGTCATGAAATGGGTCACCCGCGAACGTCCGGTTATCGACCGCATTGCCTGCCCCTGGCTGATTGCCCGCTTCATAGACAAGGAACCGGAATTTCTGTTCGTACCACCCGCCGAAGTGATGCGGGTTGCCAAGGAGACCGGGGCAACACCCTACGATGTGCCAGACGTCGAATTCACGCATGTTGGCGAAGGCTGCAGCTTCGACACCTTCGTTTCGAAATACGGCCTCGATCGCGATGCTGCGATCGTTACGATCTCCGCGATCGTGCGCGGCGCCGACACTGATCGACATGACCTCACCCCACAATCGGCTGGACTGCTGGCTATTTCCATGGGTTTGCGAGACGTGACGCCCGATGACCATGAGGTGCTGAAGCACGGCTTTGTCATCTACGACGCGCTCTACGCCTGGGCCTCACGGCGCAAATCAGAGACGCATAGCTGGCCGCCAGCAACGAAGCCGACTGCGGCTTAAGGAGGCCGCCCCGGAAGCCTGCGAGTTGAAACTCTGCTCGTGGGTCGGAATGAGGCGGAGTTCACGACCTATCGCCATCGGGGGGCAAGAACCCGGAGAACGTCATGTGCGTTGGACCAAGTCGATATCAGGAAGAGAGTTGAGGGGCCTTGCTGCATATCGGCCTTTTGACCGAGCGTTATGCGCCAGCCGGGGTCCCTCGACTGGCCGGGCCGCTGCTCGGTGGACAGCGATGACAGGCGATATTCTTTGTTCCTGAAGGGATCGCCTGACCAGCGGGGAGTTATTAGTGGTCACAGGTCTTCGCGAAACCAACGAGCAGAGCAAAACCGGGGAGCGGCCGCCGACGATCTACCTTTATGCCGCACGCGCGCTCCGCGACTTCGGGGACGGATTCGTGGCCGTGCTGTTGCCGGTCTACCTGGCGATGCTCGGGCTTGGCGCATTCGAGATCGGAGTGGTCGCCACGCTAGCCCTCCTCGGATCAGCCTTGATCACTCTTGGTATCGGGTTTCTTGGTGTCCGAACCAATCTACGTCGATTGTTGATCGGAGCGGCGGCCTTGATGACCGCGACCGGCCTCTTATTCGCCTCTTCCAGCACGACGGCTGTTGTTATGCTCGTCGCCTTCGTTGGAACGATCAATCCGTCCGCGGGCAGCGTCAGCATTTTTGTACCGCTCGAACATGCGGTTCTTGCAGGTTTGGTGTCGGACAAGAACCGCACGAGGATGTTTGCGCGCTACGGCCTTATCGGGGCGCTCGCTGCAGCGGCAGGTGCACTCGCTTCGGCCAGCCCCGATCTTCTGAGCGATTTCGGAGTGACGCGCCTCACGGCCCTCAGGGCGATGTTCGTATTTTACGCGCTTCTCGGCGTCGCGGGCGGCGTGCTCTATCTGCGCGTTCCCGTCGAAACGAAGAAGATGGAAGGCAAGCCGGCGGCAGCACTCGGGCAGTCGCGCGGTATCGTCTACAAGATGGCGGCCTTGTTCAGCATCGACGCTTTTGCCGGAGGATTTGCCGTGCAGTCGCTTGTCGCTCTCTGGCTGTTCAACAAGTTCGGGCTATCGCTTTCGGCCGCGGGATTGTTCTTCTTCTGCACTGGACTACTTTCCGCGTTCTCACTGCCGGCGGCGGCGCGACTGTCCGAGCGCTTCGGCCTCATCAACACCATGGTGTTCACGCATGCCCCTTCGAGCGTTTGCCTGATCCTGGCGGCGATCGTGCCAAATCTCCAGCTGGCGCTCGCGCTGCTGCTGATACGCGCCGCGCTCTCCCAAATGGATGTCCCGACGCGATCCTCCTACGTGATGGCAGTCGTCACACCACCGGAACGGCCGGCGGCCGCAAGCGTGACCTCAGTTCCGAGAAGCCTCGCGGCGGCCGCAAGCCCAGCCATTGCCGGCGCGCTCTTCGAAGCCGGCTACGAGGCATGGCCTTTGATCATCTGCGGCGTCCTCAAGATCATCTATGATTTTGCCCTGCTTTGGAGCCTTCGGCACATCAAGCCGCCGGAGGAGCAGTAAGACAAATGCTTGAAATGTGCTGGAAGACGGCATCGATATCCGGTCTCAGCACGGCATCCGGCAAGCAATCATCAGCCATTTTCCAGTGAGGGGCTAAGACAATCCAGCCTCAAGCCATCAGCGACGGCTTGACCTGGGATCAAGCCGCCGCATGAGCACCGCGATGTGCTCAGTGGTTGTCCCTGGGCACGCCCCTGGTGTGAGCGACATCCTGGTATTTCACCGCCGGCTTCAGCACCATGCCCTGGTCGAACTGGTCGACCATGCCGCGCTGGATTTCCTGCCATGGCGTCTGGTGCTGCGGATAGTGGTAGCCGCCATTGCCCTGCAGCGCCGCGCGCCGCTTGGCGATCTCTTCGTCGCTGACCAGAATGTTGGCGGTGCCCTTGTTCAGGTCGATGCGGACACGGTCGCCTGTCTTGAGCAGCGCCAGCCCGCCGCCAATGGCGGCTTCCGGCGAGGCGTTAAGGATCGACGGCGAGCCCGACGTGCCCGACTGGCGACCGTCGCCGATACAGGCCAGCGCATGAATGCCCTTCTTGATGAGGTATGCCGGCGGCTGCATGTTGACGACCTCGGCACCGCCGGGATAGCCGACCGGGCCGGCGCCGCGCATGAACAGGATCGTGTGCTCGTCGATGCCTTGCGCCGGATCGTCGATGCGGGCGTGGTAATCCTCCGGCCCGTCAAAGACCATGGCGTTGCCTTCGAAGGCTTCCGGGTCCTTCGGATTGGAGAGGTAGCGCTCGCGGAATTCCGGCGAGATGCCGCTGGTCTTCATGATCGCCGAATCGAACAGATTGCCGCTGAGGTTGATGAAGCCGGCATTGACCTTCAGCGGCTTGTCGACGCTGCGGATGACGTCGGTGTTTTCGTTGGCGACGCCCTCGCTATTCTCACCGATCGACTTGCCGTTGACCGTGCGCGCGCCGGGGTGCGGCAACAGCCCGCCCTTCATCAGTTCGGCGATGACCGCCGGCACGCCGCCGGCATGATGGTAATCCTCGCCCAGATATTCGCCCGTCGGCTGCAAATTAACCAGCAGCGGTACATTGAGGCCGACCGTCTGCCAGTCGTCATTGTCGAGTTTGACGCCGAGGTGGCGGGCGATGGCGTTGAGATGGATAGGCGCGTTGGTCGAGCCGCCAATGGCCGAATTGACGACAATGGCGTTCTCGAAAGCCTCTCTCGTCATGATGTCGGACGGCTTCAAATCCTCATGCACCATCTCGACAATGCGTTTTCCCGTCTCATAGGAAATCTGGCCGCGCTCGCGATAGGGGGCGGGAATAGCGGCTGAACCCGGCAATTGCATGCCGAGCGCCTCGGCCAGCGAATTCATCGTGGTGGCGGTGCCCATCGTGTTGCAGTAGCCGGTCGAGGGCGCCGAGGAGGCAACGATATCCATGAACTCATCATAGTCGATCTCGCCGGCCGACAGGCGCTGGCGCGATTCCCAGACGATGGTGCCGGAGCCGGTGCGCTTGCCCTTGTGCCAGCCGTTGAGCATAGGACCGACCGACAGCGCGATGGCCGGGATGTTGACGGTGGCCGCTGCCATCAGCAGCGCCGGCGTCGTCTTGTCGCAACCGATGGTCAGCACGACGCCGTCGAGCGGGTAGCCGTAGAGCACCTCGACGAGGCTGAGATAGGCAAGGTTGCGGTCAAGGGCCGCGGTCGGGCGCTTGCCGGTCTCCTGGATCGGATGGCACGGGAATTCGAAGGGAATGCCGCCCATCGAGACAATGCCTTCGCGCACGCGCTTGGCGAGCTCGATATGGTGGCGGTTGCACGGCGACAGATCCGAGCCGGTCTGGGCGATGCCGATCAGCGGCTTGCCCGACATCAGTTCGGCACGCGTCAGCCCATAATTCAGGTAGCGCTCGAGATAGAGCGCCGTCATGCCGGGGTTGTCGGGGTTGTCGAACCACTCCTGCGAGCGGAATTTTTTCTTCTTGGTGGGGGCGCCGGCCATCACGGTCTCCGTATTTGTATGACAAATCGATATGACAACGCGTCAATGCAAGCAAGGGGCACGCGCGTTCCCAACCCGCACTTTGGTGCGATAGACACAACAGCGCCTCTGCGCTAGGGCTTCGAACCATTGTTTCCGGGAGGTTCTTGATGGCTTTGGTGATCGAAGGCGAGGAACGCATTGCCGCACCCCTGCAAAAAGTCTGGGAAGCGCTGAACGATCCCGAGGTTTTGAAGGCGACCATTCCCGGCTGCCAGAGCCTCGACATGAAGTCGCCGACCGAGATGGCCGCGACGGTGGTGCTGAAGATCGGGCCTATCAAGGCGACCTTCAACGGCGAAGTGACGCTGAAAAATCTCAAGCCGCCGCATTCCTACACCATCCAGGGCGAAGGCAAGGGCGGCATTGCCGGCTTCGCCAAGGGCGGCGCCGACGTGACGCTGAACGAGGATGGGCCGGATGCCACGGTGCTCAAATACACGGCCAAGGCCGATGTCGGCGGCAAGATTGCCCAGCTCGGCAGCCGGCTGATCGAATCGACGTCGAAGAAACTGGCCGGGCAGTTCTTTTCGAGTTTTGGCGAGAAGGTCGGCGGCTGACCCTCCCGCCAGAGCAATGCCAGGAAAAGTGTGAAACGGTTTTCCTGGAAAAAGCGCGTAGGGCTTTCCCTTGGGATTTGCGTCAAAACCAAAAAGAGGTCACTCGAAGACGATGCTCGGCACCGCCGCTTCGGCCGCGCCGCGTTCTTCATTGACCCTGTCCCAGACCTTGGCGGCGATGTCGCGATAGGTTTTCGCTTCGGCGCCATCGGGCTTCGAGACAACCACTGGCGCCCCGGCATCCGAGCTTTCGCGGATGCCCATTTCCAGCGGCACCTCGCCGAGGAAGGTGACGCCGAGGCGTTCGGCCTCGCGGCGCGCGCCGCCATGGCCGAAAATGTCATACCGCTTGCCGGTATCGGGCGCGATGAAATAGCTCATGTTCTCGACGATGCCGAGCAGCGGTACGTCGACCTTCTTGAACATGTTCAGCCCCTTGCGGGCATCGATCAGCGCCAGGTCCTGCGGCGTCGAGACGATGACGGCTCCGGCCAGCGGCACCTGCTGCGCCATGGTCAGCTGCGCGTCGCCGGTTCCAGGCGGCATGTCGACGACAAGCACGTCGAGCCGGCCCCATTCGACCTCGCGCAGCATCTGCGTCAGCGCCGACATCACCATCGGCCCGCGCCAGATCATCGGCGTCTCCTCATCGACGAGGAAGCCCATCGACATCACCTTGAGGCCGTAATTCTCCATCGGCTTCAGGATCTTGCCGTCAACCGTCTGCGGCCGGCCATGAATGTTGAGCAGCTTCGGCATGGACGGGCCGTAGATGTCGGCATCGAGCACGCCGACCCGCAAGCCGTTGGCGGCAAGGCCAAGCGCCAGATTGACTGCGGTGGTCGATTTGCCGACGCCGCCTTTGCCGGAAGCAACCGCGATGATCGCCTCGATGCCGGGCACGCCGCGCTTGCCCGAAATGTGCGACGCGGGAGCATGCGGCGCGGGGCGCGGAGCGGCGGGTGGTGCCGGTCGGGCCGCGGGGCGCGCTGGCACCGGCGCCTCCATGCCGCCGCCTTTTTTCTCTGCAGTCAGCGCCACCACGGCGCCGGCAACCCCTGGAATTGCCTTGACCACGCGCTCCGCGGCGGCACGCAGCGGTTCCATTTCCTGCGCCCTGGCGGCGGGAACGGTGATCGAGAAGAAGACTTTCGAATCGGCGATGAAAATCTCGGAAACCATGCCGAGATCGACGATGTTGCCGGTGAAGTCCGGCCCGTTGACCGTCTTCAGGCGCTCGATGACGATTTCCTTGGTGACGGACATGATCTTTCCTCGGCGTTTGGCAATCCAGATAGTGCAGTTTCCAGCGAGAACCAAGCCGTGACGCAAAGGCTTGCCCGGCGTGCCACGGAAAACGACCGATGCTGTCGGATTCTTGCCGGATGACGCTTCCGGCCGATTGCCGATGGCCAAACGGGCCGCGTGCCCTATTTCGTTTGCCTGAGCGAGGACACGACAATCCAGGAAGGAGACGGTCATGCTCGAAAACAGCAACGCAACGGCCAATCTGGCCGTCAGGGACCTGGCAAAGGCAAAGGCCTTCTATGAAGGCACGCTGGGCCTCAAGCAGGTCGACGACATGGGCGGCGAGCTTGTCGTCTACAAAAGCGGCGACACGCTCATCAATGTCTACCATTCCCAATTCGCAGGTACCAACAAGGCGACGGCGGTGACGTGGACGGTGGGCGATCGGATCGAGACTGTCGTCAAATCATTGAAATCGAAAGGCGTTGTCTTCGAGCATTACGAAATGCCCGGCCTGACGATCAAGGGCGACATCCATGTCGGCCAGGACATGAAGGTCGCCTGGTTCAAGGACCCGGACGGCAACATCCTGAACCTCGTCGACAAATAGGCTTCGGCGCTCCGCGTCAGCCTGCCAGGCTTGTGACGAAATAAGTAAAAGCCGAAATGGCCGCCGTCGCCGGCAAGGTGACGATCCAGGCAATGACGATGTTGCCGGCGATGCCCCAGCGCACCGCCGAGACACGGCGGGCGGCGCCGACGCCGATGATGGCGCCAGTAATCGTATGCGTGGTCGATACGGGAACGCCGAGCCAGGTGGCGGCGAACAGCGTTATGGCGCCGCCGGTTTCAGCGCAGAAGCCCTGCATCGGATTGAGCCGGGTAATCTTCGAACCCATTGTGTGGACGATCCGCCAGCCGCCCAATAGGGTGCCAAGCGCCAGCGCCGACTGGCAGGTCAGGACGACCCAGAGCGGCACGTAGAATTTCTCGCCGAGCATGCCTTGCGAATAGAGCAGCACGGCGATGATGCCCATGGTCTTCTGCGCATCGTTGCCGCCATGGCCGAGCGAATAGAGCGAAGCGGAGAAGAACTGCAGGACGCGAAAGGTGCTGTCGACGGCGAACGGCGTCTGGCGTACGAACAGCCACGAAACCACCAGGACCAGGACGAGCGCCAGGATAAAACCAGTCGCCGGCGAGAGCACGATCGCGGCGACCGTCTTGCCAAGCCCAGACCAGACGATGGCGCCGATGCCCCCCTTCGCAACGCCGGCACCGACCAGCCCACCGATCAGCGCGTGCGAACTGCTCGAGGGAATGCCGGCGATCCAGGTGACGATGTTCCAGACGATGGCGCCAACGAGGGCCGAGAAGATCACCCCCGGCGTGACGATGCTGACGTCGACGATGCCTTTCCCGACAGTCTCGGCGACATGAAGGCCGAAGAAGATGAAGGCGATGAAGTTGAAGAAGGCCGCCCACAGCACGGCATAGTGCGGCCTGAGCACGCGTGTGGAGACGATGGTGGCGATGGAATTGGCCGCATCGTGCAGGCCATTGAGAAAATCGAAGAACAGCGCGACGGCGACGAGGCCGGCCAGCAGGGGGAAGGCGATCGCGGCATCCATCGTCTAGACGTTCTCGATGACGATGCCGCTGATCTCGTTGGCGACGTCCTCGAAACGGTCGACCACCTTCTCCAGCTGGCCATAGATCTCGCTGCCGATCAGATAGGCCATCGCGTCATCGCGGCCATGGCGCCTGAACAGATCCTTCAGGCCCTGCTCATGCAAATCGTCGGCCCGGCCTTCGGCGCGCATTACCTCCTCGGCAATAGCGTTGAGGCGTGCGCTGTTGGCGCCGACCTTGGCAAGCAACGGGATTGCTTCGGCGACCAGCCGGGCGGCGGCGACGATGACGGCGCCCATTTCCTGCATCAGCGGATCGAACTCCCGCTTCTCGAACAGCCTCACCGTCTTGACGGTCTTGTGCATCATGTCGATGGCGTCATCCATCGACTGGATCAGATCCTTGATGTCGCCGCGATCGAAAGGCGTTATGAAAGAGCGCCGCACGGCAAGCAGGACCTCCGCGGTGATATGATCGGCCTCGTCCTCGAGATCGACGATCTTCTGGCACCAGCGATCGATGTCCTTGCCCTGAAGCAGTTGCTGCAGCGCTTCCGCACCGCCGACCACCGTGCGGGAATGCCGCTCGAACAGCTCGAAGAAACGATCTTCGCGCGGCAGCAGCTTGCGGAACCAGCCCAGCATGTCAGTCTCCCATCGCGCCCGGTTCACGACCGTTTCATTGACATAGCGCTGCACGACGCCGCAGGAAACAGTAAGCCGGCTGAAAGATGTGGATGCGGAACGATTACGCATGGCGCTTGCGGCAAAGGCGAATTTCCCCGAGCCTGCGCATGAAGACCGGAAGGATGGCATGATCGACAAACTCGAATTCTTCATCGCATTGGCCAAGGAAGAGCATTTCGGCCGGGCGGCGGAGGCCTGTGGGGTCACCCAGCCGACCTTGTCGGCCGGCATCAAGCAATTGGAGGGGCAACTCGGCGTCATGCTGGTCAATCGCGGGTCGCGGTTCCAGGGGCTGACGCCGGAAGGCAAGCAGGTGCTGGTCTGGGCGCGCCGCATCGTCGGTGATTCAAGGAGCATGCGCGAGGAGATGCGCGCGGCGCGCCACGGCCTTTCCGGACGCATCCGCATTGCCGCCATCCCGACCGCACTCGCCATGGTGGCGCGGCTGACGACGCCGTTTCGCGAAAAGCACCCGGGCGTCACCTTTTCGGTGCTGTCGCGCACCTCGATCGAAGTCTTGTCGCTGCTCGGCAATTTCGACATCGACGCCGGTATCACCTATCTCGACAATGAGCCGCTCGGGCGGGTAACCAGCGTGCCGCTGTATGACGAGCGCTATCAGCTGATCACGGCGGTCGGAAACCCCTATTTTGACCGCGACAAAGTGACATGGGCCGAGATCAGCCGGTTGCCGCTGTGCCTGCTGACGCCGGACATGCAGAACCGCCGCATCATCGACCAGCATCTGGCCGAGGCCGGCGTGGAGGTACGGCCGACGCTTGAATCCAATTCGATGATCGTGCTGTTCTCGCACATCCACACCGGCAAATGGTCGTCGGTCATGCCGCTCAACCTTGCGGAAACATTCGGCTTTTCAGAGCCGATCCGGGCCATTCCGATCGTCGAGCCCGACGCCAGCCACACGGTCGGCCTGGTGGCCGCGCCGCGTGAGCCGCACACGCCGCTGGTGCAGGCGCTGCTGGACGAGGCAATGGCGCTGGCAGACGATTTCCGCGCCCATCACTAGGGTAGAGAATGGCGGCTGAGCGTGCTTGATAGAAGATTTCTATCAAGCGACGGATCAGCTTTATTGATTTCGCTGGTTTCCTCTGTTTTTGTAACGACTTAGCGCTAGAGCGCACCGACCAGGGAGGGCGCTGCATGACGATGCAGCCTGCAAGTACCGAGATCGCATCGCGCACGGCGGCGATTATCGAAGACATGAAGGGCCTCGAAGGCCCATTGCTGCCGATCCTGCACGAGATCCAGGAAGAATTCGGCCATGTGCCGCAGGCGGCCCTGCCTGTTATCGCCGATGGGCTCAATCTCTCCAGGGCCGAGGTGCACGGCGTCGTCACCTTCTACCATGATTTCCGTGCCCGGCCGGCCGGGCGGCATGTCCTCAAGCTGTGCCAGGCGGAAGCCTGCCAGTCGATGGGCTCGGATTCCGTCGCCGCCAAGATCAAACAGTTGCTGGGCATCGGTTTCCACGAGACCACAAGCGACGGATCGGTTACACTCGAGCCGGTCTATTGCCTCGGGCTTTGCGCCTGTTCGCCGTCCGCGATGCTCGACGGCGAGGTGATCGGGCGGCTCGACAGCGAGAAGATCGACGAGATCCTTGCAGAGGTGCGCTCATGATCCCCCGCATCTACATTCCCGGCGATTCCGGCGCGTTGGCGCTCGGCGCCGAGAAGGTCGCCATGGCTGTTCGCGCGGAACTCGCCGAGCGTGGCATCGAGGCCAAGATCGTCCGCAACGGCTCGCGCGGCGCTTATTTCCTCGAGCCGATGGTCGAAGTGGCGACCGCCAACGGCCGCGTCGCCTACGGACCGGTCAAGCCTTCCGACGTCAGGAGCCTGTTCGACAGCGGCTTCCTCACCGGTGGCCACCACAAGCGCTGGCTCGGCGCGCCCGACAAGATCCCGTTCCTGGCCAAGCAGACCCGGCTGACCTTTGCCCGCTGCGGCATCAACGATCCGCTGTCGCTCGACGCCTACAAATCGCTTGGTGGGCTCAAGGGTTTGCAGAACGCCGTGGCCATGGCGCCGGCCGACATTGTCAAGCAGGTTACCGACTCAGGCCTGCGTGGCCGTGGCGGCGCCGGCTTCCCGACCGGCATCAAGTGGAAGACGGTGCTGGATACGACATCCGAGCGCAAATACATCGTCTGCAACGCCGATGAGGGCGACAGCGCGACTTTCGCCGACCGCATGATCATGGAGGGTGACCCCTTCGTGCTGATCGAGGGCATGACGATCGCCGGCATCGCCACCGGAGCGACCAAGGGCTTCGTCTATATCCGCTCGGAATATCCGCATGCGGTGGCGACAATGAACAAGGCCGTCGAAATCGCCCGCAAGGCCGGCGTGCTCGGCGTCAACGTACTGGGTTCGCCCAACGCCTTCGACATGGAAATCCGCGTCGGCGCCGGCGCCTATGTCTGCGGCGAGGAAACCTCGCTGTTGAACAGCCTCGAAGGCAAGCGCGGCGTGGTGCGCGCCAAGCCGCCGCTGCCGGCCATCCAAGGCCTGTTCGGCAAGCCGACGGTGATCAACAACGTCATCAGCCTGGCCTCGGTGCCGATCATCATGGACAAGGGCGCGGCCTTCTACAAGGATTTCGGCATGGGCCGCTCGCGCGGCACCATCCCGATCCAGATCGCCGGCAATGTCAGGAATGGCGGCCTGTTCGAGACCGCCTTCGGCCTTACGCTCGGCGAGATCGTCGATGACATCGGCGGCGGCACGGCCACTGGCCGTCCGGTGAAGGCAGTACAGGTCGGCGGCCCGCTCGGCGCTTATTTCCCGCGCGCCCTGTTCGACACGCCGTTCGACTACGAGGAATTCGCCAAGCGCGACGGGCTGATCGGCCATGCCGGCATCACCGTGTTCGACGACACGGCCGACATGCTGAAGCAGGCGCGCTTCGCGATGGAGTTCTGCGCCATCGAAAGCTGCGGCAAGTGCACGCCCTGCCGCATCGGCTCGACGCGCGGCATCGAGACCATTGACAGGCTTGCCGCCGGGATCGAGCCGGAAAAGAATCTCGCTTTGGTCACCGACCTCTGCAACACGATGAAGTTCGGTTCGCTGTGCGCGCTGGGCGGCTTCACGCCTTACCCGGTGATGAGTTCGATCACGCATTTCCCCGAAGATTTCAAGCCCGCGCCGGCGCGCGTGGCTGCTGAGTAGGAGCTGGCAGATGAACATCAAGGCCGACTTCCCATCGCTCGTCGAAGAGATCGACTACGGAACCCCGGAATCGCGGGCGCAAAAGCAGGTCACGCTGAGCGTCGACGGCCGCAGCATCACGGTGCCGGAAGGCACCTCGATCATGCGCGCCGCTATGGAAGGCGGCGTCGAGATCCCGAAGCTCTGTGCCACCGACATGCTGGACTCATTCGGCTCGTGCCGTGTCTGCCTGGTCGAGATCGAAGGGCGCGGCGGCACGCCGGCGTCCTGCACGACGCCGGTCGGCGAAGGCATGGTGGTGCGCACGCAGTCCGACCGGCTAGACGCCATCCGCCGCGGCGTCATGGAGCTTTACGTCTCCGACCATCCGACCGGCTGGAACGAGAAGGCCGGCACCGGCGCCAGCGAATTCGACACGGTGGCTAAGTCGGTCGGTCTGACCGAGAACCGCTACGGCATCGAGGGCCGCAACCACGTCAAGCAGGAAGACGGCGTGGCGCCCGGCCATGGCTCGCTGGCGGTCGACTACATCGCTCGCGATGAATCCAATCCTTATTTCACCTATGATCCGGCGCAGTGCATCGTCTGTTCGCGTTGCGTGCGGGCGTGCGAAGAGGTGCAGGGCACCTTCGCGCTGACCATCGAGGGCCGCGGTTTCGAATCGCGCATGGTCGCCGGCATGCATGAGGATTTCATCGCTTCCGAATGCGTGTCATGCGGAGCCTGCGTGCAGGCCTGCCCGACCGACGCGCTGCGCGAGAAGACGGTGCTCGAGAAGGGCATGCCGGAACGCTCGGCCGTTACCACCTGCGCCTATTGCGGCGTCGGCTGCTCGTTCAAGGCCGAGGTGAAGGACGACGAAGTCATCCGCATGATGCCCTACAAGGACGGCAAGGCGAACCATGGCCACAGCTGCGTCAAGGGCCGCTTCGCCTATGGCTACGCCACCCACAAGGACCGCATCCTGTCGCCGATGATCCGCGAGAAGATCTCCGATCCGTGGCGCGAAGTGAGCTGGGAAGAGGCGATCGCCCACACCGCCAAGGAATTCCGCCGGATCCAGTATCAATACGGCCGCACCTCGATCGGCGGCATCACCTCCTCGCGCTGCACGAACGAGGAGACCTATCTCGTGCAGAAGCTGGTGCGGCAGGGTTTCCGCAACAACAATGTCGACACCTGCGCCCGCGTCTGCCATTCGCCGACCGGCTACGGGCTCGGCCAGACCTACGGCACCTCGGCCGGCACGCAGGATTTCGACTCGGTCGAATTCACCGACGTCGCCGTCATCATCGGCGCCAATCCGGTTTCCGCCCATCCGGTGTTCGCCTCGCGTCTCAAGAAGCGGCTGCGCCAGGGCGCCAAGCTGATCGTGCTCGATCCGCGCCGCACCGAGATGGTCAAGTCGGCGCATATCGAGGCCGACTATCACCTGCCGCTGAAGCCCGGCACCAACGTGGCGGTGCTGACGTCACTGGCGCATGTCATCGTTACCGAAGGGCTTTTCGACGAAGCCTTCATCCGCGAACGCTGCGACTGGACGGAGTTCCAGGACTGGGCCTCCTTCGTCGCCTTGCCGGAGAACAGCCCTGAAATCGTCGGCAAGCTTTCCGGAGTCGACCCGGAACTGATCCGGGGTGCCGCGCGGCTCTACGCCAAGGGCGGCAATGGCGCGATCTATTACGGCCTCGGCGTCACCGAGCACAGCCAGGGCTCGACCACGGTGATGGCGATCGCCAACCTCGCCATGGCCACCGGCAATATCGGCCGCCCGGGCGTCGGCGTGAATCCGCTGCGTGGCCAGAACAATGTGCAGGGCTCGTGCGACATGGGCTCCTTCCCGCACGAACTGCCCGGCTATCGCCACATCTCCGGCGAAGCCGTGCGCGATATCTATGAAAGCCTTTGGGGCGTGAAGCTGGACGACGAACCCGGCCTGCGCATTCCCAACATGCTGGACGCCGCCGTCGACGGCTCCTTCAAGGGCATCTACATCCAGGGCGAGGACATCTTGCAGTCCGATCCCGACACCAAGCATGTCGCGGGCGGTCTCGCGGCCATGGAGTGCGTGGTCGTGCACGATCTCTTCCTCAACGAGACGGCGAATTACGCGCATGTCTTCCTGCCGGGCTCGACCTTCCTGGAAAAGGACGGCACCTTCACCAATGCCGAGCGGCGCATCAACATGGTGCGCAAGGTGCTGGAACCGAAGGCGCGCTATGCCGACTGGGAGGCGACGCAGGAGCTTGCCCGCGCGATCGGGCTCGACTGGAACTACACGCATCCCTCGCAGATCATGGACGAGATCGCCCAGACGACGCCGAGCTTCGCCAATGTCTCCTTCGAGCTGCTCGACCGGGTCGGATCGGTGCAATGGCCGTGCAACGAGAAGGCCCCGCTCGGAACGCCGATCATGCACATAGACGGCTTCGTGCGCGGCAAGGGCAAGTTCATCCGCACCGAATATGTGGCGACGGACGAGAGGACCGGGCCGCGCTTCCCGCTGCTTTTGACCACTGGCCGCATCCTCAGCCAGTACAATGTCGGCGCGCAGACGCGGCGCACCGACAACGTCATGTGGCACTCGGAAGACCGGCTGGAGATCCATCCGCACGATGCCGAGAACCGCGGCCTGCGCGATGGCGACTGGGTGCGGCTGACCAGCCGCTCCGGCGAGACGACGCTGCGGTCGCTGATCACGGACCGTGTGTCGCCTGGCGTGGTCTACACCACCTTCCACCATCCGGACACGCAGGCCAACGTCATCACCACCGACTTCTCGGACTGGGCGACCAACTGTCCGGAGTACAAGGTGACGGCGGTGCAGGTCGGCGCCTCGAACGGCCCGTCGGATTGGCAACGCGAGTATGACGAGCAGGCCAGGAACAGCCGCCGCATCGCCTCGCTGCAGGCGGCGGAGTAGCCGTGGCCGCGCGCCGCAAAGCCACGACCGAGATATCGCGCCTGGCGCACCGCGCCAGCAGTACGACTGTTGCCAACCGCATGGTGCCGGAGGAGACGCCGGTGGCGTTTTCCTTTGCCGGAACCACGCATGCGGTGATGATGGCGAGCCCTGCCGACTTCGAGGATTTCGCGCTCGGCTTCTCGCTGACGGAAGGCATCATTGCCGACCCGCAAGAGATCGAGGCGATCGAAGTCGAGGATCATGGCGCCGGCATCGATATCCAGATCCGGCTCAAGGATCAGGCCAATACACGCTTCGAGGCGCGGCGGCGCAGGCTTGCCGGGCCGGTTGGCTGCGGGCTGTGCGGCATTGAATCGATCGAGGAAGCGATGCGCTCCGTCGACGCTGTTGGTGCGTCAAAACTTACGCTTGATGCCGACGACATCGTCCGCTCCGTCAAGCTTTTGTCGAAGGTGCAGCCGCTGCATCAGGAAACCGGAGCCGTACATGCCGCCGGCTTCTATATTCCTGGCAAGGGCGTCGTCATGGCGCGCGAGGATGTCGGCCGCCACAATGCGCTGGACAAGCTCGCAGGCGCGTTGGCCAAAGCCGGCATCGACGGCGCCTCGGGCGCCGTTGTGGTGACGTCGCGCGTGTCGGTCGAAATGGTGCAGAAGACGGCGGCGGTCGGCTCGGCCTTCATCATCGCCGTCTCGGCGCCGACCGCGCTTGCCATCCGTACGGCCGATGAGGCCGGCATGACGCTGGTGGCGCTGGTGCGCGGCGAGGATTTCGATGTTTTCACCCACCCCGATCGGGTGGTTTTGGGAGTTGCCCAGCATGTCGCATGACGAAGACCACATCACGAGCACCAGTGAAAAGCTGGTGCGGATGGCCAACCAGATCGCGGCCTTCTTCCATTCCAAGTCGCGCGAGGAAGGTGTTGCCGGCGTCGCCGAGCACATCAACAAATTCTGGGAATCGAGGATGCGGCGGCAGTTCTTCGAACTGCTGGACAGCGGCGAAGGCTTCGACGAACTCGTCGTGGCGGCATCGGCCAGGATCAAGCGGCCGATCACGCCAGCCGAGGCCGATCGCAAGCTCGGGCTCAAGCCCTTCCCGGCCGACGCCGCCGCGTCGCAAAAGTAGCCGCAAGCCGGCTGCGCGAGCTTATATTCATTTCCACCAAAGTTTGAGCTGCCGCTACCGACGAGGCTCTGCTATGGTTGCCGATCAGAATTCGTCAGGCCGGGCGGAAGAAACTCGTGAGGCCGATCGAGACCCGATATGCCCTCAGTGGCGAGGCGCGGATCGCCTATCAGGTGGTCGGCCAGGGCTCGCTTGATCTTGTCTTCGTTCCGGGCTTCATTTCCAATCTCGACCTGCATTGGGAAGACGAGGGCTATACAAGGCTCCTGAGGCGGCTTTCGGCATTCTCGCGGCTGATCCTGTTCGACAAGCGCGGCACCGGTCTTTCCGACCGTGTCGATGTCCATCACTTGCCCAGCCTCGAAACCCGCATGGACGATGTGCGCGCGGTGATGGACGCAACCGGCAGCGGCCGCGCGGCGCTACTTGGCGCCTCGGAAGGCGCACCAATGGCGATGCTATTCGCCGCCACCTATCCGGAACGGACGCGGGCGCTGGCGCTCTATGGCGGCTATGCGCATTTCCACAAATGGGTGATGTCGCCCGAACGCCTCGGCGCCTTCATCGAGACGACGGAAACGTCATGGGGCACGGGTGTCACCTTGCCCAGCTTCGCGCCGGGCCGGCTCGACGACCCGCATTTCGCCCGGTGGTGGGCGCGCTTCGAGCGCTTGTCGGCAAGCCCGACCGCAGCGGCAGCACTTGCCCGCATGAATGCCGGGATCGACGTGCGGGACATCCTCGGCGCGATCAGCGCGCCGACGCTGCTGATCCATCGCCGCAACGATGTTCGCGTCGATCCCGAGGCCAGCCGCTTCCTGGCAAAGAATATCCCGAATGCGCGGCTGGTCGAGATCGCCGGGCGCGACCATCCGGTCTGGACCGGCAACGTCGACCGCGTCGCCGACCTGATCGAGGAATTTCTGACCGGCCAGCCGGCGGTGGCCGACACCGAGCGCGTGCTTGCCGCATTGCTGGTGACGCGCATCTACGACACGGCCAAGCTTGGCGATCGCATGTGGCACGAGCGCAGTCAGCGCTTTCAGGAGAGCTGGCGGCTGCTGGTCGGGCGTCATGGCGGACGCGCGACGGGTACGCATGGTGAATTGATGATTTCGCGCTTCGACGGGCCGGCGCGCGCCATACGCTGCGCGGCGGCGTTGCGCGAGGCGGCGCAGCAGATCGGCGTGGCGAGTGCGCAAGGGGTCCATGTCGGCGAGATCGAAGCGCGCGGCCCGCCGGTCGGACTGACGGCACGCGTGACCATGCAATTGGCGAACCATGCCGGGCGTGGCGAGATTCTGGCCTCCCGGCTGGTTGCCGACCTGGCGGTGGGATCCGGCCTGCATTTCGTCGACGCCGGCCGTGTCAGCCTCGGCGAACTCGACGAGCCATTGCCGGTGATGCATGCGACGTCGGAGCAGCATCTGGAACCGGCCTGCCGCTCGAAATCCAAGCCGGCTGAACCCGCCGTGTTGACGGCACGGGAAAGCGAGGTGGTGAACCTGATCGCCGATGGCAAAAGCAATGCGGCGATCGCTGGCGAGCTCAGGCTGAGCGAGCACACGGTCAAGCGTCACGTCGCCAACATTCTGCTCAAGCTCGACCTGCCATCGCGTGCGGCGGCGGCGGCATTCTCCGCCAGGCACGCTGGCCCGGACGGGCCATGACAGCCATGGCGCTTTCGGGCGAAGCGGGCACGCCGATCCAAGCGCTATCAATTCCCCCCATGCAGGCCAGGCGGATATCGCCGGGAAGGCACTGCGAACGGAGGATGAAATGCTCGAGTCAAAACTGAACGTCAGATCATTTGTGATCGCGGCAGGCATTGGCGCGCTGTTCACGATCACTCCCGCAAAGGCCGAGGATGCATCGGCGACAGCCGCCTACAAGGACATCCAGGCGACGCTCGGCTCGGTGCCGGACATGTTCAAGACACTGCCTGACGTGGCGGTCGCCGGCGCCTGGGCCGAAATCAAGGGCGTGCAGCTCAACCCCAAGACCGCGCTCGATGGCAAGACCAAGGAACTGATAGGTCTTGCGGTGGCCGCGCAGATACCCTGCCAGTACTGCATCTATTTCCATACCGAGGCCGCCAAGCTCAACGGCGCGAGCGACGAGGAGATCAAGGAGACGATCGCGATGGCGGCGATCGTGCGCCATTGGTCGACGATGCTCAATGGAAGCCAGGTCGATCTCGCCACTTTCAAGAAGCAGACCGACGACGTCTTCGCGGCCGTCAAGGCGAAGTCGCAGTGAGAACCCCTGCCTGGCGGCGAGCGCCGGGCAGCCCCCTACTGAATATCAACCGCCCGCGTGAAGACGGGCATATGGAGGATAAGATGCTGACCAAGACTCAAGTCGTGGATGGCGCGGCGATCAAGAAGGCGATCGAGAGCCGCGATGGCAAGATGCTGTCTGGCTTCTATGCCGACGACGCGTTGGTGCGGGTGATCGACCGTAACAACCCGCCGAGCAAGCCGCGCGAGATCCGCGGGCGCGCGGCGATCACCACCTTCTGGGACGACATCTGCAGCCGGGCGATGACCCACAAGGTCGACACCACGATCGCCGACGGCAACAGCCTGGCCTTCACCCAGGCCTGCGCCTATCCGGACGGCACAAAGGTGTTCGCCGCCGCGATGCTGGAGCTGAAGAACGGGCAAATCGCAAGGCAGACCGTCGTGCAGGCCTGGGACGAATAGGCAAACAGCCGCCAACTCAACCTTGGGAGGAACCAGCATGTTCAGCGCTAGATGGCAGATCGACGCGAAGTTCGGGCATAAACAGACCGTACTCGACCTGTTGAAGAAATGGGAACGCGAGATCGGCTCGCAGGTCGGCCTCGCCGAGCTGAAGTTCCAGATCATGACCGGATCGATCGGCGCACGCGAAGCGACGGTCGAGTCGCACCATCAGGTCGAAAGCCTGGCCCAGTTGGAGGCGATGTTCGCCAAGATCAGCAAGATCGACGCACACGCCAAATGGGGTAAGGAAATGGAGCCCTATGTCGTGTCAGGCACCAGCCTGTGGAACATCTATCGTATCGTCGAGTAGCACCGCTACCTGTTCCCCTTGTGGGAGAGGTCGGATTGCCCCGAATTGCCCTTCGCAATTCGGCTGGCAATCCGGCTGAGGGGTGACTTGGCGCCAAGCTGGAACACCCTCATCCGTCTCGGCGCTACGCGTGCGCCACCATCACGTGCCGCACGGCGGTATAGTCTTCCAGTGCATAGAGCGACATGTCCTTGCCGTAGCCGGACTGCTTCAACCCGCCATGCGGCATCTCGTTGGTCAGCATGAAATGGGTGTTGATCCATGTGCAGCCATACTGCAGGCGGGCCGCCGTCGCCATGGCGCGCGAGACGTCCTTGGTCCAAACCGATGACGCCAGGCCGTAGTCGCTGTCATTGGCCCAGTTCACCGCCTCGTCGACTTCCGTGAAACGGGTGACCGAGACGACCGGGCCGAACACTTCGCGGCGCACGATTTCGTCCTCCTGCAAGGCGCCGGCGACGACGGTCGGCTGATAGTAGAAGCCGGTGCCCTCGCCCGGCTTGCCGCCGGTGGTGATCTCGATGTGCTTCAGCTCGGAGGCGCGTTCGACGAAGCTCGACACGCGGTCGCGCTGGCGGCGCGAGATCAGCGGGCCGATCTCGTTTTCGGTGTCGTCCGGCTGGTTGTACCTGATGGTCGAGACGGCGGAAGAGAGGTCGGCGACGAGCTTGTCGTAGACCTTCTTGCCGGCATAGATGCGGCAGGCGGCGGTGCAGTCCTGGCCGGCATTGTAGTAGCCGAAGGCGCGCAGGCCGTTGACCACCGCGCCAAGGTCGGCGTCGTCGAAGACGATGACCGGGGCCTTGCCGCCGAGTTCGAGATGCGTGCGCTTGACCGATTTGGCGGCGGCCTGCAGCACCTTCTTGCCGGTGGCGACGTCGCCGGTGATCGAGATCATGTTGACCTTGGGATGGTTGATCAGCGCGTTGCCGACGCTGTCGCCGCGGCCGAGCACGACATTGACCACGCCTTCAGGGAGGATTTCGGCCAGGATCCTGGCCAGCTTCAGCGTCGTCAGCGGCGTCTGCTCCGACGGCTTGAAGACGACGGTGTTGCCGCCGCCGATCGCCGGCGCCAGCTTCCAGGCCATCATCATCAGCGGGTAGTTCCAGGGCGCGATCGAGGCGACGATGCCGATCGGGTCGCGCCGCACCATCGAGGTGTGGCCGGGGAGATATTCGCCGGCGACGACGCCCGGCATCGTACGGACCGCGCCGGCGAAGAAGCGGTAGCAGTCGACGATGGCCGGAATCTCGTCATTGAGCACGGAATTGATCGGCTTGCCGCAGTTCAGCGCCTCGAGAGCGGCGAAGTCCTTGGCCTCGGCCTCGATGCGGTCGGCGATCTTGAGGAGATAACCAGAGCGCTGCGCCGGCGTGGTGCGCGACCACAGGACGAACGCTTGTTCGGCGGCCGCCACCGCCGCCTCGATCTGTGCTTGGCTGGCCTCGGGCAGGTTGAGAATGGTCGCCCCGGTCTTCGGATTGAGGATCGGCTCCTCGGTCTCGGCGCCGTTCTCGAATTTCGAGCCGATCAGCATCTGGGTGTCCATGGGCGTCTCTCCCTTACGAACTGACGTTATTTGCCCGAACCGGCGATCTGGTCGCCGTCGCGGGTGAGGTAATAGGCAAACAGGATGGGCAGCAGCGTCACCAGCACGACGACCATGGCCACGACATTGGTGACCGGGCGCTGGCGCGGGCGGATCAGCTCCTCCAGCATCCAGATCGGCACGGTCTGCTGCTGGCCGGCGGTGAAGGTGGTGACGATGACTTCGTCGAAAGACAAAGCGAAGGCCAGCATGCCGCCTGCAAGCAGCGCGGTGGCGATGTTGGGCAGCACGACATGGCGGAAGGTCTGAAAACCGTCGGCGCCGAGATCCATCGAGGCCTCGATCATCGAACCGGATGTGCGGCGGAAACGGGCGACCGCATTGTTGTAGACGACGACCACGCAGAAAGTGGCGTGGCCGAGCACGATCGTCCAGAACGAGAAAGGAATGTCGGCGAGCGAAAAGGCCGAGCGGAGCGCGATGCCGGTGATGATGCCGGGCAGCGCGATCGGCAGGATGACCAGCAGCGAGATGGTTTCGCGGCCGAAGAATCTCGTCCGTGACACTGCGGCGGCGCACAGCGTGCCGAGCACCAGCGCGATCGCCGTCGAGATGGTGGCGACGCGCACCGACAGCGACAGCGCTTCCCACACGTCAGGCCGGTTCCATGTGACGGCGAACCACTGCGTGGTCAGCCCCGGCGGCGGCCAGACGAAACTCTTCTCCTCGGTGGTGAAGGCGTAGACGAAGATCAGCAGGATCGGCAAATGCAGGAAGAGCAGGCCGCAGGCGGCAGCGATCCTCAAGCCGAGCGGAGCCGATTGACCACGGTCAGAGCGCATCGAAAGCCCCCATGCGCTTGGCGCCCCAGAGGTAGAAACCCATGATGACGATGGGCACCACGGTGAAGGCGGCTGCAAGCGGGATGTTGCCGGCGGTGCCTTGCTGCGAATAGACGGCCTGGCCGATGAACAGGCGCGAGGTGCCAATAATCTGAGGGATGATGTAATCGCCCAATGTCAGCGAGAAGGTGAAGATCGAGCCGGCGACAATGCCGGGCAGCGCCAGCGGAAACAGCACGTTGCGGAAGGTCTGGCCGGGCGAAGCGCCGAGATCGGAGGAGGCTTCGACCAGATTGCCCGGCACGCGCTCGAGCGCCGCCTGCACGGGCAGGATCATGAAGGGCAGCCAGACATAGACGAAGACGATGAAGGTGCCGGTGAACGACACCGACAGCGAGTTGCCGCCGACGACCGGCAACGCCAGCCAGGCATCGAGCAGCCACAGCAAATGCAGCTTGGCGAAGAGCCAGGTGAGGATGCCTTCCTTGGCCAGGATCAGCTTCCAGGCATAGATCTTGACCAGGTAGCTCGACCACAGCGGCAGCATGACGCCGAGATAGAACAGCGCCTTCCAGCGGCCACGGGCATAGCGCGCGGCATAGTAGGCGATCGGAAAGGCGACGATGGCCGAGGCCAGCGTGACCAAGGCCGCCATGGTGACGGTGCGCAGGATGATGTCGAGATTGGCGGCCTGCAGCAGGTCGCCATAGGTCTTCAGCGTGAACTGGCGGTTGATGAGGCCGGAAAACTCGTCGATGGAGAAGAAGCTCTGTGCCAGCAGCGCGAAGAGCGAGCCGATATAGACGATGCCGAGCCACAGCACCGGCGGCAAAAGCATGAGCAGCAGAAGCAGTTGCGGCCGGCGCCAGAACAGGTCCGACAGCGCGCCGCGCATGCCGCCGCTGCCGGGCAGGATGGCGGGGGCCGTGGCGCGCGGCATGGTGACGTCGACGCTCATGCCGGCTCATCCATCAGATGCAGGTGCTCGCGATTGAAGGTGAGCACCACCGCTTCGCCCTCGGCAGGCAGCGCCGTGCCAGCCGGGACCACGGCGTGCAGCTTCAGTCCGTCGGCATCGAGAGCCAGCCTGGTGGTAGCGCCGAGATAGTTGGTCGAGACGAGGCGGGCGGCGACACCTTCGCCGCTTGCGGCGCGGCTGACGCGAATGGATTCGGGGCGGAGACTGCCCCAGCAGTGCTGACCGGAATAACGCTGGACGAAATCCGGCGGCAGCACGTTGGAGGAGCCGACGAAATCGGCGACGAAGCGGGTTCTCGGCCGCTGATAAATATCCTCCGGCGTGCCGATCTGCATGATCCTGCCGTCGTTGAAGACGGCGACGCGGTCGGCCATCGACAGCGCCTCGCCCTGGTCGTGGGTGACGAAGACGAAGGTGATGCCGAGCGCCTTCTGCAGCGATTTCAGCTCCTCCTGCATGTTCTCGCGCAGCTTCAGGTCAAGCGCGCCGAGCGGCTCGTCGAGCAGCAGTACCTTGGGCTGGTTGACCAGAGCGCGGGCGAGCGCGACGCGCTGGCGCTGGCCGCCGGAAAGCTGCCCGGGGCGGCGGGCGCCGTAGCCTGGCAGCCGCACCAGCGACAGGGCTTCCTCGGCCGCCTTGTGCCGTCCGGCCTTGCCGACGCCCTTGACCATCAGCCCGTAGGCAACGTTATCGAGCACATTGAGATGCGGGAACAGCGCGTAGTCCTGGAACACCGTGTTGACGTTGCGGCGATAGGGCGGCACGCCCTCGGCGCGCTCGCCGAAGATCGAGATCGAACCCGAAGTCGGCTGCTCGAAGCCGGCGATCAGGCGCAGGCATGTCGTCTTGCCGGAACCGGAGGGACCGAGCATGGCGAAGAACTCGCCCGGTACAATGTCGAGATCGACAGCATCGACGGCGCGCACACTGCCGAAATGGCGCGAGACTTTCTGAAAGGAGACGGCTGATGTCATGGGCTCTCAGTCTGTTGCCGGTTTGTCTTTGGTCGAAATGGCTCTTGCCGCCCGATTAGGACCGGAGCGACAGTCCACCTCCCCCTCGATGGGGGAGGTCGCGGCGAAGCCGCGGGTAGGGGTGACGGCGCCGACGTTTCGGGCAGCCCCCACGCCGACGCTGCGCGTCGACCCTCCCCACAAGGGGGAGGGTAAGCGAAATCACCGTCCGCCGATAACGCCGATATAGTCCGACACCCAGCGGTAGTAAGGCACGCACTGGTCGTTCTGGGTGGCGCATTTCGAGACCGGCGTCTTCCAGAACTTGATCTTGTCGAAATTGTCGTAGCCGTTGGTCTTGCAGCCTTCGTCGGTCAAGAGCTCGTTGCCCTTGCAGGCGGCAGGAACCACGGGGAGCGATCCGAACCAGGCCGAGACATCGCCCTGCACTTTCGGCGACAGCGAATGTTCGAGCCACATATAGGCGCAGTTCGGGTGAGCCGCGTCGGCTTCCATCATGGTGGTGTCGGCCCAGCCGGTGACGCCTTCTTCCGGCACGGTCGAGGCAACCGGCTTCTTGGCGGCGACCAGCGTGTTGACCTGATACGGCCATGAACCGGAGGCGACGACACCTTCATTCTGGAAATCGTCAACCTGGATGGCGGCGTCATGCCAGTAACGGCCGACCAGCGTGCGCTGGACGCGCAGCAGTTCGAGGGCTGCCTTGTACTGGTCCTCGTTCAGTTCGTAGGGATCCTTGATGCCGAGTTCCGGCTTGTGGAACATCAGATAGTTGGCGGCGTCGGCGATGTGGATCGGCCCGTCATAGGCTTGGACGCGGCCCTTGTTGGACTTGCCGTCCGGCAGCTTCATTTCCTCGAAGACGACGTTCCAGCTCTTGGGCGCTTCCTTGAACACCTCGGTGTTGTACATCAGGATGTTCGGTCCCCACTGGTAAGGAACGCCGTAATGCACCTTGTCGACGGTGAACCAGGGCGCGTCCTTCAGCCGGTCGTCGACCGTCTTCCAGCTCGGGATCAGATCGGTGTTGATCGGCTGCACGCGCTTGCCGGCGACGAGGCGCAGCGAGGCATCACCCGAAGCCGTGACGAGGTCGAAGCCGCCCTCGTTCATCAGCGAGACCATCTCATCCGACGTGTTGGCGGTCTTGACGTTGACCTTGCAGCCGCTCTCCTTCTCGAAGGCGGTGACCCAGTCATAGCCCTTGTCGGTCTCGCCGCGCTCGATGTAGCCCGGCCAGGCAACGATGTTGACCTGGCCCTCGCCTTTGCCGAGTTCCTTTACCTGGGCGATGGCCTGACCGGAGAAGGTCAGCGCGACCGTCAGCGCCGTGCACGACTTCAGAAATGAATTCATCATCGATCTCCCATTTTGGCGCATGCCCCCGAAACCGCTCCGGTTTTCGCCAGATCACGCGCGGACTGAAAAACATATCAGTTCGTCCTGTGGACTTGATGTCGCTCTGCTGGCGGCTTTGGTCCCTGACACCGAAAGTGCTTGGAAAATCCCGGTTTCGCAAATTCATTTATCAGAAAGACGATATCGGTTTTTCCGATAGACGGCCGCCGCTTCAAGCAAGCGCCGTCACCAGCCAGCAGGCGGCGTTAAAGCGAGCCTCACCGTCCTCAACGAAAGGCGCGAACGCAGCCGGCAACACCGTGGTGATTTTTTCGGCCGTCGCCCGGTCAACCTCACGCAGCGCGGCGCCGACCGGCCCTAGCCGGGTGACGAACGTCATCAGATCGCGTTGGGCGATCCGACACGGGACGTCTGCCTGTTCGACTGCGATTGAAGCCCAGCCGCCCGCTTCAAGGATCCGCCTCACCTTGGCGCCGTCGGCAAAGGCAAACTGACCCGGCGCATCGGGGTCCGGCGTGGGTGCGGGCGGCAAGAAGGGCGCAGCCGCTCGCACGGCGGTCGTCATGAAATCATTCTCGAGCGGACTGCGCCAGGCAACAAAGGCGAGTTTGCCGCCGCGCCTCGCGGCCTTTCTTATGTTGGTGAACGCGGCCACGGGATCATCGAAGAACATGACACCGAAGCGCGAGATAACAGCGTCGAAGTACCCCGGTTCGAACGCATATGCCTGGGCATCGCCCACTTCAAAACTTGCGTTTGCTACCCCTCCCACCTTCGTGCGCTCCGTCGCCAGGGCGACAAGCGGCTGCGAGATGTCGAGCCCCACACACTTTCCGTCGTTGCCCACGTGGCGCGCCATCGCCAGAGTCGTGGCGCCGGCACCGCAGCCGATGTCCAGGACATTGCCCCCTTCCCCGGGATAGCCGGCATCGACCACCAGCCGCTCGAACGGCGCCAGTATCTCGTCGAGGATCGGCTGCATCTCGACCCAGGTCTTTCCGCTGACATCGTTCCAGAGCGCGGCTTGGCGTGTGTTTGGCGGCACGGATTGCGGCATAACGGACCTCGCTTTCGTGTTGCTCTCGCTGATCGTCGCGAGCACTCTACGAGTTCAAGCCGACTTGAGGTCAAGCATGAAAGATATGGACATTGCCGAAGTGTCGCGCCGCACCGGCGTGCCCGCCTCCACCCTTCGCTACTACGAGGAGAGGGGCCTCGTCGCCTCGATCGGCCGTCGCGGCAAGCGCCGCCTGTTCGACCCTGCCGTCCTGGACCGACTCGCCTTGATCGCGCTCGGACGCGCCGGTGGATTCGCACTGGACGAGATTTCCTCGATACTAACGCCCGACGGCCTGCCGAAAATGGATCGAGGGCGCCTGGATGCCAAGGCGAACGAACTGGACCAAATCATCCAACGCCTGACGGCGATCCGAGAGGCTTTGCGTCACGCCGCTAAATGTCCGGCCACCCGGCCGATGGAGTGTCCGACGTTCCGCCGCGCCGTCAGGCTTGCCGGTGCCGGTCGCTTCGAGGTTGCTCCGCTCGCACCGTTCAAGGCGGAGGCGGTTTCCGTCACAAGGCGCAAGCGTAGGACTGGCCACGTCAGGCTGGAGTAGGCCACTAGCGCCGGACCGTCCGCTGAGACTGGGCAAGGCCGATGAAGTCGCGCGCCGCCTGCGGCAAGCTGGAACCGCGGCGCCAGACCATGCCGACCTGCACCACTGGCAAGGAGCCCGAAATATCGCGCGATTCGATGCGGTCGCCTTCCAGTGACCATGGCCGGTAGACGAGGTCGGGCAGCAGCGCCACGCCGGCACCGGTAGCGACCAGGCTGCGCACCGCTTCCACCGAACGGGTGCGGAAGGCGACATGCGGCTTGGCGCCGATCGCCGCCAGCAGTTTTCCCGTGTTTTCCTCGATCTCGTCGACGGTGAGCATGATCAGAGGCTCGCCGGCGATATCGCCAATGCTGATGATGTCGGCGCCGACGAGGGAATGGCCGAGCGGCAGCCACAGGCGGTAGGTCGAGACCTCGAGGATTTCCGATTGCAGCGCCGTGCGGTCGCGCAGATTGGAGGTCACCATGACGGCGATATCGAGCTTGCCGCCGATCAGGAGATGTTCGAGGTAGTCGCCATTGTCCTCGATGGCCGAGACCTCGACGCCCGGATAGGCGCGGCGATAGCGGGAAAGCAGATCCGATAGCACATAGCCGGCGACCAGCGAGGTGACGCCAAGCTGCAGCCGCCCTCCAGCCACGGCCTGTTCGCCGGAAAAAGAGCGGCGGGCGTCGGACACGTCGGCCAGGATCTTGGTCGCATGGCGCAGGAACTGGTGGCCCTTATGCGTGATGTTGAGGCCGCGCGGATGGCGTTCGAACAGTTCGACGCCAAGATCGCTTTCGAGTTCCTTGATCGCTTCGGTGACGGACGATTGCGAGATGGAGAGGTTCTGTGCGGCGCCCGACACCGTGCCTTGTTCGGCGACGGCGATGAAGAACTGCAGCTGGCGGATGGTGAAGGCCATGGCCGGACTAAACACCGGCGGCCGAGCGAAGGAAAGCCGACGGCGGAACTTATCCCATGGCTGGAGACTGGTGCTCAGCCGAGCGCCAGCCTGATGCGCCGCCGCCATGCGGGGCCATAGCGCAATGCAAGCATGAAGGCCGTCTCCAGCACCACGACAATGACGATGATGCGCAAGCCCACCGTGAAGGAATCCTGGCCGCTGCCGCGCAAGAGGTAGCCGGTCAGGAGGAAGCCCGCATTCCAGATGGTGGCGCCGAGCAGCGTCGCCATCGCGAAGGGCAGCGCCGGCAGACAAAGCGCGCCGGCCGCGATCGGCAGATAGTTGCGCACCGTCGGGATGAACTGCGCCAACAGCGACACCCGGACATGATTGCGGCGATAGGCCTGGCCAAGCTTGCGGTAGGTTGCCGGGCGCAGGAAGACATATCTGCCGATCTGTTCGATCAGGTGGTCGGCACGGTCAAATCCGATCCGGCGGCCAACCGCATACCAGACAAGGCAGCCGGCGAAGGAGGCTAGCGTCGTCACCGCCAGCAGGACCAGCAGCGCCGCGCCATTCGGCGCCGCCGTCATGCCGAGGAACAGCAGCAGCACATGGGACGGCGGTATCGGCAGGATCTTCTCGGTGAAGGCGAGGCAGAAGACGCCGAACAGGCCGAAGCCGAGAATGGCCGACAACGGACCGGTCATGCAAAGCGCCAGTCATAGGTTCCAAGCGTCTTGATCCTGGCGACGCGATAGACCGTCGCCGGCGGGAAATTGCGAAAGGTGTGGCCGACCCGCGTGACTTCGAGATCGAGCCGGTCGAGCAGCGACTGGTCGAACGGGCAGCGCCGGCCGAGCGTGAACTGGTAGAGCGCCCCACCCGGGCGAAGGTTTGCGAAAACACCTTCGAGAATGGCAAGCGTCTTGCGTGGCGAAATCAAGCGGAAGGGCAGTCCGCTGACGGCGGCGCCAACCACCGGCCCGGGAAACAGCGACAGATGGCGCAGGCCGGCGGCATCCATCTCGAAAATGCGGGCGGTGGGAAAGCGCCGCATGAGAAGTGCCGCAAAATCCGGATCGGATTCGATCAGCGTCAGATCCTCTTGCTGCACCCCGCGGGACAGCAGCGCCCGCGTGAACGGGCCGGTTCCGGGACCGAGTTCCAGCACGGGGCCGGTCTCGGGACCGATGTCGCGCGTCATCAAGGCCGCCAGGCTGGAACTGGACGGTGTGACGGAGCCGACCCTGAACGGCGCCACGGTCCACGCCATGAGAAAAGACAGGGCATCATGTGCAGGCATAACCAACCTCAATCCGGAACAACGGCACGCCAACCAATTCGGCGCGGCCGCTTGATTTCGTTTCGGCGTCGGACCCGAACCTGTTGCATCGTCGGGCCCGACGCCTTGACGCCGGCATGGGCGGTTCCTGCCGACCGGCGCTGTTTGCCGTGGCTGGATTGCATAGACATTGCGCAATAGCCTGGACGCAAAGAAAGAGCTTGCCGGCCGCCGGCCGTTCGGCTTTGCCATGTCCACGCAATGTTGGCGCGGTAGCGCCCGATGCGGTGTGCTCGTCGCCGGGGAGTGTGGATGCGTATCTTGCTGGTCGAAGACGAGTCCGAGATGGTCTCGGCGCTGCGTGCCGCGCTGAAGCGCCACGACATGGTGGTCGATCACGCCGGTACATTGCTTGAGGCGGAAGGCTTCGTTGCCGTCGACAGCTACGACGCCATCCTGCTCGACCGCCAGTTGCCTGACGGCGACGGGCTGTCGCTGGTGCCGAGATTGCGCTCGGCGGCGAACACCACGCCCGTGCTGGTGCTGACGGCCAAGGGCGACACGTCCGACAAGGTCGATGGGCTGGACATGGGCGCGGACGACTATCTGGCAAAGCCGTTCGCCTTCGAGGAATTGCTGGCCCGCTTGCGCGCCTTGCTCAGGCGGCCGGCGCCGATGCAGTCGCAATTCATCCGCGCCGGCCATCTGGTGCTCGATGTCGGACACCGCGAGGCTGCGATCCGCGGCGAGCCGCTCAGCCTGCCGCGCCGCGAACTCCTGGTGCTGGAGGCGCTGATGCGGCGCACCGGCCGTATGGTGCAGCGCGAGGCGCTGATGGAAGCGGTGTTCGGCCTCGACGACGAGATCCAGTCCAATGCGCTCGACACCCATGTCTCGCGCCTGCGCCGCAAGCTCGCCGACGCCGATGCCGGGGTGACGATCAACGGCATTCGCGGCGTCGGCTATCTGCTGCGCGAAACGACGTGAGCCTCGATCGATGAGCCTCAGACGCCCGCGTTCGCTCAAATGGAGCCTGGTGCTGCGCATCGCCTTGCTGCAATGCGCGATGCTGACGCTGATCATCGTCGGCATTCTCGGCGCGTTGCTCGCCACCGGCCTCATTCCGCACGACTATGAGGACGGCACGATGGACGTGCTGGCGGATGCGGTCGCGCGTGACGCTGGCGGCAAGCTTGTGCTGCGCGAAACCTCGGACTTGACGAAGCTGCGATTCGAAGTCCCCGACCTCTGGTTCATCATCCGCGACAGACAGGGGCAGCGGCTGCAGGAAGGCACGGTGCCGGCCATCTTCCAGCCTTTCGCCGGACTGCTGGACACCATCAGCGACGCGCGTATCGACCATTCCATCGGCGAGAGCGCGCCGCCGGATGCGAAGATCCGCTGGACCGAAACGGCCGCGGGCGACCTCCAGATCTTCACCGGCACCAAGGGCGGGCTTTCGCTGCTGCGCCTGCTCGGACAAGCGCCGCAATTCTTCCTACAAGGCATATTGCCGCTCGCCGGCCTGATGGCGCTGGCCACGCTGTTCGCGACGCCATGGGTGGTGCGCGGCGCGCTGTCGGGCCTTGGCCATGCCGCCGCCGAAGCCGAACGCATCGACATCGACCAGCGCGGCGTGCAACTGCCACTGAAGGATGTGCCAAAGGAAGTCACGCCGCTGGTCAAGGCGGTGAACGCCGCCCTTGCACGCCTGGACAAGGGCTACGAGCGCCACAAGCGCTTCCTGACCGACGCCGCCCATGAACTCCGAACGCCGGTCGCCATCCTCAAAACGCGCCTGGCCTCGCTGCCGGCGACACCGGAGCGGGCCCGGCTGCTGCAGGACGCAGCGCGGCTTTCGACGCTGACCGACCAGTTGCTCGACCTGCAACGCCTCGACCGGCAGACCTCGCCGTTCGAGAAAGTCGATCTCGTGGCGATCGCGCGCGGCGTTATCGTCGACCTCGCACCGATGGCGTTTTCGGCCGGATACGAGATGTCGTTCGAGCCGCAACGGGAAGCGGTTTTCGCCACCGGCGATCGCACCGCGATCGAGCGCGCCGTGACCAACATCGTCCAGAACGCCATCGAGCATGGCGGGCGCACGGGCAAGATCACCGTCAGTGTCACCGCTCCGGCCGTCATCGAGGTGCGGGACGAAGGCGACGGCGTGCCGCCAGCCGAGCGCGAACGCATCTTCGAGCCCTTCTACCGGTTGCGCCCGCAGGATCACGGCGCCGGGCTCGGGCTCAACCTGGTGCAGGAAATCATGCAGTTGCATGGTGGGCGCATCGAGATCCTCGACGGCAAGCCGAGCGGCGCGTGCTTCAGGATGAGTTTTCGCGCCTTGCGATCGTCAGCGAACTCAGGGAAGACGGCTCCGGCGGCCTGATCGTCCATCTCGAGGGCGGCCGAAAAGCTGGCGTCAGGGCGATGTTCGCCGCGCCGCGCAACACGATGGCGAGCCCGCTGGCCGAGCAGCTCGGCTGCGGTTTCACGGAAGGCTTGCTCGGCCCGGTAATATCCGTCGACGACCGGCAGCAGACGACAATTCCCGGCGTCTATGCCGCCGGAGACGCCGCACGCGCGATGCACAACATCGCCTTTGCGGTATCGGGTGGCACCTTCGCGGGCGTGTGCGCCCACCAATCGCTGGTGTTCAGTTAGAATCCGGCTTCGCCGCCGGCAATGCTGAGCCGCGCGCCGGCCTGCACCAGCGCAGTGGTGATATCGTGCGGCGGCGAACGGTCGGTGGCGAGTTCGGAAAAGCCGTCGAAGCCGCAGACCTGGACCAGGCCCTGGCGGCCGAACTTGGTGTGGTCGGTGATGACGAGTGAGCGCTGGCCACGCGACAGCACCATGCGGGCGAATTCGGCCTCTTCCAAATCATAGTCCATGACGCCCGTCACCGCATCGACGGCGCCGGTGGATATGATGGCATGGCTGACCGAGAAGCGGCTGACGAAGTCGATGGCCGAAGTGCCGAACGCGGCACCTGAATCGCTGCGCAATTCGCCGCCGGCCATATAGACCTTGTTGCCGTTGATGGTGGCCAGCGTGCGGGCGATGTCGGACGAATTGGTGACGACCGTCAGGCGCCGGTGGCCGAGCAGTTCCCGGGCCAGGAACGAGGTGGTGGTGCCGGTGTCGAGCATGACCGATTCCCCGTCGCGGATGGTGGCGGCGACCATGCGGGCAATGATGCGCTTGGCATCGGCATTCTCGCGCATGCGCCGTTCGAACGGCGCCTCGCCGACCATGGACGGCAGGCCGACGGCGCCATGCATCTTCAGCACCGAGCCGTCGCTGGTGAGTGGCTTGACGTCGCGCCGCACGGTTTCCAGCGAAACACCCAGCCGATCCGCCAGGCTGGCGATGGTGACGGTTCCTTCTTCCTGCAGCAGCCGCAGGATCTCGCCGTGGCGTTTGGAATGGACCATTGGGTTTCCCGGACTTCGCCTTTTTGACCGGTTTTAAGGTAATTCAAGCAGTTTTAAAGATATCGCTCCTTGGTTTCGGGCAAAACACCCAAAAAAAGTCACATCTTTTTATTGACAACCGGGCAACCCTGGCGTGAAATCTAACGCATCAGCAGGGTTCGGAGCTGCAACGGGAGGGCGATGGCAGAGCCGCAACTCACTGGCCAGGCGGTCTTGAACGCGTCTGGGGTAAGGAATTTTCAGATCCGCGGGGGCGGATGCCGGGATCAGAATCCTGGCCAAGGGGCTCGTCGGTGCGGTGCGGGATACCGATCCTGGCGTCCCGCACCGACGAGATTATTTGCGTTTCTCCCCGCTCTCGTCGCGCTGTCCATGGCGCCTTGTCGAAGCCCAGCAAACCAGGGATGATCCCGTGATTGCCGAAGATCGCATCCGCGCCCTGCCGTGCTGGACCGGCGCCATCGAGATCGCCCCCCTGCCCGGCGGCCTGAGCAACGCCAATTATGTGGTCAGTGACGCTGCCGGCAAACATGTCGTGCGCTTCGGCCAGGACTACCCCTTCCACCATGTCTTCCGCGAGCGCGAGGTGATGACCGCGCGGGCGGCCCATGCCGCCGGCTTCGCGCCGGCCGTGCGCTATTCCGAACCTGGCATCCTGGTGACGCAGTTTCTCGGCGCCAGGACCTACCTCGCCGAAGACGTGCGCGCCAATCTCGGGCGCGTGGCGGCCCTGCTGCGATCCTTCCATCGCGAGATGCCGAACCATGTCTCCGGCGCCGGCTTCATGTTCTGGGTGTTCCACGTCATCCGCGACTATGCGCGCACGCTCGAGGAGGGCAACAGCCGCAAGCGCAACGACTTGCCGCGTCTGCTGACGCTGGCCGACGAACTGGAGCGGGCGCAGAAATTGCTGCCGATCGTCTTCGGTCACAATGATCTATTGCCGGCTAATATTCTCGACGACGGCAACAGGCTGTGGCTGATCGATTTCGAATATGCCGGCTTCAACACGGCAATGTTCGACCTCGCCGGCGTCGCCTCGAACGCCGGCATGAGCGACGCGGAATCCTTCGCCTTCCTGACCGCCTATTTCATGAAGGAGCCGGACGAGGCGATCCGCCGCTCGCACGCCGCCATGCAATGCGCCTCGCTGTTGCGCGAGGCGATGTGGAGCATGGTTTCGGAACTCTATCTCGACGCGCCCGGCATCGACTACGTCGCCTACACCGAGGAAAATTTGGTGCGGCTCGACGCGGCGCTGGAAAACTACCGGACAAAATACGGGATCCTGAAATCATGACCATGCCCAGCCAGGCCGCCATCGTCGTCATCGGCGGCGGCATCATCGGCTGCTCGACGGCCTATCATCTGGCGCGCGACCACAAGGCCGACGTCGTGCTGCTCGAACAGGGCAAGTTGACCTCGGGCTCGACCTGGCACGCCGCCGGCCTGGTCGGGCAATTGCGCTCGTCCGCCTCGATCACCCGCGTGCTCAAATATTCGGTCGACCTCTACAAGGGGCTGGAGGCCGAAACCGGCCTTGCCACCGGCTGGAAGATGACCGGCTGCCTGCGGCTCGCCACCAATGCCGACCGCTGGACCGAGTACAAAAGGCTGGCGACCACGGCGAAGAGCTTCGGCATGGACATGCATCTTTTGTCCCCGGCCGAGGTCAAGGCGATGTGGCCGCTGATGGAAACCGGCGATCTCGTCGGCGCCTCCTGGCTGCCGACAGACGGACAGGCCAGCCCCTCCGACATCACGCAGTCGCTGGCCAAGGGCGCGCGGATGCATGGCGCCAAGCTCTATGAGAATGTCCGGGTCACCGGCTTCGAGATGGAGGGCGGCCGCATCACGGCGGTGAAGACCGATCAAGGCGACATCGCCTGCGACAAGGTGGTGAACTGCGCCGGACAATGGGCGCGGCAGGTCGGCGCCATGGCCGGCATCAACGTGCCGCTGCAGCCGGTGAAGCACCAATACATCATCACCGAGAAGATCGATGGCCTGGCGACCGACGCGCCGACGCTGCGCGACCCCGACCGGCGCACCTATTTCAAGGAGGAGGTCGGCGGACTGGTGATGGGCGGCTATGAGCCGAACCCGCAGTCCTGGGCGACCGATCTCCCCGGCGGCGACGTGCCCAACGACTGGGAGTTCCGGCTGTTCGACGACGACTACGACCATTTCGAGCAGCATATGACACAGGCGATCGCGCGTGTGCCGGCGCTGGAAACCGTCGGCGTCAAGCAGATGATCAACGGGCCGGAAAGCTTCACGCCGGACGGCAATTTCATCCTCGGCACGGCACCAGAATGCGCCAACATGTTCGTCGGCGCCGGCTTCAACGCCTTCGGCATCGCCTCTGGCGGCGGCGCCGGCTGGGTGCTGGCGCAATGGGTGGTGGACGGCGAGGCGCCGCTCGACCTGTGGGTGGTCGACATCAGGCGCTTCTCCAACCTGCACCGCGACCGGCAATGGGTGCGCGAGCGGACGCTGGAAGCCTATGGCAAGCATTACACGATCGGCTTCCCGCACGAGGAGTATGCCAGCGGCCGGCCGCGCATCGTCTCGCCGCTTTACGACAGGCTGAAGCAGCAGCGCGCCGTGTTCGGCTCGAAGCTCGGCTGGGAGCGGCCGAACTGGTTCGCACCGGAGGGCGTCGAGCCGCGGGACATCTATTCAATGGGCCGGCAGAACTGGTTTTCAGCGGTCGGCGACGAGCACCGGCATGTACGCGAGAAGGTCGCCATCTTCGACCAGTCGTCCTTCGCCAAATACGAATTGAGCGGACCCGACGCGGCCAAGGCGCTCGACTGGATTTGCGCCAACGACGTCAGCAAACCGGTCGGAAGGCTGACCTACACGCAGCTTCTCAACACGCGCGGCGGCATCGAGGCCGACCTGACCGTGGCGCGGCTGGCCGAGGAGAAATTCTACATCGTCACAGGCACCGGCTTCCGCACGCATGATGCCTCGTGGATCAGCGACCATATAGGCGAGAGTCACGATGCGGAATTGACCGATGTCTCCGAGGATTTCGGCACACTGTCGCTGATGGGACCGCGGGCGCGCGACGTGCTCGCCGCGGTGACCGATGCCGATGTGTCGAATGCTTCGTTCCCGTTCGGCCATGTGCGCGAGATCGCCATTGCCGGCCACACGATTCGGGCGCTGCGTGTCACCTATGTCGGCGAACTCGGCTGGGAACTGCATGTGCCGATCGCGGCGACAGGCGAAGTCTTCGACGCGCTGATGGCGGCCGGCAAGACGCATTGCATCCGCCCGGTCGGCTACCGGGCGCTGGAATCGCTGCGGCTGGAAAAGGGCTACCGCGCCTGGGGTTCCGACATCACACCCAACGAGACGCCGCAGGAAGCCGGCCTCGGCTGGGCGGTCAAGCTCAGGAAGAACACCGATTTCGTCGGCCGGCGCGCGCTGGAGAAGGTTGTCGGCGCGCCGTTGAAGAAGCGCTTTGCCGGTTTCACGGTCGACAATCCGGAGATCGTGCTGCTCGGCCGAGAGACCATCCTGCGCAATGGCGAGCCGGTGGGCTATCTGACCAGCGGCGGCTATGGCTACACGCTGGGCAAGAACATCGGCTACGGCTATGTGCGCAACGGCGACGGGGTGAGCGACGATTTCCTCGCCGCCGGCGACTACGAGCTGGTCGTCGCAATGGAGCGGACGCCGGCCAGAATCCATCTCGAGCCGATGTTCGACCCGACAGCGGAGAGGGTAAAGGCCTAGAGCGTTTCACCGTTTCATGGAAACGACGAATCGCTCTAACTCTTTGTATTGACGCAATTCCCAAGGGAAGGGCTATGCGCTTTTCCCGGGAAAACCGCTTACACTTTTCCTGGAATTACTCTAGTTCACCCGCAAGGCAAGGCCGCGGCTGGGCACGGTGTCGGCCTCGCCCGGCATCGAGACGTAAGGGCGCGTTTCCTCGACGCGGGTGACGGCGCCTTGCGCCTCCAGCTCGGCGATGCGTGCGGCAAAACCCTGATCCCACAGCGTGTTCTTGACCGTCAGCACGATCACCCCGCCGGACCGGCAGATGCGGATCAGCTCATCCAGCCCTTCGACGCCGACATGGCCTGAAGTGAAGACACCGGCCGAGACGATCCCGGCATAGGCATCGTCGGCAAAGGGCAGCGTGCCGCCGAGCGCCAGGCAATGCAGCCCGGAATACACGCCCTTGCGGGCGGCCTGGTCAAGCATGCCTTGCGAGATGTCCAACGCCTCGACTTCAGGATAGCCGGCAATATCGAGCCATTCGCCGATGAGCCCGGTGCCCGCGCCGGCATCGAGCAGCGGCGCCGCGCCGCGCGGCAAATGGCGGGCCAGCAGGGCAAGGCAGATCGTCGGATGACGATAACCGGCGGCCGACATGTCGGCGTCATAGGTCTGTGACCAGCGGTCATAGAGTGCGGCCACCTCTTCAGGGCGCTTGGCTGCGTAGGCCGCGCCAAGCGCGCCTTGATGTCTGCTGTCCGCCACTTTTGTCCTGTCCACCAATCCATGGGTCTCACGGGGGATGATAGCCAAACGGCGAAAATTGTGGAACCGTTGCGGTGAGAAATAACGGCGTGGGGGCGCGGGCATGATGACAGACGAGGCGCGGGCAAGGCTGGCCGCCATTCCCATGCTGGCCGGCTATACCGGCCCGCTGGAGCGGCTCGGCGGCCTTACCAATCTCGTCTTCAGGGCCGGCGATCTCTGCCTGCGCATTCCGGGCAAGGGCACCGAGGAATACATCAACCGCGCCAACGAAGCGGTGGCCGCGCGCGAAGCGGCAAAGGCGGGGGTTAGCCCGGAGGTCCTGCATGCCGACGCCGATACCGGCGTGATGGTGACGCGCTTCATCGCGGGCGCGCAGACCATGTCGCCGGAAAAATTCAGGGAGAGACCGGGCAGTCCCGCCCGGGCCGGCGAAGCCTTCCGCAAGCTGCACGCGTCCGGTGCGGTGTTCCCCTTCCGCTTCGAACTTTTCGCGATGATCGACGACTATCTCAAGGTGCTGTCGACCAAGGACGTCACCCTGCCTGCCGGCTATAACGAGGTGGTGCGCGAGGCCGGCAGCGTGCGCTCGGCGCTTGCCGCTCATCCGCTTCCGCTCGTCGCCTGCCATTGCGATCCGCTGTGCGAGAACTTCCTCGATACGGGCGAGCGGATGTGGATCGTCGACTGGGAATATTCGGGGATGAACGACCCGCTCTGGGATCTCGGCGACCTCAGTGTGGAAGGCAAGTTCGATGCGAACCAGGACGAAGAGCTGATGCGCGCCTATTTCGGCGGCGAGGCGAGGCCGGCGGAACGCGGCCGCGTCGTCATCTACAAGGCGATGTGCGATCTGCTCTGGACGCTGTGGGGGCTGATCCAGCTTGCCAACGAAAATCCCGTCGACGATTTCCGCGCCTATGCCGACGGCCGCTTCGCCCGCTGCAAGGCGTTGATGGAGACGCCGGAGTTTTCAAGGCACCTGGCGGCTGTGCGTATGGGTTAAGGCAAATCCATATGGCAGGGGCTCCAGTCTACCTGAAAACCCTCTCTATTTCGGTCAAAGTCACCGTGTCGTCTGACTTTTTGCAATACCAAATGATCAGCGCGATGGTGCCGATAGGGAACAATCCCGCAAGGAGTTGATGCCAACCGCTTCTGTTGATGTCATGCAGCCGGCGAGCGGTCATGGCAAGGGTCGGCAGAAGGATGGCAAGATTCCAGATCGATGAGATGATTTCATTCTTCACAATGGCATCGACTATGACAAGAACGACGCCGACAATGAAAATGAAGAGATAGGAATACCAGAACTCCGAGCGGCTGGCCCTGCCGGAAAAATTCACATAATTTCGAAAGAAGCTTGAAACGGCTTCACCGAAATTCATCGAAGGCGGCATTTCTCCGAACCGGTTGGCACCGGCTGGCGCTGCTCTTAGAACAAACACCAGCGGCAAGCCGATCAGGATCAAAACGATCAGCCAATGCCATATGGAAAAACTTCCCATCATCACCCCTCTGCCGCAGTTTTCTTGAGATGTCGATCCTGCCTCTCCCAGGCAAGAATCAATCCCGTATTGCGCCCGAACGACAACGTACACCGCAAAGTATCGATGTAAATATCGGATTTTCTGACCGGAAACTCCAACAATTCCGCATGATAGCCTTCCGCCGCTGGATGCGGAGCTTCGAAACGGCAGCCTGTGACGCGCCGTATGCTTTGTTTCGACGCAATCGCGGACGGAAAGCCTTCTTACACTTTCCTGGAACTGCCTTAATTCACGCCCTTCGGCACGTTTTCGGGCGGCACAGTGGTGTCGACCACCTTCTGGCGATGGAAAATGAACAGGCCCGCCAGCACGACGATGCCGGAGCCGATCAGGATGCGCGGACCGGGGACGTCGCCGAAGAACACCAGCCCGAACACCACCGCCCACAGGAGCAGCGTGTAGTGCAGCGGCGCCAGCGTCGAGGCCGGTGCCAGCTTGAGCGCCCGCGTGATCATCAGATGGGCGCTGCAGGAAACGATGCCGAGCAGCAGCATGGCGCCGAAATCGAGCGCCGAGGGAGTTTGCCAGGCGCCAATGGTCAGCACGCCGCCGACCAGCAGCGTGCCTATCGTCTGCCATGTCACCAGATTGGTGTCGCTGGTGCCGCGCAGCCGCCGGTTGAGGATGATGGCGAAGGCAAAGGCGATGCTGCCGGCAAGCGCGAAGCTCGACGACAACGAGAACGCGGCCGAGGAGGGCTTCAGCATGATCACCACGCCGCAGAAGCCGAGCAGGATCGCCACCCAACGGCGCCAGCCGACCTTTTCGCCGAGCAGCAGGTGCGAGAGCGCCGCGACATAGATCGGCCCCGCCATGTAGAAACTCATGACGTCGGCAAGCGGCAAATAGACGACCGCGGCATAGAAGAGTGCGGTGTCGAGCGTGGTCATGACGACACGCAAGATCTGCAGTTCAGGGCGTTCCATGCGAAACAGCCTGGCGGTGCCCTGATGCGCGATCATCGGCCCGAGAACGAAGAAGGCGCCGATGGACCGGATCAGAACCACCTGGCCGACGGAGAAGCTGGCGACCAGCCACTTGCCCATCGCATCGTTCAGCGCAAACAGGAAGTCGCCGGCCAGCATCAGCAGAATGCCGGCCAGAAGCACGTTCCTGATCGTGGAATTCTGCGCAACGGGTTGCGTCATGCCGATCCCGATTCCTCCCTCGCTCAAGTCGCGTCGTAGACGGAAGCGGCGGCTTTGACGAGAGGAATCCGGGAAATCGCCAGACCAGGACCGGGAATCGGCTGGGCCTACGTGGCTTTGTGCCTGCGGTTGACCAGTGCCGGCCTGCCCGGGATGGAAAGCCTTGTATCCTGCCGCGTCCGTTGCGACACCACCTTGCCCCTGGCGATGACGCAGATGCGCTCGGCGCGCAGGCGCAGGGCCTCGATCGGATTGCCGGCGTCGAGGACGACGAGGCTGGCGCGCTTGCCGACGGCGAGACCGAGATGGTCCAGACCCATGATGGCGGCGTTGACGTTGGTGACCATGTCGAAGCAGCGCGCCATGTCGGCCGGGCTCGACATCTGCGCGACGTGCAGGCCCATGAAGGCGACGTCGAGCATGTCGGCGGTGCCCAGCGAGTACCAGGGATCGAGCACGCAATCCTGACCCCAGCCGACACGGATGCCGAGCGCCTGCATCTCCTTGACCCGGGTCAGGCCGCGGCGCTTTGGAAATGTGTCGTGGCGGCCCTGAAGCATGATGTTGATCAGCGGATTGGGGATAGCTGAAACGCCGGCCTCGGCGATCAGCGGCAGAAGCTTCGAGACATAGTAATTGTCCATCGAATGCATGGAGGTGAGGTGCGAGCCGGCCACCTTGCCCTGCAGGCCAAGGCGCTGCGTTTCATAAGCCAGTTGCTCGATGTGGCGCGACAGTGGGTCGTCGGTCTCGTCGCAATGCAGGTCGACCATCAGGCCACGTTTGGCCGCGATCTCGCACAGTTCTGTCACCGAGCGCGTGCCGTCTGCCATGCTGCGTTCGAAATGCGGAATGCCGCCGACGATGTCGACGCCCATGTCCAGCGCACGGATGGTGTTTTCACGCGCCTTCGGCGAGCGGTAGAAACCGTCCTGCGGAAAGGCCACGAGTTGCAGGTCGATGTAGGGCGCGATCGTTTTCTTGACGTCGAGCAGGGCCTCGACCGCCAGCAGCCTGTCGTCGCAGACGTCGACATGGGTGCGGATGGCGAGCAGGCCCATCGACACCGCCCAGTCGCAATAGGCGAGCGCCCGGTCGCGCACCGCCTCATGCCTCAAAAGCGGCTTCAACTCACCCCATAGCGCAATGCCTTCCAAGAGCGTGCCCGAGGCGTTGATGCGCGGAATGCCGTAGGACAGCGTGGCATCCATATGGAAATGCGGATCGACAAAGGGGGGCGAGACCAGATTCCCGCGACCATCGACCTCGGCCCGGGCGGAACCCTGCAATTTGGGCTCGATCGCGGCGATCGTCTCGCCGCTGATGCCGATATCGGCAATCCTGCCATCCGGCAGCGTGCCGCCACGAACGATAAGGTCGAAATCCATCTGTCGTCATCTCGCCTGAAGAATCACTTTGCCATCGTGTCGCAAAAGACAGCATGACGCAGCGGTTTCTTTCCAGAAGCCGCCAATGGTTCCATCCGGCGACAACTCCCTCTATAAGCCGCCTTCGTCATTGCGCCACCAAGGATCAGCCTTTGTTTCGTTTCTTCCGCTCGACGGAAAACCAGCGCCTCGTCGCAAGGCTGGTCAAGGAATCGTTCCGGGAGCATATGTTCGGATATGGCGCGGCCATTCTTTCGATGCTGGTGGTGGCCGGCATGACCGCCGCCAGCGCCTGGATCCTGCGCGAAATCACCAATGAATTCGTGATCGACAAGCGGGTCGACCGCGTCAACATGATTGCCGCGGCGGTCGCCGGGATCTTCATCCTCAAGGGCCTCGCCAATTTCGTCCAGGCCTATTTCATGAGCCGGGTCGGCAATGCCATCATCGCCGACCGGCAGCGCAAGATCTACGACCGCATCCTGGCGCAAGGCATCGAATTCTACCATTCGACCTCGTCATCCGACCTGATCACCCGCATGACCAACAATGCCCAGGCGGCACGCAACGTGCTCGACCTGATCGTCACCTCCTATGTGCGCGATCTGGTGACCCTGCTTGCCTTGGTTGGTGTCATGGTCTGGCAGCAGCCGGTGCTGTCGCTGATCTGCTTCGTCGCCGGGCCTGTGGCCATCTATGGCGTCAACCGCATCCTGAAGCGTGTGCGCAAGTTCGCCGCCATGGAGTTCCGCTCGGTTGGCCAGATCGTTCAGGTGATGCAAGAAACCGCTATCGGCGTGCGCGTGGTCAAATCCTTCAACCTCGAAAGCTTGATGCGCAAGCGCATGTACAAGGCGGTGGCAGACGTCGAGGATCGGGCCAACAACATTGCCGCGCTGGAAGCGGTGACCAGCCCGGTGATGGAGACGCTGGCCGGGCTGGCGATCGCCGGCGCCGTCATGGTCAGCGGCCTCCTGGTTCTGCAGGGCGGCCAGATGCCCGGCAACATCATGGCGTTCATCGCGGCGCTGCTGCTCGCCTATGAACCGGCAAAGCGCCTGGCGCGCGTGCGCATCTCACTGGAAAGCGGCATTGTCGGCGTGCGCATGATGTTCCAGCTCGCCGACGAGCCGCTGACACTGGCCGAGAAGCCCGATGCAAAGCCGCTTCGGGCCGGACCGGGCGAGATCCGGTTCGACGCCGTCAGCTTCGCCTACCAGAATGGGCCGCCAGTGCTCGACCGGTTCGACCTCACCCTTGAGCCGGGAAAGATGACGGCGCTGGTCGGGCCCTCCGGCGGCGGCAAGTCGACGATCCTGAACCTGATCATGCGCATGTATGACCCGAAGAACGGCAAGGTGCTGCTCGATGGCCAGGACATTTCGCATGCCACCCTCGCCTCGCTGCGGGAAAAGATCGCCTATGTCAGCCAGGACACGTTCCTGTTTGCCGGCACCATCATGCACAACATCCGGCTCGGGCGGCAGGACGCGACCGATGAAGAGGTGATTGCCGCGGCCAAAGCCGCCAACGCGCATGACTTTATCATGGCGCAGGCCAAGGGCTACGAGACAGAAGTCGGTGAGAATGGCGGCCTCTTGTCGGGCGGCCAGCGCCAACGCATCTCGATCGCGCGTGCCATGCTGCGCAACGCCGAAATCCTGCTGCTGGACGAGGCGACCAGCGCGCTGGACGCCGAATCCGAAGCGCTGTTCCGCGACGCGCTGCAGCAGCTGACCGAAGGCCGCACGACGATCGTCATCGCGCACCGCCTGTCGACCGTGCACCAGGCCGACACGATCGTCGTGCTGGAAGGCGGCAAGGTGGTCGAGAGCGGGCCGCATCGTGCCCTGCTCACGCAGGGCGGGCTTTACCAGAAGCTTTATGAATATCAGCTGATGCCGTAGCGGAGTTCGGTTATGCGCTGTGCTCGACTCGCGTCCTTTCTACGGTGCGTTTTGTTCGGCACCTTTGCCGTGCAATCTCCGGCCCTGGCTATCGACTACGACAAGGCGCACTTACTCGACGCAGAGAACCTGGCTGAGCAAGGAATAGCTAAGGCCTACTATCAGGTTTTGCCAGAGCTTCGACAGTATCTGAAAAACCCGATCGCGATCGAGGAGAGCATCGACGCGCACGCGACCCGATATGTAGTGCGCGCAGCAGCCCAAGAATTCGTGATATATGCCCCAGATGTTCCAGATAGCGAGCGCAAAAGCTGGGGCACCGCCACTTACGTATTCTTCAAAATCATCAACGACCAACTCGCTAGTTCGGACGTGCGGTTCTATGCGCTTAACGGCGGAAACGATCTCTTCGGCATCTTCTTGACACCATCACAGGCGGAGGACGCAAAGCGATCGCTGCCAACCCGAGCGGATTGGCCCTATCTTCCCAATGCGGAATGGCCTTGGTACGGCCAGTACCACTAGCCTCGGCAGGTCACTCCGGCACTTTCCGCACGGCGCCCTTGTCGGCGCTGGTGGCGAAGGCGGCGTAGGCGCGCAGCGCAGTCGTCACCTTGCGCTTACGCTTTTCCTCCGGCTTCCAGGCCAGGGCGCCCTTGGCTTCCATCGCCGCCCGGCGCGCTTCAAGTTCGGCGTCGCTGACAGCGAGGCGGATGGTGCGGTTGGGGATGTCGATCTCGATCGTGTCGCCTTCCTGCACCAGTCCGATCGTGCCGCCTTCGGCGGCTTCCGGCGAGGCATGACCGATCGACAGGCCCGACGTGCCGCCGGAGAAGCGGCCGTCGGTGACCAGCGCGCAGGCCTTGCCGAGGCCCTTCGACTTCAGATAGCTGGTCGGGTAGAGCATCTCCTGCATGCCGGGGCCGCCACGCGGGCCCTCATAGCGGATGACGACGACATCGCCGGCCTTGATCTCGTTGGACAGGATGGCCTTGACCGAAGCATCCTGGCTTTCGAACACCCGCGCCGGGCCGGTGAACTTCAGGATCGACTCGTCGACGCCGGCCGTCTTCACGATGCAGCCGTCGAGCGCCAGATTGCCTTTCAGCACGGCAAGACCGCCATCTTTCGAGAATGGCGTTTCCGCCGAACGGATGACACCCTTTTCACGATCGAGATCGAGCTCCTCCCAGCGGCGGTACTGGCTGAAGGCGACCTGGGTCGGCACGCCGCCGGGGGCGGCGAGGAAGAAGTCGCGGACATTCTGGCTGGAGGTGCGGGAAATATCCCAATGGTCGAGCGCCTCGCCGAGGCTTGATGTGTGCACGGTCGGCAGGTCGCGGTTGATCAGCCCGGCATTATCGAGCTGGCCGAGGATGGCCATGATGCCGCCGGCGCGATGAACGTCTTCCATGTGGACGTCGGACTTGGCCGGCGCCACCTTGCAGAGCACCGGAACCCGCCGCGACAGCCGGTCGATATCCTCCATCGTGAAGTCGACCTCGCCCTCATGGGCGGCGGCCAGGATGTGCAGCACGGTGTTGGTCGAGCCGCCCATGGCGATGTCGAGCGTCATGGCGTTTTCGAAGGCGCCTTTCGAGGCAATGGTGCGCGGCAGTGCCGTTTCGTCATCCTGCTCGTAATAGCGCTGGGCCAGATCGACGACGAGATGGCCGGCCTCGACGAACAGCCGCTTGCGGTCGGCATGCGTGGCCAGCGTCGAGCCGTTGCCCGGCAGCGACAGGCCGAGCGCCTCGGTCAGGCAGTTCATCGAATTGGCGGTGAACATGCCCGAGCAGGAGCCGCAGGTCGGACAGGCCGAGCGCTCGATGACCTTGACGTCCTCGTCGGAGATTTTGTCGTCGGCGGCCGCGACCATGGCGTCGACCAGGTCGAGCGCCTGGGTCTTGCCGGCCAGCACCACCTTGCCGGCTTCCATCGGCCCGCCGGAGACGAAGACGGTCGGAATGTTGAGGCGCAGCGAGGCCATCAGCATGCCGGGGGTGATCTTGTCGCAATTGGAGATGCAGACCATGGCGTCGGCGCAGTGGGCGTTGACCATGTATTCGACGGAGTCGGCGATCAGCTCGCGCGACGGCAGCGAATAGAGCATGCCGTCATGGCCCATGGCGATGCCGTCATCCACGGCGATGGTGTTGAATTCCTTGGCGACGCCGCCAGCCTTCTCGATCTCGCGTGCCACCAGTTGGCCGAGGTCCTTCAAATGCACATGGCCCGGCACGAACTGGGTGAAGGAATTGACCACCGCGATAATCGGCTTGCCGAAATCCGAATCCTTCATGCCGGTGGCGCGCCACAGGCCGCGGGCGCCGGCCATGTTGCGGCCATGGGTGGTGGTGCGGGAGCGATAGGCAGGCATGTTTTTTCCTTGGTGGCTGGCCGCAGCCCGGGAATGACGCGGCGGAGCTGAATTCGGATCGCTGGCTTTATAGACGCGCAAGTATGGTCTGGCCACATTTTTGCAATGCGCCAGAGTCTCCCGAAAAACGCGAGCTCCCGAAAGAAATTACATGCGGCTGTCGGATCGCGTCGCGCAGGACCGTCCTTGGGCGGACGGTACGGAGATGGCACCATTCTCGGAGTCAACCGTTTCATCGTAACAGCAAAAGCAACCGAGGAGCACGACATGCAAAAGATCACCACCTGCCTGTGGTTCGACGACCAGGCCGAAGAGGCGATGAATTTCTACGTCTCCATCTTCAAGAATTCGAAGGTTCTGAGCGTGATGCGTTGGCCCGAAGGCCACGCCGATGAAGGCAAAGTGCTGGTGACCACGTTCGAGCTCGACGGCGTGCAGTTCCAGGCGCTGAACGGCGGACCGCAATTCAAGTTCAACGAAGCGATGTCACAGTCGATCGACTGCAAGACACAGGAAGAGGTGGATTATTTCTGGGACAGGCTCATCGAAGGCGGCGGCGAACCATCGCAATGCAGCTGGCTGAAGGACAAGTTCGGCGTTTCCTGGCAGGTCGTGCCGGAACAGCTGCCGCGCCTGCTCGGGGATGCGGACCGGGCCAAGGCCGGCCGGGTGATGGATGCGATGATGCAGATGGGCAAGATCGACATCGCCAAGCTGGAAGAGGCGGCGAAAGGGTGAGAGCCGTGATCTTCCCTTCTGCCCAAGGGGGAGAAGGGAAACTGGCGCTCAAGCCGCCTTGTCGCGGACCTGATAGTCCTTGATCGTGGCGAAGCGGATCGCTTTCCAGCGCTCGGCTTCGTAGTTCAGCGAGAAAGCGTGCTGGGCCAGAAATACCGGGTCGTTGTCGAGGTCCCTGGCGATGTCGCCGCGATGCGCCTCGATGAAGCGAAGCGTCTCGGCCTTGTCGTCGGCCGAGATCCAGCGGCAGACGGAAAAGCGCGACATTTCGAATTCGACCGGCAGCGTGTATTCGAAGTTCAGCCGCTCCTTCAGCACATCGAGCTGCAGGGCGCCGACGACGCCGACGATGGCCGGTGAGCCATCCTCGGGCGAGAACAGCTGCACGACGCCTTCCTCGGCCATCTGGTGCAGCGCTTCCTTGAGTTTCTTGGCCTTCATGGCGTCGCCGAGGCGCACGCGGCGCAGGATTTCCGGGGCGAAGTTCGGCACGCCCCTGAAAAGAATCTCCTCGCCCTCGGTCAGCGTGTCGCCGATGCGCAGCGTGCCATGGTTGGGAATGCCGACGACGTCGCCGGCAAAGGCTTCATCCGCCGTGACGCGGGTGCGGGCGAAGAAGAACTGCGGCGCCGACAGGCTCATCGGCTTGCCCGTTCGCACCAGCTTGGCTTTCATGCCGCGCTCGAGCTTGCCCGAGCAGACGCGCACGAAAGCGATACGGTCGCGGTGGTTGGGATCCATGTTGGCCTGGATCTTGAAGACGAAGGAGGTCATCTTGTCCTCGGTCGCCTCGACCTTGCGGGTGTCGGCCTCCTGCGCGCGCGGCGGAGGCCCGAAGGCGCCGAGCGCCTCGATCAGGTCGCGCACGCCATAATTGCGCAGCGCCGAGCCGAAATAGACCGGCGTCAGATGGCCCTCGCGAAAGGCGTCGATGTCGAGCGGCCGGCAGGCTTCGCGCGCGAGCTCCAGTTCCTCGATGAAGGCCTCGCGCTCGTTTTCCGGCAGCAGCCCGGCGACGCGGTTGGAATCGGGACCGTTCACTGGTGTGCGTTCCCTCTCGTCGTCGCCCTTGCGCACCGCGTTCAACGCCAGGTGATAGGTGCCGGAAAACGTCCTGCCGCGGCCGATCGGCCAGGTGATGGGTGCGGTATCCAGCGCCAGCTTCTGCTCGATCTCGTCCAGAATCTCGAACGGATCGCGGCTTTCGCGGTCCATCTTGTTGACGAAGGTGATGATCGGGATGTCGCGCAGCCGGCAGACTTCGAACAGTTTCAGCGTACGCGGCTCGATGCCCTTGGCGGCGTCGATGACCATGACGGCCGAGTCGACCGCCGACAGCGTGCGGTAGGTGTCGTCGGCGAAATCCTCGTGGCCGGGCGTATCGAGCAGGTTGAAGACGTTGTCTTCATACTCGAAGGTCATCACCGAGGTGACGACCGAAATGCCGCGCTCGCGCTCGATCTTCATCCAGTCGGAGCGCGTCTGGATCTTGTCCTTCTTGGCCTTGACCTCGCCGGCAAGCTGGATGGCGCCGCCGAACAGCAGCAGCTTTTCGGTGAGCGTCGTCTTGCCGGCGTCTGGGTGCGCGATGATCGCGAAGGTGCGGCGGCGCGCCACTTCCTCTGGTATTGTTTCGGGCATTCTCTGGGATTTCCGTGTGACAGGCCGGGCTTCTAGCAGCGTAGTGCCGGGCTGTCGACCGGTCCGGCGGCGCGGACGCCGCCGGATGCCATGGCTTGCCTCAGGCCAGCTCGCCCATCCGGTTCGCCAAAACCACCTCCGGAAGCCAGCTGGCGATAGCGCCGCCAATCGCGTCGGCATGATCCTCCTGAAGATAGTGCGCACCAGGCCCGAGATTGATGAAACCGCAGTTCTTCAAACCGGCCGCGAATTCGCGCGCGGCCTGCGGCCCGATCAGCGCGCCCGGATCACCCGCGAACAGCAGTTTCGGATAGGTGGACAGCCGCAGCGCGCGATGGTCGTGCGCGCTGATGGCGGCGACGTCGGCGGGCTGGCCTTCGATGGGCATTTCCCGGGGCAGGCGCAACACCGGCCTGCGCGATTGCGGCGTCGGGAACGGCGCCCGATAGGCGGCCATTTCCTCGTCGCTCATCGTGCGCAGCACCGAGGCCGGCAGCACTTTCTCGACGAAGACATTGTCCTCCAGAACCAGCTTTTCGCCGACGCCGGGCGTGCGGAGCGCCTTGAACATTTCGCGGGCTTGCGGGCGCTGGTGAAAATCCTCCCAGCGCTCGAAGGGCCGGATGAATTCCATGAAGGCAAGGCCGAGGATGCGCTGCGGCCGCCTTGCCGCGAGATGGAAGGCAAGTGCCGTGCCCCAATCCTGCGCGACCAGCACCACATCGCTGATGTCGAGGGCGTCGAGGAAGGCATCGAGATAGCGGACCTGGTCGAAGAAGCGATAGTCGATATCGGGCTTGCCGGACTGGCCATAGCCGATCAGGTCGGGCGCGATGCAGCGGCCGAACGGCGCGACATGCGGGATGATGTTGCGCCAGATATGGGACGAGGTCGGGTTGCCGTGCAGGAACAGCACGGTCGGGCCGGACGCTCCCGCCTCGACATAGGACATGGTCGAATCGAGTACGGGAATCTGCAAGCGTTTCGGCGCGGTGGCGACGGGCTGAGGCGGGTTGGCTTTCGAACTCATGGGGTCGGCTCCTTTGCAAACACTGTGCTGAAGATGACTTTCTTGAACCGCTCGAGCGGTTCGGGGCTGCGCTCGACCTTCATGCGCAGCATGGCGCCCTGCCAGGACGACAGCAGGAAGTCGGCGAGGTCCTCGGCCTCGAAGGTCTTGGCGATGTCGCCGGCCGCCTGGCCTTCTGCGATGCAGACGGCGAATGGCTGGCGCCAGCGCTCGAAGATGGCGACGAGTTGCAAGCGCAACGGCTCGCTGTGCATGGCTGTCTCGAGGCTGAGATTGCCGATCATGCAGCCGTGCGCCCAGTCATGCGCCTCGAGCTTCGAGGTGATGACGTCGAGGTAGCGGCTCAGCCTGCCTATGGGCGGCGTGCCGTCCTGCGCCAGCGCAGCCTCGACCAGCCCACTGACATAGGTGAAGTAGCGATCCAGCACTTCGCCGGCGAACGCCTCCTTGGAGGCGAAATGATTGGTGAAGGATCCCGGCCGGGCGTCGGCGGCAGCAACGATGTCTCGCACGCCGGCGGCGGCATAGCCTGAATTCCAGATGGTCCGGAAACCGGCGTCGAGAAGTTTTTCGCGGAGTGATTGTCTAGCCATGGTGAAATAATACGTACGTACGTATTGATGTCAAGCGCATATTTTTGCTGTGTCCTATGTTGGCAAGTGACGAATGGGATGGCACTGCAAGAGCGTCCTCGGCGGACAACAGGTAAAGGAGCGAACATGGCTGCGGCGAAACAAGTGATCGTCATCGGCGCCGGCATTATCGGCGCCTCGATCGCCTGGCATCTGACCAGGGCAGGCGCGCAGGTCACGGTCGTTTCCGAAAGCGGCGCGGGTGGCGTCGCAACGCCCAATTCCTTTGCCTGGATCAACGCCAGCTGGGGTAACCCCGAAATCTATTTCCGGCTGCGCACCCGCGCCATGGCCGAGTGGAGGCGACTGGCGAACGAACTGCCTGGGCTGCCGCTCGCCTGGTGTGGCGGGCTGTGCTGGGACTTGCCGGACGACCGGCTCGAAGCCTACGCGGCCGAACATTCTTCATGGGGCTACGGCATTGAACGCGTTGGCCGCGAGCGGGCGACGCAAATCGAACCCAACCTGGTCGAGCCTCCTGAATTCGCTGTTCATGTCGCGGAGGAAGGCGTGGCCGAGCCGGTCGCGACGGCCAGGGCCTTGCTGGCGGATGCCGGACGGCATGGCGCGCGGGTCATTGCCAGCACGGTCTCGGCGCTGGCCCAGACCAACGGCAGGACGACCGGCGTGGACACATCGCATGGGCTGATTGCCGCCGACGAAGTGGTGATCGCCGCTGGCGTCGGCTCGCCCGACATTGCCGCGACGGCCGGCATCAAGCTGCCGATCGAAACGCCACCTGGCCTGATCGTCCATTCGCGGCCATACAAGAAGCTGCTCAACGGTCTGGTGCATGTCGAGAGACTGCATATGCGCCAGACGGCAGAGGGCCGCATCATCGCCGGCTCTGATTTCGCCGGCGGCGATCCCGGCCAAAACCCCGAAGCGACGGCGCGCGACCTGTTCGCGGTGACGAAGGCGGCATTGCGCGGCGCCGAAGGGCTGGAGCTCGATTTCCACACCATCGGCTACCGTCCCCATCCGATCGACGGCTTCCCGATCATCGGCCGAGCCGAGGGCATGGACGGGCTCTATGTCGCGGTGATGCATTCGGGCATCACGCTGGCGCCGGCCGTCGGCCTGTTTGCGACCCGGGAAATCCTCGACGGCGAGCGCGACCCGCTGCTGGCACCCTATGGGCTGTCGCGCTTTGCTCAATAAGCCGGCGGGCGGCGAAAGCCACCGGTAAGCGGCTCAATGGCCGCCGCGACACCAAGCAGCCGCGCCTCCGACCAGCGTTTGCCGACCAATTGCAGGCCGATCGGCAGGCCGTCGCGATCTTTTCCGCACGGCATCGAAAGTGCAGGATGGCCGCTGTAGTTGAAGACGGCGCCATAGGCCGGCAGCATCCAGTAGTCTTGATCCTTGCCGTCGACCTTGATCGGCGTGCCCGGCTCGCAATGCGGAAAGGCCGTGGTCATCGCGACCGGGCAGAGCAGCGCGTCCCAGTCGTCCAAGAACCGGTCCCAGGCGAGAATGGATTTGTCGCGGCGGGCAAGCGCCTCGAACCAGCGCGAGACCGACGTCGGCCGCTCCGGCGGCTCGGGCTGCGCGGCCTCCATCATCATGCCGATCAGCGCGCCGCCCTGCGCGAGATCGTCGTGCAGATCGAGCTCGGGCAGCTTCGCCTGTTCCACGATCGCCCCCGCCGATTGCAGCTGCCTTGCGAGATTTTCGGCCGCGGCGCCGATAGCGCTGGCCACCGGGAAGCCGGGCAAGGACGGAGCGAAGGCAATGCGCACGGTCTTCAGGCTGAGCTTCGGCGTGATCTCGGCCGGCACCGGCGCCAGATCGGTGTCACGCCCGTCCGACCCGGCGATGATTCGGTGAATCAGCGACAGATCATCCACGCTGCGCGCCAGCGGGCCGAGGCAAGACATCAGCCGCACGCTGCGCGCCGCATTGCCAGGATTTGGGAAGGCGCCGGCCAGCGAGACGCGGTGTTCGGTCGGCTTCAGGCCGTACACGCCACAGAAGGCGGCCGGAAGCCGGATGGAATCCTGCATGTCGGTGCCGACATCGAACGGCGTCATGCCGGCCGCCACCGCCGCCGCTGCGCCGCCGCTTGAGCCGCCCGCCGTGCGCTCAAGGTTCCATGGATTGCTCGTGCGCCCGAACAGCGGATTGTTCGACTGCCAGTCCGACAGCATGGTGGCGACATTGGTCTTGGCCATCAGCACGCCGCCGGCCGCCTTCAGTCTCGCAACGACCGGGCTGTCGTGGCTGGCGACATAGTCGGCGAAGGGCGGGAAGCCCACCGTGGTTTTCATGCCGATGGTTTCGTGCATGTCCTTCAGCGTGAAGGGAACGCCATGCAACGGCCCGGGTGTGGCCCCGCGCGCAAGTGCCGCGTCGGCCTTCCCGGCGCGTTCGTACGCGCCCTCCCGGTCGAGCGAGATGACGGCGTTGACGCCTTCATTGTGCCGGTCGATCTGCGCCAGATGGGCATCGAGGGCTTCGACGGCGGAGATTTTGCGACGGGCGATGGCGGTGGCGAGTTCGACGGTTGAGGAGAAGACGATGTCCATGGCGAATGCTCCGGCTTGGCCGCGCTCATCAGATCAAGATGGCGGAGAGCGGCGCGGCTTCAAGCAGAGTTGAGCATTCGCGGCCTAGTGGTGTTTGATCGAAATTGCGCCGACCGTCCGTTGGGGTCTGCGCTCTACGGCGCCCCCTGTCCTGCGGCGGTTCCGACTTAGAGAAGGATTTACCCGACCAAGGCCAACTTCGCCGCCGTCGGGGCAAAGGGCCGAATGCTGATCCCGTCCCCAGTCATGGTGACGAAACTCGACGGCGGGATCGCCTGCCAGTCACCGCCCTCGCGATCGAAAGGTTCGGAGACGATGCAGCGGCCGCCGCCTTTGCGCAAGGAGGAGGTGTAGAGCGTCGGCGCATGGGCGTCGGTGGCATAGCGCACCGCGTGCAGCGCCTGCCCGTCCGAGAAGGCGGCGGTGAGTTTCAGTGCAGGTTCGAGGCCGGCCCGGCGCGAGGCTTCGAGCACGCGGGCAGTGGCGCGCGAGACCGCGCCTTGCGGGTCGCCGGCCAAGCCCTCGTCGATCATCAGGAGAAAGAACAATTCGGAATCGGTGGTGCCTTCGCGCTGGTCGAAGACGGCGTCGGACAGCGAATTCTCCAGCGCGCGGCGGATTTTCTCGAAGCCGCCGATCTGGCCATTGTGCATGAACGACCAGGAACCGGAGATGAAGGGATGGCAGTTCATGCGGCTGGTGGCGCCGCCGGTCGAGGCCCGCACATGGGCGAGGAATAGGCCGGATCTGATCTGCCGGCACAGGCTCTTCAGATTGGGATCGGACCAGGCCGGCAGGATGTCGCGGTAGAGGCCGGGCTCCGGCCGGTCGCCATACCAGGCGAGGCCGAAACCGTCGCCATTGGTCGGCGACTTGGCTTCCTGGGCGCAATGGCTCTGGGCGATCAGCGAGTGGCAGGGCGCCGTGAGAATGTCTTCAAGAAAGACCGCTTCACCGAGATAGGCCGCCCACCGGCACATCGCTTCTGTCGTCCTCTAGGCGCGATCCATGAGAGCCGCCGGCTCCTTGGTCGCGTGTGTGCCTCTGTTGTGCGTCCGGTCGTAAAGCTCGCGGACGATTCGGCTGGCGGTAGTCTCGAAGAGAAATGGCAAGAAAGCGTGAACGAGGGCGGCGCCGGCCGCCAGCAGCAGGCGCGAGGAGAACCAGGCGGCAAAGGCCATATGGCCGAAATAGGTTTCGCCGACCTTGGCGGGATGGGAAGTGAAGATCCTTGCAACCGACATTGAGGTCCCCTTCAGCGCTTGCGTTCAGATATGAGTATCCTGACACGCTTCGCCGGTTCATCGGTCTCAAAATGTCCTTGTATTTTGTCACTCTGCGGGACAAATATCCCAACATGGCGCTGGATATCGATGAAATAGACCGAAAACTGCTTACCGAATTGCAACGCGACGGCACGCTGTCGGTCGACCAGCTGTCTGAACGGGTGGCGTTGTCGCGCAATGCCTGTTGGCGGCGCGTCAAGCGGCTGGAGGAGGATGGCGTCATCACCGGCCGCGTGGCGCTGGTCGATGCCGACAAGCTCGGGCTTGGCCTTTCGGTGTTCATCCTGGTCCGTACCTCCAACCATGATCCCGACTGGTTGCAAAAGTTTCGGGCGGCGGTGACCAGCCTTCCCGAGATCACCGGCGTCTATCGCATGTCCGGCGACCTCGACTATGTCCTGCGTGCCCGCGTTGCCGACGTGAAGGCTTACGACCGGCTCTACCAGCGGCTGATCGCCAAGGTGGCGCTGTCCGATGTGTCCGCCTCCTTCGTCATGGAGGAGATCAAGGAGACGACGGTTGTTCCAATGGAAGTGCGCTAAAGCGTGCTCAGGCCATAGTGATGCCTGAAAGAAAGCCGTTGATAGCGGCGCGGGCGAATTGACCGAATCGGCAATCGCGCCGATAGGATCGATTTTATGCGCGCAGCCCTCCAAAACTCCTCCGTCATCGGTCCGACCGTCGGCTTCGTCAGATTGCCGCATGCTGAAGGACTTCCCCTCCCCGCCTACGAAAGCGCCGGCGCGGCCGGCATGGATCTTCGCGCGGCGGTACCCGACGACCGGCCACTGCTGATCCTGCCTGGGAAACGCGCTTTGGTGCCGACCGGGCTGATCCTGGAAATCCCCGAAGGCATGGAAGGCCAGGTGCGGCCGCGCTCCGGCCTCGCTTTCAAGCATGGCCTCACCGTCCTCAATTCACCCGGCACGGTCGACAGCGACTATCGCGGCGAGGTGAAGGTGCTTTTGATCAATCTCGGCGACGAGGATTTTGCCGTGACGCGCGGCATGCGCGTCGCCCAGATCGTTTTCGCCGCGGTGACGCAGGTGGCCGTCGAAGAACGTTCGCTGGCCGGCGGCACGGCGCGTGGTTCGGGCGGGTTCGGATCGACCGGCACCGCCTGATGCAAATACCAAAGCTGGTCATCTTCGACTGCGACGGCATTCTCGTCGACACGGAGAATCTCGCCAATCGACGCCTCGCCGAATGGTTGGCGGCCGCCGGCTATCCGACAAGCTTCGAATATTGCCGCAGGAATTTCTCCGGCCGCAGCATGGCCTCGGTGCAGAAGGAGATCGAAGAGCGGACCGAGGTTCGTCTCGGCGCCGATTTCGTCGATCGCTGGAATGCTGGCCTGCCGGACCTGTTCTCCCATGGCGTCGAAGCGATCCCCTACGTGCGGGAGTTCATCGAGGCGGTCCGCGCGGCCGGCATCCCCTATTGCGTCGCCACCTCGGCCCGGATTTCGAAGATGCACATCACGCTGGGCCAGACCGGGCTGTTGCCGCTGTTCGAACATGCGATGTTTTCCTCGACCATGGTCGGGCGCGGCAAGCCGTTCCCCGACCTGTTCCTGCATGCGGCCAAGTCCTTGGGCTTCGCGCCGGCCGACTGCATCGTCATCGAGGACAGCGTCGCCGGCACGCAGGCCGGCATCGCCGCCGGCATGCGGGTGTTTTCCTATCATGGCGATCCCTATTCCGACCGCGACGGCCTGATCGAGGCCGGCGGCATCCTGTTCGACGACATGCGCGAACTGGCTGGTCTTGTGCCGATCCACTGATCCGGGTCCAGCACGGCTGCGCGATGCTGGAACCCGTGCTAGCGTGAGTGGCCTGATCTTGGGGGGCGCTCATGCCAACGAACTTTTTCCGCTTGATCCTCGCCGTAATGATGCTGCCGTTCTTTTGGACTGTGGCCGGCGCTCAAACCGTCAGCTTCCCGGATCTGGGCAGCCCGCTGCCTGGCCGCCGCGATGTTACCTATCTCGACCTGGCCAGAATGGTCATCCCGAGCCTCGCCGCGGACGGAGACGGTTTCTACAAGGGCGGATTGCCGATCGAGATGCGCCACATCGAGGGACCGGATAGCGGCGGTTCGCCGCCCGAGACATCCAGCTTCCCCAACGCCGCCGTGCTTCCCGTCAAGGCCGGCGGCAAGGACCGGCTGGCCATGCTGTTCGACCTTGGCGATTCTCCCGACAGCGCAGAGGGCTATGCGGTGCTTGCACTCTACGACGTCACGGCCACGCCGAAACTGCTCGATGCGGCCAATGTCGCGGTCGACCGCAGCACCTATTTTCGCGAGCCGAACAAGCTTTCGATCGGCGCCGGCGACGACATGCTCATCACCATGAGCACGCATTTCAATTCGAGCCAGGGCTATGTGATCACCCCGCTGATCATGGTCCGCGACGACAAATTCGAGCTGATCGACATGATCTACACGTTCGACGAAAGGCTCTGCGCCTACAGCCGCAAGCAGGATGTGGCCTTCCAGACCATCGCCGACGGCCAGCCCTATGCCGCCGTCCAGGCGACGGTCACCGACAGCACCGTGCCAAGCGATGAAAGCTGCGATGACGCGCCGCCCGAAGCGTCGTCGCACGACATTTCCGTCACCTATCATTGGGACAAGAAGACATCGCGCTACGTCAAGGATTCCGACGCATTCGAGAAATTGGCAGCTGAGAACGAGAAACGCTTCTGAACCAAGCGCATTTATTTGCCCGGCCGAAGACGGCGCGATAGCATCCGCCCCGACACTTCTGATGGGGAGCATTCATGGACAAGGGCAAGATCTTTCGCGACCTGCATGCCTCGACCTTCGTCATGCCCAATCCCTGGGATCCGGGCACGACCAAGCTGCTCGGATCCTTCGGCTTCAAGGCGCTGGCGACGACCAGCGCCGGCTTTGCCTTTTCGCGCGGCCTGCCGGACGGCGCGGTGACCTTCGAGCAGATGATCCATCACTGCCGCGAGGTGACGGCGGCGACCGACCTGCCGGTCTCGGCCGATCTCGAGAAAGGCAAGGGCGACAGTGCCGAGCGGGCCGCCGAAACCATCTTCGCGGCGGAAGCGGCCGGCCTTGCCGGCTGCTCGATCGAGGACCACACCGGCGATCCCGACAGGCCGATCTATGATTTCTCCCACGCGGTCGAGCGCGTCGCGGCGGCGGTGGAGGCGGCTCGGGCCTTGAAACGCGATTTCGTCTTCACCGCGCGGGCCGAGAATTTTCTGTGGGGCAAGCCCGATCTCGACGACACCATCAAGCGGCTGCAGGCCTTCGAGAAGGCCGGCGCCGATGTGCTCTATGCGCCTGGGATCGGCGATGTCGAGATGGTGAAAACGTTGTGTTCGGCGGTCAGCAAGCCGGTCAACGTCATGGCGAAACCTGGCTTCACCATCGCCGATCTCTCAAAGGCTGGCGTGAAGCGCATTTCGCTCGGGCCCTGGCTGACCAATTTCGCCTATGGCATGCTGGAGACGGCGACGCGCGAAATCCAGCAGGACGGCACGTTCGGCTTCACCCGCGCCGCCATGCCGTTCGGCAAATTGCAGGCGCTGTTCGGCAAATCCGCCGATTAAACGGCGGCCGTCATATATGGCGACCGCGGTCAGCGGCGGCTTTCCCGTGCCGAGACCGCCTTGTGCAGATGCACCATCATGGCGGCGGCGAAGAGCGGCGTCAGCAAATTGAGCAGCGGCACGGCAAGGAAGGCCGCTATGACCAGCCCGGCGAGAAACACCGTGCCGGCATACTGCCGGCGCAAGGCCCTGGCTTCGTCCTCAGGGCGAAAGCGCATCGCGGCGAATTCGAAGAATTCGCGGCCGAGCAGATAGCCGTTGACGATGAAGAAGATGGCGATGTTGATACCGGGCACCAGCAGGAGCATCAGCGCCACGATGTTGCCCAGGATGACGACGCCGAGGAACTCTATCGCCAGCACCAGAGAGCGCCATGCCGGCATGGCGCGCCCGACCGGGTCGCGGGGATAGTCGGTGCGCTCGACCACTTCGGCGACATCGTCGAGGAACAGGCCGGCGATCACCGCCGTGACCGGGGCGACGAGCAAGGCCATGCCGAAGGCAAGGGCGATGGCCGCGATGATGCCGCCAAGCCACCCGACCCAGGACGGCATGCCCGGCAGCAATGTCTGGAGCCATGGCAAAGCCAGCCACTCGACAAGACTGGTCAGGCCAAACCACAAGGCGACCAGCGCCAGCACGGTCAGGCCGAGCGTCTTGATGAACACGGCACGAAACGGCGGCGAGAGCAGCTCGAGGACCGCGATGCGGGCAGCGTCGAAAATCACCGTGCTTCAACCCCCGGGTCAGCGGACACCGCCGACAGGCGGGACGCTTCCGAGATAGGCAGCGCGGGCCGCGAGCACAAGCATATCGCTATCGGGCGAACGCCGGCTTTCCAACCGGGATGGTCATGGCCGCGACGCCGGCCACGACAAAAGCCATGCCCAGCCATGCCGTCGGCCCCAGGCTTTCGCCGAGGAAGACGGCGCCGATGCCGACGCCGATCGGCACGCGCAGATAGGCCTGTGACGTGGTGCCGACCGAACCCAGCGTGTGGATGAGGCGGAAATAGATGACGAAGGCAAGCGCGGTCGAAAACACCGACAGGCCGAGCAGAGCCAGGATCGACGCCGTCGATGGCGAGAGCGTCCAGGGCTGGTCGACCACCAGGCTGAGCGGCACCAGCATGACCGCGCCGCACAGCATCGAGCCTGCCGCCGGCAGCATCGGATCGAGGCCCTTGAAGCCACGGCCGAAAATGGCGGCGCCGGCATAGCAGATCGTTGCCGCGACGATGGCGACCTGCGCCCACAGCTCGTGGCCGATGCCACCCAACGCCTCGGTGCCGACGATGAGGCATATTCCGGCTATGCCGGCGCCGACACCGATCAACTTGCGCACCGTGACCGGCTCATGGCGGGTGATCAGAGCGGTGAGCAGGAAGGTGAAGATCGGCGAGGTGGCGTTGAGAATGGTGGCGAGGCCGGCATCGACCGAGCGCTCGGCCGCGGCGATCAGCGTGAACGGTATGACGCTGTTGAGGCAGGCCTGGAAGGCGAAGCGGCGCCAGGTGGCTGTGTCGCGTGGCATGGCAAGTCCGCGCCAGCGGATGATGGCGAACAGGATGCCGCCGGCGATCAAGGTGCGCGCGGCGATGAAGGTGACGGGCGGGATGGTCTCGACGCCGATCTTGATGAAGGTGTAGGAGGCGCCCCACAGCACAGCCAGCACGCCGAGCAAGGCTAGGTCGATTGTCGTATCGTTCTTTGCAGACATGGGGACTGGCTTGCCTTTGATGGCTGATCGGCAGAGCCAGCTTGTAAGCGACGGCCAGACGAAATGCTTCGTCCACGGTCGAATTGTCGTAGCGCCTGGCGTGCCGCGCTCCAGGGTTCGTTGCAATGCAGGTCAGGCCGGCAGCACCTCAATAGCAACACACCCTAGGCAAAGCCGCCGCGAATCGCTAAACCCGCGCCCGGCCAGCGTGGCAAGAAGCCGGCTCGGGTTTTTGGCGGAGACATTGATGCCGGATTATGACGTGCTTTGCATCGGCAATGCCATTGTCGACATCATCGCCCAGTGCGAGGAGGCATTCCTCGAAACCAACGGCATCATCAAGGGCGCGATGAACCTCATCGACACCCACCGCGCCGAACTGCTGTACAGCCGGATGGGTCCGGCGATCGAAGCCTCCGGCGGCAGCGCCGGCAACACGGCGGCCGGTGTTGCCTCCTTCGGCGGACGCGCCGCCTTCTTTGGCAAGGTCTCCAACGATGCGCTGGGCGGAATCTACGCGCACGACATCCGCGCGCAGGGCGTCGCCTTCGACACCAAGCCGCTCCAGGGCGAGCCGCCGACGGCACGCTCGATGATCTTCGTCACACCCGACGGCGAACGCTCGATGAACACCTATCTCGGCGCCTGCGTCGAGCTTGGGCCTGAGGATGTCGAGGCCGACAAGGCCTCTGCGGCCAAGGTCACCTATTTCGAAGGCTATCTGTGGGACCCGCCGCGCGCCAAGGAGGCGATCCGGCAGACGGCCCGGCTGGCGCACGCCGCAGGCCGCGAAGTCTCCATGACGCTGTCGGATTCGTTCTGCGTCGACCGCTACCGCGACGAATTCCTCGAGCTGATGCGGTCGGGCACGGTCGACATCGTCTTTGCCAACAGTCACGAGATCAAGTCGCTCTACCAGACATCGTCCTTCGACGAGGCGCTGGCCAAGATCCGCAAGGACTGCGGAATAGCCGCCGTCACGCGGTCGGAAAAAGGCTCGGTCATCGTGCGCGGCGACGAGACCGTGGTGATCCAGGCGACGGCGATCCGGGAACTGGTCGACACGACGGGCGCCGGCGACCTCTATGCCGCCGGTTTCCTGCACGGCTATACGCAAGGCCGCGACCTCAAGACCTGCGGCGACCTTGGCTCACTGGCGGCCGGTCTTGTGATCCAGCAGATCGGCCCAAGGCCGAGGCAGAACCTGCGCCGCGAGGCGGAACTGGCTGGGTTGCTGTAGCAGCCGCTTCTCACCGTCGCGCAGTTGTCACATACCGCTCCTAGACGAAATCGAGAGCGTCCCGTGACTGACATTTCGGGGCGCCCGCAGTCAGATGGGATGTTGAAAAGATGCAAGACAGCAAGCTGTCGGGCGGCGTGACCCGTCGCCGCCATGATTTCCGTTTTCCGCAGTAGAAATTCAGCAATCGGCCTCGGCTGAGGGAGGAGCGCGCGGCCGGAAGACATGTGCATGAGCAGATTTCAGACAACCGGTCTTGGACAGGACGACTTCGCGGAGATGGTCGCGGAGGACGTCGAACGCGCGCTTGCCCATTATGACGAGGCCATAAACCAGTCCACCGTGGTCTCGGTCGGCAAGATCGCCGGCAGCATAGCATCCGCCGTCACCTTGCTGTCGCCGAAGCACCAGCGCGCCATCGACGCCATCCATGCCGACCTTCCCGGCCTTGCCTCGAAATTTGTGCGCGCTCTGGCGGCGGAAGCCGCGCGCCGCAGCGAGGCCGGCGCCGCCGATATGCCGACGGCTTTGCCGGACGATGAAAGGCTTGCCCCGCCGCCACGGTCCGACGACCTGGAATCGATGCTGATCGAGGACTGGGCCGGCCGTGTCGCCGGCTCGACCTATCTGGAAGAGAACCTGCGCATCGCCCGCTCGACCCTGCACCGCTGGCAAAGGCGCGGCGATGTCATCGCCTTGCGCAAGGGCGGCCGCAAGCACGTTTTCCCGCTGGCGCAATTCGTCGACGGCAGGCCGGTCGCGGGCATAAGCGACGTGCAGTCGCTGATCGGCAATGCGAGGCTCGCCTGGCTGTGGCTGACGCGCCCGGCAGCACAACTCGACGGCCGCATTCCGATCGACCTGCTGCGGCAGGACCAGATCGAGGACGTCGTCGAAGCGGCACGGGCGTTCGCGCCGGACTGAAGCCGGCGCGGTCATCCCTTGGATTTTGGAGTCGGCACAGTTCTTGGCGATAGCTAGGCCGTCTTGCGAAGGCGAGGCCTGGACGACGGCTGTTGCGGCGCCATTTCGCTGGCGGTGACCAGCCGATTTCGGCCGCTCTTCTTGCCGATGTACATCAGCCGGTCGGCGAGCGCGATCAGCGCTTCGGAGTCGCCAGCTTCCGCCGGATACATGGCCACGCCGACGGTGCAGCCGACCTGGATGGCGCCATTGGGCGTGGGAACCTTGATCCGCAACCTTTCCAGGATGCGTTCGGCGACGCGCACGGCCTTCTGCCGTGCCAGCTCGGTGTCGGCCGAGAAAAGGAAGGCGAACTCGTCGCCGCCGAGCCGGGCGACGAAATCGGCGCTGCGCAGGATCGAGCGAAGCTGGCTCGACACGCGCTGCAGCAGCGCATCGCCGGCCTCGTGGCCAAGCGTGTCATTGACTTCCTTGAACCGGTCGAGATCGATGAACAGCAACCCGGCCGCCTCGCCGGTGGCGGCGCAGCGGGTGACGACCGATCTGATCTCGTTGTGGAAGGCACGCCGGTTGGGCAGGTCGGTCAAGGCATCGTGGTTGGCCGAATGGTCGCTCTGCTGCTTCGCCACCTCGATCTCGCGCTTTTGCGCCGAGAGTTCCTCGTTGGCGATCTTCAGATCCAGGACCAACTGGGCGTTCAGGTCCTCGACGACCTTGCGGTCGCTGATGTCGACGACGAAGCCCTCCAGAAATTCGAGTTCGCCGGCTTTGTCCCAGACACCGCCGCCGATCTCGCGGACCCAGAGCGGTTCGCCGGCCCTCGGCACAATGCGATAGTCGACGTTCCAATTGCGGCGCGCCTCGAGCGCGGCGTCGACGGCGGCATAGACCGACGGGAGGTCATCCGGGTGGATGGCCGAGACGTAGTCGCGCACCGCATTGTGGATGAAATCGCTCGGCCGATAACCGCTGACGGTGAAGATGCCGTCGCTGATATAGAGCATAGTGTAGGACGCGTCGTTGCGGCAGCGATAGAGATAACCGTCCATGCGGCCGGTAATGCTGAGCAAGGCGTCCAGCCGCTCGTCGTGGTGGACCACTGGGCCGACCGTGGATACGGAAACTCCGTCATGCTTCATGGCCGCACCCCCATTTAGCGGTCTGAGCGCGCCGTGGATGCCGTTACGGCATGTCGGCAAGAGCTTCCCTATATCAGCTGAATCTTATCAATCTGTTATGGGGAGCCGGCGGCGTTTCGAGCCGCCGGGTTCGAAGAGCCAGATCGTTAGCTTCCGCCTTCCACGCGGACCGCCCCTCAAGTCCCCGCCGTATAGGCCGCGATCGCGGCCATGTTGACGATGTCCGAATCCTTGGCATTCAGCGAGACGATCTGCACCGGTTTGTTCAGGCCGACCAGCAGCGGGCCGATCACTGTCGAGCCGCCGAGTTCCTGCAACATCTTGGTGGAGATCGAGGCCGAGTGGAAGGCCGGCATGATCAGCACATTGGCCGGGCCGGTGAGGCGGATGAACGGGTATTGCGCCATCGCCCGGGCATTCAGCGCGACATCGGCGGCCATTTCGCCGTCATATTCGAAATCGACGCGGCGCTTGTCGAGGATGCGCACGGCCTCCTGGACACGCTCGGACCGCTCTCCTTGCGGGTGGCCGAAGGTGGAATAGGCGAGCATGGCGAGCCTCGGCTCATAGCCCATGCGGCGGGCGAAGCCTGCCGCCTCCTCGGCGATGTCGGCGATCTGCTCGGCATTGGGCATGTCGTGCACGGCGGTGTCGGCAACGAGGACGGTTTTACCTCGCGCCAGCACGATCGAGACGCCGATGACGCGGTGGCCGGGCTTGGCGTCGATGACGCGGCGGATGTCGTCGAGCGCGGTGGAATAGTTACGGGTGACGCCGGTGACGATGCCGTCGGCGTCGCCCAGCGCCACCATACAGGCGGCGAAATGGTTGCGGTCGTTGTTGATCAGCCGCTGGCAATCGCGGAACAGGAAACCTTTGCGCTGCATGCGCTCGTAGAGATAGTCGGTGTAGATGCCGTTGCGACGCGACAGCCTTGCATTGATGATCTCGATGCCTTGCTTGTTGAGGTCGATGCCGGCGTGCTTGGCGTTTTCCTTGATGACATCGTCGCGGCCAAGCAGGATGGCGGTGCCGAGGCGCTGGTTCACATAGGAGACGGCGGCGCGCATCACCTGCTCCTCCTCGCCCTCGGCGAAGACGATGCGCTTGGGCTGGCGGCGCACGCGGTCGTAGATGCGCTGCAGGGTAGAGGCGATCGGGTCGCGGCGAGCCGACAGTTCCTGCGCATAGCGGTCGAGATCGAGGATCGGCTTGCGGGCGACGCCCGACTCCATCGCCGCCTTGGCCACCGCTAGCGGAATGGCCGAGATCAGCCGCGGGTCGAACGGCACCGGAATGATGTAGTTGGGGCCGAATCTCGGCCGGTTGCCCTGATAGGCGGCGGCGACGTCGTCGGGCACGTCCTGGCGCGCCAACTCAGCGAGCGCGCGGGCCGCGGCGATCTTCATGTCGTCATTGATGGTGGTGGCCCGCACATCCAGCGCGCCGCGGAAGATGTAGGGGAAGCCGAGCACGTTGTTGACCTGGTTCGGATAGTCCGAACGGCCCGTCGCCATGATGGCGTCGGTGCGGATCTCGGCCACTTCCTCCGGGGTGATTTCCGGGTCGGGGTTGGCCATGGCGAAGATGATCGGGTTCTTGCCCATCGACTGCACCATGGCGGTGGTCAGCGCCCCCTTGGCCGAGAGGCCGAGGAAGACGTCGGCGCCGTCGAGCGCCTCGGCAAGGCTGCGTGCCTCGGTCTTGACCGCATGCGCCGATTTCCACTGGTTCATGCCTTCGGTGCGGCCCTGGAAGACCACGCCCTTGGTGTCGCACAGGATGATGTTTTCGGGCGCGAAGCCCATCGCTTTCATCAGCTCGATGCAGGCGATGCCGGCGGCACCCGCACCGTTGCAGACCATCTTCGTGGTCTTCATGTCGCGGCCGGTGATCTCCAGCGCGTTGATCAGCCCGGCGGACGAGATGATGGCGGTGCCGTGCTGGTCGTCGTGGAAGACCGGGATGTCCATCAGTTCGCGCAGGCGCTGCTCGATGATGAAGCATTCCGGCGCCTTGATGTCTTCCAGGTTGATGCCGCCGAAGGAGGGTCCGAGGAAGCGCACGCAGTTGATGAACTCGTCGGCATCCTCGGTGTCGACCTCGAGATCGATGGAATCGACATCGGCGAAGCGCTTGAACAGCACCGCCTTGCCTTCCATCACCGGCTTGGAGGCCAGCGCGCCGAGATTGCCGAGGCCAAGGATGGCGGTGCCGTTGGAGATGACGGCCACCATGTTGCCGCGCGTCGTGTAGTCGAAGGCGCGGCTGGGGTCCTCGGCGATGGCGCGTACCGGCACGGCGACGCCCGGCGAATAGGCGAGGCTCAGATCGCGCTGCGTCGTCATCGGCTTGGTGGCGACGATCTCCAGCTTGCCGGGCCGGCCCATCGCGTGAAATTCGAGCGCTTCCTGCGCGCTGACGGACGGACCGTTGTTCTCGGTTTTCCTGGCCATGATGCTTTTCGATTTCCTCGCCGGTACAGCACCTCCTTGAAGCGGGTGCTTTGTTTCGGTCCGAATTAAGACCACGCGCCGCCGCGTGTAAACCGCCAGCGCGCGGGAATCGCAGGCCGACGGGCAATTGCCTGCAAACCATCGCCTCGGTCTTCCCCTGCTTTTCGAAGCCCCGGCATTAAACCCGGCCACCACATCTGCTAGCGTGCCGCGCCATGAACATGCACATAGCCAATGAGCCCGACGCCCCCGAGGTGATGACGCCGCCCCAGCCCGGCACGGCCGCCGTCACGCCGATGATGGAGCAGTTCATCGAGATCAAGGCGGCGAACCCGGATTCGCTCTTGTTCTACCGCATGGGCGATTTCTACGAACTGTTCTTCGACGACGCCGAAAAGGCGAGCCGGGCGCTGGGCATCGTCCTGACCAAGCGCGGCAAGCACCAGGGCCACGATATCCCGATGTGCGGCGTGCCGGTGCATGCTGCCGACGACTATCTGCAGAAGCTGATCGGCCAGGGATTCCGCGTCGCCGTCTGCGAGCAGATCGAAGATCCGGCCGAAGCGAAGAAGCGCGGCTCCAAATCGGTGGTGCGCCGCGACGTGGTGCGGCTGGTGACGCCGGGCACCATCACCGAGGACAAATTGCTGGCGCCGTCGGAATCGAGCTTCCTGATGGCGCTGGGGCGGGTGAAGGGCGGCAGCGACCATGCCTTCGCAATTGCCTGGATCGACATCTCGACCGGCGCCTTCCGCGTTGCCGAGACCACCGCCGACCGGCTGCTGGCCGACGTCTTCCGCGTCGATCCGCGCGAGCTGATCGTCGCCGAGCCGGTGTTCCATGATCCCGAGCTGAGGCCGGTGTTCGACGTGCTTGGCCGCATCGCCAACCCGCAGCCGCCATCGCTGTTTGATTCGGCCTCGGCCACCGGGCGCATCGCCCGCTTCTTCGAGGTGGCGACGCCGGACAGCTTTGGTACGTTTTCGCGCGCCGAACTGTCGGCGATCTCCGGCGCCATCGCCTATGTCGAGAAGACGCAGAAAGCCGAGCGCCCGCCTTTGTCGCGGCCCGAGCGCGAGGAGCAGGGCTCGACCCTGTTCATCGATCCGGCGACGCGCGGCAATCTCGAGCTCTTACGCACGCTGTCGGGCAGTCGCGAGGGCTCGCTGTTCAAGGCGATCGACCGCACGGTGACCGGCGGCGGCGCAAGGCTGCTCGCCGACCGGCTGATGGCGCCGCTGACCGACCCGGCGGCGATCGGCGCGCGCCTGGATTCGGTGTCGTTCTTCCGCTCCGAAACGCGGTTGTGCCAGGCGGTGCGGACGAGCCTGAAAAGCGTCGCCGACATGCCGCGCGCGCTGTCGCGGCTGGCGCTCAACCGCGGCGGCCCGCGCGACCTCGGCGCACTGCGCGCCGGTTTCGAGGCGGCCGGCGCCATCGTCGAAATCTTCGCCGCGACCGCCCTGCCCCAGGAACTGGCGGAGGCGATGGCCGCCATCCAGGCGCTGCCGCAGGCGCTTGCCCAGCATCTGACCCAGGCGCTCGGCGAGGAATTGCCGCTGCTCAAACGCGACGGCGGCTTCCTGCGCGGCGGCTATCACCCGGAACTCGACGAGATGCGGGCGCTGCGCGACGAATCGCGAAAAGTGATCGCCGGGCTGGAGCGCTCGCTGATCGAGGAGACCGGCATCCGTTCGCTGAAAATCCGGCACAACAACGTGCTGGGTTACTACATCGAGGTGACCGCCAATCACCACGCGGTCATGACCGGCAGCGATGGCGCCAAAGCGCGCTTCATCCACCGCCAGACCATGGCCAATGCCATGCGCTTCACCACGACGGAGCTTGCCGAACTCGAGACCAAGATCGCCAACGCCGCAGACCGGGCGCTCAGCATCGAGCTGGCAGCGTTCGATGCGCTGACGGCGCAAGCCGTCGGCGAGGCGGAAAAGATCCGTGCCGGCGCCGATGCGCTGGCAGCGATCGATGTCTCGGCGGCACTTGCGTTGCTTTCGGAAAGCGAAGCCTGGTGCCGGCCGGTGGTGGATTCGAGCCTTGCCTTCGAGATATCAGGTGGCCGTCATCCGGTGGTCGAGCAGGCCTTGCGCCGTTCGGGCGAGGGACCGTTCGTCGCCAATGATTGCGACCTGTCGCCGGAAGGGAACGGCAAGAACGGCGCGATCTGGCTGCTGACCGGCCCCAACATGGGCGGTAAATCGACGTTTCTGCGGCAAAACGCGCTGATCGCCATCTTGGCCCAGACCGGCTCCTTCGTGCCGGCGGCATCGGCCCATATTGGCGTCGTCGACCGGCTGTTCTCGCGCGTCGGCGCTTCGGACGATCTGGCGCGCGGCCGCTCGACCTTCATGGTCGAGATGGTCGAGACGGCGGCGATCCTCAACCAGGCCGGCGAACGAGCGCTGGTGATCCTCGACGAGATCGGCCGCGGCACCGCCACCTTCGACGGCCTGTCGATCGCATGGGCGGCAGTGGAATATCTGCATGAGAAGAACCGCTGCCGGGCGATCTTCGCCACCCATTTCCACGAAATGACCTCGCTGGCCGGCAAGCTGGCGCGGCTCCACAACGTCACCATGCGGGTCAAGGAATGGGAAGGCGACGTCGTCTTCCTGCACGAGGTCGGCAAGGGTGCCGCCGACCGCTCCTACGGCGTCCAGGTGGCACGGCTCGCCGGCCTGCCGGAAGCGGTGGTCGACCGGGCCAAGCAGGTGCTGCACCAACTGGAGGAAGGCGAGGTTTCCGGCAAGACCAACCGGCTGGTCGACGACCTGCCGCTGTTTTCCGTGGCGGTGAAGCGGGAGGCGCCGAAGCCGGTGAAGAGCGACGCGCTCGGCGCCGCCCTCGGCGAGATCAATCCGGACGAGATGACCCCAAGGGAAGCGCTGGAAGCGCTTTACCGGCTGAAGGGACTGGCGGGGAAGTAGTCAGATCATCTCCAGGCCGCGCCTGCGTGTTGGCGGCGGAAAGGCGCGGTCGAGGTCGGCGAGATCCTCGCCCGTAAGCTTGATGTCGAGCGCCGCGAAATTCTGGCGGACGTGCTCCTGGCTGCTGGCCTTCGGAATAGCGATGACGCCCTCCTGATGCATCACCCAGGCCAGGGCGATTTGTGCCGCGGTCGCATTGCGGCGGGCGGCGACGGCATCGAGCCTGGCATTGCGCGCCAGCGCGCCCTGCTCGACCGGCGAATAGGCCATCAGGGGAATGCCGCGCCTGCGGCTCCAGGGCGCCAGATCGAATTCGGGGCCGCGCCGGACCAGATTGTAAAGCACCTGGTTGGTCTGGACGTTGCCGCCATCGGGCAAGCCGGCCAAGTCCTCCATGTCCTCCGTGTCGAAATTGCTGACGCCCCAATGGCGGATCTTGCCGGCCTTCTTCAAGGCCTCGAAGGCCTCGACCGTCTCGGCCAAAGGCACACTGCCCGGCCAATGCAGGAGGTAGAGATCGATGCGGTCGGTGCGCAGGCGCTTGAGGCTGTTCTCGCAGGCGCGTTGCACGCCCGCGCGCGAAGCGTTCGACGGCAGAACCTTCGAGACCACGAAGACCTCGGCGCGGCGCCCGGCAATGGCTTGCGCCACCACTTCCTCGGCGCCGCCGCTGGCATACATTTCGGCGGTGTCGATCAGCGTGAGGCCAAGGTCGAGGCCGAGTTTGAGAGCGTCGACCTCATCGGCACGGCGGCGCGAATCCTCACCCATCTTCCACGTGCCCTGGCCGAGCACCTGAACGGCTTCGCCAGAGGGCAACGTGGTGGTTCTGATGGTCGATGGCATGGCAGGCTCCGTTCGAGGCTAAATCGCATCACAGGGCGGGCGAGAAAATCCAGAGGCGTTTCTCGCCCAAATCTCACCGTCGCGAAAGGCTCACTTGACCGGATGCGCGGCGAGCCAGTCCTGCATCTGCTTGATCTCGGCTTCCTGCGCGGCGATGACGCCTTCGGCGAGCTTGCGGATTTCCGGGTCCTTGCCGTTGGCGAGCTCGACCTTGGCCATGTCGATGGCGCCCTGGTGGTGCGGGATCATGCCGCGGACGAAATCGACATCGGCATTGCCGGTGTATTGCGACGCCATCATGTCGGCATGCATCTTGTCCATCGCCGTCTTGTAGCCTTCGGTCGAAGGGCCGGTCGCGCCCATCGACATGCCAGCCATGTCGTGTTTCATCTCTTCGCTCCGCGCCGGAACGCTTTCGAGGAAGACGGCGAGCAGCATTCCGGCCGCCATCAGCAAAAGCACGAGTTTCTTGGCCAAGGTCATTCATGGTCTCCTGTTGCTTTGGTTCGGTATCTGGGGGTTTCGTATTTGGGGGTTTGCATCAGAGTTTCAACGTCCGCAGCCGCAATGCGTTGGCAATGACCGAGACGGAGGACAGGCTCATCGCCGCCGCCGCCAGCATCGGCGACAAGAGCATGCCGGTGAGCGGATAGAGCACGCCCGCGGCGACCGGCACGCCAAGCACATTGTAGAGAAAGGCGAAGAACAGGTTCTGGCGGATGTTGCCGATCGTCGCCTGGGCCAAGGTGCGGGCGCGGACGATGCCGTTGAGGTCGCCCTTGACCAAAGTGATGCCGGCGCTTTCTACAGCGACATCGGCGCCGGTGCCCATGGCGATGCCGACATCGGCGCTGGCCAAGGCCGGCGCATCGTTGACGCCGTCGCCAGCCATGGCGACACCGGCGCCCCTGCCGCGCAGTTCCTCGACCAGGGCTGCCTTCTGTTCCGGCAACAGGCCGGCGCGAACCTCGTCGATGCCGAGGCTTTTGGCGATTGCGTTGGCCGTGCGCTCATTGTCGCCGGTCGCCATGATGATCCTGAGGCCGCTGTCATGCAGCGCCTTGATCGCCTCGGCGGTGGTCGCCTTGATGGGATCGGCGACGGCGACGATGCCGGCCAGCCTGCCGCCGACAGCGACGAACATCGCCGTCTTGCCGCCGCCCTGCAGCGCTTCTGCGCTGGACGCAAGGAAAGAGACATCGACGCCGAGATCGCCCATCATCGCGGCATTGCCGAGCGCCATGGCCTTGCCCGACACCGTGCCGGAAACACCCTTGCCGGTAACCGCCTCGAAATCGCCGGCGTCGGTGACGGTCGCTCCGCGCGCCGCGGCGCCCTCGACGATGGCCTCGGCCAGCGGATGTTCCGAGCCCTTCTCCAGGCTCGCGGCGTGCCCCAGCAAATCGTCTTCGGAAAAGCCGTCTGCCGCGATGACATCCGTCAGTTTCGGCCTGCCCTCGGTCAGCGTGCCGGTCTTGTCGACGATCAGCGTGTCGACGGAGGCGAAGCGTTCGAGCGCGGCGGCTTCCTTGATCAGCACGCCGGCATGCGCGCCGCGCCCGGTGGCGGTCATGATCGACATCGGCGTGGCGAGGCCAAGCGCACAGGGACAGGCGATGATCAGCACCGAGACCGCCGAGACGATGGCGAAGATCAGGCTGGGCTCCGGACCGAAGACGGCCCAGGCGATGAAGGCCACGACGGCGACAAGGACGACGGCCGGGACAAAGTAGAAGGAAACGCGGTCGGCCAATCCCTGGATCGGCGCGCGCGAGCGCTGTGCCTTGGCGACGAGTTCGACAATGCGCGCCAGCGTGGTCTCGGCGCCGATCCGTTCGGCGCGCATGATCAGCGAACCCTGCCTGTTGAGCGTGCCGCCGGTGAGAGCATCGCCCTCGGCCTTTTCGACCGGCAGCGGCTCGCCCGTGATCATCGATTCGTCGATGGAGGAGCGGCCTTCGAGCACCGTGCCGTCGACCGGCACCGCATCACCGGGCCGGATGCGCAGGCGATCGCCAGCCTTGACGCTGTCCAGCGGCACATCGGTCTCGGAACCGTCTTCGGCCATACGCCGCGCGGTCTTCGGCGCCAGATCGAGCAAGGCGCGGATTGCCGAGCCGGTCTTTTCGCGGGCACGCAGTTCCAGCACCTGGCCGAGGAAAACCAGCGCGACAATGACGGCGGCGGCCTCGAAATAGACCGGCACAGCCCCGCCATGGCCGCGGAACTGATGCGGGAAGATGTCGGGAAACAGGGTGGCGACGACGCTGTAGAGGTAGGCCGCGCCGACGCCCAGCGAAATCAGCGTCCACATGTTGGGGCTGCGGTTGAGGACAGACTCCCAGCCACGGTGGAAGAAGGGAAAAGCGGCCCAGAGCACCACCGGGCTTGCCAGGAGCAATTCTATCCAGACCTTTGTGCGATCATCGACCCAGCTTTCGAACGACACACCAATCATCGGCGCCATCGCGACGATCAGAAGCGGGATCGACAGGAGCGCGCTGACCCAGAACCGCCTGGTGAAATCGACCAGTTCGGGATTTGGCCCCTCATCGCCCGATGGCACGCCCATCGGCTCAAGCGCCATGCCGCAGATCGGGCAGGAGCCGGGCTTGTCGCGGACGATTTGGGGATGCATCGGGCAGGTATACTGCGTGCCCTTGGGCGCGGGCGGCGGTGCCGGCCTGTCGCCGAGATAGGTCTGCGGTGCCGCCTCGAATTTCGCCTTGCAGCCGGCGGAACAGAAATAGAAGCCCTGGCCTTCATGGCGCACGAAGTGCCTGGCTGTGGCACGGTCGACGCTCATGCCACAGAAGGGGTCGGTGGCCGTGAGGTATTGTTCCGGCTCGGCCTGGAATTTCGAACGGCAGCGCTCGCTGCAGAAATGATAGAGGCGGCCGCCATGCTCCGATGTCGGCTTGCCGGCGGCTGGATCCACGGTCATGCCGCAGACCGGATCGCGCAGAACGGCTGGCGCATCGGCACCGTTCGGCGCGCAACAGCTGCCGTGCGGGCCATGTGCGTGGTGATCGCCGCGATGGTCATGGTCTGGGTGCGTCATTCCAAAATGCCTCTATGCCTCTGCCTGATTGCGGAGGTAGTGCTTCCAGTAACTGGAAGGTCAAGGGCTGTTCCGATTTTTTCGTTTCCAGCCCGGCATTGGCCGCTCGCCCCGTTACCGGCGGCTGCATCATGTCGAGGCAAATGGCACGCGACGTCCTCGACGCCACCGCACCGGCCTGCGCGTAGCCGATGATCTCGTCTTCAATCCGGCGTTCCCGACATCGGGCGCAATCTCCCGAGAAATCAGGCTGGCCTTGAGAGCTTGGCTCTCTGTTGGCTCTCCCCTTGCGGCATGATATCCACGCCGGAAAAGATCAACAAACCGTAGCGTCACCCGTGCTAGAAGGCTCCCGCGGTGATTGGCGGTTCGCGCCGGTTCCGTGGAAGCAAGGGTTTCGAAAAAATAACTCGTGAAAATGAAGCGTCTGGTCATCAACCTCGATCGATCTCCCGAGCGGCTTGCTCACATGTCGAGGGAATTCGCTCGCATCGGCATTGGGTTCGAGCGGGTCGCGGGGATCGATGGCAAGCAACATCCCGACCTGATGCTGCAGCCGCAGCACGCAATACACGCCACCCGGCCGCTCTCCGGCAGTGAAATCGCCTGCCTGCACAGTCATCGAGCCTGCTGGACGATCATTGCACAGGACGGGGCCCCATACGGCGCCGTGTTCGAGGACGACATGGTCTTCTCCAGTAAGGCCGGGGCGTTGCTGGGCGATACGAGTTGGGTGCCGGCGGACGCCGATGTCGTGAAGCTCGAGACGTTCTTCTCCAGAACCGTGATCCAGAGGAGAAGGACCCCTGCCGGGCATGGTTTTTCCATGTTCCGTCTCCGCAAGGGCCATCCGGGGGCGGGCGGTTATCTGCTCTCGCGGCGAACGGCACGCGATTTTCTGCAGGCAACGGCGCAGGCCAACATTGCTGTCGATGATCTCATCTTCAACCCCATCATGTCGGCCGGCAAGACCATCTACCAACTTGTTCCGGCGCTCTGCGCACAGGATCAATTCGTCGACGGAAGGCTGGCGAGCCTGCTTGACCAGGAACGCGATGCCGCGCGGACCGCGAGCGGGCTTATGGCAAGGCAGAGGAAGCCGATGGCCGTGAGAATCAGCAGAGAGGCCGGGCGAACCGCACGGTGGATCGCCGATTTCTGCAGATTCCGGCAACGGATCGTCGTTCCCCTCGATCCGGTCGAGGCATCGGACTAGGTCGCTTGCCGGGCCACCAGCAGGCCCCATACCCAGCGCCGCGAAAACACGCTATAGACGCCGCCCAAATGGCAAGGCCGACTGATACCTATGGCGAAAATCTCCTTGAAGCTCGACGAACTGATCGACGGCGAAGCCTTGCGCCGCGAGATGACCGCGCTGACGACGGCCACGGCGGGTGATGGTTCGGGACCCGCCGCCCGCGCCGGCGTGCTGCAGCTTCTCAAGGCCCGGCTCGCCGAAGGCCGAAGGATTGCCGAGGCCATGCTGAAGCAGGATGGCGGCGGCAATGCCTGCGCCGAGCGATTGTCGCATCTGATGGATGAGCTGATCCGGGCGCTTTACGATTTCGCCGCGACGCATGTGTACCGCGTGAAGAACCGTTCGTCGGCCGAACGCATGGCCGTCGTGGCGGTCGGCGGCTATGGCCGCGGCACGCTGGCGCCGGGATCCGACATCGATCTTCTGTTCCTCTTGCCCTACAAGCAGACGCCATGGGGCGAGCAGACCGTCGAATACATGCTCTACATGCTGTGGGATCTCGGCTTGAAGGTCGGCCACGCCACCCGCAACATCGATGAGTGCCTGCGGCTGTCGCGCACCGACATCACCATCCGCACCTCGATCCTCGAAGCGCGCTTCCTGTGGGGCGAACGCAAGCTCTATGACGAGCTGATGGTGCGCTTCGACCACGAGGTGGTGCGCACGACCGGCCCCGAATATGTCCAGGCCAAACTTGCCGAACGTGACGATCGCCATGCCAAGGCCGGCGAAAGCCGCTATCTGGTCGAACCCAACGTCAAGGATGGCAAGGGCGGCCTGCGCGACCTGCAGACGCTGTTCTGGATCGGCAAGTATTTCTACCGCGTGCGCACCGGCGAGGAACTGGTCGAAAAGGGCGTCTTCACCGAGGCCGAGTACCGCGAGTTCCAGAAGGCCGAGGACTTCCTGTGGGCGGTGCGCTGCCACATGCATTTCCTCACAGGCAAGGCCGAGGAGCGGCTGCATTTCGACATCCAGCGCGAGATCGCCGAGCGGCTCGGCTACACCACCCATCCCGGCCTGTCGGCGGTCGAGCGCTTCATGAAGCACTATTTCCTCGTCGCCAAGGATGTCGGCGACCTGACCCGCATCTTCTGCGCGGCGCTCGAGGAGGAACAAGCCAAGCACGTTCCCGGCTTCAACCGCATCTTCCTCACCTTCCAGCGCCGCAAGCGCAAGCTTGCCGGCACTTCCGATTTCATTGTCGACAACCACCGCATCAACATCGCCGACGACCAGGTGTTCGAGCGCGATCCGGTCAACCTGCTCAGGCTGTTCTGGTTCGCCGACAAGCACGGGCTGGAATTCCATCCCGATGCGCTGAAACTGCTCACCCGCTCGCTCGGCCTGGTCAACAAATCGCTGCGGCGCGACGAAGAGGCCAACCGGCTGTTCCTCGACATATTGACCTCGGACCGCAATGCCGAACTCAATCTGCGGCGCATGAACGAGGCCGGGCTGCTCGGCAGGCTGATCCCCGATTTCGGCAAGATCGTCGCCATGATGCAGTTCTCAATGTACCACCACTACACCGTCGACGAGCACCTGATCCGCTGCATCGGCGTGCTGGCCGAGATCGAGCGCGGCGATGGCGAAAAGGTACATCCGCTGTCGCATTCGCTGATGCCCGGCCTCAAGAAGAGCCGCGAGGCGCTTTATGTCGCCGTCTTGCTGCACGACATCGCCAAGGGCAGGCCGGAAGATCATTCCGAGGCCGGCGCCCGCATCGCACGGCGCATCTGCCCGCATATGGGGATGTCGGTGGCGGACACGGAAACCGTCGCCTGGCTGGTCGAGAACCACCTCGTCATGTCGATGACGGCGCAGACCCGCGACCTCAACGACCGCAAGACCATCGAGGATTTCGCCTCGATCGTGCAGTCGGTCGAGCGGCTGAAGCTGCTGTTGGTCCTCACCGTCTGCGACATCAGGGGTGTCGGGCCGGGTGTGTGGAACGGCTGGAAGGGCCAGTTGCTGCGCACGCTCTATTACGAGACAGAACTGCTGCTGACCGGCGGTTTTTCGGAAGTGTCGCGCGCCAAGCGCACGGCGGCGGCGCGCGAACGCCTGGCCGAGGCGCTCGCCGACTGGTCCGGCAAGGACCGCAAGCGCTATGTCGGGCTGCATTACGAGAACTACCTGCTGACCGTCGACCTGCCGGATCAGCTGCGCCACGCCGAATTCGTCCGCGAGGCCGACGCCGCCGGCAAGAAGCTCGCCACCATGGTCAAGACCCACCAGTTCGAGGCGGTGACCGAAATCACCGTGCTGGCGCAGGACCATCCCCGTCTCCTCTCGGTCATTGCCGGGGCATGCGTCGGCGCCGGCGGCAATATCGTCGACGCGCAGATCTTCACCACCGCCGACGGCCGCGCGCTCGACACCATCCTGATTTCGAGGGAATTCGACCGTGACGAGGACGAACGCCGGCGCGCCGAGCGTGTCGGCCGGCTGATCGAGGACGTGCTGTCGGGCAAGAGCTGGCTGCCGGAGATGATCGAGAAGCGCACCAAGCCAAAGCGCGGCGCCAAGGTGTTCAAGATCCCGCCACGCGCCGAAATCCGCAATACGCTTTCGAACCGGTTTTCGGTCATCGAGGTCGAGGGGCTCGACCGCCCGGGCCTGCTGTCGGAGATCACCGGCACGCTGTCCGACCTGTCGCTCGACATCGCATCGGCACACATCACCACGTTCGGCGAAAAGGTCATCGACACCTTCTATGTCACGGACCTCACCGGCCAGAAGATCGACAGCCCGACCCGCATCGCCACCATCCGCAACCGGCTGACGACAACGCTCGAAGGCATCTCGCCCGAACGCGGCGGCAAGGCCAAGGCGGCCGCCGAGTGACTGCCATCCCCACCTTCTCCCACGCTCCAGGGCTGTTCACCGTTTCATGGAAACGGCGAACCGCTCCAGCTTTTTGTTCCAACGCAATTCCCAAGGCAAAGCGCGACGCGCTTTTTCCGGGAAAACCGCTCTAAGGCAGTCTTCGAACGCATGAGCCTCGTCAAGAAATTCGCTACCGTCGCTTCCGGCACGCTGATGAGCCGCGCGCTCGGTTTCGGCCGCGAGATGCTGATGGCGGCAGCGCTCGGCACCGGACCAGTGGCCGACGCCTTCAACGCGGCGTTCCAATTCCCCAACACCTTTCGCCGGCTGTTCGCGGAAGGCGCCTTCAACGCCGCCTTCGTACCGCTGTTTGCCAAGGAGATCGAGACGCACGGCACCGACGGCGCCAAACGTTTTTCCGAGGAAGTGTTCGGCGTGCTGTTCTCGGCACTGCTGGCGCTGACCATCGCCATGGAACTGGCGATGCCGCTGCTCGTGCGCTACCTGGTGGCGCCTGGCTTTGCCGACACGCCGGGCAAGTTCGAGACGACCGTCCTGCTGGCGACGATCATGTTCCCCTATCTCATCTGCATGTCGCTGGCGGCCATGATGGCCGGCATGCTGAATTCGCTGCGCCGCTATTTCGCGGCGGCGATCGCGCCCGCCTTCCTCAACATCATCCTGATCAGCGTGCTTGGCTATGCCTGGTACCGCGGGCTGGACGCGCATGCCGTAGGCTTCAGCCTGTCCTGGGGCGTGCTGGCTGCGGGGCTCGTGCAGCTCGCCATCGTCTGGGTGGCGGTGCGCAATGCCGGCATCTCGATCGGCTTCCGCCGGCCGAAGATGACCCCGAACGTCAAGCGCCTGCTGATCCTGGCCCTGCCGGCGGCGATCACCGGCGGCATCACCCAGATCAACCAGCTGATCGGCACGGCGATCGCGTCGGCGCAGGACAGTGCGGTGTCCTCGCTCGCCTATGCCGACCGCGTCTACCAGCTGCCGCTCGGTGTCGTCGGCGTGGCGGTGGCGATCGTGCTGTTGCCGGAACTGTCGCGGGCGCTGAAATCGGGCAATCTCATCGAGGCGGCCAATCTGCAGAACCGCTCCGTCGAATTCACCCTGTTCATGACGCTGCCGGCGGCGGCGGCGCTCTGGGTGATGTCGGAGCCGATCGTGCGGCTGGTCTATGAGCGCGGCGCGTTCGCCGCCAACCATTCGACGCCGACCGTGGCGGCGATCCTGGCGATCTTCGGCCTTGGCCTGCCGGCCTTCGTGCTGATCAAGGCCTTCACCCCGGGTTATTTCGCCCGCGAGGACACGCGCACACCGATGATCTTCGCCGCCATCTCGGTGGCGGTGAACGTCGCCACCGCGCTGACGCTGTTTCCCAGGATGGGCGCACCCGGCATTGCGGTGGCCTCGGCCGTGGCCGGCTGGGTCAACGCGTTGATGCTGCTTGCGGTCTTGATCCGGCGCGGCCATTGGGGCCGCGACGTGCCGCTCCTGAAGCGCATTCCCCGACTGGTGCTGTCGGCGGCGGTGATGGCGGTGGCGCTGTATTTCGCCGAGCACTGGCTGGCCGCCAGGCTCGGTCCCGGCTCGCCGCTGGTCGTCAAGGCGACGACGCTGCTGGCGTTGGTGGCCGGCGGGGCGTTGCTCTACTTCGTCACCGCCTTTGCCACCGGCGGCGCTGATTTCGGCATGATCCGGAGAAATATCGGGCGTAAGGGATCGCCGCCTGTCGGCTGACGATCACCGGACTCTTGATACTGCCGCCGCGGATGCCGTGCGACCGCCTTGAACCCTGTGGATATGCGAGTGCTGAGGCGCCATCGCCTCTTCGTGTATTGCCTTTGGCGCCGACTGACAGCAGGACAAGCCTAGATTGCGTTGCCACTAAACTTGGAGGGCTCGATGGACAGGCTATCACTCGAAGATTTTGTTGATGATCAGCCTTGGGGAGACGACGTTCCGCTTCTGGAAGACATTTCCATTGAAAATCCGATAGCGGGCGTGCGGATGCAGCGGCTGGTTACAAGGGGCGACAAGCGTGGCGAGCTTACGGTCCTCATGTCGGCACTGCTGGAGCCCATAAGTCCGCCGCCACATGTCTATCTGGTATCGGCCGAGGCGGGATCGATCAGGGCGTGGGTCTATCACAAACGACAGTTCGACCGGCTCGCCTATACAAATGGCGACCTCAGGGTCGTACTCTACGATCTGCGCGAGGATAGCCCGACATACCAAAAACTGGAGGTCCTCGACGTCGGTGCGGCGAACAAGATCCTGCTGACGATTCCGCCCTGTGTCGTTCACGGGATTCAGAATCGGGGCAAGAGCATCGCGACATTCATCAACATGCCGACAACCGTCTACGATCCTAAACATCCGGACAAATCACGAATCCCCTACGATCATCCAGGCATCCCTTACAAATTCGGATAAACATGACCACGTTTTCCGTCATCATGGCCACCTACAATCGCGGCAGACATATTCTTCCGTCGATACAATCGGTGCTGCGCCAGACCTGTCGGGACTTCGAGCTGTTGGTGGTAGGCGATTGCTGCACTGACGATACGGCCGATGTGGTTCGGGCGCTCGCGTCTCCGCAAATCCGCTGGCTGAACCTGCCCGAGCGCGGCGGCAGCCAAGCCTTCCCCAACAATGCGGGCATAGAGATGTCGCGCGGGCAATACATTGCCTATCTCGGTCATGACGATATCTGGGCTCCGGACCATCTCCAGGCACTGGCAGATCTTTTCGGGCACAACCCGCAGCCGGACTTTGTCGTGAGCGGCGCGATCTTTCATGGCCCCAGGGCAAGCAATTTTCGGTGGGTGACCGGCATTTTCGACGAATCGGACACCGCTCTCAGGCACTTCTTCCCGCCTTCCAGTTTCGGTCACCGACGCGACGTCACCGATCGAATTGGGAAATGGCGCCATGCCAAAGAGATCACAGCGCCCGTTGACGCGGATTTCCTTTTGCGGGCGGCAAGGTCCGGGATGAATTTTGTCTCGACACAGCGGGTCACTGTCCACAAGTTCGCGGCCGGCCACCGCTACCTGAGTTATACGAGCCACACTTCGGACGAGCAGGAGCGAATGGTCCGGCGAATAGCCCGGCCGGGATATGACGCCTATCTGGCGTCCGAACTGGCCAAGGCGAAGGCCGCCGGCGCTTACATGATCGTCGTTCATCCGGACTACGAGCGCTATGAAAATGGTCAGGTTTCGAGTCAGAATGCGATGGCCAAGGGCGTCGTCCGCCCGGATCTGCGCAAGCTCAGACAGCGCGAGGTCATCAAGCAGGACAACTCGCCAAAAGCGCTCGACTGGTTTCCACTCGAAGCGGGCGGCGACTGGGTATTGTGGGTCGGCTGCAATCCGCGCCCAAAGCTGCTTGTGCCGTTCAAATATGCCGGCAAGGCGCGGATTCGCCTGGACATCCGGCACCCCCTACGCGAGGCGCTGACCGAGCTCAAATTGTCCGCAAACGGACAGCCGGCTGTGGCAAGCCTTTGCAACGTGCGCCAGGAAGGCAATCTCTGGAACGCACAAGCGACGTTTGAAACGGCGCTACGAAGGCACGATCATACGATTCTGGAACTTCATCTCACCAGATTGCAAAGACCCGCGGAACGCAGCGGCATCGGCGTTGCCGACATAGTGGTGACCCCGTTGGGGTGGCGAAGCATTGTTGCAAAAGGCACGCGGCTGCTGGCAAAGTTCCGCCCAGCCCGCTGATACCTCTTGCCGGTTTTTCACCCGTCGTCCATAAGCGCGCCGTCGCAAGACTTTCGCCGCGCGCGGTTTCCAGCCGCGTGATTGGCTCCAAAAAGTCTGCAACTTTTTGGAATCATGCTTATACGGCCCTCCACAAGCCATGAGGAACCCATGTCCGCCTTCAAGCCACTCGTCTTTTCCGGCGTCCAGCCGACCGGCAACCTGCATCTCGGCAACTATCTCGGCGCCATCAAGAAATTCGTCGCCCTGCAGGACACCTCCGATTGCATCTACTGCGTCGTCGACCTGCATTCGCTGACCGCGCAACTCGTTTATGACGACCTTGCCGACCAGACGCGCTCGATCACCGCCGCCTTCCTTGCCTCCGGCATCGACCCGAAGAAGCACATCGTCTTCAACCAGTCGCGGGTGATGCAGCATGCCGAGCTTGCCTGGATCTTCAATTGCGTCGCGCGCATCGGCTGGATGAACAAGATGACGCAGTTCAAGGACAAGGCCGGCAAGGACCGCGAAAATGCTTCGCTGGGCCTGCTCGCCTATCCCTCGCTGATGGCTGCCGACATCCTGCTCTACCGCGCCACGCATGTGCCGGTGGGCGAGGACCAGAAGCAGCATCTGGAGCTGACCCGCGACATCGCCCAGAAATTCAACAATGATTTTTCCGACCGCATCGCCCGGCTTGGCGTCGGCGTCGAGATGCAGGTCGGCGAGGAGACGGTGAACGGCTTCTTCCCGATCACCGAACCGGTGATCGGCGGCCCGGCGGCGCGCATCATGAGCCTGCGCGACGGTTCGAAGAAGATGTCGAAGTCGGACCCGTCGGACCTGTCACGCATCAACCTGACCGACGATGCCGACACCATCTCGAAGAAGATCCGCAAGGCCAAGACCGATCCCGAGGCTTTGCCGAGCGAAGTCGACGGGCTGGAAAGCCGGCCGGAAGCGGAAAACCTGGTCGGCATCTATGCCGGGCTGGCCGAGATGTCGAAGGCCGACGTGCTGAAGGAATTCGGCGGCCAGCAGTTTTCCGTGTTCAAGCCGGCACTGGCCGACCTTGCGGTTGAGAAGCTGGCGCCGATCGCCGGCGAGATGCGCCGCATCGAAGGCGACCGCGCCTATGTCGACGCGGTGCTCAGGGACGGCGGCGAACGCGCCGGCGTGCTCGCCGAGGCGACGATGACGACGGTGCGCGACATCATCGGGCTGCTTCAGAACTGATCCGCATCGTCAGTGCAGCGCACCATTCCGGCGCAAGACATACTGGCCTAAGGTCGGCGGCTTGCCGCCGGTCGGCGGCGGTGGCAGATTGCGGCCGAAAACGCACTCGCGTCACCGATTTTGAAATTCGCCAGAGTTGGATATCAAGGGCAATGCGAATTTCAAAATCAGTGACACGAGCAAACTATTGATTTCCAGTGTCGTTTTTGATTTCGAAGTTCGCTCGGAGCGCGATATCGAAAGCAGGCGAACTTCGAAATCACGACACTAGGTAGATAGACATGGTCTCCAAACGCCTCAGCCGCGAAGCCGGTCATCGCAGGAAATTCCTGACGATCATCGACGATACGCCCGAGTGCGAGCGCGCCGTCGCCTACGCCTCGAAGCGGGCGCAGAGCACCAGCGGCACGCTGGTGCTGCTCTATGTCATCGTGCCGGACGATTTCCAGCATTGGCTGGGCGTCGAGAAGATCATGCGCGAGGAGGCGAACGCCACGGCGCGGGCGGCTCTCGATGGCTACGCCAACAAGGTACGCCAGAAGCTCGGCATCGAGCCGGAGATGGTGGTGCGTGAAGGCAAGCCGACGGAAGAGATCCACAAACTGATCGAGGAGGACCAGGACATCGCCATCCTGGTGCTGGCGGCCGGCGCCGGCAAGGAAGGTCCCGGGCCGCTGGTCGGTGCCGTGGCCGGCAAGGGCGCCGCCTTCCCCATTCCGGTCACGGTGGTGCCGCAGAATCTGTCGGACGAGGAGATCGACAGCCTCGCCTGACGCCCGCCCGGGATTCTGTCCCCCAGCCAGCAAAAACATTCCGCAAGCCAGTCGTTCGGGCGATGCGTTTCGCTTGAATGTCCAGCCGATAAAGCCTATTTAGAACTATTCCAAACTATCTGCCCGTAGCGGGCACGGAGACGGCCATGTTCATCCAGACCGAATCGACGCCCAATCCGGCGACGCTGAAATTCCTGCCCGGCAAGGAAGTGCTGGTGGAAGGTACCGCCGATTTCCGCGATGCGGACAGTGCGGCAACGGCCTCGCCCCTGGCCGGCCGGCTGTTCGAAATCCCCGGCGTCACCGGCGTCTTCTTCGGTTACGATTTCATCACGGTGACCAAGGACGGTCCCGACTGGCAGCACCTGAAGCCGGCGATCCTCGGCGCCATCATGGAGCATTTCATGTCGGGTGCCCCTGTCATGGCGAAAAGCGGCCCGGCCGCGGAGACCAGCCAGACCGGCGAGTTCTACGACAAGGCGGACGAGGAACTGGTCATTACAATCAAGGAACTGCTCGACACCAGGGTGCGCCCGGCGGTGGCCCAGGATGGCGGCGACATCACCTTCCGCGGCTTCGAGAACGGCACGGTGTTCCTGCACATGAAGGGTGCCTGCGCCGGCTGTCCGTCATCGACGGCGACGCTGAAGCACGGCATCCAGAACCTGCTTCGGCATTTCGTGCCGGAAGTGCAGCAGGTCGAACAGGTCGCCTGATCGTCCCCGTTGCCAGCACGACTTCAGTCGTAAAAAACAAAAAACCGGGCCGAATTGCCCGGTTTTCTGTTTGGGACGTCCGTTGTTGCCTAGACGGTCCGCGTATGAACTTGTCTTCTCGTTTGACCGTGATCCCGCGAGGGATCATGGTCCTTACATCACGATGACCTTGGCGCCGACCGAGGCGCGGTCATAGAGATCGATGATGTCCTGGTTCATCAGCCTGATGCAGCCGGACGACATCGCCTTGCCGATCGAATTCCATTCCGGGCTGCCGTGCAGGCGGTAGCCCATGTCGCCGCCCTTGTTGAAGAGATACATGGCGCGCGCGCCAAGCGGGTTCTTCAGGCCCGGCTCCATGCCATTGGCGAACTTCGCCAGTTCCGGCTGGCGCCTGATCATTTCGCGGGGCGGCGTCCAGGTCGGCCATTCGCGCTTCAGCGCGATATGGGCGGTGCCGTGCCACTCGAAGCCTTCGCGACCAACGCCGATGCCGTAGCGGATCGCCAGGCCGTCACCCTCGACGAAGTAGAGGTACTTGTTCTGCGTATCGACTATGATGGTGCCCGGCTTTTCCTTGGTGTCGTAGTTCACTTCCTGCCGGCGATACTGCCTCGGCACCTTTTCGATCGGGACGCGCGGCAGTTGGTAGCCAGCATCGGTCACTGCGCCGTAGTCGTTGGAGAAGATCTGTCCGCCTATGGTGCTGCAGCCGGCGATGGCCGTGGACAGCGCCAATGCGGCAATTATTGCAAGCGACTTCATGCGCATGAGATGATCCGGTGCCCTGCCCAAACTTCAGCGGCACGAGTCGGCCGCTTTCTTGCCTTCATTCATGCTGGCATTTGCTTTGCTTGCCAAGCGCACGATGCCTATATGCTGGGACTTACGTGCTGGTAAGCGTATCAGTATGGCATTTCGGCAACAGCCTTCACCGGATTGTGAAGGAAATTCAATGGGCCTGACTCGCAGGCCCGGCAAGATCGAGGACAACGCCATGAATGTCGGCGACGCCGCCCATCGTTCAGGCCTGCCGGCCAAGACCATCCGCTACTATGAGGAGATCGGCCTGATCGCGCCGGCGCGCGCCGCCAACGGTTACCGCGATTATTCCGGTGACGACATCCATCGGCTGACCTTCCTGCGCCGCGCGCGCAACCTCGGCTTTTCCATCGACGATTGCCGCCAGCTGATGGCGCTTTACCAGGATCGCGGCCGCGCCAGCGCCGACGTGCGCGAGATCGCCGCCGCCCATGTCACGGCCATCGAGGAGAAGGTGCGCGAGCTCCAGTCGATGCGCTCGACCCTGCAGAAACTGATCCACGCCTGCCATGGCGACGAGCGGCCGGATTGCCCGATCCTGGATGACATGGCAGGGGCCGTGGCGCCTGGCGACAAACCCGTCCCGGCGAGACCATAGCAGACCCCCAGCAAGGGATTTTGGGCAGAGCGAGAGAGATGGCTTTCCGTCATCCACCGCATTGGGCGCCGTTGTTCGCCCTCTGCCGGCCGGGACGGCGCGCCATTACGTTAGACAATGCTTATAGACTCATCGCCAGAGCGGCGGCATTCTCCTCTCGGGAGGGGGAGCGGACAAGTCTCGCTACGACAATCGTTCCGACCGCTGGCGAAGGCGCGCCAGGCGTCGCCGGCATTGGCGTCCCTCGCGCAACACCATCTGGTGGACATTGATTGCCGCGGCGATCGCCATCCTGGCCAGCCTGATCGCAGTCAAGGCCGGGCCGCCTCTGGTGGGCTGCAACATCAAGGGAAACATCAGCTACAATACGGGCGAGCGCATCTATCACGTTCCGGGACAGCAATATTACAACGAGACCCGGATCAGCCTGTGGAAGGGCGAACGCTGGTTCTGTTCGGAGCAAGAAGCCCGGAAGGCCGGCTGGCGAAAATCAAGATCATGAGGACGTCCGGCCAGGTCCGGTGGAACCAGGGACTTCAGTCTTATTTGCGCGATTGCTAATATACATATAGGTTAATCAGCGCGGGGACAATCACCCAAAGCCCAAACCCGCAATGGCCGGTGCAGCCCCCTATAGACCAAAGCCAAACTGCGCCGGCCATTCCGCCAGGCATATTCCTTACGCCAACCCTTATATGCCGACTATCTAAAGTAATGGAACGTCCAATGGACATTTGCGGAACCTAAAAGGTCCCCTCAGACCTTTGTACACCGGCCCGCAAGACTTTAGTCTTGCCGCTCTCTAGTGAAGAACGCAAGTTGATCGCCACGACATAGGGCTCCACAGAGATGAATACCAGACTGCCCCCACCCGGATATTGCGCGATCACGGAAGGTCCCCAGGGCTGGGGTTCGCCACCTAATCGGCCGGCATATCGCGATTGCATGATCGACAGACCAATGTTGCGCGAGCGATCGCGCCTTGGATGCGCCGATTGCCACGCCCCGCAGGAACGACCCGGCACGCTCGCAGTCGGGGGGACATGGGGTCGTGCCGGGTCGTTGCGGGTCAGGCTTTTGGGATCGTCTCCGCACTGCCTAAGCTATATCTATATTAGCTTCATCTCAATTAAGACTGAAGTCCTGCCCATGGACTGCCAACTTCAGAGAGCAGAACCTGTTCCGCACTTCCACGGGATGAATATTTAAGGCCGATACACCCAAAAGAAGTCAGGATCGGTTCTTGAAGGCTTGACTTGAAGGGCATACCGTCAGCCCAATGGGCCTGGTGACACAATGTTGAACGACGAAAAAGACAAGCAGTTTTGGGCTTTGGACCTGGACGCTCTGCGCAAGGCTTTCGACACATACGTTCAAGAGCACAAAACCACGGCAGCGGAGTGGGGGGAACACGCCAAGCGGTTCCTCGAAAAACAACGCGTACGTCAGCGCGAATCGAACTGATTCCCAGCCGCAGGGGTCTGCATCGGTCTGCTAGACAGATTCGACTTCCCTACCACCACCCCCTACGGGCCTGCATCGGTTGTAGGTCTGCCCGCGTATAATATCGCCTATCACGAGCCGACCAGAAGAAGACGCCCGACCAGATTGGTGGATGCATCTCGACGACCGACCGAAGAAGAAGCCGAAGGAATAGCGGCAGTCGACCTGTAGCCTTCCCCTACGGCTGGGGTAGCGGGTAACGTAACGCCGCACGGGGCAAGCACCATGAACAAACCAACTCGCCTTGCGATCGCCGCTGTGGCGTTAGGCAGCGCCGGATGCGGTGCGATGGATAGCGTTCAATCCTTTGAGATGCGTCGGGAAGCAGACGGCGCACGCGCATCATGCGGGCAAACGACTGCCCCTACTTCCCTAGGCGGAGGTAATATCGACCCCGCCGTGGCGCGATGTGTAACTGCATGCAAGCAGCTCGGGTTTGTTGTTGAGAGCACTCTTCCTCCCGGTCTGATCAACAAGAAGATCGATATGGCTGGTGGTATCCCAGCGTCAGAATGCCTGATACTCAAAAAATAAGCTGCCGCCCCGCCTAGGACAAAATACCTATTTCACTCTGGGTCTGTCAACCATATAATCGCCTATCACAAAAGGGTTCAAACCGTGAACAAAATCTGGCATGGTGCCTGCCATGCCGATCATTTCCCCCATCGCAATCAACCCCCTCATCGACGGTCGCCAGTCCGAACGCGCCATGCTGGTGCGGCGCGGCGTGCAGCGGCTGCTCATGGCGATGGGCGCGCATGTGCTGCCTGAACTGTCGCTGGCCACCGGCCGCCGCGCCGACCTCGTGGCGCTGACCCGCCAGGGCGACATCTGGATCATCGAGATCAAATCCTCGATCGAGGATTTCCGGGTCGACCGCAAATGGCCCGACTACCGGCTGCATTCCGACCGCTTCTTCTTCGCCACCCATCCCGGCGTGCCCTCGGAGATCTTTCCCGAAGAGTGCGGCTTCATCCTATCCGACGGCTATGGCGCCGAGATCCTGCGCGAGGCGCCGGAGCACCGCATGGCGGCGGCAACGCGCAAGGCGCTGATGCTGCGCATCGCGCGCGCCGGTGCTGCGCGGCTGCTGGCGGCGGAACTGGCCGGCGTCACGGTGCCGGCGCTGGAAGGGGAGAGCGAATAGTTCGCCGAACCGCGAACCGCGCCGCTACTCCTCACCGTCTTCCGCCCCACCCGCGGCCGGCGCCATCAGCAGCACGGCCGCGCCGAAGATGGCGGCGACGAAGGAGCCGGCGAGGATGCCGACCTTGACCGCATCCTGCAGGGCCACGTCGCCGGCAAAGGCGAGCAGGCCGATGAACAGGCTCATGGTGAAGCCGATGCCGCAGAGCAGCGAGATGCCGATCATATGCGACCAGCCGGCATGGGCCGGCAGGTCGGCCAGGCCGAGCCTTATGGCGAGTGCCGAGGAGCCGAACACGCCGACCAGCTTGCCGGCCACCAGGCCGGCGGCGACGCCCAGCGTCAGCGGCTCGATCAGCGCGCCAAAACTCAGGCCGGCGAGCGAAACGCCGGCATTGGCGAAGCCGAAGATCGGGATGACGAAAAAGGGGACGATTTTGTGCAGGCCGTGCTCGAGCCGGTGCAGCGGCGAATGGTCGAGATCGTGGCCGATCCCGGCGGAGCGCTCAAGCGGAATGGTCAGCGCCAGCGCAACGCCGGCAAGCGTGGCGTGGACGCCCGATCTCAGCACCAATACCCACAGGATTGCGCCGAGCACGAGATAGGGCACCAGCGTCATCACCCGCATGCGGTTGAGCACGACAAGCACCGCAATGACGGCGAAGGCGGCGCCGAGATAGATGAGCGACAGGCCGCTCGTATAGAAGATGGCGATGATGATGACGGCGCCGAGGTCGTCGATGATGGCGAGCGCGGTCAGGAAGACCTTCAGCGAAGCTGGCACGCGGCTGCCGAGCAGCGACAATACGCCAAGCGCGAAGGCGATGTCGGTGGCGGTCGGGATCGCCCAGCCGGAGAGTGCCGCCGGATTGTTGCGGTTGATCAAGACATAGACCAGCGCCGGAACCACCATGCCGCCGGCCGCCGCGATGCCGGGCAGGACGCGGCGTGGCCAGGTCGACAGCTGGCCGTCCAGCATCTCGCGCTTGATCTCCAGCCCGACGAGCAGGAAGAACACCGCCATCAGCCCGTCATTGACCCAGTGCGAGATGCTGAGCGGGCCGAGATAGGCATGGAGAACGGAGAAATAGGTTTCGGCGAGCGGTGAGTTGGCGACGATCAAGGCGAGTGCCGCCGCCACCATCAGGATGATGCCGCCAGCCGCCTCGCTGTCGAGGAATTCGCGGAAGACGGAAACCGGCCGCTGCTTCAAATCCTGCATGTCGCCTCCGTTAAGCCGCCTGATCAGCAGGCTTCACTATCCAAACGCCGGTGCCGCCCCTCACCTGCCTGCCGGCATCCTCTCCCCGTATAGTGACGGGGAGAGGGGCGCTGTCATCGCCGATTTCGCCAATCGCCAACGTCGCAAGAAGGGCGCCGGCATCGCGGCCAGCCCCCTTCTCCCCGTCACTATACGGGGAGAAGTGCCCGGCAGGGCGATGAGGGGCGGCGCTGACTTTGAGAATTGACGGCCTCCACCGCGAACTCGAAATCGGCCCAAGGCAATTGCCTTGCGTGTCCTGGATCCTAACGCGGGGCGCGCTTGGCCAGTATGCGCTGCAGCGTGCGGCGGTGCATGTTGAGCCGGCGCGCTGTTTCGGAAACGTTGCGCTCGCACATTTCGTAGACGCGCTGGATATGCTCCCAACGCACGCGGTCGGCCGACATCGGGTTTTCCGGCGGTGCGGCGCGCTCGCCCGAGGTGCGGGTGAGGGCGGCGAAGATGTCGTCGGCATCGGCAGGCTTCGACAGATAATCGACGGCGCCAAGCTTCACCGCGGTCACCGCGGTGGCTATGTTGCCGTAGCCGGTCAGGATGATGGTGCGGGAATCCTCGCGCTTCTCGCGGATGGCGGCGACGACATCGAGACCGTTGCCGTCGCCGAGCCGCATGTCGACCACGGCGTAGGCCGGCGGATTGGCGCGGGCCTTGCCCACGGCCTCCTCGACGCTCTCGGCGGTCTCAACCACAAAACCCCTGGTTTCCATGGCCCGGGCGAGACGCGTGAGGAACGGCTTGTCGTCATCGACGATCAGAAGCGAGGTGTCCTCGCCTTCAACCATTGCGCCAATATTTTCATCGCCTGTCATCGTCGTAAGAATTCCTGCTGCCTTAATTTTACGCAGATATAGTTTTGCGCCGCTATTGTCCAATTCACGCAGTGTCAAACATGGTGGCCGGGGCCGTTTCCGGGTTCAGGAAGACCGATCTGGGCCACGAAATCTGCACCACGGCGCCCTCGCCCAGGCCGCTCGAATTGCGGAAATCGAGCGTGGCGCCCGAGCGTTCGAGCAGAGTCTTGGCGATGAACAGGCCGAGTCCCAGGCCGCCGCCGGCCTCGGTGCCCTGGCGCGTCGACATATAGGGCTCGCCGATGCGGTCGATGATTTCGGGTGGGAAACCAGGCCCGTCATCGATGATCGAGAAGGTGACGGTCGCCTCGTCCCAGCTCCAGCGCACGGTGACGCTCTTGCGGGCGAAATCGACGGCGTTCTCGACCAGATTGCCGAGGCCGTAGATGACGCCCGGATTGCGGCGCCCGACCGGCTCCGGACCGGTGCGTTCGCCCGGGCGAAGCTTGATCGAGATGCCGAAGTCGCGATGCGGCGCGGTGACCTCCTCGACCAGCGAGGTCAGCGGCAAACGGGAAAGATGCGCCTCACCCTCCGACGAAAGGCTGGTCAGGCGCTTGAGGATTTCGCGGCAGCGTTCGCTTTGCGAGCGCAGCAGCTTCACGTCTTCCCCGTATTTCGGGTCGCTGCCGAGCGCCTTTTCCATCTCCTTGGCGACGAGCGTGATGGTGGCGAGCGGCGTGCCGAGCTCATGCGCGGCCGCCGCCGCCAGGCCGTCGAGCGCCGAAAGGTGCTGTTCGCGCTGCAGCACCAGCTCGGTGGCGGCAAGCGCATTGGCCAAAAGCCGCGCTTCGGCGGCCACCCGGAAGGCATACATGGCGGTGAAGGCGATCGAGGACAGCACCGCCATCCACATGCCGGCGACATAGATGAAAGGCATGGCCAGCGGCGCGCCTTCATACCAGGGCAACGGCAGATGGAAGAACACCAGCAAGGTCGCCGCCAGCATCACCAGCCCGCCGAGGATGGCGGTGAGGCGTAGCGGCAGCGACGTCGCCGAAATGACGACAGGCACGGTCATCAGCAGCGAGAACGGATTGGTCAGGCCGCCGGTCATATAGAGCAGCCCGGCAAGCTGCAGGCTGTCGAAGATCAGGATGCCGAAGGCGGCAAAGGGGGTGAGCCGGTGCGCCGCCGGAAAGCGGAAGGCCAGGAACAGGTTCATCCAGGCCGAACAGGCGATCAGCGCGAAGCACAGGCTGACCGGCAGCGGGAATTTCAACCCATAGGCGACGACAAGCACCGCCACGCTCTGGCCGACGATGGCCAGCCAGCGCAGCCGGATCAGCGTGTTGAGGCGCAGCCGCTGGCTTTGCTGAAAATCGGGCGCGTTCAGGATGTTGATCATGGCCATGGATTACAGCCGGGAAAGCTGGAGCGCTAGCTCCCGCGTGGCTTGGCACGGGCTGTAGCGGCGGCAAGCAGCGGATTTTCCGGCCAGACATGCTTGGGATAGCGCCCGCGCATGTCGGCGCGCACATCGGCCCAGGAGCCGCGCCAGAAGCCGGGCAGGTCGCGTGTCGTCTGGATCGGCCGGTGCGCCGGCGACAGCAACTCGAGTGTCAGCGGCACGGTGCCGTTGGCAATCGAGGGGTGGCGGTCGAGGCCGAACAGCTCCTGCACGCGCACCGCCAGAACCGGCCATTCGCCGTCATAGCGGATCGGCACATGACTGCCGGACGGCGCATCGAAATGCGTCGGCGCCAGTGCATCGACCTTGCGCTGCAGCTCGTGCGGCACGAGCGAGGCCAGGGCGGCCGAGACAACTCCGGGATCGATGGCGGCCAGGGACGCCGCCCCCGACAGGAAGGGCAGCAGCCAGTCGTCGAGGCGTTCGATCAGCGCTTCATCCGACATGTCGGGCCAGGGTGCGCCGAGGCCACGATGCAGCCAGGACAGCCGCTGGCGCAGCGTCTCGGCCTCCCTGCTCCACCCGAGCAGCGACAGGCCGTGCTCGCGCAGCGCATCTATAATGGCGCGGTCGGCATCGGCGCCTGAAGGAGCCGGCAGCATCCGTTCGGCGAGCGTGATGGCGCCAAGGCGAACGGTTTCACGCACACGCACGGCGCGGCGCTCGCGATCGAAGCTGGTCCGCCGACGTGTTTCGATCCGGTCGGCCAGCGTGGCGCGGATGTCGTCCTCGCTTATTGCCGCGGCAGCCGCGATGCGGGCATTCTGCGCCTTGCCCTGCAGGTCGGCGACGACCAGAAACGGCTCGCCGGCCAGCGGGTCGGCGGCATCGAGCATGGCGCCGGAGCCATTGGCCAGCACGAAGCGGCCGCGCTCGCCACGCGCCTTGGCGACGCGGTCCGGCCAGGCGTTCACGAGGAGCGCGCCGGCGGAAACGGGTTCACCGTTCTTCGCGCCGCCGGCCTGTTTGGCCAGCCGTTCGGCGAGCTGGCGCGCGGCGGTGGCGCGGGGCGATCTTTCCCCGCGAAAGCGCATCAGCCGCCGCTCCAGATCGGCGCCGTCGCCGCCAAGGCCGCGTTCGGTGAGCAGGACGGCCAGCATGGCCGCCTCGCCCGCATGGCCGCTCTTGGCGGCCTCGGCAACCATATGCGCCAGCCGCACCGGCAGAGCGAGCTTGCGCATCGAAGCGCCCGCTTCCGTCAAACGCCCCGCATCGTCGATGGCATGGAGCGCGCGCAGCAGCACCCTTGCCTCGTTGAGCGCCGGCGCCGGCGGCGGATCGAGGAAGGCGAGACCGGTCGGGTCGGCGACGCCGAAGGCGGCACAGTCGAGCAACAGGCCCGAAAGGTCGGCTTCGAGGATTTCCGGCGGCGTGAAGGCGGGAAGTGCCGCCGTCTGTTCGGCGCGCCAGAGCCGGATGGCGACGCCGGCCTGCGTGCGCCCGGCGCGGCCGGCGCGCTGGTCGGCGGATGCCTTGCTGACGCGCACCGTCTCCAGCCGCGTCAGGCCGCTCGCCGGCTCATAGCGCGGCAGCCGCGACAGGCCGGAATCGATGACGACACGCACGCCGTCGATGGTGATGGAGGTCTCGGCAATCGACGTCGCCAGCACCACCTTGCGGCGGCCCGGCGGTGCCGGCTTGATCGCGGCGTCCTGCGCCTTGCCGTCGAGCTGGCCATAGAGCGGGACGATGTCGGTGTCGGCGCCGATTTTGCCGGCCAGCCGTTCGGCGGTGCGCTCGATCTCGCGCTGGCCGGGCAGGAAGGCAAGCACGCTGCCGCTCTCGTCGGCAAGGGCGGCGCGGATCCCCTTGGCCATCGCATCCTCGATCGGGACGCCGGCCGGCCGTTCGTCGTAGCCTATGTCGACGGGGAAGGCGCGGCCCTCGCTTTCGATCACCGGCGCGCCCGACAGGAGTTTTGCCACGCGCGCGCCATCCAGTGTCGCCGACATCACCAGCAGCCGCAGATCCGGCCGCAGCGCACCCTGCACGTCGAGCGCCAGCGCCAGGCCGAAATCGCCGTCGAGCGAGCGCTCGTGGAATTCGTCGAAGAGGACCGCCGAGACGCCGGGCAGTTCGGGATCGTCGAGGATCATGCGCGCCAGAACGCCCTCGGTGACGACCAGTATCCTGGTCTTGGCCGAGGTGCGGTTTTCCATGCGCATGGCATAGCCGACTGTCGCGCCGGGCTCCTCATCCAGCAATTGCGCCATGCGACGCGCGGCGGCGCGGGCGGCGAGCCGGCGCGGTTCGAGCAGGACGATCTTGCCTGTCCCCAGCCATGGCGCATCGAGCAGCGCCAGCGGCACCAGCGTCGTCTTGCCGGCGCCGGGCGGCGCCACCAGCACGGCGCTGTTGCGTTCGGCCAGCGCCGCGCCCAGCGCCGGCAGCACGGCGGATACCGGAAGCTCCGGCAGGGATCTTGTCGTCATCGCGTCCGCATATCAGCGGTCACGGTCACCGTGCAACCGGCGTCGGCTCAAAGCCGGGTGCGCGCAAACGGGTTCCAGCGCACGGTGCCCAGCCGCACCTCCTCGCGCACCATGGTCAGCAGGCCCGCCCCGCCGACGACCACAAGGCCCACCAGCGACAGCCAGTCCGGGTATTCCTGGAAGAACAGCGCGCCGAGGATCACCGCCCAGACGATCTGCGAATAATGCGTCGGCGCGATCCGGTTGGCGGGAGCGTATTTCGCGGCGAGCAGCTGCATGAATTGCCCACCCGCGGTGAAGGCGCCGGCCATCGCCAGCCAGACGAGCTGCATGGCATTCGGCAAGGTGAAGGAGGTGGCCGCAGCGCCCGCACCGTTGAACAGCAGACCATAGCCGACAAGCACGCCGAGCATCGAGGTGCGCTTTTCCTGCTGGGCGAGCGAACGCAGCAGGATGACACTGGCCGCTGCGAGGAAGGCGTTCACGAAGGCGGCCAGGTGGCCGAGGTTCAATTCGCGAAAACCCTGCCGCACCACCAGCATCACCCCGGCAAAGCCGGCCACCACCGCCAGCCATCGCCAGGGGCCGACCTTTTCCTTCAGGATGACGGTGGACAGGATGGTGACAAGCAAGGGCGCCAGGAAGATCAGCGCGTAGACTTCGGCAAGCGGAATGTGGGTGAAGGCATAGACGCTGAGCACGCCGGAGGCGATGCCGGCCCAGGCGCGCGCCTGCACCGCCCATGGCCGCTTCATGCGCCAGAAATCGCGCCAGTGCTCGCCCGCCGGGCGGGTGAAGAACAGGAAAAAGCCGGCAAACAAAGTGGCGAAGAAGCCGATCTCGAAGACGGTGAACTGTCCGCCCAGGCTCTTGATAACGGCATCGCTGCCCGAATAGCTTGCATAGGCGAGCAGAGCGAGCAGGATTCCGTTCGGCACGTTTTTCCATTTCCGGGAGAGAGCAGCTTGAAAATTTTGGCGCTCGGTGCGCATCCGGACGACATCGAGATCTTCATGTTCGGTACTCTGGCCGCCTACGCGGCGCAAGGCGCAGAACTGACTTTTGCCGTGGCCACGGATGGGGCCAAGGGCGGCAAGAGTGATGCCACGTTTCTCGCTCGTGTCCGTCGTGCGGAAGCAACGACTGCCGCGGCACTGCTTGGAGCGGCGCCGCGCTTCCTCGACTTTCCCGACGGCGAGCTGGTGGCCGATGCCGCGCTCATCGGCGCGCTGAAAACGCTGATCCGCGAGACCGGGCCTGAGCTGGTGATCACGCACGCGTCCAACGACTATCACGCCGACCACCGCGCGCTGTCGGACGGCGTGCGCATCGCGGCCTCGTTCGCGGTTCCGGTGCTGCATGCCGATACGATGGGCGGCACCGGGTTCTCGCCGACGCACTATGTCGATATTTCCGCCTACCGGGATATCAAGATACAGGCGATCCGCATGCACCGGTCACAGCGGCCGGAGCAATATGTCGACCGGGCGCGCATCCAGAATGAATTTCGCGCCGGCCAATGCAACGCCTTCCCCGGTTCTCTGGCCGAGGCTTTTCGCTTCGAGCCTACATTTCCCTTCGCCGACATACGCGCCTTGCTGCCGCCCGCGCCGCCGGTCCGGCCGGTGACGCCACAGACGAACGCCATCAGCGAGGCCGGCTGAGCCGCTGCCGGAGAAACATCCGGCGACCATTTCCCAACAATTTCAATCATCCGTTTCGTCATGTTGCGACGCAGCAACGAATTCGCTTGCGTTGTTTAGTAAAAATTGCATCACTAAACAAATTACTAAACATCTGCCGCGCTCCGGCGCCGCCATGTTTAGGCCTCTGAGGAGAGAGGTTGAGGCTCTTGAAACCGTCATCCGGGCGCGTTTCGCAAATGGGAGGAAGGCATGAAATCGAGCTTGAAACTGGCGTTGGGACTGGCCTCGGCGATTGCAGCGTCGACAGCCGTCTCAAACGCCGCACACGCTGAAGACCTGACGCTTTGCTGGGCCGCGTGGGACCCGGCCAACGCACTCGTCGAACTGTCCAAGGATTTTACCAAGGAAACCGGCATCGGCATGAAATTCGAGTTCGTGCCGTGGACCAACTATGCCGACCGCTTCCTCAACGAACTGAACTCGCACGGCAAATTGTGCGACCTGATCATCGGCGACAGCCAGTGGATCGGCGGCGCGGCCGAGAACGGCCACTACGTCAAGCTGAACGACTTCTTCGACAAGGAGAAGATCAGCATGGACGACTTCGTGCCGGCGACCGTCGTCGGCTATTCGGAATGGCCGAAAAACACGCCGAACTACTGGGCGCTGCCGGCCATGGGCGACGTCGTCGGCTGGACCTATCGCAAGGACTGGTTCTCCAAGCCCGAGTTGCAGAAGGAATTCAAGGAAAAGTATGGCTGGGACCTCGGCCCGCCGGCCACTTTCGACCAGCTGAAACAGATCGCCGAATTCTTCCAGAAGCGGCAGATCGACGGCAAGACGGTCTATGGCGCCTCGATCTACACCGAGCGCGGCTCGGAAGGCATCACCATGGGCGCCATGGACGTGCTCTACAGCTACGGCTTCCAGTATGAGAACCCGAAGAAGCCCTACGAGATGGAAGGCTTCGTCAATTCCGAGAAATCGGTGAAGGGGCTGGAATTCTACAAGGCGCTCTATGATTGCTGCACGCCGCCCGGCGCCTCCAACAGCTATATGGGCGAAGGCGTCGATGCCTTCAAATCCGGACAGGTGGCGATGCACATGAACTTCGCCTTTACCTGGCCCGGCCTGCAGAAGGACGAGAATGTCGGCGGCGACAAGATCGGTTACTTCGTCAACCCGAAGGGACCCGACGGCGACCAGTTCGCCCAGCTCGGCGGCCAGGGCATTTCGGTGGTGTCCTATTCCGATAAGCAGGAATCGGCGCTGAAATACATCAAGTGGTTCGCCAACAAGGACGTGCAGGCGAAGTGGTGGTCGCTCGGCGGCTATTCCTGCCTGAACGCCGTGGTGAAGGACCCGAAATTCCCGGCCAGCCAGCCCTATGCGCAGACCTTCCTCGACTCGATGGCCATCGTGAAGGACTTCTGGGCCGAGCCGAGCTACGCGCCTTTGCTGCAGGCCTCGCAGAAGCGCTTCCATGACTATGTCGTCGCCGGCCAGGGTTCGGCCAAGGATGCACTCGACGGCCTGGTCAAGGACTGGACCCAGGTGTTCCAGGACGATGGCAAGATGTAACCGGGGCAAGATGTAACCGGCTCCTCCCGAGCCAGACCGACGCGTCCCGTGCCACCCTTGGCACGGGACGCAGTTCAGATAAATTCCATCACAGAGACGAACCAAGTGACCGAAGCAGGACTGACCATGCTCAATCGGACCGCGGAGAACGTTGCCCGGGCGACCCCGGAACCGTTGGCTCGCAAGGTCCGGGGCATCAGCGACAAGGGCCTCGCCTGGCTGTTCATTTCGCCGACGATCCTGTTGCTGCTGGCCATCAACATCTTCCCGCTGTTCTGGGCGATCTACCTGTCCTTCACCAACTTCCGGGCCAACCGGCCGAACGAAGTGGTGAAGAATCTCGGCTTTGCCAACTATCAGCGCATCCTCGGCGACCAGGACATCTGGATCGCCATGCAGACGACGGCGCATTTCGTGTTCTGGACCATCCTGTTGCAGACGCTGATCGGCTTCACCCTGGCCTGGCTGATCGACCGGAAATTCCGCGGCCACGCCTTCTGGACGACGCTGATCCTGGTGCCGATGATGCTGTCGCCGGCGGTGGTCGGCAATTTCTGGCGCTTCCTCTACGAGCCGCAGATCGGCCTGTTCTCCTATGTCATCTCGTTCGTCAGCGGCATCCCGCCGACAAGCATCCAGATGCTTTCCAACGTGTCGCTGGCGCCATGGTCGATCATCATCGTCGATACCTGGATGTGGACGCCCTACGTGATGCTTATCTGCCTCGCCGGGCTGCGCTCCATCCCCGAATACATCTATGAGGCGGCCGAGGTCGACCGCGCGTCCAACTGGCGGCAATTCTGGTCGATCACGCTGCCGATGGCGCTGCCCTTCATCATGCTGGCGGTGCTGTTTCGCGGCATCGAGAACTTCAAGATGTTCGACATGGTCAACCTGCTGACCGGCGGCGGGCCGGGCTCGACCACCGAGGTCGCCTCGATCACGCTGAAGCGGCAGGCTTTCGAGAGCTGGCGCACCGGCTATTCCTCGGCCTTCGCCATCATCCTGTTCGTGGCGGTGTTCGGGCTGGCCAACATCTACGTCAAGGCGCTCAACAAGGTGAAGCAGAGATGAGCCTGACCACTGCCCATTCGGTCGTCGCACCGTCAGCGAATTCGAAGCGCATCGCCGGCGCGATCATCATCGCCTACGCGCTGATCTCGATCGTGCCGCTGTTGTGGATCTTCGCCACCAGCTTCAAGACGCCGCCGGATTCGATCGCCTATCCGCCAAAAATCGTGTTCCAGCCGAGCATCGAAGGCTATTGCAACCTGTTCACGACGCGGACGCGGCAGACGCCGGAATACATCAACTCGCTGGGGCCGGCGACCGGCTTCTGCGACGAGACCGTGCGCAAGCGCAACATGGTGATCGCCGGCCCGTCCAACTTCCTGCCGCGCTTCCTCAACTCGCTGATCATCGCCTTCGGCTCGACCTTCTGCGCGGTCTTTCTCGGCACGCTGTCGGCCTATGGTTTCTCGCGCTTCAAGGTTCCGCTCGCCGACGACCTTCTGTTCTTCATCCTGTCGACCCGCTTCATGCCACCGATCGCGGTCGCCATTCCGATCTACCTGATGTACCGCGAGCTCGGCCTGTCGGACACCGCGCTCGGCATGATCCTGCTCTACACGGCGGTCAACGTGTCGCTGGCGGTGTGGCTCTTGAAAGGCTTCATCGACGAGATCCCGCGCGAATATGAGGAAGCGGCGATGATCGACGGCTACACGCGGCTGCAGGCCTTCTGGCGCACCGTGCTGCCGCAGGCGACCACCGGCATTGCCGCGACCGCGATCTTCTGCCTGATCTTCGCCTGGAACGAATATGCCTTCGCGGCACTCTTGACCTCGGGCACGGCCCAGACCGCGCCGCCCTTCATCCCGACCATCATCGGCGAAGGCGGCCAGGACTGGCCGGCTGTGGCGGCCGGCACGACGATCTTCCTGGTGCCGATCCTGGTTTTCACTATCCTGCTTCGCAAGCAATTGCTGCGCGGCATCACCTTCGGCGCGGTACGCAAATGAGCATGACCAATCCCGTCAAACGCAAATCGCGCTGGCCGGCCTGGGCGCGGCGCGGCCTGATGGAAAACATCGCGACCGCACTGATCGCCATCGGTTTCCTGATGCTGTTCCAGCCTTTCGCGCTGTCGCTCTACACCTATTCCTTCATCACCATGCTCGCCGGCACCGTGATGTTCATCATCGTCTCGAAGTTCCCGGAATAATCATGGCCGAGATCCGTGTTCAGCACCTGAGAAAGGCCTTCGGCGATTTCGTCGCCGTGCAGGATTCCAACTTCCTCGTCGAGGATGGCGAGTTCTTCGTCATGCTCGGGCCGTCGGGCTGCGGCAAGACGACGACACTGCGCATGATCGCCGGGCTCGAACTGCCGACCGGCGGCCAGATCCTGCTCGGCGGCGAGGACGTCACCATGCTGCGGGCACGCGAGCGCGACATCGCTTTCGTCTTCCAACTGTTCGCGCTCTATCCGCATATGAATGTGCGCAAGAACATCGGCTTTCCACTGCTGGCGCAGGGCATGCCGTCGGCCGAAATCCGCGCGCGCGTCGAAGAGACGGCAAAACTCCTGCGCATCGACCATCTGCTCAACAAGTCGGTCTCCGGCCTTGCCGGCGGCGACCGCCAGCGCGTGGCGCTTGGGCGCGCCATCGTGCGGCGGCCGAAATGTTTTTTGATGGACGAGCCGCTCGGCACCTTGGACACCGAATTCCGCGACCTCATGGTCCATGAACTGCGCGAACTGCACAACCGCATCCACGCCACCACCGTCTATGTCACGCATGACCAGATGGAGGCGATGTCGATGGCCGACAAGATCGCTGTGATGAACCACGGCGTCATCGAGCAGTTCGGCACACCGCGCGAAATCTACGACCGCCCGGCGACCATGTTCGTCGCCGACTTCATCGGCTCGCCGCCGATGAATTTTCTGGGCTTCGGCGGCGGGCTCGCCAAAGGCGCGAAGGAAATCGTCGTCCAGGGCGCGAAGGTCGCGGTGCCGGAGGTGCGCGAGGATATCGCGCCGGCCGACATGGCGCTCGGCATCCGGCCCGAACATATCCGTTTCGACGACACTTCCAAGCTGCGCGGCGCCATCTACGGCACCGAATATCTCGGCACCACGCAGATCGTCGCGGTGGAAACGGCCGACGGCATCATCAAGGCGCGGGTGCCGGCCGAAATCCGGCTCAATGCCGGCGATCATGTCGGCCTGGCCCTGAACAGCGCCCGGCTGTCGCTGTTCGACAAGGGATCGGGCCGCGCGGTGAGAACAGCGGTCCACGACACCGCCTCTCAGGGGAGAGCGCAGCATGGCTGACGTGCACATTAAGAACGTGACCAAGAGCTTTGGCGAGCATGTCGCCGTCAACGGTCTCGACCTGCACATAGCGGACGGCGAATTCGTCGTGCTGCTCGGGCCGACCGGGGCCGGCAAGACGACGACGCTGCGGCTGATCGCCGGGCTGGAACGGCCGGATGCCGGCACGATCGAAATCGGCGGCCATAATGCGACGACGCTGTCGCCGGCCGAGCGCGACACGGCCTTCGTGTTCCAGCAGTACTCGCTCTATCCACATCTGTCGGTCTACGACAATCTCGCCTTCCCGCTGCGCTCGCCGGCGCGGAAGATCCCGGAGGACCAGATCCGTCGGCGGGTCGAGGACGTGGCGAAGATGGTGCGCATCCATCACAAGCTCGCCAACCGCTCGACCAAGCTGTCGGGCGGCGAAATGCAGCGCGTCGCCATCGGCCGCGCCTTGGTGCGCAAACCGGCGATCTATCTGATGGACGAGCCGCTGTCGTCGCTCGACGCCAAGCTGCGGGCAGATCTGCGGCTGGAGCTGAAGCGCATCCAGTCCGAACTCGGCGCGACCATGCTTTATGTCACCCATGACCAGATCGAGGCGATGACCATGGCCGACCGTATCGGCATCCTCGCCGACGGCGTGCTGGTGCAGATCGGCTCGCCGCGAACCATCTATTCGGAGCCGGCAAACCTGCATGTCGCGGCAAGGCTCGGCCAACCGGCGATCAATCTTCTGCCGACCGGCCTGCTGCCCGATGGCGGCGCGCCGGCCGGCACCAGGACGATCGGCGCGCGCACCGAACATCTGACGATCGAGAAAGCGATGAACGGCCATGCCGATGGCGTCGTCGACTGGGTCGAGCATCTCGGCGACCAGAACCATCTGCATGTGACGGTCGGGCCGAAGAAGCTGGTGACGCTGACCGACCCGGACACCGATCTGTCGCAAGGCGACAAGGTGGTGATCCGCTACCGCTCGCCACTCTATTTCGGCGCCGATGGACAAAGATTGATGTGAATGGTTTCGGTGTTTCCCCACCAAAGGGACAATGCCTCCTCCGATTGACGATCGCGAATACGGGACGAATTCGATGAAGCACTTTTTCAACCGCAGGGAAACGATCGTCACCGAGGCGCTGGACGGCCTGTTGCGCACCATCGGCTCGGGCGATCTCGCGCGCCTCGACGGCTATCCCGAGATCAAGGTCGTGCTGCGCGCCGACTGGGACAAGTCGAAGGTCAGCGTCGTCTCCGGCGGCGGCGCCGGGCATGAGCCTTCGCATGCAGGCTTTGTCGGCAAGGGCATGCTGACGGCGGCGGTCTCCGGCGAGATCTTCGCCTCGCCGAGCGTCGAGGCGGTGCTGGCGGGGATCCGCGCGGTCACCGGCCCGGCCGGCTGCCTGCTGATCGTCAAGAACTATACCGGCGACCGGCTCAATTTCGGCCTGGCGGCGGAGAAGGCGCGCGCCGAGGGCTTTCGCGTCGAGATGGTGATTGTTGCCGACGACATAGCCTTGCCTGACATCAACCAGCCGCGCGGCGTCGCCGGCACGCTGTTCGTGCACAAGATTTCAGGCCATCTGTCGGAGGCCGGCCATGATCTTTCCGAGATCGCGGCAGCGGCGCGGGCGGCGGCAAAGGATATCGTATCGCTCGGAATGTCGCTGTCCTCCTGTTCCATCCCCGGCCAGCCGCATGAAGACAGGTTTGGCGCGGACGACGGCGAACTTGGCCTGGGCATTCATGGCGAGCCGGGCGTCGAGCGGATTGCCTTGCAAAGCGTCGACAGGCTGGTCGCGATCATGGCGGAGCGCCTCGCTGCTGGGCTCGACCCGAAGGCGAGCCATGCCTTGCTGATCAACAATCTCGGCGCGGTGCCTCCGCTCGAAATGTCGCTGATTGCCAATGCGGTGCTGGCCTCGCCACTGGCCAAGACGGTCAAGCTGACGATCGGCCCGGGGCCGCTGATGACGGCGCTCAACATGAACGGCTTCTCGCTGTCGCTGATCCGGCTCGATACGGCGCGTGAAGCCGCCCTGCTGGCGCCGGTCGGTCCGCATGCCTGGATGCCGGCCAAGCCGGTCGCGGCGCCTGTCATCGTGCCGATGGCGAAAGCAGCCGGACAAAGCGCTGCGCACAAGGCCAGCCAGCATGCTGGCACCAGGCGCCTGATCGTCACGGTCTGCGAAAGACTGATCTCGCTCGAGGCGTCATTGAACGGGCTCGACGCCAAGGCGGGCGACGGCGACACCGGCTCGACGGTGGCGACCGGCGCGCGCAGCGTCCTCGATCGGCTCGACACGCTGCCGCTTGCCAACCCCGCTGCGACGCTTGGCGCGATAGGCGACATATTGAGCGCGTCGATGGGTGGTTCCAGCGGGGTGCTGCTGTCGATCTTCTTCACGGCGGCGGCGCAGGCCCTCGGCGGCGGGGACAGTTTGTCCAAGGCGCTGCTTGCCGGACTTGAGCGGATGATCTTCTACGGCGGCGCCAGACCGGGTGATCGCACCATGGTCGATGCGCTGGAGCCCGCGCTGAAGGCACTTGATGCCGATGGTCTGGAGGAGGCAGCAACAGCGGCGAGGCGTGGTGCCGAGGCCACGGCCGCCATGGAGAAGGCGAAGGCCGGACGGTCGGCCTATGTCGGCACCAAATTGCAAGGCGTGGTGGACCCCGGTGCCCATGCGGTGGCCGAGGTGTTTTCGGCCGCCGCCACGCTGCTCGTCGCAGCCTGACGCATGCACCAGTTGTCGAATGACCGTTCTTTCGCTACTGCCGGCAAAGTGGAAACCGGGATTTTGGGCGATATGGCGGCGTTGCACCTTGCCAGGCTGATCGCGGTGGCCGCCGATACGATTGCCGCTCACGCCGAGGAATTGACGGCGCTCGACCAGGCGATCGGCGACGGCGACCATGGGCTGAACATGAAGCGCGGCTTCGAGGCCGTGCGAGCCGAGGCCGATGCGTTCGCCGCCAAGCCGTTGCCTGACGCCCTGAAAGCGATCGGAACCAAGCTGGTGATGACGGTGGGCGGCGCTTCGGGTCCCTTGTTCGGCACGCTGTTCATGGCCTTGGGCAAGGAGATCGCGGCGGACCCCGATCGCAAAAACCTGGCCGCTGCCTTCGGCAAGGCTGTCGAAGCCGTGGCCGCTCGCGGCAAGTCGCAGATCGGACAAAAAACCATGCTCGATGTGCTGCAGCCGGTGCATGACGCCTTGGCCGGGGACAAGACGGCGGCTGAGATCGCCGACATCGCCGACGCCGCCGCCGAAGCGACGGTGCCGATGAAGGCGCTGCGCGGTCGCGCCTCGTTCCTTGGCGAGCGCTCGATCGGCCATATGGATGCCGGCGCGCGCTCAACCGCGCTGCTGGTGCGCTCGGTGGGGCAAGCGATCGGGGAAAGTGCATGAGCAATGTCGGGATCGTGATCGTGTCGCATTCGCCGCTGGTCGCGGAGGGCACGGCCGACATGGTACGCCAGATGGTGGGCGACGAAGTGCCGCTTGCATGGTGCGGCGGAAACGGCCATGGCGGGCTCGGCACCAATGTCGAGGCGATCATGGGCGCCATCGACAAGGCCTGGTCGGAAGCCGGTGTCGCCATCCTTGTCGATCTCGGCGGCGCCGAGACCAACTCGGAAATGGCGGTGGAGATGATCGGCGAGCCGCGTGCGCAGAAGATCATCGTGTGCAACGCGCCGATCGTCGAGGGCGCGGTGATGGCCGCGACCGAATCCTCCGGCGGCGCCTCACTGAAGGAAGTGGTGGCGACGGCGCACGAATTGTCGCCGTCGTGAGTAAACGGGATTTCTGAAAAATGTCCGCAGCCGCCGAAGCGACCGTCCTGATCACCCACGATGTGGGGCTGCACGCGCGCCCGTCGGTGAAGTTCACCAAGCTGGCCAAGACCTTTGCCGCCGACGTGGAAATCGCGCTGGCCGCCAACGGGCCGTGGTTCGACGCCAAGAGCATCGTCAAGGTGATGGCAGCCAAGGCGCCGAAGGGCACGGTGCTGCACATCAGGGCCAGGGGCAACGGCGCCGATGATGCGGTGCGCGCACTGATCGAGCTGGTGCAGCGCGACTTCGACGAGGACGCCGGTCATGTCCGCTCGGCGTGAGGCTGGCGCGCTTCTTCGCCGGCCCGCAGGGAATGCGGGCCATGCGGATTGAGGGCGTTCCGGCCTCGGCCGGCTATGCCGAGGGGCCGCTGTTCGACCTCGATCGGTCGCCGGCCGTCTACGCAGGCAAAGCCACCGCTACGGAAGAGAAGACGTCGCTGCAAGCCGCGATCGGCACGGCAGTGAGCCGGCTTGCCGCCATGGCGGAGACCGCCGACAGCGACGCCGCCGGCATACTCGAATTCCACATTGCCATGCTGGAAGACAACGCCTTGAGCGGGCCGGCCTTCGCGTCGATCGCTTCCGGACAGACCGCCGACGCGGCATGGCGAGAGGCGCTTGATGCCGAGATCGCCGGTTACGAGGCCTCGGACCAGGACTATTTCCGCGCCCGCGCCACGGATTTGCGCGATATCAGGGACCAGGTGCTGCGTGCCTTGACCGAGGACGTCGACAGCACAGCGCCTACCGGTGCCATCCTCTGCGGCGAGGACATCGCGCCGACGCGCTTCCTCGAAACCGACTGGAGCCATGGCGGCGGCATTGCGCTGAAGGCGGGCAGCACCGCCAGCCATGTCGCCATGCTGGCGCGCTCGCGTGGCGTGCCGATGGTGGTGGGGCTGCGCGAACCGCTTGCCGATCTTGCCGGCATGGCACTGCTCGACGCCGAGCATGGCAGCCTCGTGCTGGCGCCCTCGCCGGCGGAGATCGGCGCGTTCCGGCAGTCATCCGCTTCCTTCGTCGCCCGCCAGGGCGTGGCCCGGCGTTTTCTGGCGCAGCCGGCGGTGACCAAGGCCGGCACGGCGGTGCGGGTGCAGGTCAACATCGCCGATCCGTCCGATGTCGACGGCATCGACATCGCGACCTGCGACGGTGTCGGGCTGATGCGAACTGAGTTCCTGTTCGGCAAGAATTTGCCGGATGAGGAGACGCAATATCGCGCCTATCGCAAGGTGCTGGAATGGGCTGGGAAAAAACCAGTGACGATCCGTACTGTCGACGCCGGCGGCGACAAGCCGGTACCGGGCTTCACCGTCGAGGAAGGCAATCCATTCCTTGGCCTGCGCGGCATCAGGCTGTCGCTGGCGCGGCTCGATATTTTTCGCGTACAGATCAGGGCATTGCTGCGCGCCGCGCCACACGGCACTCTCAAGGTGATGTTTCCGATGATCGCCATGGCCGATGAGTATGAGCGCGCAGCCGCCCTGTTCGCCGAAGAGCAGGCAGCCCTTGCCGCGCGTGGCGTCGCCCACAGGATGCCGCCGCTGGGCATCATGGTCGAGGTGCCGTCGGTGGCCATCGCGCCGGAAGCATTCGCAGGCGTCGCCTTCTTCTCGATCGGCTCCAACGACTTGACGCAATATGTGATGGCGGCCGCGCGGGATAACGCTGCTGTGGCCCATCTCAATTCGGTCCGTCATCCCGCTGTGCTGCGGTTGATCGGCTCGGTCACGGCCTTCGGACGGGAAAACGGCATTCCAGTCAGCCTGTGCGGCGATGCCGGCGGCGATCCCGCGTCGATCCCTTCGCTGCTGAAGGCTGGTTTGCGCGATCTGTCCGTTGCACCGGCGCAACTCGCTATGGCCAAGGCGGCCATATCCGATGTCCCGGTCTAGGCGCGGCCGGCATGGTTGACATCAAACCCGAACCCGGCTCCGAAGAGGCGATCCGCGCCTACAAGACGATCCTGTCGCAGGTCATCGACCAGCGACCGTCCGGCATGCGCCAGCGCCTGGCCGACGCGCTTGGCAAGCACCGCAGCTTCGTGACGCAGATTTCAAGCCCTGCCTATACGGTGCCGATTCCGTCGAAGCATTTGCCGGCTATTTTTTCCGTCTGCCATTTCAGTCCAGCCGAGCGGGATCAGTTTCTTGCCGCCTACCATCAGGCGCATCCGGGAAAAATGTCGATCGCCGCGGGCATGCGCAAGACGCGGCATGTGTCGCTCGTCGTGCCGGATTTCGGCGACGACAAGCAGAATGCGGCGCTCGATCGGGCGATCAATGAATTCATCCAGAAGATCACCAGCATCGCCGGCAAGGGTGGCAGCTGACCATTCTTGCCGGGCTGTTTGGGAGGACGCCATGAAGAAATTTATGAATGCGGTGGACACGGTGCTGACGGAGAGCCTCGACGGTTTCGTGGCCGCCCACGCCGATATCCTCGTGCTTGGCGAGGAGCACAAATTCGTCCGCCGCAGGACGTTGCGGCCGGGCAAGGTGGCGCTGATCTCCGGCGGCGGCTCGGGCCACGAGCCACTGCATGGCGGCTTTGTCGGCCATGGCATGCTGGACGCCGCCTGCCCCGGCCAGGTGTTCACCTCCCCGACGCCGGACCAGATGCTGGCGGCGGCGCAGGCCGTCGACACCGGCGCCGGCTGCCTGTTCATCGTCAAGAACTACGAGGGCGATGTGATGAATTTCGACATGGCTGCCGAAATGTCCGATGGCGTCCAGCAGGTGGTGACCAATGACGATGTCGCCGTCGAGAATTCGTCCTACACGACCGGCCGGCGCGGCGTGGCGGGTACGCTGGTGGTGGAAAAGATCGTCGGCGCGGCGGCCGAGCACGGCCTGGCACTGCCGGTGCTGAAGACGTTGGGCGAGCGCGTCAACGCCGCGACCCGCTCGATGGGCGTGGCGCTGACCAGCGGCACCGTGCCAGCCGCCGGCAAGCCGACCTTCGACATCGGCGACGGCGAGATGGAATTCGGCGTCGGCATCCATGGCGAGCCTGGCCGCCGGCGCGACGCCTTAAAGAGCGCCGACGCGATCGCCGGGGAGATCTGCACAGCGATCCTCGGCGATCTCGGCGACAAAGCGAAAGGACCGGCGCTGCTGTTCGTCAACGGCTTCGGCGGCACGCCGCTGATGGAGCTCTATCTGATGTACAACAGCGCGCGAAAGATCTTCGAGACGCATGGCGTGACGGTAATCCGCTCGCTGGTCGGCAGCTATGTCACCTCGCTCGACATGGCCGGCTGCTCGATCACGCTCACCATGCTCGACGAAGAGATGACCGGCTGGTGGGACGCGCCTGTCCATACGGCGGCGCTGCGTTGGGGCATGTAGCAATTCGAGTGCGCGGCGATTTTCCCTGGAAGAGCCATAGCGCTTCCGTTGGGAATGGCGATCTAAGCGCTATCACCTGCTCTCAGCGGAAATCACCCCAGAAATAGTCGTCACCATGAATCCTCCGGTAAGTGCGTTGACTCGCCGGGCCGTTGCCTTTCTTCCCCAAAGTAAGGTAAGGACTCCCGGGATTTTTGGGGAGATAGCGTATGCGTTACAACTGGGAGCGGGCGCCGACGACTTTCGAACGTCATCGGAAAGCGCTAGCGGCGGCCATTTTGATCTTCGGTGGCGTGGGCCTCATGCTTGTGGCCCTGCCGATCTAGTGCGGTAGACCATTTCGTCCCATGAATAGCGTTTGTTAGGCGGCTATCGGCTGGCCTCTCAGCAAGGCTGCCCGGTCACGGCGATGAAGCGGCGGTCGCGCCCTTCAAAGTCCCAGCACGACAATCACCGCCGGTTTGCCGGAAGGCGCTGGCCGTACTGCTCGAAGGCGAAATAGAGCCATCGGGCGAAAAGCCGATGATGGGCCGCGGCATCTCCGGCCAAGGCGGTTGAGATCGCCAGCACCGCGCCGATCGCCAGCGCAAACTCCGGTTTTGCCATGATCGACGCCGGATGGCGCATCGCTGAGATCCCGTCCCCCGAGAAGACCTCACTTCACGATCCAAGCCGGGACCGGTTCATACGAAAATCAGGGGAGACAGCGCCGGAAAAAACAGCATAGGCTGTTGGCAAAGACGTCAAATGGTTCCTGGGGAGGTTACGGATGGCTTCACGCTATCATGAGGTCTATGACGGCTGGAAACGCGACCCGGAACAATTCTGGGCGGACGCGGCCGGCGCCATCGACTGGTATTCGCCCTGGGACAAGGTGTTCGACGCCACCGCCGGCGTCTATGGCCGCTGGTTTACCGGCGCGACCTGCAACACCTGCTACAACGCCATCGACCGGCATGTCGCCGGCGGACGCGCCGACCAGATCGCACTGATCTATGACAGCGCCATCACCGGAACGGTGAAAAAATTCACCTACGCCGAACTCAAGCGCGAAGTGGTGGCGCTGACCTCGGTGCTGAAGAACCGGGGCATCGGCAAGGGCGACCGCGTCATCATCTACATGCCGATGGTGGCGGAGGCGGCCATCGCCATGCTTGCCTGCGCCCGCATCGGCGCCGTGCATTCGGTCGTGTTCGGCGGCTTTGCCTCGCATGAACTGGCCACCCGCATCGACGATGCCAAGCCGAAGCTGATCATCTCGGCCTCCTGCGGCCTGGAGCCGGGCCGGGTCGTCGCCTACAAGCCGCTGCTCGACAAGGCGATCGAGATGTCCCACCACAAGCCGGATGCCTGCCTGATCCTGCAGCGCGACCAGTTGCGCTGCGATCTGAAGGAGCATTTCGACATCGACTATGCCGACGCCGTCGCCCGTGAGCGGGCGGCCGGCGCCAATGTCGACTGCGTGCCGGTGCTGGCCACCGACCCGCTCTACATCATCTACACGTCAGGCACGACCGGCCAGCCCAAGGGGATCGTGCGCGACAATGGCGGCCACATGGTCGCGCTGAAATGGACGATGGAAAACGAGTTCGGCGTCAAACCGGGCGAAGTGTTCTGGGCGGCGTCCGATGTCGGCTGGGTCGTCGGCCATTCCTACATCGTCTACGGACCGCTGCTGCATGGCAGCACCAGCGTCCTGTTCGAAGGCAAGCCGATCGGGACGCCGGATGCCGGCACCTACTGGCGGGTCATCTCGGACCATGGGGTGGTCGCGCTGTTCACCGCGCCCACGGCGTTCCGGGCGATCAAGGGCCAGGATCCGCGGGGTGAGTTCGTTGCCAGATACGATCTGTCGAAATTCCGCACGCTGTTCCTCGCCGGCGAGCGCGCCGACCCCGAAACCATCAAATGGGCGGAGCAGAAGCTGAACCTGCCAGTGGTCGACCATTGGTGGCAGACCGAGACCGGCTCGCCGATGACCATCAACCCGGCGGGGCTCGGCCTGCTGCCGGTGAAATACGGTTCGCCCGGCGTGCCGATGCCCGGCTATGACATCCGCGTGCTCGACGATGCCGGCCACGAGGTGCCGCGCGGGACGCTCGGCAATGTCGTGGTCAAGCTGCCGTTGCCGGCCGGCTGCCTGCCGACGCTGTGGAACGCCGACGCCCGCTTCCGCCAGGCCTATCTCGATGAGTTTCCCGGCTACTACAAGACCGCGGATGCCGGCATGATCGACGAGGACGGCTATCTCTACGTGATGGCGCGCACCGACGACATCATCAATGTCGCCGGCCACCGGCTGTCGACCGGCGCCATGGAAGAGGTGCTGGCCGCCCATCCCGATGTCGCCGAATGCGCCGTCGTCGGCATTGCCGATGCGATGAAGGGGCAAGTTCCGCTCGGTTTCGTGGTGCTGAACGCCGGTGTCGCGCGCGACGGCGGCGCCATCGAGAAGGAGGTCGTGGCGCTGGTGCGCGAGCGGATCGGGCCGGTCGCCGCCTTCAAGACCGTGGTGACGATCAAGCGCCTGCCCAAGACGCGGTCCGGAAAGATCCTGCGCGGCACCATGCAGAAGATCGCCGACAAGGAAGAATGGACGATGCCGGCGACGATCGACGACCCGGCCATCCTCGACGAGATCACCGCGGCGATAAAGGCGCGGGGGATCGGGGTTTAGGGGCAGCCAATCGCATAATGCATGCCGCCCAAAAGTGGCCCCGGTTTTGGGAGAACGACATGCATGAAAACAAAGACCTAAAGCGCGTCGTATGAACCCGTTCAGACGCGACGCGCTTTAGGCCATCGCCGGTCCTCCGGCGGACAAGAGAACTGTCACCCATGCTACCGGTCCATTCTGTTACCTATCTATCCGGTTCGGACACGCGCCAAGGCCGGCGAACTCGCGCCGTTCTCTCCCCCGGAGTGGGAGGGTGCCTCGGCGAAGCCGAAACCTGACGCGATTGCCCTTCAGCACCAATCTCTTATTGTGCAATGCAGCAAGCCACCCTACAGTGTCTCCTGGGGGGCCATCCGACGGTGCGGTATGGCTCAGCAAAAAATTACCTTTGGCGGCGTCGACATCCTGCGGTTTCTCGCAGCCGTTCTGGTCATGGTCTACCACTATGGCTTCTGGGTGTGGGCCTATCCCGATGGCATCTCGGCACAGGCCACGGGCGGCGTGCCGGCGCAGCCTGACATAGGCGCCTGGGTCGGATCCGGATGGGTCGGCGTCGAGATCTTCTTCGTCATCAGCGGTTTCGTCATCGCCTTCAGCGCCGAGAAGTCGACGCCGCTGCGGTTCTTCGAGGCCAGGGTGAAGCGGCTGGCGCCGGCGGTCTGGATCTGCGCGCCGGTCACCGCCGTACTGCTTCTTGCCATCGGCCTGAGCTGGCCGACCGACGCGGTGGTCAGGCTGGTTCGCACCGGGCTGTTCGTGCCCTATGGTCCCTGGGTGGACAGCGTCTACTGGACACTCGGCATCGAGATCGCCTTCTACGCCATCGTCTGGATCCTGCTGCGGCTTGGCCGTTTCGATCTGATGGAGGCGGTCGCCATCGTCATCGGCCTGGTCAGCACGCTGTTCTGGTGCCTCTATTATCCGCTCGGCTGGGCCGACTTCGCCGAGACGCGGCTGCTCCAGCTCACTTTGGTGCATCACGGCTGCTTCTTCGCCGTCGGCGTGCTGCTGTGGCTGATCCGGTTCAAGGCGCTGACGGCGCCTCGCCTTGGCTTCTGCCTGCTGTTCCTCGGCGGGGGCGTGCTGCAGATCGCCAGTTCAGTCGACGTCCACAGCATCAAGGTCAATGCCGTGATGCCCTATGCGCCGCCGATCCTGATCTTCCTCGTCGCCATCGCGCTGATGGCGTGGTCGCTGCGGCTCGACCTCAGCTGGAGCGGCTGGCGCCGGATCGGCCTGATGACCTATCCGCTCTACCTGATCCACGACGTCGTCGGCGCGGCGATGCTCGGGGCGATGGTCCGTGCAGGGATGCCTTATCTCCTGTCGATGGCAGTGGTCGGCGCGACCATGATCGCGGCAAGCTGGCTGGTGGCGACGGAAGCCGAACCGCGCATAAGGCTGCTGCTCGACCACACCGTCTTCCGTTATCGGCTCAAGGCAGCGTAGCCGCGATCGTCCGTTTGAGGAAATGGTGTTCGTCCATGCCGGCGTGAGGCGGGCGTCGACCGGAAGAACCAGTACATTGGGAGCGCGAAGGAGCGGTCTTCACTGACGTTACAGCCGCGCGCACATTTGGCGCTTTGACGGCGGCCAGGTCGTGCCGGCGTCGGCGTCGCCGCATATCGTTCCGCTTCCTTATTCCGTCGAGGCCAATGTCGATCCGGAGGAGGCCTACATCGCGGCGATTTCCAGCTGCCACATGCCGCAACGCAAGCGGAGTTGCACCACTTGGCGCATGAACAGTGCTTCATCGCCAATTCCGTCAAGACGGAAATCCAGGTAGCCGCTTGAGATATTCATTTTGGAGCCGCTCCAGGAAAGCGTGAAACGGCTTTCCTGGAATGCTCTATACCGTCGCCTTGCTGCGCACTTCGGACTTGTCGAGATAGTAGCTCGAATATTTGTCGAAGAATTTTTCCGACGCGCCGAACGATCCGTATTTGGCGAGCTTCTTCAGGTCGACCTTGTTCAGCACCGCGCCGACGATCTTGTTGGCGACATAGGGTTCGGATTCCAGCATCGACCTGACCATGGCGCGCGGCGTGCGGCCCCATTCGGTGACCAGCACGAAGCCGTCGACCAACGGCGCGAAAGCCTTGGCGTCGACCACCGGCCCGAGCGGCGGCAGATCGACGACGATGTATTCGAACGTCTCCTTGGCGTTCTCGATGAAGCGCCGCATGCCAGCCGAGGACAACAGCTCGCTGGTGTGCGAGAAGTGGCCGCGCAGCACGGCCGGGATGATGGCGAGTTTCGTCTGCCGGTCGATCTTGCCGACCGACTGCCAGGTCTGGCCATTCATCACCGCTTCCATCAGGCCCTGCTCGGCTTCCATGCCGAGGCTGCGGCTCAACCCCGGATTGCGCAAGTCACCGTCGATGAGCAGCGTCCTGGCGCCATTGGCGGCCAGCAGTCCGGCAAGATTGGCCGCGACCGTCGACTTGCCTTCGCCGGGAAGCACCGAGATGACGCCGACGACGCGGCTGCCCTGTCCTTCCATCACGACATCGAAGGCGATCTTGGCGCTGCGCAGCGTTTCGGAGAACATCGATGCCGGCGCGTCGATGCTCACCCGCATGCGCGCGCGCCTTTCGATGGCCGCCGGCGACCTCGCTGCCTTGGCATCCGGCTGAGCCTCGGCCGGCTTGTCGTCCTTGGCGGGCCTGCTGCCGATGGTCGGCAGATAGCCGAGGAATTTGAGGCCGACGCGGTCGCGGACCTCCTCGCCGGTCCGGAAGAACCGCTCGTTGAACTCGTTGAGGCCGCCGAAGCCGGCGCCCATCAGCACGCCGAGCACGAGAGACAGTCCGAGCACGATGATGGTGCGCGGGCTCGAGGCGGAGAGCGGCGTCGAGGCATCCGAGATGATGCGGATCTTGCCGACCGGGAAAGATTGCTGCTGCGCGGCTTCCTCGTAGCGGCCGAGGAACGTCTGATAGAGCGTGGTGAGCGCCGTCGCCTTCTGGTCGAGGTCGCGCAACTGCACCTGCGACTGGTTGTCGACGGAGCTCTTGCCCTGAGCGGCGGCAACATTGGCCCTGAGCGCGGTCTCGCGCGCCAGCGCCACCTCATACTCGTTGCGATAACTTTCCGTGAGCTGCTTCAGCTCGCCGAAAATCTGCGCCGATATGTCGGCCTTTTCCTTGGCAAGCGCCACAGCCTGCGGATGTTGAGGACCGAAATTCGCCTCGACATCCTGCTGACGCTTGGAGACGGTGAGGTAGCGGGTCTTGAGCGCCGAAATGACCGAGCTGCTCGGCTGATCGCTCGAAATGGCGGCATCCTTGAAAGCGTTGTCCGAGCCGCTGTCGACGATCGACTTGTACTGCTGGTAGCGGGCGCTGGCGCGCGCCGTGTCGGCCTGCGCCACGATGAGCTGGGCGTTGAGGTCGGCAAGCTGCTTGTCGCTCAACAGCTGGCCATCGCTGTTGGCGGACAGGCCGTGTTCGGCCCTGAATTTTTCGACCGCCAGCGACGCCTGCTGCGAGCTCTCGCGCAGTTCCGTCAGGCGGCCCTGCAGCCAGACCGCCGCGCGCTCGGTGGCGTCGAAGCTGGCATCGAGCTGATCGGCCAGGTAGGCGTCGGCATAGGCTTTGGTGATCGCTTTCGCCAAGCCCGGATCGGTCGCCTGATAGCCAAGCGCGATGACGTAGCTTCGTCCGACGCGATCCGCCTGGATCTCGTTCTGCAGCTTGAGGATCGCATAGTCGCGGCTTGACGTGGCGATCAGCGCATTGCGGGTGGCAGGATCGAGCTTGCTGATGTCACCCATGCCCGGGATAGGCGGGCTGGGGCGGACATACTGGATAAGGCCGCGGATCAGGCCGACGCCCTGGGCAAGCGCCGACTGCGGCGGGTTCATAAACGCATCGTTCTGGTCGAGCTTGAGCTTGTCGACGACCACCGCGGCAAGCCGCGTCGAGGTCAGTATCTCGATCTGGCTCAGAATGGCGGAATCGGTCTGCATGGTCGTCGACGCCGCTGAAATGTCGTCGACGATCTTGTTCAGGCCCTCGTCGATCAGCACGCTCGAGACCGACACATATTTGGGCGGGGTTGTCTGCAGATAGAGCATGCCCAGGAAAAGACCGATGACGGCGCACACGGCAACCACCTTGGCCTGCCGCGCAGCCATGCCAAGCAGCCGCTCGATATCGATGAAGTCTTCGCCGTTTCCTGCGTCCGAATTCGGCAATGGCATCCTCTTGTCGAGAGGAAAGTTGGCATAATTCATCGTCGGTCCAATCCCAGAGCCCGCTGCGTTCCCGATAATCGGGTTGAGGCTCTATCTCTTTGTTTGGGCATGATCTTTTCCGAAACCTTCGGGAATCATGACCTGTCTAAGTTTAAGCATGACCTTTGCGGAAACCGGGAGCCACTTTCCGGGATCATGCTTGGGCTTGCAGGCGCCCCAACGGTCGGGAGCATTGCCAAGAAGCAACGCAAGCTTCATGCCAGACGACGGGGCCTGTCGGCCCCTCGCCGCCAGCCATCCGGCAATACTCCCGAAAGATGGGCATTATGCGGCTTCTTCCTGGCGTTCATGCGACCGGACGAACTCCTGAAGCATCTCGAAAACCGGGCCCTTCATGTCGTTGCGCGCCAGCGCAAAAGCGATGTTGGCCTGGATGAAGCCTTCCTTGGACCCGCAGTCGAACATGCGTCCCAGGAAAGGCTGGGCAAAGAACGGCTGGTCCTTCGACAGGCGGACCATGGCGTCCGTCAGCTGGATCTCGTTGCCGGCGCCACGCTGCTGATTGCCCAGCAGCGCGAAGATCTCGGGCTGCAGGATATAGCGGCCGTTGATGTAGAAATTTGACGGCGCGTTGGCCGGGGCCGGCTTTTCGACCATCGCTGTGACTTCGAAGCCGCCGCCGATTTCGGCACCGCGGCCGACAATGCCGTATTTGTTGGTCTCACTCGGATCGCAGCGTTCGACGGCGATGACATTGCCGCCGGTGCGCTCATAGAGGTCGACGGTTTCGGCAAGACAACCGCGCCCGCCGAAGGAGACCATGTCCGGCAAAAGCAGGGCGAAGGGCTCGTTGCCGATGACCTCGCGGGCGCACCAGACGGCGTGACCGAGACCTTGCGGCGACTGCTGGCGGATGAAGGAGGTGGCGCCGGCCACTGGCAGCATGCTTTCGAGCGCCTCCAGCTGGGTCTTCTTGCCGGTCTGCTCCAGGGTTCCGATCAATTCCGGATGCAGGTCGAAATAGTCTTCGATGACCGCCTTGTTGCGGCCGGTCACGAACACGATGTGCTCGATGCCGGCTTCGAAGGCCTCGTCCACCGCATATTGCACGACAGGCCTGTCGACCACCGGAAGCATTTCCTTCGGCATCGACTTGGTCGCCGGCAGGAACCGTGTTCCAAGCCCCGCCACCGGTATCACGGCCTTCCTGATTTTCTTCATCGCAAATTCCTTCTGAGGAGATCGACTTCAGTCCATTCACAGGCCACGAAAAATCCCTCCATGTGCCTGCATCTTCACCTCCCCGCCCCCACGGCAAATTGTGCCGCTACTCGTCGCAACCGCACGGCGATCGGCATGCCCATATGCCTGACCGCCGCCGGGTCGCTGAGCGCCGTCCGGATCGCTTTGAGCGGGGACCGCGCCTTGATGTGCTGGACCATCGCCAGGAAGGAGGCTGCCTTGCGCAGGCTGCGGCCGCGCCGGGCAAAGGCCGCCTGGGCCGCCTCGTCCATCCGATGGGTTTGAGCGAATACGGCATCCGCCTTGCGCATCGCTTCTACATGGTGAAGCTCGAGCACACGCGAGATGGAGCCACTGCGAATATGGTAGGCGTAGCCGATCTCCGGCTCGACCACGCATCTGCCGCCCTTGGCGAGCGCCTCGGCAAACAGGATGTAGTCTTCGCCGATCCTCAGTTTCTCGTCATAGCGAAGCCGGTTTTCGTCCAGGAACCGGCGCTGGAAGATCGGCTTGAGGTAGCCGAGGTTGAACTTCGATTCGAAGACGACGTTGCCGGCGATGTAGGTGGCCAGCGAAATCTCGCGCAGGCCTTCCAGATAACGCCTTGGGAACATCGCATCCTCGACGACGCCGTCCTCGCGGATGACCTGGAGATTGTCGACGGCGATCTGGGCATCCGCTTTTTCGGCACGGCCGATCATGGCGGCGATACGGCCAGGGAAGACGGCATCGTCGGAATCGAGCACCGCGACCCACCTGCCGCGGGCGACGTCGAGTCCGGCATTTCGGGCGCCGCCGGGACCGCGATTCCTGGCAAGCGCGACGACGCGCACAATGTCTTGCGGATAGGCCCGCGCCACATCGAGCGTGGCATCGCGCGACTGGTCGTCGACGACGATGATCTCGACGCTGACACCCTTCTGCGCCATGGCGCTGGCAATCGCGCGGTCGAGCGTCGCCTCTGCATTGTAGGCGGCGATGACAAAGGAAACATCCGGAGCGAAGGAAACGTCAGGCTGCACGCTTGCCTCCTTCCGGGGATGACGATTGGCCGTAGAGCCGGAGTTCGCGGACGCCGACAAGGCCGCTGACGACGCCGACATGCATGATGCCGCGCAGCACGCTGCGGTTCCTGCGCACCGGGCTGGCGACCACGGGAAGGGCCGCGGCGAAACAAAAGGCTGCCTTTGCGGCGGCAAGGCCGACATGCTTGATCAGCCCGATGCCGCGCGCATTGCTGCCCAAGAGGTGACCATGCGTCTGGCCGACGCGAAAACGGCGGCGGCCGAGCCAATCGAACGCGGCCCTTGAGCGCGGCACCACCTCGTCCACCCAGGCCTCTCGAGCGAAGGCGATGCGGCCACCGACCTTGACCATCTGATCGAAGAGTTCGGTGTCCTCGCCGCCGGTCTGGCCGCGCGCCAGGCTGAAGCGACGGCCGCGCAGGCTGTCCGACCGCATGCGCAGCAGGACGTTGCAGGTGTAGCCGGTGCGGATCTCGCCGCGCACCCAGACCGGCAAGGTCGAATGGAAATCGCCCCGGCGCATCCATTCGGGTGCATCCGGACGGTAGAGCGCCCGCACCGGACCGAGCACGGCTGTTGCACCACTGTCCTCGGCCGTCGCCACCAACTCGGCCAGCCAACGGGCGGAGGCAGTCTCATCGTCGTCGATGAAGGCGAGGAAATCCGCCTCGCTGGCTTCGAGGCAAGCATTGCGGGCGACCGAGATGTTGCGCGCCGGGGCATGCCGGTAGCGGACCGGCAGCGCCAATTCCTGCGACAGCGCCGTCACCAATGCCTGCGCGCTCGGCGTGTCGTCATTGTCGGCGACAATGACGCCGATGTCGAAGCCCTCGGGCATCTCCATGGCGGCAAGCGAACGCAGCGTGTCGGCCAGCTCCGGCCGGCGGAACGTGCACACGCCGATGTCGATGCTGCGGTTCTTGGCCTGAGCCACCATCACGCCACCCCGCGTCGCGCGCCGAGGCCGAGAAGCTGCAGCCAGAAGCCGACGGACCAGCCGAAATGCATGACCATGGCCGAAACGCCGGCCAGTGCGATGTCGGCATTGCGCTGGCGAATGGCCGTCACCAGGCCATAGCCGAGGCAGACCGAAGCCCAGATCAGCAGCGGCACAGCCGCGATCCAGTGCACGAAGGAGAAGGCCGCCAGAAGAACCACCGGGAAGACCGCCAGTGGCACCATCTGCCGGACCTTCGGGATGACGCGGTGCTTCAACACATTCTTGGCGCGGCCGCGGCCATAGCCGAGATACTGGAAATAGAGGCCTTTGAGCGAGGCGCGCGGATAGTAGACCATCTGCGTCTTGCCGCTCATCCAGATCCTGTAGCCGGCCTGCCGCAGCCGGTAGTCGAGCTCGGCATCCTCATTGTGGCTGAAGCTCTCGTCATAGCCGCCGACAGCGCCGAAGGCCGATATCCGCATCAGCGCGTGATGGCCGTGGTCGACCCATTCTCCGGCCGAGAGGTGACGATGCTTGGAACCACCGGTGCCGAGTTTCGAATTCTGCGCCGCCGCAACCGATTTCTGCACGGCGCCGCTGCCGCTGGTCAGCATCGAAACCACGACCGAATCGGCTGATGTGGCCAGCGCTTCCTCCAGCAGCCGGTCGCAGTAATCGTCGGGATAGCCGCCATGCGCGTCGATGCGGATGAGATATTCCGCGCCTTCGCCAAAAGTGCCGACGGCGAGATTGATCGCCGCGCTCTGGATGCGCCGCCTGTTGTGAAGCAGGACAACGCGCGGGTCCTTCGCGGCGATCTGCTCGACAATGGCCAGCGTGCCGTCGGTGCTGCCGCCATCGGCAACGACGATCCGGGCGCCAAGCCTTGCCGCAGCCGGGCAAAGCTGGCCGAGCAGGGCGCTGATATGGGCTGCCTCGTTCAGGCAAGGGATCACGATCAGGCTGGAGGGAAGCGCTTGCGTCATCGGGCGATGTCCATCCTATGCCAGGGCTTCGGTCGCGAGGGACTCGCGCACGGTGGTCAGGCGGCGCAGCTTTTCGACCAGCGCGCTGCAGTCGCTGCGATCGTAGCTCCACGTCCTCGGATTGCGGGCAAGCACGCGCGCCTTCAGTCTGCCGAAGCGCTGCTCCTCCATCGTGCCGAGTGCGGTTTCGAGCGCCTCGGGCGTCGCCTGGGGCAGCAGGATGCCGATGTCCTGCTGGCTGAGGAACCGTCCGGTTTCCGTATGGCCCATCGAGATCGGCACCGCCCCGAAGCGGCAGCCTTCATAGAGGCGGTTGGGCAGCAGCCATTCCGAATTCTGTCCCTCCTCGAAGAAATCGATCGCCCAGGAGAAATGCACGTCCTGGTAGATCGCCGCCATGTCCTCTGGATTGCGGTAGGGTCCACGAAACGACAGATAAGGTTCGGCATCGACGAAGGCGTGGAAATCGGGGAATTCGGAAAGCGCCGGACGGCCGCGCAGCACGATTTCGAAACGTCCATCCATGCGGCGGGTGAAATCAGCCAGAAGCTTGAGCGAGCGGCGGCAGCGCAGCGCTCCGAACCAGCCGATCCGCCATGGCGGGGTGGCGGGCGCTTCGACCGTTTCACGCGCGCCGGGCAGGATCGCCGCTGCCTCGAAATATTTGTTCTCGATCAGCTCGACGGGTGCGGCGACCTGGCGGAAGGGCTTGAAATAATTGGCGATGAAGGCGGGCGAACTGGTCACCAGCAGCTTCACGTCGCGCGCCAGATGGCGCTCGGTGGCGCGCAGCGCCTTGCCGAAGATGTCGTCGCGAAGCACCAGGCGGTGGATGTCGAGGCATTCATAGACAATCGGCACCGTGGCGCCGAAGGCCGACCTGGCGCGGCGCGCCAGCGCCAACATTTCCAGATTACGCGCGATGATGAGATCGGGCCGCGGCGCGCCCTTCAGCTTCGAGCCTATCGAAACCGCCGCTTTCGCCACCGCCGCCAGGCGCTGGGCGAATCGGCCGTCGCGCGTCGCGCCGAGGTCGACCGGCTGCAATCCTTCGATGTCGGCGATCTGGGTCGCGGTGCGGCGAAAGCCCGCCAGAGTGACCCGGGCACCGCCTGTCCTGAGCATTGTGATCCGTCGGCGAACCGCCGGATCGGAAACATCGTGCACCAGGTACAAGACATGCAGCATGAAAACTCGACCGCTGTTTGACCCCACCCACAAGGATGCTAGTACAGCTCTTGCTGCATCGCAACATTTTTGGCGCGGCAATGGACATTTTCTGTTGCACTGCAAAATTATTGCCGTAGTTTGGGGATGGCGGCGGTCGTGGATTTTCAGGGTTCGGAAATCCGCGCAAAAAATCAGGAATCCTGAATTTGGAAGCCAACCCATTCGATCCGCCGGAAGGCTCGCTGCGTAAATCGGTCGGGCGCGGCGCGGTGGTGACCGCCATGTCGCAATCGGTGCGGGTCGCGACGCAGATCATATCCGTCATCGTGCTGTCGCGGCTCTTGTCGCCGCAGGATTTCGGCGTCGTGGCGATGTGCGCGCCGGTGCTGGCCTTCATCGCGCTGTTCCAGGATTTCGGCCTGACCCAGGCGACGATCCAGAAATCGGGCATCCGCCATGAGGAGGTGAACTACCTCTTCTGGATCAATGTCGCGGTCAGTGCCATCCTGGCCTGCGTGCTCGCGGGTGCGGCACCGCTGGTCGCCGCCTTCTACGGTGAGCCGCGCGTGGCCGGGCTGGTCGCCGCGTTCGGGCTGCAGATCATGGCCTATGGGCTCGGCGCCCAGCATCTGGCGCTTTTGACACGACGCATGCAGTTCGGGCGCCTGGCGGTCATCGACGTCGCCAGCGCGGTTGCCGGGCTGGTGGTGTCGATCGCCTGGACCTTCATCGACCGCTCCTACTGGGCGCTGTTTGCCGGCACGCTGACCGGCGCGGTGCTGCCGACGCTGTGCTACTGGGCAAGCTCGCGCTGGCGGCCAGGCCTGCCGCGCAAGGTCGCCGGCATCGGCGAGTTGATCAATTTCGGCGCCGGCATCACCGGCTTCAACTTCGCCAATTTCTTCGCCCGCAACCTCGACAATGTGCTGATCGGCAAATACTGGGGCGAGCAGCAACTCGGCCTCTACGACCGCGCCTACAAGCTGCTTCTGTTCCCGCTCAGCCAGATCACCAATCCGCTGTCGAAGGTCATGGTGCCGGCGCTGTCCAGGCTGAAAGACGAGCCGGACCGCTACCGCAGCGCCTATCTGCGCGTCATGCCGCTGATCCTTTTGGTGGCGCTGCCCGGCGTCGCCTTCGCCACCGCAATGTCGGATGTGCTGATCCCCTTCGTGCTCGGCGAACAGTGGCGCGCAAGCGCCTCGATCTTCCTGGCGCTCGGCTTTGCCGGGCTGCTGCAGCCGCTCAACAACCCGGCGGGCTGGCTTTTCGTCAGCCAGGGCCGCTCCGGCGACTTCATGCGCTGGGGCATCATCACCGCCGTGACCTCGGTGCTCGCCTTCGCGCTCGGCCTGCCCTATGGCGCGCTCGGCGTGGCGATAGCCTATGCGGTCAGCGAATATCTGCGCACGCCGTTCCTGTGGCTCTATGTCGGCAAGAGCGGACCGCTGCGGGCCAGCCATGTGCTGCGCGCGGCAACGCCATTCGTGCTCGGCGCGCATCTGGCACTGGCGGCGGTCTGGCTGATCAAGCCGATGCTGCCGCAGCAGCATGTCGTCGCCCTGGCCAGCGGCGCCATGCTTGCCTACCTCATCACCATTGTCGTCGCGCTGGCCTTCGCATCCGGCCGCGAGGCCTTGCGCGAGGCCCTGAAGATGCTGCCGGCACGACAGCCGGCGGCAACGCCGCGCGAGGCGCAATAATTTCGGCGCCTTTGCCAGCTACCCAATATCCACACGAACATCAGGTCTGATGCATGCACTACCGATCGATCTCCGACATGAACGACACGATTGTCGGCAACCTTCACCGGCTGCCGCGCGACATCGACCTGGTGGTCGGCGTGCCCAGAAGCGGCGTGCTGGCGGCGACGCTGGTCAGCCTTGCGGCGAACATTCCGATGACCGATCTGGATTCCTTCCTGGACGGCCGGGTCTATACGTCCGGCATCACCAAGCGGCGCGCCGCGCTCGACCGCAAGGTCTCGGACATGCGCAAGGTGCTGGTGATCGACGACAGCATCGCCGGCGGCAACGCCATGCGCGATGCCCGTGCCCGTATCGAGGCTGCCGGCATAGAGGGTGATTTCATCTATGCCGCGGTATTCGGCCTGGAGCCGAAGCATCGGGAAACCGACGTCGTCTTCGAAGTCGTGCCGCATCCGCGCATGTTCCAGTGGAATTTCATGCATCACAAATTCCTGGCGCAATGCTGCGTCGACATTGACGGCGTATTGTGCCTCGATCCGACCGAGGCGGAAAACGACGATGGTCCGGCCTATGAGAAATTCCTCAGCGAAGCGCGCCCGCTTCATGCCCCGACCCACCGGATCGGCTGGCTGGTCACCAGCCGGCTGGAGAAATACCGTGCGCTGACCGAGGCGTGGCTGGCCAAGAATGGGATCGTGTACGACCAACTGATCATGCTCGACCTGCCGAGCAAGGCGGAGCGCCAGCGGCTCGGCGCGCATGGCAGTTTCAAGGCTGATTTCTACCGCAAATCCAACGCTATCCTGTTCATCGAAAGCGAGCATGCGCAGGCGCTGAAGATCACGGAGCTGTCGGGCAAGCCGGTGCTGTGCGTCGAAACCCATATGGTGAGCTTCCCCGATGCGCTGTCGCTGCCGGCGCTCGGCCAAGCCGCGCGCAATCTGCCGGCAAGGCTGCGGCAGATCAACTCGCAGCAAGGCCGCAAGGGCGCCGCCAAGGCCCTGGCCCGCGCCCTGCTCGGCGCCCGCGGCTACGAGACGCTGAAAAGCCGGGTCAAGCGCCCGGCCTGATCGGCTGGCTTTCTGAGCGCCGGCTACGCCGCCTGGCGCGCCCGCTGCTGAACCGCCCTATCCAGGATAGAGAAGAAGGTGACGAACTGGCGGTCCGGATCGAGCTCCGGACGCGCCGCGAAGCCGCGCGCCACGTTTGAAACCCGTTCATATTCCTTGTTATCGTTCCACAGCTGCCTGACAGCCGCGACCCAGTCGATGAGCGGAGCATCGTAGTCGAGTACCGTGCCGCCGGGGCCGATGGCTTCGGGCAGGCCACCGCGCCGCGAACCGACGACCGGGATGCCGCTGCAATGGGCCTCGGACGCGACTCGGCCCCAGGCCTCCTCCCATTTCGAGGGCGCAAGGAGGATCCTGGTGCGGCCATAGACCGTCTTCATGTCGTTGGTGCGGCTCTCCAGCGTGACGTTGCCGAGCGGCGCGATCGTCTCCTCGATGCGCGCGCGGTGGTCGTCGTCCAGCTTCCAGCTTTCGACGAACAGGAACGGGATTTCCGGGCAGGCGCCGGCGATGCGGACCGCCAGTTCGAAGCCCTTTTCCTCATAGGGGTTGATCAGCGTGACGAATTGGCCCGTGGTCGGCGTGCTGTACTGCGTCGGGTTGATGGTCGGCGGGATCACTGTCGCCTCGATGCCGAATTCCCGCTTGTAGGTGCGCGCGGTGAACTCCGAATTGGCGATGTAGAGCGCGGAACCCAGTTCGCGCAAATCGCCGCCCAACTCGTGGAACTCGACATTTCTGAGATAGACGACCAGCGGCACGCCCTCGGCCTTCAGCGCTTTGCCGAGGGGCACCGATTTGTGGCACTGAACCACCGCCACGTCCGGCCTCAGTTTCTTGACGGCAAAACCCGCTGCTTGCCAGGGAAACCACGCCCGGATCACCGGGTAGCCGGGAAAACTGTCGACGACCGCAGGCTGGCGCAACAGCTTCATCTTGGCACGCGCCTTCAAGCCGAAGACGCCGTCGCCGAAGAGGGCGGCAAGCACCGCGGCCTCATGACCGTGCTCGATCAGCTGTTCGGCCAGATGATGCGTGCTCGACTGAACGCCGCCGCTGAACTCCGGCGGGTAGCCGTTGCCGCCTGCAAAAAGAACTTTCATGGTCGTGGCTCCTGTCTTTTCGCCGTGTCGAAAGCGCCTCACGCGCTCTTTGGCGGGTCAAGCGTCGCGAACGGATTGGTACATGAGTGCCATCCGGTGAACCGGATCGGATCGTCAGGCGAACTGCGCCAGGCGTAGTCCGTCAGCATATGGAATTCGGCGATGACCCAGCGGTCGAAATGTACCAGATCTTCCCGCTTTTCATGGGGCAGCAGACGGCGGACGGCGCCCAGTTTGAGCTCCTCGGCCAGAGTGACTGCGTCGCTCAATTTCTCGCTCGGAAAGATCCAGGGATTGCGGTTGCGGAACTCCAGCACGAACTGCTGCAGGTGCTCGATGCGCATATTCAGCCTGCCGAGATATTTTTCGAGCGTGACGCGAACCAGATCCTCGTCCGAAAACGAGGAGACGGCGGCGTAGGCAACGCCCGTCGAGGCAACGCCACCCGCCAGGATGGCCAGTGCGGAACGCCGTGTGACTTCGATCATCGGGCCGCTCCTCTCACGCGATCCGGCTCGCCGCCCGCAGGGACAAAGCCGCCGCGGTCAGGCTTGGGTTGGCGCAGGAGCAGCTCGGATAGGTGCTGGTTCCGACGACAACCAGGTTTCTCAACCGGTGATGGATCATGTTGCTGTCGATCACCGAATCAGCCGGGCCGGTACCCATCCTCAGCGTACCCTGGACATGCGATTCCGTTGGCCGGATGCCGCGGTCGAAGAGCCGCTCGACCGGCAGCGGGGCAAGCAGCGCCGGCAATTTGTCCAGCGCCCGGGCCATGCCCTTGACCGCATAGTCCGACGGTGCCTTGAAGGAGACGAAGGCATTGTCGTCCTTGTCGAGGGTGACGAAATTCTCGTGATCGAGCAGGTTTTCGGTGACCACGACCAGCGGCAGCGTCTGGCGCAACCGCCCCTGCTCGGCGCGCATCCCGTGCTGCCAGCGGTTTTCGAAATAGACCAGTGCCGCCGCATGCTCGGACCGGTGCGGACCGTCATAGAGGCCAAAATTCAGGCCGGTGGTGATGGTGCTGCCGTCGAAATTGTCGACGCCGTCGAGATAGACCTCGAAATTCCAGCCATAGGATTCATGCAGGCCGCGCCCGACGAATTCGTCTCCCAGGCCGGAGCGCAGCATGATCGCCGCGCTCTGGATGGCGTTGGCGCCGAGAATGAAAAGGTCGCCGCTGACCTGATACTCCTTGCCGTCATGAACGAAGGTGACCGAACGGACCGCGCCGCCGACCTGATCGAGCCTGCGCACTTCCGCACCGAGGCAGACCGAAACGTCGGGATGCTCGAAGACATGCATCAGGCCATTGTTGGCGGTGAATTTCGCGTCGACCGGGCACAGCCAGCAGCGCAGATTGGCACAGCACGAGGTGCGCTGCGCGGTCGGGACCCGGGCGCGAGCGGTCGGCATGACGAAATGCTGGCCGGGCTGGGCCACCTTCATCATCTTGTCCGGCGTCGACATGCGATGCGGCGGCTGCGGAAACGGTTTCGAGCGCGGCAGCATCGCCGCCATGTCGGGATCGCCGGAGATCGACATGATCTCTTCGGCATCGCAGTAGAATGGCTCGACGTCGTCATAGCTGATCGGCCAGTCATTGCCGACGCCATAGGTGCTTTTCAGCCTGAAGTCATTGGGATGGAACCTCGGCGTCTGGGCGAACCAGCAGTTGGTCCCGCCACCCAGTCCGATCGTGTAATTCCACGGCTTGTCGGAGTTGGTCTTGTATGTCGACTCGTCGTCGATGTCGGTGTTGGCGTTCTGGGCGAGCTGCCATTCATGCGTGTTGTGCCGACCCCATTCCAGGATCAGGATGCGCGCCTTACGCCGCATGGCGAATTCGTGCAGGAAGAAGGTCGAACCGAAACCGGAACCGATCGCGATGAGATCGAAATGATCCTTGGTGATTTGCTCTGGCTTTACGTCCAGCACCATCAGCCGCAACTCCTTTCCGCGCCGGGCGCGTATGCCAAATTCCGCTTGCTTCCCGCGGTCGCTCTCATGCCGCCATTCTGCCGATCGAGTGATATTCGATGCCGTGGCGCGCCACGACCTTGGGGTCATAGAGATTGCGGCCGTCGAAGATGACCGGCGTGGTCAGCGCGTCCTTCAACGCGTCGAAGGACGGGGCGCGAAAGCTCTTCCATTCGGTGGCGATGAGCAGCGCATCGGCGCCGCGCAAGGCCGCTTCCTTGGTGCCGCACAGCAGCAGGTCGTCGCGCAGGCCGTAAATGGCCTGGCATTCCTGCATCGCCTCCGGATCATAAGCCTGTACGGTCGCGCCGGCCTTCCACAGCGCTTCCATCAGGACGCGTGCCGGCGCCTCGCGCATGTCGTCGGTGTTGGGCTTGAAGGCCAGGCCCCACAGCGCAAAGGTCTTGCCCTTGAGACTGCCCTTGAAATAGCGGTTCACCTTGTCGAACAGCACGGATTTCTGGTCATTGTTGCGTTCCTCGACGGCGCGCAGCAGCTTGGCGTCGAACTTGACGCCCTCGGCGGTCTTGATCAGGGCGCGGACGTCCTTGGGAAAGCACGAGCCGCCATAGCCGAGACCCGGATAAATGAAGTGGTAGCCGATGCGCGGATCGCTGCCGATGCCCTTGCGCACCTCCTCGATGTCGGCGCCGAGCTGCTCGGCCAGATTGGCCATCTCGTTCATGAAGCTGATCTTGGTGGCCAGCATGCAGTTGGCGGCGTATTTCGTGAATTCGGCGCTGCGCACGTCCATCACGATCATCTTTTCGTGGTTGCGGTTGAAGGGCGCGTAAAGCTCACGCATCACCACCTCGGTCTCCTCGCTCGAGGTGCCGACGATGATACGGTCGGGCTTCATGCAATCGGCGACGGCCGAGCCTTCCTTGAGGAATTCGGGATTGGAGGCGACGTCGAAGGCAAGATCCTCACGCCCTCTCTTCTTCAGCGTCTCGGCGATCCTGGCTTTCACCTTTTCGCAGGTACCGACCGGCACGGTCGACTTGCCGACGACGATCTTGGCGCTATCCATCTCGCGGCCGATGGTCTCGGCGACCGCCAGCACGTATTTGAGGTCGGCCGAGCCGTCCTCGCCGGGCGGCGTGCCGACCGCGATCATCTGGATTTCACCGTGCCGGACGGCGGCGGCGGCATCGGTGGTGAATTTGATGCGGCCGGCGGCATGATTCTCCCTGACGATGCTTTCGAGGCCTGGCTCGAAGATCGGGACGAAGCCCTGGTTGAGGCGCTCCACCTTGCTTTCGTCGATGTCGACGCAAACCACCTGGTGGCCAACCTCGGCAAGCACCGCCGCCTGCACGAGGCCGACATAGCCAATTCCAAACACCGTCAAGTTCATTCGGTTTCATTCCCATCCATGGCCGCGACCCGTTCTCGGTCCGGCCGGTTCAATTCGTCTTTCCCAACTCTTTTACGCTGCATACGAGCGATTCCGGAAACTGGCATGGCTCGCCGAGCGCGGTGAAGGCAACGCGTTCGACCTGCAGCGAAAGCTTGCGGCCCGGATCCGCGAAGGCGCCCATCCAACCCTTCATGGTGTCGCTGCCCCAAAGGCTGAAGAAGATCTTCTGCGCGTGGCTGGGCAGCTTCGCCGGGTCGGTGATGGTGTTCACCAGCTGGCCGTTGACGTACCAGCGCAAACTGTCCTTCTCCCAGACGAAGGCGTAGTCGTTGAAGGCCTTGTCGGTGCCGCCCGGCACCTCGACCAGCTTCTCGTTCTTGCCCTTACCGTCGATATAGGCGTTGACCTGCACCTTGGAGGTGTCCTTGGTCAGGATCTCGAAGTCGATCTCGTCCCAGGGCTGCTTGTCCGACGGGCCGATATAGGTGAAGAAGGCCGCGTTGAGGCCGGAACCGGTGTCGGTCTTCAGCCGCGCCTCATAGGTGCCATAACCAAAGCGCTGCTTGGTCTGGATCTCGCCGCAGGCGAACTCGCGATCCTTCAGCTTCTGTTTTCCGAAGCCGAGCGACAGCACACCGTCTGAAAGCTCGACCAGCCCCTTCGACCAAGTGCAATTCTGGTGGCTGCCGTTGCTCCAGCCGTCGGAGACATACCAGCGAGACTTGTCGAAGCTCTTGAAATCATCGACGAAAGAGGGAGCGGACTGGATATCCTGCGCATGGGATGGAGTCGCAAAGAGGCTGCCGAGAGCAGCCAGCAGCAATCCGCCGATCAAGCCCAACCGCCGCAGGTCGCCTTGCCGGATCTCATGCGCGACGGAGGTTGCGGCAATTGCTGTCGTGGACGTGGTTTTCGGATCTAAATTCATACCAAACTCACCTTTGTGCTGTGCGTCCCCAACCCAAAGTCGACGTTTGAACCGCTTCCAAACGGGCCAACCTTGGCCTCCTTTTCGAGCCCCCAGAAATCCCTCTCCTGTCCTGCATCATAGCTTTGAAGCTTGCATCATGCCTTTGAAGTAGTCTCACGCCCGGCTCGCGCCCGCGGGCCTGGCGAAATCCGCCGTGGCGGCCGAATTGGACTCCCCACCCGCGTCGAAGACCATATCGAGCGAATGACGCAGTTCCTTCATCAAACTGTGCTGGCGCGACAGTGCCGCGATGCGGCGCTCGCAATTCAGGATCGATTGCGTCAGCGCGCTGACTTCGGATGAGCGCTTCTCGGAAGCGGAGCCGTTTTCCATGGCTTCGACGAGAAAGGCCGCGTTGGTCGCCGTCTTGCGGTAGCGGCTCTCCAGGCCCGTTTTCTCGGCTGCGATCTCGGCGGAGATCTGCTCGAACAGTTTCGCCAGCCGGTCGAGGCGGGCGATGTCGGCCTGCCGGTCGCGGGCAGGATCCCTTGATCTGAAGCCAAATATCGAGGCCATGGGCTTAAATTCCTGTCATCGCCGGCTTACTGCCGACCACTGGCCGATCCCCGCAAGCAGGGCTGAAAAGCTCGTACCGCATCGTCCAACTCCTTTGACGGGAGAGACGTCGGACCAATCCGATCGGGGGCCAGTTCGGTTGGTCGTTCGATTTGCTGCACCGCAACATAGACTGCCATCGTCGGAGCCGTGAGGCAACCACCCAATTCGTAAACTCTTAAATCCACTGGAAATGGTTTGCACAATGCGAATGCTGTTTGAGGGGTGACGCGGGCGCCCCTTACCGCTCCTTGCCTGCACTGGTCCCGGCCATCAGGAAACGCAACGGCGGCACGCGCTTTTGCCTGGACACAAGGCCAACGCGCCGAAACAGCGCCTCCAGCTTGTCGGAGGCCACGCCCTGGACGATGGGGACCAGGTTGGATTGACTTGCAAAGGCGTAGGCCGCGGCCGAGGCCAGCCCGCGCTCGGCCTTCACGTCAAGGAAATTGCGCAGCCGGTATTTGTCGCGCACATGCCGCTCGTGCCGCCGCAGCACCGCCTTGGAGCCTTCCGGCAGGCTGTCTATCGCCAACAGCGCCAGATCGGCATCGGCCAGCCGCTTCAGATCCTGCGTCTTGTGACGGCCGCTGAGCGAATCAGCACGTACGATGGCACCGTAGCCGCAGGAACGGATGACCTTGAACCGCGCGCCGTGGGCGACCGCGCGGGCGTAGAGTTCGTAGTCCTCGCCCAGCCGCAGGCTTTCGTCGTAGCGCAATCGGTGCCGATCGAGGAAGGCGCGGCTGATCACCGGCTTCAAGAAGCCAAGCTCGCCTCTTTGCACGCGGCGCCTGGAGATGTTGCCGTCGACGAAGCGCTCGAAGTCGAGGAATTCCGGATCGGCGGCAAAATCCGGAGCGACGATCTTGGTCGCGTCATCAGTCGCATCATCCCTGATGAGCATGATGTTGTCGGCCGCGAAATCCCAGTCGGCGGCGGCAAACAGATTGCGGAACCGGCCCCCGAGGAAGAAGTCGTCGGCATCCAGAATACTGATGAACGGCGCTTTCGAACCGGCGATCGCGGCATTGCGCGCGAAGGAGGGGCCACGATTGACCTCAAGGCGCATGACCTTGAGCCGGCCGCTGCCGTCGTCGGCGGCGCGGGCGACCTCGGCCGTATTGTCGGTAGAGCCGTCGTCGACGACAACGACCTCCGCCACCTCGGGTTCGCGCAATGCGGACGCGATGGCGACCGCGATCGTGCGTGCCGCGTTTTTGGCCGCGATGATCACGCAGACCTCTGATTTCGTCATCGACATGGGTTAGCCTCTTGCACAGGTTCCGATTTGCCCTCGCCCTGTACGTATTGCAACACCACCGCCATCACGGGCTGGCCGGCCGCTCGAAGATGCGGCGGCTGATATCCGCCGACGCTGCCCAGCCGGCTTCGGCCAGGTAGCGGACGGGAGCCCTGCCGCACAATTCCCACAACACCGTTCGCCGCTGCGGCCACCGCAAGGATGACAGCCATGGCGCGATGACCATGTTGAGCAGGTCCTCGTTGCCGATGCGCGACAAGACCGGCTTGGCCCGCTCCGACAGAAGCGTGCCGGTGGCGCCCAGCAGCACATCGGCGGCGCGCAGGCCGAGCAGCAACGTGTCGTCCAGCCCCTGGCTCACCGCTGCATCCAGCACACGCTGCTGATCGGCCTCGCCAAGACGGTTGGCGCTGGCCCTGATATCGCAGACATAGCCGGCACAGGGTTCGCGGTTGAACAGTGCCTTGGCGACGCTGATGCAGGACAGCATCAACGTGTCGGCGGCCGACGTGAACGGCACTTCGGTGCCGGTGATCTCGACCAGCCGCTTGCGCCGCAGGAAACCGTCGGCATCGCGCGGACTGGGCGAGCCGGGCTGCTGGAGGCGGTAATGAAGGTCGACCGTGGACGGCCCGTTGCCACGGATCATGTGCTGCTCGCCAAGGAAGCGGACCCACCAGAGGGAGCGTGACTTGCCTGAGACCTCATAGCCGATCGAGCGCAGCGCATTGCGTGCTTTCGTGAATCCGGACGGGGAAACCAGGATGTCGACATCGCCCGAAGGCTTCATGAAATGGTCGTCATAGAGCAGATGCTGCTGGAAGGGACCTTTGAGAAAGACGAAATCGATCTGCCTGTCGCGCAGCGCCCGATGGATCGCCATCGAATCCATGAGACAGGCGGCGTTCATCGACACCGTCCGCCGGCGATAGGTGTCGAGCCATTGGAAAAGTTCGGCGGGCCTTTCGGTGGCCGGGGCGCGCGACAGCGCTTTCAAAATGAAGGTGGCGACCTTGTTCAGCCTGGCGATATCGGCGACGGCGGCGGCGGAAAGGCTCGGCGTCGACACATTGCCGGCCAGAGCCGCCGCGCCTGAGAAATACAACCGCAGGCAGGCCTGCACATAGGCAATCTCGTCGGCACAGTCGGCGGCGCGCAGTCGTTCATAGGAACTTTCCGGCAAGGCCATTGAGCGCATGGTCTCCAAAATGCGGTTTGCACGGCGTTTATGCTGCAAGTGCGAAACAAAGCATCCTCAAAAACCTGGACGCCGTAAAGTCTTTCCTTTCGCAGTGCGAAATTTTGCAACCAGAGCGTTTGCCGCGCTTCCTCGATGCGGCGCAACATTCGGCTGAAATTCCGACGCAATCGTGGCGCTGCAGCTGATCATCGACACCCAGCTGGCTAACAAGAATCCATTATTTTAGACAAGCCTAAAAAAGCATCATCGCCATGAACTTTTTATGCAAGCAAATTCAATTGCTTAAAGAATCGCCCGTGCTGAAGGCAGACTGCATCGAACTTCACCTCGACAAAGGCGGAATCTTGAGCATTCCGCACACGCATGGTGACGTCCGCAACCCGTAATTGATTAACCAGAAGTAAATCAGGCTTGACTCATAAATGTTGCTATGCAGCTATTGCATCGCAGCATGAAAGTGCTGACGGCACTCGACAGGCCGTTTCCAGTCCTCAGTGGAGAGTAAAATGGAACAGAATGTTGAAAAGCATGAGTACGAAACGCCAAGCCTGACGGTCCATGGTTCGATCGAAACCATTACCCAGGGCGGTGGCGGCAGCACGGCAATCGACGCGTCGTTTCCGGCGCACACCCCGATTGGCGATCTGACGTTCTCCTGAGACTAGCTTGGTTCTGGAGGAGTGACGTTGGGCCTCCAGGATTGAAGACCGCAAATGGAGCCGGGGATGAAGATCCCCGACTTTCCGCTTTTTGAAATGACGACGCGTAGACCGTGTGTTGCTAACGAGGTTTTGGCATGAACTGGAACCCATCCGAGCACGATTGCGTAAGTGCCACCGGGGATGCGGTGGCCTGTGAATTCCGCGATGGCCTGGCGCTTCTCAACCTGAAATCCAATATCTATTACAGCCTCAACAGCGTCGGTGCGTTCATCTGGGAGCAGATCCAGGAGCCGAAGTCGATCGCCGATATCCGCGGCGCCGTGCTTGCGCGCTACAATGTCGACGCCGAGCGCTGCAAGGCTGACGTCGACGCCTTGCTTAAGGGCTTCGCCGAAAACGGACTTGCGAGGCTGCACAATGAGGCACTTGTCTAGGCAGGCTCCGCAGAAGGCCATGATCTCGCGGCAGAGACCTGCGATGGACCAAAGACCGAGGCCTGCCAAACGCCGGCCCGGCCGGGGATTGGCCAGGATCCTGTCCCTGAGCGGCTCGGAAGCGCTTTTCCTCTGTCACTGCCTGCTGGTGGTCGCGACCGTCCGGCTGGGGCTGACCTTGTTTTCCTACAACCGTGTTCGCGGCATGGTGACCCGGCTCGACGCGCGCCAGTGCGCCAGCATGGGCGAACTGCGGCTCGTCGCCTGGGGGGTTGCCGCGGCCGCACGGTTCGTGCCGCGCGCCACCTGCCTTACCCAGGCGCTTTCGGGCCAATACATTCTCGCGCGCCAGGGCAATGCCTCCAACATCCGCATCGGCATCGAACGCGGCACGGGCGAGCAGTTGAAGGCGCATGCCTGGCTGGTCAGCGACAACCATGTCGTGCTTGGCGGCTCCGTCGATGGTTTCGCGCATCTGGTCGACCACGGCAGCCGATGAGCGGCGTGGCCGGAATCCTGCTGCGACAGGGACACGCGGTAGCGGTCCGAGGGCACGCTGAAGCGGTCCGGGGACACGCTGAAGCGGTCCGGGGACACGCGCCGGCGGACGCGGCGACCGATATCCAGCGGATGCTGGCCCGCATGCGCCATCGCGGTCCCGACGGAAATTCATGGTGGCTGGACAGCGCCGTCGCCCTTGGCCACGCCTGGCTCAACACCACGGATGAAGCCGGCCCCGGCCCGCTGACGATGGCCGGCGGCAAGCTCGCCATCACCGCCGATTGCCGGCTGGACAATCGCGACGAGCTGATGGCGAGGCTTGGCATACGCGACAGGTCGGTTGCGGACGCCGTATTGCTGATGCGGGCCTATCTGCGCTGGGGCGAAGCCTGCCCCGTGCATCTGCAGGGCGATTTCGCCTTTGCCATCTGGGACGCCGAGCGGCAGCTGCTGTTCTGCGCGCGCGACCATTTCGGGGTCAAGCCATTCTACTACCACGCGGCGGACCGGCGTTTTGCCTTTGCCTCCGAGATCGGGCCTATGCTTGGGCTTGACGGGGTCGGCGCGCGCATCAGCGAGCATCGGATTTCGGGATTCCTGGCCGGGCTTCCCGACGACCCGCAATCCACCCCCTACAGCGATATCTTCAGCCTGCCGGCGCGTCACAGCCTGACGGTCACCGCGCAACAAGTGGTGCTGCGCCGATACTGGCAGATCGAGCCGTCGGCACGACCGCCGCGGTCGGATGCGGCGGAGGAATTCGCGCATCTGTTTTCGCAATCGGTGCGCAATCGCATGCGCGGAAGCCCGTCGGTCGGCGCGATGCTGAGCGGCGGCCTCGATTCCTCCTCGATCGCCTGTGTCGCCGGCCTGCAGAACGCCGCCGAGCGGAAACCCAGGCTGCCGACCTTTTCGCTGGTTTTCGAGAAGGGCTCGTCGATGGACGAACGGGTCTTCATCGATGCGGTGCTCGATCAGCAGAAGACCGATCCGACATTGATCCCCGTCGGCAATTATGCGCCCTTCGCCGAGTTCGAACGGGTGCTGGAGGAACAGGAGGGCACCTTCCTGGCGCCGGGCCTGACGCTGACCCGAGGCATCTACCGGACGGCTGCCGCGAAAGGCGTCAAGGTGCTGCTCGACGGCCATGGCGGCGACGAGGTCGTCTCACAGGGACATGGCCATCTGCACGAGCTTGCCAATGGCGGAAGGTGGCTGGACCTTTGGCGCGAGGTTCGCAGCGCCTCCAACACCTATGGCGACAGCACGCTCGGCCTTTATTTCCAGTTCCTGACCCTTTACGGACCGGCCTGGCGCATCGCCAAGGCGAGACAGCTGGCGAACCGTGCCCTGAACAGGATACGCAAGCCCACGCAAATGCAGCGCGGCCGCAGCTGGCGCGACCTGATCAATCCGGACCTGGCCAGGCGGACCGAACTGATCGACCGCTTCCATCGGGCCGGCTACATGCCGCCCGGCGTCCAGGCCAGCGACGCGCTCAGCCATCGCTGGATCCTGTCCAACGGCTATGTGCCGCACTCTTTCGAAGTGCTCGACAAGGCCGCTGCCAATTTCGGCGTCGAGCCGCGCTATCCGTTCTGGGACAAGCCGCTGGTCGAATTCTGCCTGGCGCTGCCGGGCGAGGAGAAACTCAACCACGGCTTTGGCCGCTACGTGTTGCGCCGGGCGATGGAGGGCATCCTGCCGGCAGCGGTGCAGTGGCGGCGCGACAAGATCGATTTCACCGCCAATCTCGTCAACGGCATGGTGCGCAACCACCGCGACCTCCTGCAACAGCTGCTGGTTTCGGATGCCGGCCGTATCGCGCCCTATGTCAACCTGCCGCAGGTGAGCGCCGCCTATGCGCGGCTGCTGCGCCAGCCCGATCAGGCAGCGCCGCTGGATGTCCAGTATGTCTGGCGTTCGGCCTCGCTGTCGTTGTGGCTGCGGCAGGTCCAGCACGGCGGGAGCCCCGCATGATGCCGCGCAACCAGCCGCTCGCCACATATGTCGGCGATCCCCCCCATGGCCGGACCACGAGGGAGCGTCGCTACTACCGGGCTTACGGCCTGACCGTGGCGTCCGACGTGGCGCTGCCCGAGCTGGAGCCGGCGGAGCCGGCTGCGGCGGATATACTGATCGCCATCGGCACGATCGACATGCCGAAGCCTTCGTCCGAGGCCGCGACGATCTTCCGCTTTGAGCCGGACCGGCAATATCTGGCTTGGCATGCCGTCGGCGCCTTCCTGATCAGCGATGCCAGCCGCATCGACATCGAGCCGGCACCCGGCGTGGATGACGCCCTGCTTGCCTTTCCATTGCTTGGGCCGGTGATGGCGCTGCTGCTGCACCAGCGCAGCCTGCTCGTCCTGCATGCCAGCGCCATCGCGGTGGCCGGCAGGGGAGCCATCTTCATGGGCGACAAGGGTGCCGGCAAATCGACCACGGCAAGCGCCATGATCCGGGCCGGTCATCATCTGCTTACCGACGATGTCGTGGCGCTCGATCTCGCCAGGCCGGACGCGCCGATGATCGTTCCGGGCTTTCCCCAGATCAAGCTTGCCGCGGACGCCGCGGCCGCGATCTCGCTTGGCCAGGCGGAGGTGCGGCCGCAAGTGCATCCGGCGATCGAGAAGATGCAGCACCGCCTGCATGGCGCCTTCTCCGGCGGCATGGTGCCGGCGACCAGGATCTATGTCCTCGAGCGCGGTGCGAAGGCCGCGATCACGCCCTTGCCCGGCATTGCCGCCCTGCCGGCGATCATCAAGTTCTCCTATGTGACGCGGTTCGGCCGCGCGGCGCTCCCTGGCGATTTCGCGGCGCTGCATCTTCGCCAATGTTCAGCAATCGCTAACCATATCGGCGTGTTCCGGCTGGAAGTTCCGACCGGCCTCGACAGGATTGGCGAGGCCGTGGCGCTGATCGAAGGCGACCTGGCGGCCGGGGATCTGGCGGCCCCGGACCTCACGACCGGAGAGCTGGCGGCCGGCCGTCGGCGGCGGTGAGCGCAATCATGTCGAAATCTTCGATCCTTCGCCTGTCGCTGTTTCGCGATGTCGCCGCGTTCGGCGCCGTCATCGCCCAGATCGGCGGGCGGCGGACCTGGACGGCACTGCTGTTCCTGATCCTCGGCAGCCTGACGGAAGGCATTTCGATCCTGCTGCTTGTGCCGCTGCTGCACCTGGTCGGGCGCGCCGACCAGGATTTCGCGGTCCGCTTGCCGAACAATGATTTCGTGCGCTGGCTGGTGCCCGAGGGAACGCTGCAACTGACGACGGTGCTGTGCGCGCTGGTCGGGCTCGTTGCCGTGCAGGCAGCATTCAACCGCTTCAAGTCGGTCTACATGGCCAGGCTTCTCTTCGATTTCGTCAACCGTTTGCGCATGAACCTGTTCGAGAGCATCGGCAAGGCGCGCTGGGGCGTGTTCTCGCGCATGCGAAGCTCCGATCTCGACCATGCCCTGACCGGCGACATCGATCGCGTCCAGGGCGCCGCCTTCTCGCTTTTGATGCTGGTGCAGATCGCGGTGCTTTTGGTGGGCTATCTCGTGATCTCGATGTTCATCTCGCCGGTGATGACGGCGTTTGCGATCGTCATCGGCATCGTGATGTTCATGGCGCTGCAGCCGTTTCGCGCGCGCGCCACCGCTTTCGGGCGTGTCCTGACCAGCAATCGCCAGGATCAGTACCGCACGGTCTCGGAGTTCCTCGGCGGCATCAAGGTGGCCAAGAGCCTGAATGTCGAGGCCAGCTATTTCGCGCAGTTGCGGTCGACGTTGGAAAAGATGAAGGCCGACAATATCGACTATGTGCGCAACAGCTCGATCGGCACCGCGGTGTTCCAGGTGGCGAGCGTGGTAGGCCTCAGCCTGTTCATCTATGTGGCGCTGGTCCGCTTCAACCTGTCGCTGGCCGAGATTGTCGTTCTGCTTCTCGTCTTCATGCGCATCGCGCCGCGCTTCATGGACATGCAGACGCAGGCCCAGCAGGTGCTGATCAACCTGCCTGCCTATACGGCCATGCGCAGCCTGCAGGCCCGTTTCGACGCCGAGCGCGAACCCGGCCATGCCGAATCCGGGGATGCCGGCAAGCTGTCGCTCGATACCGGGCTGAACATTCGCGGCGTCTCCTTCGGCTACGACGACGGCTCCGGCAAGGCAGTGGTGAGCGACATCACCTTCGGTCTCCCTGCCGGAAAAGTCACCGCCCTGATCGGCCCCTCGGGATCGGGCAAGAGCACGATCGCCGACATGCTGCTCGGCCTGCTCGAGCCGACCGCCGGCAAGATCCTGGTCGACGGCGTCGACATCGATGCCGGCAATCGCCGGCGCTGGCGTGATCAGGTGGCCTATGTGCCGCAGGACGTGTTCCTGCTGCATGACACGATCGCGGCGAACCTGCGCCTTGCCGCGCCGCAGGCCAGCGACGACGATCTGTGGATCGCGCTGCGCGCCGCTCATGCCGGTGACTTCGTCGAACGGCTCGACCTGCAGCTCAAGACGGTGGTCGGCGACCGCGGCGTGCGGCTCTCCGGCGGCGAGCGCCAACGCATTGCGCTGGCGCGTGCGCTGCTGCGCAAGCCGTCGCTGCTCATCCTCGATGAGGCGACCAGCGCGCTCGACTGGCAGAACCAGTCGCTGATCGCCCGGTCGATCGACGGCTTGCGCGGCGCGATGACCATCCTGACCATCGCGCACCGGCCATCGATGATCGCCTTCGCCGACTGGGTGGTGGCGATGGAAGACGGCCGTATCGTGGAGGTCGGCCAGTATCAGCGGCTGAAGGCCAAGCCGGCGAGCCGGCTGTCGAGGATGCTGTCGGGGGAACAATCGGAAACCGAACCCGCCGATGTGGCCTGAGGCCGCGGATACCTTTGCAGGAGCTAATGTAGGCTGCGCCGGGCGTTGCCCAGCTTCTCGCCTTCGGTCACGTCGGGCGCACTCAGCTTTCTCTCAGCTTCGCGCAGCCTGTCGGCTTGCGTCGGCGCACTCCTGGCGATCATGGCATAGACGAGGACGAAATAGCCGGCCTGGATGATACCGGCACAGATGATGACGCGCATCAGCGTCATGCCCAGCGAAGCGCCGCCAAGCCATGACCAGGCGACGACGATTGCAAGAGCGAAAATCATCCCAACGATGAATTTTGGAAGCGACATACCCAACAGCCCATAAACCGGCCCGGGTTATATCAAACGATAGCCCCACCCGAGCGCCGTCCCTTGTCATGCGGGCTTGTAGAGGTGCCCGCTATCGGCCGGTTGCTTCCGGCCTTTCAACCTGTCGCCACTCTGACAGGTATAATTTGCAATTCTATTAAGGCGAGCAGAAGGCGGCAAGGGCAACCGCACATATTTTTGATTGAGCTTGCGCGATCGACTCTGGCATGCTGCAACGCACACCACCGCAATTCACTCAACCTGCAGCCGCCGACCCGTTTCAGTACAATTCCCAATATTATGTAGTATTTTATGTTAATAGTCGGGAACTTTGCGCCTTCCTAAAGCTCTAATATGTACCATTCCGGGCCTGCGAGAACGCCTTGCCCCAGATTCGCCGCGAAAAGGGCTGCATTTTTTTACGCTTGCCCATTTATTGTCACAATTGTGCTAAACATCCTGAAAAATGTGCATCGCTAGCTTATTATTTAGTCAATTCATGACGTGACTATTTCAGTGGCCCGGGAAATTGTGTGTTGCGCTGCAACATTTTTTTGGTATCGTGTGGTGAACCATTCGTTCAACGCATGGAGTTTCCGCATGAGGGATATTGCCAAGTCGGCCACGGCGGGCTTTTCGCAGGCTGACACCGATTTTCCGCCGCCTATCGGCGGCCTCATCAAGCGCAGCTTCGATATTGTCGGTTCACTGGTTGGTCTGATCGCGCTCAGCCCGCTGTTCATCATGGTAGCGCTGCTGGTCAAATTTTCCGACGGTGGATCGATTTTCTACGGCCATCGGCGAATCGGGCGCGGCGGACGGATTTTTCCGTGCCTGAAATTCCGCACCATGGTTCCGGACGGTGACAAGGTGCTGGCCGCCTATCTCGCCACCAATCCGGAGGCCAATGCGGAATGGATAGCGACCCGCAAGCTGAAGAACGATCCGCGCGTCACCCGTGTCGGCGCGGTGTTGCGGAAGCTCAGCCTCGACGAATTGCCGCAGATCATCAACATCCTGCAGGGCGATATGAGCCTTGTCGGGCCTCGCCCGGTGGTGCGCGACGAGCTGGAAATCTACGGCAGCGCCGCGGTCTACTATCTGAAGTCGCGGCCCGGCCTGACCGGCCTGTGGCAGGTCAGCGGCCGCAACGACGTCTCCTACGACAGCCGCGTCGCCTTCGACCGCCACTATGTCGAGAACTGGTCGCTGTTCGGCGACGTGCGCATCATCATCAAGACCGTGCCGGCCGTCTGGATGTCACGCGGCTCCTACTGACCGGACGCCGGGACCAGGCATCCGGCGGCAAGCTCATCGGGCGATGGGGCTAAAACGGATCGGAACGTTCAGTTGAAAAAAGACATGTTCGAAGCTTTTGGCAGCGGCCGCTTTTCCGGCCGCTCTCGGCTTATGGCCACCTGCCTTGCGATGTCGCTCGCTTTTCTTCCCCAGGTCGCCATCTCAGGCGAATACCAGCTCGGCTCGCAGGACAAACTCAACATCCGTATAGCCGAATGGCAGACCGTCGAAGGCACGTTCCGTGACTGGTCGGCGGTGAACGGCGAATACACGATCGGCCCGGCCGGCACGCTGTCGGTGCCTTTCGTCGGCGAGTTGCCGGCGGCCGGCAAGACCACGGCGGAGGTCGCGGCGGCAATCGGCGAGGCACTGCAGCACAAGCTCGCTCTGTCGGACAAGCCCGAGGCCTCGGTCGAGATGGCGCAGTTCCGGCCCTTCTATATTTCGGGCGAAGTGCAGAATCCCGGCCAGTTTCCTTTTGTGCCCGAACTGACGGTGCTGAAAGCGATCAGCGTCGCCGGCGGCATCAGGCGCAGCGCCGATTACGGTCCCCAGCTCGGCAAGGACCTGGTCACCGCCAAGGGCAATTTCGATATCTCCGACGACCAGCGCGTCCGGCTGCTCGTCAGGCGCGCCCGCATCGATGCCGATCTGGCCGGCAAGGCAAGTTTCGAAGCGCCCAAAGAGGTCGAGGGCGATCCGCGGCTGCCGACCATCGTCGCCGACGAAATGACGATCCTGACCGCAGATCAGAAGGCGCTGAAGCTGAAGCTCGAGGCGCTCGACGATCTCAAGAGTGTCCTTCAGTCCGAAATCGAATCACTGCAGAAGAAGATCGTCAACCAGCAGAAGCAGGTCGACCTGGCGCAGCAGCAGCTCACCAGCATCGGTCCGCTGGCGCAGAAGGGACTGGTCGCCAATGCGCGACTGCTGGATTCGCAGCAGTCCGTCACCGACCTGCAGGGCAAGATCCTCGACTACGAGACGGCCATTCTCACCGCCAAGCAGTCGATCAGCAAGGCGACGCAGGATGCCATCGATGCCCAGAACACGTTGAGCTCGAGCCTCGCCGCCGACCGGCAGCAGACCGAAGCCGACCTGAACGAGGCCGCGCTGAAGGTGAACATGCAGAAAGGCCTGATAGCCCAGGCCAGCGATCCCGCGACGACGGCCGCCATCACCAATGGCCAGCAGCCTACCCTGCTTTATTCGCTGGTGCGCAATGTCGACGGCAAGACCAGCGAAATCGCGGCGAAAGAAGAAACACCGGTGCTGCCCGGCGACGTGATCAAGGTCAAGCTGGCACCGCTGGCCAGCCAATAGGTCGCGGACTTCGGCGCGATCCAGCCGCTCCGATCCATCGCACAACGAGTTCCAAACCTCCACCAGGCCCGTCTGGTGGAGGTTTTGCCATGATGAGCGATCCAGGCCGCGAAATGATAGGGCGTTTCACCGTTTCACGGAAACGGCGAGCCGTTCCATCTCTTTGTTCCGACGCAATTCCCAAGGGAAACCGCCACGCTCTTTTCCCGGAAAAACCGCTCACACTTTTCCTGGAATTGCTCCAGAGCGCGCCGCCTCGAAGGACGGGAATGTCTCGTTGCCGCAAGGCGCTATGCGTCTTTGGGCAACGTGGATGGGCTCATGATGGATCGGCTGCAGCCGGACGGCCGACATGCCGGGGCCAGGCCGGCTCGCCCCTTGCCGCCGCATCCGCCGGCTCGAAGGCCGGCGACCAGCGCGTGCGGGTGACCGGCAGCCGTGCCAGCTTGAAGTAGCTGAAATACATCAGGAAGGAGCCCATAATGTAGGGGTTGAGGACCTCGACCTCGACAAAGGAGCGGATGAGCAGCAACACCATCACGCCGAACAGCACCACCGATTCGGCCTGCCATGCCTTGAAAATCACCGTCGAGACATGGCCGTAGAGCGTTCGCAGCATGATCAGCGAGATCATCACCGCACCGGTAAAGCCGAGTTCGACAAGCGCCTCGACATAGGTGTTGTGGAAGTGGAAGCCGGTGCGGGTGGTGATGTAGAATTCATTCCACAGCCGCTCGGCCTCGGCAAAGCCCTGCACCCAATAGGCGGCATAGCCGACGCCGAGGATCGGCGAGCGCTGCGCGGCGTTCCAGCCCTGCTCCCACAGATAGGTCCGCCCGGTGAGCGTCGAATCCTTGCCGAAGAGGCCAAGCACGAAGTCCATGAGCCCGAGATTGAGGGCTACAACGGCCACCACCACGATCAGGCCGGCGCCGACCAGGAAGATCACCCGACGATAGCGTCGTGACAAAAGCTTGGTCATGGCAAGAAGCGCGATCAGCGCCAGGACCGCCGGTATCGAGGCCATCGACGTGGCGGAATGCGAAATGACCAGCAGGTAGGCCGACAACAGCACGACAGGCACGGTCAGGATGAAACTCAGCCGGCCACGCCGCAGGAAAGCGAGGAACACCACGGAGAAATAGATGCCGAGCGAGCCGACGAAGCCGATCTGGTTCTTGGAGGCAAAAGCGCCGACGAAATTGTAGGTGCCGTCAAGGACGTCCTCGGAATAGGCCCCGACCTTGAGCGAATAGAGCATGACGAAGAAAATCCCGACCAGGGCGCCGAGGGTCAGGGTGCGCACGCTGACGGTACGCGCCGCGACGTAGGCGCAGGCGATGTGGGAGAGATACTGGACCGCCGTTCTGGCGGTGACGCCGGGCGCCTGCGACCAGAAGATGGAAAAACAGATATAGGCCGCGAACAGCAGCGGCAGCCAGGCGCTGGAGAGTTGGCGCAGGAAGCGCCGGTAGTCGACCAGGATGAGCGGAAGCCAGACGGCATAGTAGGCCAGGATCAGCACCTGGCCGAAAATGACGGAATAGGAGAACGCCCAGATCGAAACGGCAACGGCAAAAGCGCCGTAGACCGAGTTCTTCTCGGGATCGACCAGCAGGGACTTTGGAATTTTCATCTCAGAGTCCGGTCGGCGCGGCCCAAGACCAGCAAATCCGGCAGGCGGCAGGCCAGCCGGCATATCCGCAAAGAGGGGCGTGCAATAAACGGCATCTCCATTGTGCAGTGCAATATAACCTATCGCACCGCATGCTCAATGGCAAATCCGGTCACCTTGTCTTACATCAGAGCAGTTCACCGTTTCACGGAAACCGCGAACCGCTCTAACTCTTTGTTTTGACGCTATTCCGGACGGAAAACCGTTCACACTTTTCCTGGAATTACTCTAGCGGACGGCGAGAGAGCAGCCGGTGGTCCGTCCCGCGACAGCCGCCTGGATCAGCAACGAGAACGCTACCACAGTGCTCCGCCGGTGATCTGGATGTTTTCCATGGTGATGCCCGTGGCCAGATCCGAGCACAGGAACACCGCCAGTGGAGCCCCAGGGCTGCGTGCCCTCGAAGTCAATGAAAGCCTGTGGCCGGAACTTTCGCTGCGCGAGCGGGAACTGGTGCAGCTGGTCCTCGCCGGCCATCCGACAGCCAACATCGCCGAGCGTCTCGGCATCACCGTCGGGACCGTCAAGAACCACCGCCGGCGCATCTATGAAAAGCTCGACATCACCACCGAGCGGGAGCTGTTTTTGCAGTTCTTTCAGCACCGATAGCACCCCTGCTGGCCTACCAATATCCCGTTCGGCGAGCCCGATCCCGCCTTGAATTTGGTTGCCGTTGACTTCACATTCGCCACCGATTGGGAGAAAGACCAGATGCCGAACTTCGCGGGACGCTTCGCTGGCCGGGCAGCCGTCATCACCGGCGGAGCCTCGGGCATCGGCCTGGCGGTCGCGCAACGGATCGTCGAGGAAGGCGGGCGCGTCTGCGTCTGGGACCGTGATCCGGCCCAGATCGAACAGGCGAAAACTCTCATCCCTGGCCTGCATGGTGTCGCCATTGACGTCGCCGATGCCGCCGGCGTCGAAGGCGCCGCCGCAAGGACGATCGAAGCGCTTGGCGGCGTCGACATTCTGGTGACCAGCGCGGCCATCACCGGGCCGAACATGACAACCTGGGCCTATTCGACCGAGGATTGGCAGAAGGTCATCGACATCAACATCAACGGCGTCTTCTACTGCAACAAGGCGCTGGTGCCGCACATGCTGGAACGCAATTATGGCCGCATCGTCAACATCGCCTCGATCGCTGGCAAGGAAGGCAATCCCAACGCTTCCGCCTACAGCACGTCCAAAGCCGCCGTGATCGGGCTGACCAAGTCGCTCGGCAAGGAACTGGCCAAGACCAAGGTGACGGTGAATTGCGTGACGCCGGCGGCTGTGCGCACAGCGATCTTCAAGCAGATGAAACAGGAGCACATCGACTTCATGCTGTCCAAGATTCCGATGGCGCGCTTTGGCGAGGTCGAGGAAGTGGCGGCGCTGATCTGCTGGATCGCCTCGGAAGAATGCTCGTTCACGACCGCCGCCGTCTTCGACGTTTCCGGTGGCCGCGCCACGTATTGATCCGGGCCGGAACATCCCCACATTGGCCGGTGCAACTACAAATCCGCGTGACGAGGCAACGATCGGAACTGGACAGGCTTATAGTCGCTGACGTCTGTATTGGCGACAGAACAGGGTTTGAGGGAAAGCCATGACACGACGAGACAGTTTGGCGATGACCGATGGCCGCCGTGCCGACGCCGGGAGATCGACAGGGCCCACGGCCATCGGGCTGGAGATTGCATCGCTTGCCTGAAGCAGAGCCCGCAGCGCTGTCCGATGACGAACTTCTGGACCGCTACCAGCGCGCGGCCTTCGGCTATTTCCTGGAGAATGTGAACCCCGACAACGGGCTGGTCGCCGATACATCGCGGCCGAATTCGCCGGCCAGCATCGCGGTCGTCGGTTTCGCCCTCTCCTGCTATCCGATCGGCGTCGAACGCGGCTGGATGACGCGCTCGGCGGCGGTGGAGCTCACGCTTGCGGCGCTGCGTTTCTTCTCGGCCAGCCGGCAAAACGGTGGTGATGGCGTCACCGGCCACAAGGGTTTCTACTACCACTTCCTCGACATGCGCACCGGGCTGCGCGTCTGGCGCTGCGAGCTGTCGATGGTGGACACCGCCTTGCTGATGGCCGGCATATTGGTGGCCGGCGCCTATTTCTCCGGCGGGAATGAGAAGGAGGCCGAAATCCGGCGACTGGCCGAAGCACTCTACCGGCGCGTCGACTGGCGCTGGGCGCAAGGCAGCAGCCCGACCTTGCGGCAAGGCTGGAAGCCGAAGAGCGGTTTTCTCCACTATGGCTGGGAAGGCTATAACGAGGCGACCATCCTCTATGTGCTGTCGATGGCCTCGCCGGACAGCCCGACTTCGGACGACAGTTACGAAGCCTGGACGGCAACCTACCAGTGGGAAAACATCTACGGCCATGACGTGCTCTATGGCGGTCCGCTGTTCATGCATCAATTCTCGCATGCCTGGATCGATTTCGCCGGCATCCGCGACGCTTTCATGCGCGAGAAGAACTCGGACTATTTCGAAAACAGCCGCCGCTCGACCTATCTCCACCGCGACTATGCCCGCCACAACCCCTATGGCTTCGACGGCTATGGCGAGAACCTTTGGGGCCTTTCGGCCGGAGACGGGCCGGGCGGCTTCCGCGCCAGTGTGGAGCGACGGAGGCACCGGTTTTCGGGTTATGCCGCGCGCGGTGCACCGTTCGGGCCGGATGACGGGACGATCGCGCCATGGTCCTATCCAGCGTCGCTGCCTTTCGCGCCTGACATCTGCCTGGCAGCCATGCGTCATCTCGGCGAGCGCTATCCGCAAGTGATCGACAATTTCCGCCTGCCGAGCGGCTTCAATCCGACCTTGGCCAACCGGCGAAAATTCGGCGGCAACGGCTGGGTGTCGGAAGGCCATTACGGGCTGGACCAGGGCATTGTGGTGATGATGATCGAGAACCACCGCTCGCGCCTGATCTGGGAGCTGATGCGCTCCAATCGGCACATCCGCCGCGGCCTGGACAAAGCGGGTTTCACCGGCGGCTGGCTGGCACAGCCGGCAGGCTCCGCATCGGGAGTCTACGATGGCGCGTGAACAGACAAGGGCGGCCACCTTCCCTGTCGACCGCAACGACGTCGACCTGGTCCGAGGCGCGCATCCGCCTCACTGGAAGAACCCTACGCCCGACGGCCCCTACAATCTCGTCGTCATCGGCGCCGGACCAGCCGGGCTGACCGCGGCGCGCGACGCCGCAAGCCTTGGCGCGAAAGTTGCGCTGATCGAGCGCGGGCTGATCGGCGGCGCCTGCATCAATGTCGGCGGCATCCCGTCGAAGTCGATCATCCGTACGGCCCGGCTCTATGCCGACATGCGCGATGCCGAGAATTTCGGCGGCGACACGCCGGCGCGTCTTCCGGTCGACTTCGAACGGGCCATGATGCGGATGCGGCAGATCCGGCAGCGGCTCAGCCGTGCCGATTCGGCCGCTGCCATCACAGCCGAAGGCATCGACCTCTATTTCGGCGAAGCGCGCTTTGGCGGACCCGATACGGTGTTGGTCGCCGGCAAGACGCTGCATTTCAAGAAGGCCCTGGTCGCGACCGGCGCGCGTCCCAGCGGGCCGGCGATCCCCGGACTTGCCGAGGCCGGCTATCTCGACAATGAGAGCATGTTCAACCTCACGCGACGTCCCGAGCGGCTCCTGGTCATCGGCGGCGGGCCGCTTGGCTGCGAGACGGCGCAGGCCTTCTGCCTGCTCGGCGCGAAGGTCATCCTGGCGCAGAGCGATCCGATGTTCCTGCCCGGCGAGGAACGCGACGCCGCGCAGATCCTATCGGACGCGCTGGCGCGCGAGGGGGTGGAGGTACGCCTGAACACCGAGGTGGTGGCGGTGCGCAAGGAAGGCGGCAAGAAGCACGCCGACCTTTTGCGGGACGGCGACACGACAACGATCTCCGTCGACGAGATCATCACCGGCGTCGGCCGTTCGCCCAATGTCAGGGATCTCGGGCTGGAAGAGGCCGGGGTGGTGTATGACGCCAGCGGCATCAAGGTGGACGATCACCTCAGGACGACCAATCCGCACATCTACGCGGCGGGCGATGTGTGCCTGGAGTACAAGTTCACCCATACCGCCGAGGCAACGGCACGTATTGTCGTGCGCAATGCCCTGTTTCGCGGGCGCGAAAGGCTCAGTGACCTCGTCGTTCCCTGGTGCACCTATACCGATCCGGAGATCGCCCATGTCGGGCTCTATCCAATCGAGGCGCGGCAGAACGGCATTCCGGTCAAGACCTATACGGTGCTGATGCATGACGTCGCCCGCGCCGTGATGGACGGCGAGGAGGAAGGGTTCGTCAAGATCCATGCCCGGGAGGGATCCGACCGCATCCTGGGGGCGACGGTCGTCGCGGCCCATGCCGGCGAGATGATCAATGCGGTGACGCTTGCCATAAGGTCCGGCATGGGATTGCAAGCCCTGGCCGACGTCATCCATCCCTTCCCGACGCAGGCACAAGGCATCAAGATGGCGGGCGATGCCTACAGGCGAACCCGGTTCACCTCCTTGCGCAGGCGTCTGGCGGCGCGCTGGCTGGCCTGGTCGAGGCGATGAGCCTGGCCGCGCGCCGAGGACTCGGGGGCGCGGCGGACTCAAAATATCCAGTGCTTGACGAAAGCCTTGTTCAGCTAAACAAGGTGGCGCTGATGCCTGTAGTCACGGAATCGTTCTGAATGCCATCCGAATTGGACCCCCTGCCTGGCACAAAGCCCCAGGCGTCAGCATTGAACGGCACAGGCGCGCAACCAGCTGTCTGCCAGCCCGGGCGGGCGACCCAGAAGCGTACGCTGGTCGTGTCGCACGACCCGGGCTTTCCGCCGGCTTCAGGCGCGGATCTGAGAAACTATCGCAACGCCGAAGCGGCCGCCAGGTTCGGACCGGTGTGCCTGGTTTCAGTGAAGCCGAACAAGGCAAGGAATGCGCCTGATCCATTGATCCGGGTCGAGGCCCTGTCGATCGAGGGGGAGCCTCGCACGGCCTCGATCGGTTGGTGGCGCTCAAGGGCGGAGAATCGCATACCGCGTTCCGCGCTGACCCGGCTTGAGGCACTCGTCCGTGAATTCCGCCCTGACACCATCATTGTCGAGGGGGTCGGCCTGTTCAAGCTGCTGCGGCCGCTGCGGCCGCTGGCGGAGCAGCTCATTCTCGACATGCACAATGTCGAGTCCGACCTGGCCGGACAGATCAGGCGTCTTAGTGCCAAGCGAAGCGCGGCAGCATTCGGCGTCCGGTTCCTCGAGAGAAAAGCACTGTCCCTTGTCGACAGGGTATGGGTCTGCTCGAACCTCGATCGCCAGAAGCTGATGACGCTTTCCCGGCACAAGATCCCGATCGACGTTGTTCCGAACGGAATTCCGCAGCCCGGGGACAGTCGCGCGCGCCTGCCCGCCGAGCCGCCGACTGACAACGGCTTTCCGGTGATCGTGTTCATCGGCCATCTCGCCTACCCGCCAAACATCGATGCCGCCCAGCGGCTGGCCAGTGTCATATTGCCCCGTATCCGAAACGCCCTGCCGGATGCCAGGCTCGTCCTGGCGGGACGCACCCCGCGACCGGAAGTGCAGGCATTGGCCAGCTTGCCTGGTGTGGAGCTCATCGAAGATCCCGCGGATGTCGCGCCGCTGTTGTCCAGCGCGCATCTCACCATCGTCCCGCTGACGGCGGGTGGCGGCACACGCATCAAGATCCTGGAAGCAATGGCCGCGGGCGTGCCGGTGATCGCCACGCCGATCGCGGCCGAAGGCCTGGATCTGGTCGAAAATGACGAGGTGTTGCTGTCTCAATCCGACGAAACGCTTGCCGAGATGGCCATCGGGCTCTGTCTCGATCCCGAACGCAGGGCGCGGCAACGCCTTCGGGCGCATCAGGCGGTATGGGCAAGGTTCGGCCCGCAAGCGATCCGCGATGCCGTTCGTGACGGGCTTGGACCAAACGGCGCTGCTGGATGATTCCGGCAATCCTGCACCAGACCTGGAAGAGCGACGCCATTCCCGCGCGCTTCCAGGCATATGCAGACAGCTGGAAGCGGCACAATCCGCACTGGACGGTGATGTTCTGGAGCGACCGGATGCTGCTCGAATTCGTGGCCGAGCACTACCCTGATTTCCTGTCGATGTTCTGCGGCTACACGAGGGGCGTGCAGCGCTCGGATGCGGCCCGCTACATGCTGCTGCATCATTTTGGCGGGGTCTATGCCGACATCGACTGCGAATGCGTCGCGGCCTTCGATCCGATCATGGATGAGACCCGTGTCGTGCTGTGCAAGGAGCCGGCGTCGCATGCGGCCGTCCAGGCGGATTTCCGGGGCCTGCCCTATCTTCTGTTCAACGGAACAATCGCCAGCCCGCCCAGGCATCCGTTCTGGATGCATGTCCTGGCCATGATGCCCGGGCTCGCCGGCGCCAAGGACGTGCTCGACGCGACCGGTCCCTGCCTTTTGACCTCCGCCCAGCGCAGCTACGGCGATCAGGAAGCCTTGGCCATTCACCCTTCCGGCCTGTTCACGCCGGTGACGTCCGCGGGGAGCATGGAGCGTGAGGCCGGCGACGATACTGCGGCACTTTCGATCCATCACTGGGCCGGCACATGGTGGATCCCGGAGCCGCCACCGAGATGGACGACCAGGCTGCGCAATCAAGCCTATCGGCTCCGGTACCAGCTGACGCGCGGCGCGTATCTGGATGAGGCCGAGGCCAAAGCCGGCGTCGACAAGGCGGTTCTGGCGGCGCCGCCGCCTTCGGGCCAGAACATCGCCGTTCTGGTGCCGCTTCGCGACGCCGCCGACCTCATCCAACCCTTTCTCGATGCGCTGGACGGGCTCGACTACCCCAAGGACAGGCTCAAGCTGGTCTTCTGCGAAGGCGACAGCCTGGATGGCAGCTGGGAACGGCTGCAGGCCGCGACGGCGGGACTGGCCGGCAAATATCGCGATATCGTGCTGCTGCAACGACATGTCGGCACCAGGCTGGACAGGGCAAAACGGGCCAAGCCGAGGATGCGACGCGTGAGGCGCGGCGCGATTGCCAAGGTGCGAAATTACCTCATCGACCACGGGCTGAAGGAAGACGACGACTGGGCGCTGTGGATCGATATCGACGTCTGGCGCTTTCCCGGCGATATGCTGAACCGGCTGATCGCCACGCGGCATCGCATCGCTGTGCCCAACTGCGTGAAGATCGCCGGCGGCAGCAGCTTCGACCTCAACAGTTTCGTTATCCGACGGCAGACCAGGGATTATCGCTATTACCGCGAGATACGCGGCGGTCTGCACCAGCCTCCCAGGGAGACACCATATCGATATCACCTGAGCGATGTCAGGCATCTCGACATCATTGGCCTCGATGCGGTCGGCGGGACCATGCTTCTGGTCGATGCCGCTCTGCATCGCGGCGGCCTTCGCTTCCCTGAAATTCCCTACCGCGACCTGATCGAGACCGAAGCCTTTGGGGTACTCGCCAACGATCTCGGCATCCGGCCGGTCGGCCTGCCGAAGCTGGAGATCCTACACGTCCCCTGGTGAAGCGGCAGCCTGCCGAAGTTGCTGCCTGAGGGATTCCAGATAGGCCTGCGGCCGCAGGCGCCGCCACAAATATTCCCGGTCCGTCAGATGCGCGGCCTTGCCGATCCAACGCTGTGGCGCTTCTGGATCCCTGACCTCGTGCCAATCCTCGACAATGATGACCGGCAAGCCTTCGTAGAGAGGATCGAGCGGCGAGGTCTTGGTCACCACGATGCACCCGAGATATAGCAGCTCCCATGTGCGGTGGCAGTCGAGGCCGTTTCCCGTGGTCGAAAGCACGAGCGGATATTGCGAATACAGCTGCCAGATGCCGCGCTGCGAAACGCGTCTTTTCAGGAAGTCGACATGCGGGCATCCGTCCAGGACATCAAGCAATTCCCGACGCTCGCTCGAGCCGCTGCTGACGCTGAAATCACAGAATATCCTGGGCTGACGACGATCCGCATTGCCTTGCCGGCCGCGCAGGGTTTGCAGTTGCCGCACCAGTCCGGCAGGCGTCGCAAGGGAGCGTGGCGTATGGAGGTCCAGCCCGATCGGGAACGGATTGATCCGGGGATGAACGCCATCGCAGTTCTGGCTGTACCAGGACACCAGATAGGGGTTGGCGAGAAGCCGCTCGACGGTGTCCTTCGCCAGGTCCGACGGCACCGAGGCATCGCCGTCTGTCGTCAGCAGGATGAAGGGAGCCTTGATGGTCGGCAAGACGACCCGGGTGAACGTATCGAGGTCGCAGTTTCGCCGCTCCCTGGCCAATGTGCTCAGCCGCACCCAGACGATGCCGTGCGCGCCACTGTAGTGGTCGCGGAAAAAGGCCTCGCTCTGCGTCGATTCGGTCGGCGCGTTGCGATACCACTCGGGTCCGGCGAAGTCGCAGAAGCAAGCGATGCCTTGCGACCACAGCACGGACGGAACGCCGAGAGATCTCAGCGCCCAGGACCGCACCGCCTTTTTGAGTTTTGCCCGCCAACGCGACATGCCCATCGGCAAGGCTTAGCCCAGACACCGTCGCGCCTGCAATGTCCCAGTTCCCGCCCGAACGTCAGCCGTGGAGTTCCCGGGAAATCGGCGGGCCGACCGAAAATCCGGAGAATGTGACCTCGAAACCCTCGCGCTGCGGCGAACAGCACATCATGCCGACATCGACCGTCTTCGAGATCGGAAAATAGGCGAGCCGCACCGGCTTCCAGCGACCGTCCGAAGTGTCGAGATACTGGACGCGGATCGCCTCGCCGTGGCGGGTCAGACGGATGCTGACGCCGTTCGGACCGGCATGAATGGCGACCAGCGACCAGTCCGATGTGTCGTTGGTGACGACGACGGAGAAATAGGCAAGGCCGTCGGTGTATTCGATGCCGGCCTTGATCCAATGCGTTTGGCCGAGCCGGACCATCAGTCCGGCCTGGTCATAGAGCACCTTGTAGTCGCCCTTGACGGTGACTTCGGCGGTGAAATCGCCCTCGACCGGCCGATGCAGGAAATGGCCGTTGTCGCGCCAGAAACCGTAGAAGGTCTCGCGCCAGAAATCGGTCTCCTTGCCGGTGCGCACGCGCACCGCATCGCCGTCGATGGCGTGATGCGGCGGCGGGTTGAGCCAGGTCAGGTCCTGCAATGTCATCGCCTCATGCCGGTTCCGTGGTGAAGGTCGCCGGCCCGACAGGCCGGCGCCCGATCAGCCCGCGAATGTATAGGCGGTCTTTACCGTGGTGTAGAACTCCATGGCATAGCGGCCCTGTTCGCGCGGGCCGTAGCTCGAGCCCTTGCGGCCGCCGAAGGGAACATGGAAATCGACGCCCGCCGTCGGCAGGTTGACCATCACCATGCCGGCCTCCGAATTGCGCTTGAAGTGGGTGGCATGTTTCAGGCTCGTGGTGCAGATGCCCGAGGTGAGCCCGAAAGGCGTGTCGTTGGCGACGGCAAGCGCCTCGTCAAAATCCTTGACGCGGATGACGCTGGCGACTGGGCCGAAAATCTCCTCGCGCGAGCTGCGCATGCCATTGGTGGCTTCGGTCAGCAGGGCCGGGCTGAGGTAGAAGCCGGGCGTCTTGCGGTCGAGCCGTTCGCCGCCGAAGGCGAGCGTGGCGCCCTCCCTGACGCCGATGGCGATATAATCCTCGTCCTGCTTCAGCTGGGTCGCGTCGACGACCGGGCCAATCTGGGTCTGCGCATCGAGCGCATCACCGATCACCAGCTTGCCCATCCGCTCCTTCAGCGCATCGACGAAACGGTCATGGATACCTTCGGTCACGATCAGCCTGGACGAGGCGGTGCAGCGCTGGCCGGTCGAGAAGAAGGCGCCGTTGAGCGCGCAATCAACGGCGACCGCGAGATCGGCGTCGTCGAGCACGACCAGCGGGTTCTTGCCGCCCATTTCGAGCTGGAACTTGCGCATATGCTCGACACTTGCCGCGGCGACGCGTTTTCCCGTGCCGACCGAACCGGTGAAGGTGATGGCGTTGACATCGGGGCTATCGAGCATCGCCTGGCCGACCACCGAGCCCTTGCCCATCACGAGGTTGAGCACACCCTTGGGCAGGCCGGCGCGGTGCAGGATATCGACGATGGACCAGGCGCTCTCCGGAACCAGCTCGGCCGGCTTGAAGACGATGGTGTTGCCATGGGCGAGTGCCGGCGCGATCTTCCAGGCGGGGATGGCGATGGGGAAATTCCACGGCGTGATGATGCCGACCACGCCGACAGCCTCGCGGGTGATCTCGACGCCGACGCCCGGCCGCACGCTCGGCACCATCTCTCCGGTCAGGCGCAATGTTTCGCCGGCAAAGAAATCGAATATCTGGGCGGCGCGGATGGTCTCGCCAATGCCTTCGGCCAGCGTCTTGCCTTCCTCACGCGCCAGATTGCGGCCGATCTCGTCCTTGCGCGCCATGATCTCGTCGGATGCCTTTTTCAGCACCGCATGGCGGGCCAATGGACCGGAGCGGGACCATGAAGGAAACGCCGCCTTGGCCGCCGCGATTGCCTGCTTGGCCTGGTCGACCCCAGCCGAGGCATATTCGCCGACGACGTCGCCGGTGTCCGAAGGGTTGATGTTGCGGGAGCCGGCATCGCCGACCCATTCGCCATCGATGAGGTTCTTTCGAAACTGTGCCATATCTGGTCTTTCCTGCTGGTTGGCCGCGCGGCGGCATCTGTGTGAACTGGTATTTGCCAGACAAATGCCCTGCGGGAAAGCACGCACTGGTCGAACAGCCGCGACAAAAATCCCCGGGCCAGCCGTTGCAGCCAGCCCGGCTGGTATCCGCGGAGCGTTGTTTCCGACCAGGCGAGTTGCCCTGCACACCTATGTCCATAGCCTTGATTTGGCTGATGCGGCGTGTCATGCGTCGTACAGATGGCAGCACTCGAAACGACGATCCAGCGCGCCGGCGCCACCGGCAACATCAAGGCCACGCGTGAAGACTGGCTGAAGTTGGCGCTTGAGACACTGATCTCGGATGGTGTCGAACGCGTCCGCGTGCTGACACTTGGCCAGCAGCTCGATGTCTCGCGATCCAGCTTCTACTGGTATTTCAAAAGCCGCCAGGATCTGCTCGACCAGCTGCTGGACTATTGGCGGCAGACCAACACAAGGTTCATCGTCGAGCGCGCCTCGCGGCCTTCCGCGACCGTCATCCGCGGCGTGATGAGCATTTTCGAATGCTGGGTGGACGAAAGGCTGTTCGATCCCCGGCTGGACTTCGCGATCAGGGCCTGGGCCCGGCGCTCACCCACCATCAGGCGCGCGCTCGACGAGGCTGACGAGGAGCGCGTCAATGCCATACGCGACATGTTCAAGCGTCATGGCTATGAGGACGAGGACGCCTTCGTGCGCGCTCGCGTCCTCTATTTCATGCAGATCGGCTATTACTCGCTTGAGCTCAATGAGCCGATGAGCACCCGTCTCGCGCACGTCGCCTCCTATCTGCGCAGCTTCACCGGCCAGGAGCCTCCGGCGGAAGATGTCGAGGACTTCGCTCGATACGTCGAGAAGACGCTTTCTGGCAAACGATAGACGCAGTCGCCGGCCGGCCCTGACCCGACAGTTTTCCAGACGCGATCCGTAGAACGCCCACCCCCCATAGCCAGCATCGCGCAAGGGTTCGACTGTATGATCTCCATTCATGAATCGAATTCGCAGTTTTGCCGGAGCAATTGCCGATCATGGTCCAAAAGCATACGAGCCGGTCATCCCCCCATCCCTGGATCGACACTGTCTGGCAAACTGTGTGTTTAAGCGACGGGATTTACAGAGCCACACCGGACGGTTCGTGGGATCTGATCTGCAGCGTCGCGCCGGACGGGATTTCCGTGGTGTTCTTGAGCGGCCAGGCAACCGAGCCGGTCGACGTGCCATATGTCGAGGGTGAGCACTCGGTTGTCATCTCATTTGCCGCCCATGTCTATCTTGCGCGCGACATGGAGGTGCGAACCGGCGCGGCGGTCCGTTTTCTGGATGTAGAAGAAGACGAATTTCTGTTGGATGGCGTGGAACTGCCGTTACCGACTTTCCTGAACGCCGAAGCCCTTGTCGACGAGATGATCGCCGCGGGGCTGCTTGCGTCCGACGACGTCGTGGCGAGGGCCTTTACCGAGAAGCCCAAGGCCGCCTCCAAACGCTCCGTGCAACAGCATTTCAAAAACACCACCGGCATTACGCAGAAGGATTTCCAGTTGATCCGCCGCGCCCAGGAAGCGGTTCGGCGTTTGAAAGCCGGCCATAGTGCCACAGCCGTGGCTTTCGATCTTGGCTATACGGATCAACCGCACATGATCAAATCCATAAAGAGGATCATGGGTTCTCTGCCCTCAAACCTCGATGCGGTTCACAAGATCTGACGCCGGGCGAAGGTTTCGCCCGGCGGATTCACGGCGCTATTTCGTGACGAGCGCGGCGAATTGCTTGATGTCTTCGACATAGAATGCGGGATCTTCCCACGCGGCGAAATGGCCCGCTTTCTCCATATCGTGAAATTGCGCGACATTTCCCGAGGTCTGGCGGTCCGCCCATTCGCGCGGCAAGCGAACGCCGCCCGGGATCGGCACTTCGGTCGCCACCGCCACCGGCACCCCCGTGTTGTTTCCCTTGATGGTCGGCTGCTGCATCGCGTTCTGATTGTAAATGCGGAAGGACGAGGCCGCCGTTTCCGTCAGCCAGTAGATCATGATGTTGGTCAAAAGCTCGTCGCGACCAAATCTGGCGTCGGCCTCATCGCCGACCCCCATCCCGGCCATGAAGCTCATGATCCATGCGGCAAGTCCGACGGGCGAATCGTTCATGGCGAAGGCGAGGCTTTGCGGCTTCGTCGCCTGGACCAGATTAAAGGCGCCATGCATGAAGAACCATTGCTGGATCGCGCCGGCGTAACCTTGCTCCGGCCCGCCGAGGGCGCCAAAATCCGTGGTCTGGTCCGGGTAGCCCACATCGCTCAGGTGGGAGCCGATAAGCTTGTCCGGGTGGCGCTGCGCCAGCGACATGGCGATTACCGACCCCAGGTCACCGCCAGCCACGATGAAGCTGTCGTAACCCAGGACGTCATTCATGAGGTTTGCAAAAATGTCGGCCACCTTGTCGGCGGGCAGAGCCGTTCTGCCGGAGAAGCCGGTCCCCGGAATGGACGGCACGACGACGTGAAACTCCTCCGCCAGGGCATCCACGACCTTGTGATAGCGGTAAAAACTGTCCGGCCAGCCATGCAGCAGAAGGATTGCCGTCGCGCCCTTCTTTCTCGACGGCTGATGGACGAAATGCAGGTCGATGCCCTCGATATCGACCTTGTAATTCGGCAATGCGTTCAGGCCCGCTTCGGCCTTTCGCCAATCATAGTCATGGAGCCAGTAGTCGGTCAGCTTCTTCATGTAATCGAGATTTGTGCCAGTCATCCATCCCGCTCCGGCGGGCTCATCCGGCCAGCGGGTGTGGCTCAGGCGCGTCGTGAGATCGGCGAGCTGGTCATCGGAAACGGCAATCTTGAACGGGGTCGGCTTGGCCATTGTCGTGTTCTCCTGTGAGAAGGCGCTGCGATCGGCGAGACCGCCGAGAAGGGCTGCCGCGATGAGGCTTTTGGCAAATTCGCGGCGGTTCATTCTCGCAGCTCCTTGTTCTTTTTCGATGGAGCCAAACTATGGGAACGGCGGCAGCGCGGATTGTAAATTTGCGCAATTCATCCGGACGAGACGAGCACGCGACAGGTCTCATTCTCGCGCCCGTCGAGGCATGAGGGACGCACGACGAAAAGGTATGCGGTGCGGCGTTCCGCCACCCGGCAACAGAGGGTGGAGGCTGACGAATATTCCGCTCTTTCTAGAGGGTGAACGACCAGAACAAGCAGGCGAGCGTCGCGGCGGCGAAGACCACGAAGAACAGGCTGCGCAACAGCACGTTGCGGCGCAGTTCGTTCATGACGAAGTGACAGCCGACGATGGCGACGGCAAACAGGAACCGCCAGTTCAGCAAGGCCAGGAGAGCGCTGCCCTGGCCGAAGGCCCATCGGGCGAGAAGGCCGCCGACGATGGTGGCAAACAGCACGATCACCGTCCAGAAGATCGCGTCGGCCGCATGGGTAAGGACGATGCTGGCGGCGCGGATCGGCAGGATCATCATCAACAGCGCGCTGAAGAAGAAGACGGCGGCGAGCGGAATGAAGGTTCCGGCATCGGCGATGCCGTCGAGCCGCCTGACGCCGATCGCGCCATAGGGATAGCCGTGACGGGCCACCGCCAGGCTCAGCGCCATGAGCAGGGCGGCCAGCACGGCGACGAGTGCGAAGGTCGTGAGGGCTTTGCTCATGGTGTTCCTGTCCCAGGCGAATCAGACAGGAACTTTGTAGCGGGCGGTCGTAAATTGCACGTAAGCGACGGCACCACCGGTGCCGATTTCAATCGGTGAAATCCGCTGTCGGGCCGCTATTCGGCGGCGACCCTGCCTGTCGAGCGATTGGCCAGCACGAAGCCGACCTCATCCACCGCCTGCGCCGCGCGCTTCAGGATCGCCTCGGAGCGCAGGACGCCGTCGGTGAAATCCTTGTCGGTGGCATAGACGGCCGTCGGCAAGGCAAAGGCCTCGAAGAAACCGAACAGCGGCCGCAGCTGATGCTCGACGATCAGGGCATGGCGCTCGCCGCCACCGGTCGCTGTCAACAGGACGGGCTTTCCGCGGAGTGCTGCCGGGTCGATCAGGTCGAAGAAGTGCTTGAACAGGCCGGTATAGCTGCCCTTGTAGGTCGGCGAACCGACCACCAGCGCATCAGCGGCGAGGATCTGCGCCAGGATCGGCTGCGCCTGGCTGTCGAGGTCGCGCGCCCACCGTGCGGTGCCGAGCGATGGACCGAGATCCTCGATATCGTAGGTGACAGCCGACAGGCCATGGCGCGCGGCGATGTCCCTGGTGACCAATTCGACGAAGGAGCGCGTCTTTGACGGCCGGGTGATGTTGCCGGAAAAACCGACGACTGTGGGGTTTGACATGGCAGTGGGCCTCTCGGATGTCGAAGTTTGAAATGGCGGGCCACCTAGCCCGCCGACGGAAATCAGCTCCAGGCGTGCAGCGGCGGGTTTTCGCCATTGAGGAAATATTTGCCGAGGATCGAATACTTCCAGCGTACCGGATCGTGCAGCGTGTGGGTGCGGGCATTGCGCCAATGCCTGTCGAGATTGTGCTCGGCCAGCGTCGAGCGGGTGCCGGCCAGTTCGAACAGCTTGTTGGTGGCGGCAATGGCGATCTCGGTCGACAGGATTTTTGCTTCCGCCGTGACGATCTGCGCATGCGCCACCGTTTCGGCGGTCGGCTCGGCCACCGCCTTGTCGATCGCCAGGCCCGCTTTTTCGAGCAGTGCCTGCGCTGCGTGCAGGCGCAATGTCAGGTCGCCGACCGCCTGGATGGTGTAGGGGTCGTCCCAGGCATTGTCGACGCCGCTGTCGATCCAGGCGCGGCTTCTGGTCCTGACGAAGTGAACCGTTTCGTCGATGGCCGCCTGGGCGATGCCGGTGTCGACCGCCACCTGGATGATCTGGAAGATGGCGCCGTCGGCGGTCGGTCTGTCGTAGCCCTTGTAGCCGGGCACCAGAAAAGTCTTCGGCACCTTGACGTTGTCGATGATGACGGTGCCGGACAAGGTCGTGCGCTGGCCGAAGCTCGACCAGTCGTCGATGACGGTTAGGCCTGGCGCTGCCCGGTCGGCAATCGCATACCAGGCGCGGCCCTCGTCATCGAGCGCCACGATCGGCACCAGATGGGCAAGCAACGCGCCGGACGAATAGAATTTGCGGCCGTTGACGACGACATGGTCGCCCGCATCGGTGAAACGGGTCTCGAAATCGGCGGCGCGCTTGGAACCGAACTCGGAAAAGGCGTTGCCGAACCGCGTGCCTTTCAGCACCTCGGCGAACAGCAGCTTCTGCTGGTCCGCGTCGGAAACGGTGCGGATCGCAGCGACGACGCCGAGATGGTTCTGGGCGATCTGGCCGATCGAGGAATCCGCAGCCGAGATGATCTCGATCACCTTGGCCAGCGTCGCATAAGACACCTCCGGTCCGCCGAATGCCTTGGGTACGTTGATCGACCACAGGCCGCTCTGCGAGAATGCGTCGAGTTCGGCAACCGGCCAGATCCGTTCGCGGTCGCGCCGGGAGGAGTCCTTGACGAATTCGGCCGCGAGGGCGCGGGCGACCGCGATCGCTTCGGCGTCATCCCGGATGATGTGGGCCGGCGCCGACGGCCTTGCGACCGGCGGCACGGCGGCGGAGGCGTGGTCTGTCTTGACGGTAGAGACGGTCATATTGCTGCTCCTTGAGATTTCGTTTCAGGCAACGGCATGGAGATGGGTTGGCTTCGCAGCCGGCGATGGTTGTTGGCCGAGATAGAAGGCGCGGACATCCTCGCGCTGGCGAAGATCGGCGGCCGCGCCGGCGAGAACGGAGACGCCGTTTTCGAGCACCGTGGCGTGGTCGGCATAGCGCAGCGCGACAGCGGAGTTCTGCTCGGCGACCAGGATCGACAGGCCGCTCTCGCGGTTCAGTTTCCTCAGCGTCTGAAAGATGTCCTGGACGATGAGCGGGGCGAGCCCCATCGACGGTTCGTCGAGGACCAACAGGCGCGGCCGCGACATCAGCGCCCGGCCGATCGCGGTCATCTGCTGTTCGCCGCCCGAGGTCAGGCCGGATAATGTCCGGCGCTTTTCCTTCAGCCGGGGAAAATAGGAATAGATCCGCTCAAGATCCGCGCTGATCTCGCTACGGCGGCCGCTGCGGCCGATGCCGCCGGCGACCAGGTTTTCTTCGACGGTGAGGCTCTTGAAGCAGTGGCGGCCTTCCAGCACCGGAACCAGGCCATCGCGCACCAGGCCGCCCGGCTTGCGGCGTGAGACATCGGCGCCGTCATAGCGGACGGTGCCGGCGTTGACCTGTCCACGCTCGGCCGGCAGCAGGTTGGAAACGGCCTTCAGCGTGGTGGTCTTGCCGGCGCCGTTGGCGCCGAGCAGCGCCAGGATTTCGCCGCGCCTGATCTCGAAACTGACGCCATGCAGCGCCGTGATGGCGTGGTTATAGGTGGCATGGATCGTGTCGACCGCAAGGATGACGTCATTGTCCGGCATGGGGCTCTTCTTCCGCGGTTCGAAAACCGTAAGGAGCGGGCGCCGCGGAAGCTGTCCGTGGCGCCCGGCAGTGGCTGATCAGTTGGTGGTCAAGGCGTTGGCATCATCGGCGGTGCGCAGCTTGATGCCCTTCTCGGCGGCATAGGCCTCGGCCGACTTCTCGATGATTGGCCGCAGCAGCGCCCAGTCCGGCGCGATCCAGTCGGAGACGACGTTCCACTTCTGGCCGTCCCACTGCTGGAAGGTCACGTAGCCCTCGCCCTCGTGATTGTCCCAGCTGACGTTGATCGAGTGGAACAGGTCCTTGGCGCCGAGCGCCTCGACCTTGGCCGGGTCGAGCTTGAGATGTTCGAAGCCCCAACGGACTTCGTCGCCGGTCAGCGTGCGGTGGCCGAACTTCTCCTGCGCGACGCGGATCGCCTCGACATTGAGGATGCCGTTGACGATGCCGAGATTGTGGTAGACCGAGCCGATGCGCGACTTGTCTTCCAGATTGCCCTTGCCGGCGCCGTAGACCGTCTTCACGATCTCCTGCACCACCGGATAGGTGTTGCCGGAGGCCTGGGTGGTGATGGCGGTGTAACCCTTGGCGGCATCGCCGGCCGGGATGACGTCCTCTTCCGAATTCGACCAGACATTGCCGACGATGTGGTCGACGGGATAGCCGACCTTGACCGCCGTCTTCAGCGCCACCGGGTTCATCACGCCCCAGCCGCGCAGCACGACAAAGTCGGGCTTGGCGCGGCGGATGGTCAGCCACTGCGACTGCTGCTCGTTGCCGGGATGCGGCACTTCGATCTGCTGGACGGTGAAGCCGTATTTCTGCGCCAGCAGTTCGTAGATCGGGATGGTTTCCTTGCCGTAAGGCGAGCCGTGATAGAGCACGGCGATCTTCTTGCCCTTGAGCTTGTCGATGCCGCCTTCCTTTGCGGCGATGTAGTTCACGATTCCGGACGTCTCGCTATAGGGGTTGAGCAGTAGCGGGAAGACGTAAGGGAAAACGCGGCCGTCGGTGGAATCGGTGCGGCCGTGGTTGACGGTGATCAGCGGCACCTTGTCGGCCGTGATGCGGTCGATCATGGCATAGGCGATGCCGACCGAAAGCGGATTCCAGGCGGCGGCGCCGGCATGGCTCTTCTGCCGCTCATAGCATTCGACGCCGCGCTCGACCTCGTACTGGGTTTCGCATTCGTCCCAGGTCAGCTTGACGCCGTTGACGCCGCCGTCGCGGATGTTGATGAGGTTGAGATAATCGATGAAGCCGCCGAAGAAGCCGGTGCCGCCGGCCGCGTAGGGACCGACGCGATAGCTCTGCAGCGGAAAGTATTGTTCGTCGGCGTGGGCCGATGGCAAGGCCACCGACACGATCATCGCCGCGGACAGCGCCGCCGCCTTGATTGTGCTGAGGAAAGTCATGGTCGAGATACTCCCGGTATGGGCCGTCTTGGTTCGGCCTCTGGTTCATTTTCCGATTCAGTTCGATGCGGGTTGCCCCGCAGGCTCATGTCGACTGCCAGGCGAGCAGGAGCCGTCTTCGGACCCTGTCCCACAGGGCCACCAGCCCGTCCGGTTCGAGGATCAGAAACAGGATGATGAGAGCGCCGAGCACGATGCGCTGGCTCATGTCGAGGACGCCCGAGTCGAAGACATCGCCGAGCAGGAAGCCGCCGAGACGCGACAAGCCAAGCGGAAAGACGACGATCAGGGCGGCGCCGAAGAAGGCGCCACGGATCGAGGCCAGGCCGCCTATGATGATGATGAACAGGATCTGGAACGAGCGGTCGAGATCGAAGCCGTCCGGCTCGACGGTCCGCAGATAGGCGAAGGCCCAGATGACGCCGGCAACGCCGATGATGAAGGACGAGATGGCGAAGGCCAGCAGCTTGGTCTTCAGCACCGGGATGCCGATGATGCGGGCGGCGGTTTCATTGTCGCGGATGGCGATGAAGTTGCGCCCGGTCTGCGATGTGACCAGACGGTGGGCGAGGAAGGTGAGTATGCTGACGATGGTCAGCGCGAAGAGATAGCGGCCGACGGCGCCATCCAACGCAACGCCGCCGATAGACAGCCGCGGCGCGTCGATGACACCGGACGCCGAGTCGTTGGAGAACCAGCTGAACTTGGTCAGCGCCCATTGCACGAAGAACTGCGCGGCGAGCGTCGAGACCGCGAGGTAGAAGCCTTTCAGCCGCAGGCTTGGCAGGCCGAAGACGATGCCGATCGCGGCGGCGACGATACCGGCGAGGACAATGCTGCCGATCAGCGGCAGGCCTTCGACCCTCAGGTTGAAATTATAGGCGGCGAAGGCGCCCGCCGCCATGAAGGCGGCGCTGCCCAGCGAAACCTGGCCGGCATAGCCGGTGAGGATGTTCAGCCCGACGCCGGCAAGGCCGAGCGCCAGGAACGGCAGCAGGATGGCCTCGAACAGATAGCTCGAGCCGATCAGCGGCACGACGCCATAGGCGAAGGCGAGCAGCAGGACGGGCGCGATCCATTTCGGCAGCACCGGCGCGGAGGTGAGATCGCTTGTGATCACGGCCATGGCTCAGACCCTTTCCACGAGCTTCTGGCCAAACAGGCCCGAGGGACGGATCAGCAGGAAGGCGAGCGCCACGACATAGGCGAACCAGCTCTCGATGCCGCCGCCGAAATAGTCGCCGATATAGACCTCGGCGAGCTTCTCGCTGGCGCCGATCAAGAGGCCGCCGACGATGGCGCCGAGAATCGAATCGAAGCCGCCAAGCACCAGCACCGGCAGCGCCTTGAGCACCACCAGAGACAGGGAGAACTGCACGCCGAGGCGGGCGCCCCAGAGCAACCCCGCAACCAGCGCGACCAGGCCGGCGGCGGCCCAGACGGTTGCCCAGATCAGCGGCAGCCTGAGGCCGACCGCCAGGGCGGCGAACTGGTCGTCGGCGACGGCGCGGAAGGAGAGGCCGATGCGGGTATAGCGGAAGAACAGCGACAGCAGCAGAACCATGCCGGCGGCGACCACCGCGGCGAAGATGTCGAACTGGCTGATCAGCACGCCACCGACTTCCAGCGGCACATCCTCGATGCCGAGGTCGAGGCCGTGGACCTGCGTGCCCCAGATCAGCTGGGCGGCACCCTCGATGATGTAGGACAGGCCGAGCGTCGCCATGAACAGCATGATCGGCGGCTTGTTGGTGAGCGGCCGCAGCACGGTGCGCTCGATGGCGACGCCGATGGCCACCATGATGGCGAAGGTGGCCGCCAGCGCCAAGGCGAAGGGAACACCGCGCTCAACCAGGCTGACGAAGGTCAGTGCCGCGAACAACAGCAGCGCGCCTTGCGCGAAATTGAGCACGCCTGATGTCTTGTAGATCAGCACGAAGCCGATCGCCACCAGCGAGTACATGACGCCGGAGAGCAGGCCGCCGACGAGCACTTCGATGAAGAACTGGTAGTCGAAACCGGCGGTCATATGCCTGCCCCGTCCTCATTGTCAGAGGCGACGCCGAGATAGGCATCGATGACGCGCTGGTCGTTCCTGACCTCGTCGGGCGTGGCGTCGGCGATCTTGCGGCCGTAGTCGAGAACGGCGATGCGGTCGGACAGGCCCATGACGACGCCGACATCATGCTCGATCAGCACGACCGTGGTGGCGAAGCGGTCGCGCGCGGCGCGCACGAAACTTGCCATCTCGCTTTTCTCGCCGGCGGTCATGCCGGCCATCGGTTCGTCGAGCAGAAGCAGGCGCGGCTCAGCGACCAAGGCGCGGGCCAGTTCCATCCGCTTCTGCAGCCCGTAAGGCAGCGTGCCGGCGAGACGATCGCGGACCGCGGTGAGATCGAGGAATTCGAGGATGTGGTCGGCGCGGCTCAGGGAGTCGCGCTGCTCGCCAGGCGAGCGGCCGATGCCGAGCACCTGCCCGGCAAAATTGGAGCGGACCTTGTAGGCGAGGCCGGAGGCGACATTGTCGAGGACGCTGAGGCCCTTGAACAGAGCAAGGTTCTGAAACGTCCTGGCAACACCGAGATGCGCCAGCCGCTGTGTCGGCACCTGATCATAGCGGATGCCATCGAGCAGGACATGGCCTCTATCCGGCCGGTAGACGCCGCTGATGACGTTGATCAGCGAGCTCTTGCCGGCGCCGTTGGGGCCGATGATGGCGCGGATCTCGCCGGGGCGCACCGACAGCTCGATATCGGCCAGCGCGACTACGCCGCCGAACGACAGGCCGATGCCCTGCAGGACGAGCAACGGAGCGGCGGCATCCGCGATCGACCCTGCCGGCACGACGCCGACGACGGACGACTGGGGCGTTAACGGCAGGCCGCGCGCAAAGACTTCCGGCGCATAGACCGACGCGTCCATCATTCCAAGGGCGTAACTGGCCAAGGGCATTCCAATCGTCCTCGATTGCTTCACAGGCGCACGAATCCTCATCGCCTCCCGATCGATCGAGCGCGCTTGGGAACTTTCATTGGTGTGCAGGCCGGACTGACCGGCCTGCTTTTTGAAAAGGGTTATTCCGCTGCCAGCGATGCAGCCTGCTCGGCATTTTCCAGTTCGCGGACGAGGGGGATGACATGCTTGCCGAAATACTCGACCTCTTCCTGGAAGTGCAGGAAGCCGAGCAGGATGAGATCGGCGCCGGCGCGCTTGAGATCGACGATGCGCTCGGCGACCTGCCTTGGCGTGCCGATCAGGTTCGAACGGAAGCCGTCATTGTACTGGACCAGATCGTCGAAGGAGGATTTTGCCCAGTTGCCCTCGCCTTCCGGCGAGGCCTTGCCGGCATTCTTGACCTCGTGGCCGAAGGCGTTGACCGCTTCGGGGTTGGCCTTGGCGATGATTTCGGCGAGCACCGCCTCGGCCTCGTCCTCCGTCTCGCGGACGATGGCGAAGGCGTTGACGCCAACCTTGACCGAATGGTTGTTGGCCTTCGCCTTGGCCCTGATGTCATCCACCTGCCTGGCGATTTCGGTCGGCGTGTTGCCGTTGGTGAAGTACCAGTCCGAGACACGCGAGGCCATGTCGCGCGCGGCTCGCGACGAGCCGCCCTGGAAGATTTCCGGCAAAGGCTGCGGCGGCTTCGGCTTCAGTGAATATTCGTTGAAGCGGTAGAAATCGCCGCGGAAGGTGAAGCTGTCCTGCGTCCATATTCCACGCAAGGCGCGGATGAATTCTTCCGAACGGCGGTAGCGCTCGTCATGGTCGAGCCAATGCTCGCCGATGGCGTGGAACTCGCCTCGGAACCAGCCGGAGACGAGGTTGATGGCGACGCGGCCATTGGTCAAGTAGCTGATGGTGGCGAGTTGCTTGGCAGCCAGCGCCGGATTCCACGGCCCGGGCAGGATCGCGGCGATCACCTTCAGCGTCGTGGTGGCGGCAAGCAGATCATGGCTGAAGGCAACCGATTCATGCTGTTCGTCGGCGCCGTAGCCGGCGGTGAAACGGATCTGGCTCAGCGCATAGTCGAAGCCGGCCTTCTCGGCAATCTGCGCCAGCTTGCGGTTGTATTCGGCCGAATGGTTGGTGCGCTGCTCGATATTGGAAATCACCAGGCCGCCCGAAACATTCGGCACCCAATAGGCGAATTTGACCGCGTCGGTTGCTGTGTGTGCCATGAACTGTCTCCCCTTCAGGCCGTGTCGTTGATCGGTCCGGCGTGGCCGGATCTCGCCGATATTTATTATGTCTACTGATTATATATACAAAGTAGGATTTTCCGTTTTTGGCGGCCGCTTGGGACGGAAATACCAATTTTGGCCGGCCAGGCCGGCTTCGGCCTGTCAGCGGGCGGCCGCAACGTCGCTGGCATTGGCGCCAACCGCCTCGACGGACGGAAACCTGTCGACCAGCCTTGCGATCTCGGCCGCGACCATCTGGGCATGGCGGGCGACCTCCGGCAGGCCCATGAGTTCACCAAAGGTGCCCCGCGCCAGCGGACCGGCGACGAAGAGCCCGGCGACCGCCTCGCCATCCCAGCCGATGGCGAGGCTGTCGAGATTTGTCTCGATGCCGAGTCCGTAGGCGTCGACCCTGATCAACCCGGTCTCGGCCAGGGAGCGCAGCGCCGGATTGAGCTGAAGCGCCTGCCCATGGGCAGGCCCTGTCGTGTTGATGACGGCATCGAAGCGCGCCGTCTCTATCCGTGTCTGGCCGCGCCGCTGAAAACTGACCGCGAGGCTCTCGCCCTCGTCGTTCGACGCGACAAGCCTGGCGGCAATGGTGTCGAACGTGCCGGCAGCCTGGCGGCGGTCAAGGACGGAAGCAATTTGGGGGGCGATCCTGAAGCGATGCACGTCCCAGAACACACGCAGTTGGCGGACCAACCTTGCCCGTTCCGATGGAGCAAGGGCGGCCCACAGAACCGGCCCCTGCAGGCGCAGCTGGTCGAAGACGGACTGCCAGTTGACATTGGCCTGGCGCGCCGCCGCCAGCGTCGCGCGAATGTCGCGAAGCAGACCGAGCGCCGATGTGGCCGGCGCCGATGCGAAATCGCCGAAAGGTTCGCCCCGGACATCAGGATGGCCGCGCGAGCGCAGTCCGCGGCGCGACAGCGCCAGGATACGGCCGCGATGGCCGCGGCGATCGAGCTCCGCGACCATGTCGGCCGAGGTCAGCCCGGAGCCGACGATCAGCACGGAAGCGTCCGGCTCGATCCTGGCAAGTGCCGACGCTGCGTAGGGATCGGCGACAAAACCCGGCGCTTCGGCCAGGCAAGCAAGCGCTGCCGGGATTGCGGGGGCAGGATGCGTCGCGGCGAGGACCGCAATGTCGGCGATGACAGGTCCGGCGGAGGTTTGCACGGTCCAGCCCGCGCCATTGGCTTTGCGTGTCACGCCGGTGGCGAGACCGCCGACATGACGGACCGCGCCTGAAGCCAGACAGGGCGCGAGGTGCTCGGCGACATAGCGGCCGAACACACGCCGGCGCGGATAGGCGTCGTCATTCTTCCAGATCGCGTCCGCGTCACGTTCGAGTTCGCCGGAGCCGGCCAACCAGCGGGCAAAATGCTGCGGGTCGTCGGGAGCCATGCTCATTCTGACGGCCGGCACATTGACCCGGTGCGCCGGCTCTTCGCTGGAATAGGCCAGACCGCCGCCGAGCGCTGGGCGTGGCTCGATCACCGAGATCGACAGGCGCTCCGGCCGATGCGCCCGCGCAAGATGCCAGGCCAACGCCGCGCCGGAAAAGCCGCCGCCGATGATGGCGACGCGCAGTCGGCGGGCCGGAGGCAGCGCGTTCACGAGGCGCTGGCGAGCGACTTCGGCCGGTGGTCGCTGGCGATGGTCTCGCCGAACGGGCCGGTGTTGACGGATGAGCCGGCGGCTTTGACCGGATGATCAGTCGGCAATTTCGGCAGCACCAGTTCGCCAAAACGATAGGCTTCCTCCAGATGCGGGTAGCCGGACAGGATGAAGGTGTCGATGCCGAGGCGGCGATATTCGTCGATGCGCTCGGCGATGGTGTCGGGGTCGCCGACCAGGGCTGTCCCCGCGCCGCCGCGCACCAGGCCGACACCGGCCCACAGATTGGGCGCGATCTCGAGCTTGGCGCGGTCGCCGCCATGCAGCGCGCTCATCCGCGCCTGGCCGACCGAATCCATGCGGGCAAAGACTGTCTGGGCCGAAGCGATCGTCGCGTCGTCGAGGCGGCTGATCAGCCGGTCGGCGGCGGCCCAGGCCTCCTCGGTGGTTTCCCGCGCGATGACATGCAGGCGAATGCCGAAGGAAAGCTTGCGGCCGGCCTTCTCGGCCAGTTCTCGCACGGCGTCCAGCTTGCGCTCGACATCGGCGGGCGGTTCGCCCCAGGTCAGATATTTGTCGATCTCCTGCGCCGCAACCGTCGACCCGGCATCGGACGAGCCGCCGAAATAGAGCGGCGGATAGGGCGTCTGCACCGGCGGGAACAGCAGCCTGCCGTCCTCGATGTGGAAATGCTTGCCCTGGTGCTCGACCGTCTCACCGCTCAGCACGCGCTTGTAGATCCGCAGGAATTCCTGCGTCACCTCGTAGCGCTCGGCATGCGACAGGAAAATGCCGTCGCCCTTGTTCTCAAGCGGATCGCCGCCCGTTACGACATTGATCAGCAGGCGGCCATTGGAGATGCGGTCGAGCGTCGCCGTCATGCGCGCGGCGAGCGTCGGCGACTGCAAGCCCGGCCGCACGGCGACCAGGAAACGCAGCCGCTCGGTCAGCGGCACCAGCGCCGAGGCGATCACCCAGGAATCCTCGCACGACCGGCCGGTCGGCAGCAGCACGCCGTAGTAACCCAGCGTGTCGGCGGCCTTCGCCACTTGCGTCAGATAGGGCAGATCGACCGACCGGCCGCCCTCCGCGGTGCCGAGATAACGGCTGTCGCCATGCGTCGGCAGGAACCAGAGAACCTTGATGCGGTCCGGAATGTCGCGGGTCATGACCTGCCTCCCGCGAGCCGGCGGCGATGGCGGGGTGTGCCTGGCGGGGTTGGGAGCGGACGCAGAGAGGCGGGCATGGCGGAGTCCTGTCCAGGAAAACAGATCGCCCGCACTTTGCTTATTCTATAAACTCTGTAGAGTTAGTTTATTCCAAATCCGCCGTTGAAATTGGAAATTCTCTTCGTTCGATCGAATCGGCGCCTGATCCTCGGCTGCTCACTGGCGTCAGGCCCTGGCGAATTGGAGAACACTGTTTGGCGGTCCTTCCGACTCCTAGGTGTCATATTAGCCACAGGTAATATGAATCAGCTATCCGGCCTTGCATCGTCGGCATAGGTGTCCCTTAATGGGTCACCGTGTCTGGCACCGTCATTGCACAGTCGGCAATGCCGGCGACATCTCTCACCCAGCAATCGGGGGGCAGATGGGGGGCCCCGCCGCTTCGCGAATGGAGCGGCGGGCTATCAACAACGGGGGGCGGGCAGCCATGTATTTTCCGCAATTCTTGGTGGGGATGTTCGCCACGTCGGCCGTAGTGGCGATCTGGGCCGGCATAGAAACTGGATCTGTCGGCAAAGCGCTCGCTTGGACCGTCCTCACACTGATGATGCTGCAGGTTGGATATTTCCTGCTGGCATTTGGGCTTTTCTACAAGCGCCCGACGAAAAGCGCCGACACAAAACCGGATACTGCTCATCAGCCCATCCGTCGAGACGGTAGCGTCTCATCGGGCCGATGATGACCGACAGGCCGGCCGCAACCTACTGTGAGCATGACGCCGCCTACGGGCGAAGTGATGGAGTGGCCAGCGCCCGTCAAGCGCCAAAGCCATTTGGCCGTCATCTGCTTGCGCCGCTCCCAAGGTCTGTCGAACGATCCCGACCGTAGACGACGCTTGCTTGCCGGAGGTTTGCACGACGAAGTGAAGCTTCCCTACCAAGAGTAGTCCTAAAGGCTTGCGGTGCTGGCGAAACTTGAGGCTCGGCCGCGGCTTTCCCGCTTTTTCCTGTCAGTCTCCCTCGCAAACTTGGCTCCGGGTCGAAATGCTCCTGGCCGTGCCACGGCAGGTTTCCGAATGGCGGGCTCGGATACAAAAACGGCAAATAACCTGAAAACATTGGGAGACTGTTTGGTGGAGCCAATCGGAATCGAACCGACGACCTCTTGAATGCCATTCAAGCGCTCTCCCAACTGAGCTATGGCCCCACTCCCGGCAGTCAGCCGGCGCCGTTTCCGGCGAAGAGATCAGCGCGGGTTGGAACACCGCGCCGTTAGTGCAGGCGGCTTCTAACCCCGCCTTTCTCAGATATCAAGCCTTGAAGAGCGGCTTTTTGTTCACAGGCCGAGAAAGCTTGCAAACGCTTACGTCTAGGCCTGTCAGACCTCGTCGTCGTCGTCGCCGACGCCGATCATGTCGGCAACGTCGTCGTCTTCTTCCTCTTCGTCGGCAAGGAAAGTATCATCCTCGTCGTCGCCGAGGTCGACGTCCTCGTCATCGCCGAGATCGGGCAGATCGTCGCCCTTGGCGTCGTCGTCGGCCTCTTCGAGCGAGACGACTTCAACGCCCTCTTCGTCCTCGGCGTCCACTTCCTTCTCGGCCACTTCCTCTTCCTCCTCGAGGGCGGCGATCTTGCCTTCCTCGAAATAGGAACGCGGATAGGTCTTGCCGGTGTAGGGCGAGACGATCGGGTCCTTATTCAGGTCGTAGAATTTTCGACCCGTCTCAGGATCGATACGCTTTGTGCCAAGTTCGGTTTTTGCCACGGCAAGCCTCGTCAATAAAAGAGTGGTCCCCTTAACCACTGTTTGCGGCGCTGTCAAAGCCAAAAGCCGGCGTCACAAAACCAAGTCCTGAAAGGCCTCGCGGCAAGTGACGACCATGGGGATGACCATTTCGCCTCGCCGTGATACGAGACCGCCGCAACAAATGAAAAGCGCCGGCCCGCCGGCATTCCGTCCAGGGAAATTCCATGTCTCACGCCGCCGCTGCCAAGCCGGCCACCGCCCGCAAATCTCAAGCCCTTTCCGGCACCGCGCGCGTGCCGGGCGACAAGTCGATCTCGCATCGCTCCTTCATGTTCGGCGGCCTCGCCTCCGGCGAAACCCGCATCACCGGCCTGCTCGAGGGCGAGGACGTGATGCGCACGGGCGCGGCCATGAAAGCGATGGGCGCGCATATCGAGAAGCGCGGCGCCGAATGGGTGATCCGCGGCACCGGCAACGGTGCGCTGCTGCAGCCGGAAGGCCCGCTCGACTTCGGCAATGCCGGCACCGGCTCGCGGCTCACCATGGGCCTCGTCGGCACCTATGACATGGAAACCACCTTCATCGGCGACGCCTCGCTGTCGGGCCGGCCGATGGGCCGCGTGCTGGAGCCGCTGCGCCAGATGGGCGTGCAGGTGCTGAAGGCGACGCCCGGCGACCGCATGCCGATCACGCTGCATGGCCCCAAGCACGCCGCCCCGGTCACCTACCGCGTGCCGATGGCCTCGGCACAGGTGAAGTCGGCGGTGCTGCTTGCCGGCCTCAACACGCCCGGCATCACCACCGTCATCGAGCCGGTGATGACGCGTGACCACACCGAAAAGATGCTCAAAGGCTTCGGCGCCAATCTTTCGGTCGAGACCGACGAGCGCGGCGTGCGCCACATCTTCATCGAGGGTCAGGGCAGACTGACCGGCCAGACGATCGCCGTGCCCGGCGACCCGTCCTCTGCCGGCTTCCCGCTCGTCGCCGCGCTGATCGTGCCGGGTTCGGACATCGTGATCGAAAACGTGCTGATGAACCCGACCCGCACCGGCTTGCTGCTGACGCTGCAGGAAATGGGCGGCAAGATCGACATCTTGAACCCGCGCAATGCCGGCGGCGAGGATGTCGCCGATCTGCGCGTGCGTTATTCCGAGCTAAAGGGCGTCACCGTTCCGCCCGAGCGGGCACCGTCGATGATCGACGAGTACCCGGTGCTGGCCGTCGCCGCCAGCTTCGCCGAGGGCGAAACGCTGATGCAGGGGTTGGAAGAATTGCGGGTGAAGGAGTCCGACCGGCTGTCGGCCGTCGCCAACGGGCTGAAGCTCAACGGCGTCGACTGCACCGAAGGCGAGGCTTCCCTTGCTGTTCGCGGCAAGCCGGGTGGCAAGGGGCTGGGCGGCCATCCCAACGGCCTGGATACGACCGTGAAGACGCATCTCGACCACCGCATCGCCATGAGTTTTCTGGTGATGGGGCTGGCAACGGAAAAGCCTGTCACCATCGACGACCAGGCGATGATCGCGACGAGCTTTCCGGAGTTCATGGGGCTGATGACGGGGCTGGGCGCGGAGATCAGCTGATTCCCTGCGTCGACGACATGCAATTTCGCCTCTGAGAGCGCAGCGTAGGAATCGCTACAATGATGGGCAGGCAGGTCAATTTCTGGTTGTCGGTCAAAGACCAAACTGATCTTGAGTCCATCGTCCTTTCAAAGGGTTCGTTCGCGGTGCTCAACAGCCATTCGTCGGCCCCGGAGCTTTTGATGAAGGAGAGACTTGAACGAATTCATCCAGACCACAAGGTCGAGCGTTTTCATCTCGTCCCCAAGGCACTTAGCGGGGAAATTGTTTGGGATCACAACAAACATAATGACACGTATGATCCTGACCTCGGCCGCTCACCAGTCGTGCAGTACAACCCGTGCCGGATCGAAGGCAGTTCAATTTTTCAGGGTCGATTTTATTTTCAAGCGCGCTACGTCGACGATCTTGGGCAATTGGTAGAGAAGCATGCGACGTTCAACAAGATAGGCGACTCACTGCTACGCCTAGTCCGGAAAAATCTAAATCATCTGCATAGTGGCTTTTACGCTGGAAATGAGGCTCTGAAGCTGAAAGATGCGGGTTTCCAGTTTCGACCCTAGCACTTACGAGCATTGAGTCTTCGAGGTAGCGAATTGCCCTTTACCATCGCCATAGACGGCCCCGCCGGCGCCGGAAAAGGCACCCTCGCCCGCCGTCTCGCCGACCATTACCGGCTGAACCTGCTCGACACCGGCCTCACCTATCGTGCCGTTGCCTACGCGCTCATCCAGCACGCATTGCCGCTCGACAATGTCTCGGCGGCGGAAACCGCGGCCCGCCAGGTCGATATGGCCAAGCTCGACCGGGCGGTGCTGTCGGCGCATGCCATCGGCGAGGCCGCCTCGAAAGTTGCGGTGTATCCGACCGTGCGGCGCATTCTCGTGGAAAAGCAGCGTGCCTTCGCCAGGACGCCGCCGGGCGCGGTGCTGGACGGGCGCGACATCGGCACGGTCGTCTGCCCCGACGCCGACATCAAACTCTATGTGACGGCAAGCGCCGAGGTGCGGGCCAAGCGTCGGCTGGCCGAGATCGAAAGCATCGGCGGCACCGCCAATTTCGCCGAAATCCTCGCCGACATCGTGCGCCGCGACGAGCGCGACATGGGCCGTGCCGACTCGCCGCTGAAGCCTGCCGCCGACGCGCACTTGCTTGATACCAGCGAAATGGCTATAGAAGCCGCGTTTCTCGCGGCCATGGCGATCGTTGACGACGCGCTGGCCAGGAGAAACAAGGCCTGATCCGGGTTTTCTCCCGCGTTTCCGTTGCCGGAAGCGCAGAAAATACCCATATCGGGCACGAACCAGCCTGCCAGCATTCTTCATGCGCCGGAATTGCCGCTTAAAATGCGGCCCAGGGCTTTTTTAAGCCCGGAACGCCGGCAGGCCAACGCAACGCTAACCCACGGCGCCCCGTCCCGCTCAAAGATGCGGGGCACTCCAGGAGAAACAATGTCAGTTGCAAATCCCACTCGCGATGATTTCGCGAGCCTGCTCGAAGAATCATTCACCACCGGCCACTCCGGCGAAGGTCAGGTCGTCAAGGGCACGATCACCGCCATCGAAAAGGACATGGCCATCATCGACGTCGGCCTCAAGGTCGAAGGCCGCGTGCCGCTGAAGGAATTCGGCGTCAAGGGCAAGGACACCACCCTCAAGGTCGGTGACACCGTCGAAGTCTATGTCGAGCGCATCGAGAACGCGCTTGGCGAAGCGATGCTTTCGCGTGAAAAGGCCCGCCGTGAAGAGAGCTGGGTCCGTCTCGAAGAGAAGTTCACCAAGGGTGAGCGCGTCGAAGGCGTCATCTTCAACCAGGTCAAGGGCGGCTTCACCGTCGACCTCGACGGCGCCGTGGCCTTCCTGCCGCGCAGCCAGGTCGATATCCGCCCGATCCGCGACGTCTCCCCGCTGATGCACAACCCGCAGCCATTCGAGATCCTCAAGATGGATCGCCGCCGCGGCAACATCGTGGTGTCGCGCCGCACCGTGCTCGAGGAGAGCCGCGCCGAACAGCGTTCGGAAATCGTGCAGAACCTCGAAGAAGGCCAGGTTGTCGAAGGCGTCGTCAAGAACATCACCGATTACGGTGCGTTCGTCGACCTCGGCGGCATCGACGGCCTGCTGCATGTCACCGACATGGCCTGGCGCCGCGTCAACCATCCGACCGAAATCCTCAACATCGGTCAGACGGTCAAGGTGCAGATCATCCGCATCAACCAGGAAACCCACCGTATCTCGCTCGGCATGAAGCAGCTCGAGAGCGACCCGTGGTCCGAGATCGGCACCAAGTTCCCGATCGGCAAGAAGATCAAGGGCACCGTCACCAACATCACCGACTACGGCGCGTTCGTCGAGCTGGAGCCGGGCATCGAGGGCCTCATCCACGTTTCGGAAATGTCGTGGACCAAGAAGAACGTGCATCCCGGCAAGATCCTGTCGACGACCCAGGAAGTCGACGTGGTGGTGCTCGAGGTCGATCCGGCCAAGCGCCGCATCTCGCTCGGCCTCAAGCAGACGCTGGAGAATCCGTGGGAAGCCTTCGCACGCAGCCATCCGGTCGGCAGCCAGGTCGAGGGCGAGGTCAAGAACAAGACCGAGTTCGGCCTGTTCATCGGCCTGGAAGGCGACGTGGACGGCATGGTGCACCTCTCCGACCTCGACTGGACTCGTCCGGGCGAGCAAGTCATCGAAGAGTACAATCGCGGCGACATGGTCAAGGCGCAGGTGCTCGACGTCGACATCGACAAGGAGCGCATCTCGCTCGGCATCAAGCAGCTGGCCCGCGACACGGTCGGCGAAGCGGCGACTTCGGGCGAACTGCGCAAGAACGCCGTGGTCACCTGTGAAGTCATCGGCGTCAAGGATGGCGGTCTCGAAGTGCGGCTGGTCGACAGCGGCATCGAGACCTTCATCAAGCGCTCGGACCTCAGCCGTGACCGCGACGAGCAGCGCCCCGAGCGCTTCACCGTCGGCCAGAAGGTCGATGCCCGCGTCATCGCCTTCGACAAGAAGACCCGCAAGCTGCAGGTCTCGATCAAGGCGCTGGAAATCGCCGAAGAGAAGGAAGCGGTCGCCCAGTACGGCTCGACCGACTCCGGCGCTTCGCTGGGCGACATCCTGGGTGCCGCGCTGAAGAAGCAGGGCAACTAAGGCGTCAGCCATAGCCAGCACGCCTCGCGTGCGGCCTTACAAAAAGACCCGCCGGAGCGATCCGGCGGGTCTTTTCTTTACGGGAACATAAACTTCATCGCGTATTTGCCGGTGGTCCAACGGAACACTTCCATGAGCACTGGCGCCATTCGTGCCGCTGCGCAGCCTTCGGGGTTGCTGCGCCTTTACACCAGCATGCCTGTCCTGTTCTGCTTTTGCGCAATGGCGATCCTGACGACCGCTCTGTGGTGCCTGGGCTTCCAGCTCAACAATGACGCGGACGATCTCCTCAAGCTGCACGAAATCCGCACTTTGCTTGAAACGGGCAACATCTTCGACCGCACGCTGCCCGGTATCGTCCAGCCAGAGCCTTATGTCTCACACTGGCCGTGGATCGTGGACCTGCCCTACGCCGCCTTCGCGCGCCTGTTCGCGCCGTTTGCCGGCTTCGAGCCGGCTCTGACGCTGGCAAGCTTTGCCGTCCCGCTGCTGCTGCTGGCGCCCGCGCTCTATTTCTACAATAGGCTGGTGACAGCCATCGGCTTTGCCTACCCGGCCGTGGCATTGCCGTTGGCCTTGATCTTTGCCGCGCGCAGCTTTTTCGAATTCGCCCCGGGACGGATCGACTATCACAATCTGCAAATCCTGCTTCTGCTGGCGGCGCTGGTTTTGATGATGTCGCAGAACCGCTTTTCGGCCTTCGTCAACGGGCTGCTGACCGCCCTGGCAATCGCCGTCAGCGCCGAATTCGCGCCGTTCTACGCGCTGGTGATGGCGGTCTATGCCTTCGACTGGATCTTCGACCGCGAGGGCGGTGAAAGCAGGATCGTCGGTTTCGGGCTTGCCTTGACCGTCGGCGCAATCGCCCTGTTCGCGGCGATCGTGCCACCCTCTGCCTATACCGCGGTCAGATGCGACACCTATTCGACGCCGCATGTCACGGCACTGGTCGCGGCCGGGCTTTCATTCGCCGTCGTGCCTTTGCTTGCCGGCCGGCGTGGAGGGTGGCCGATGCGCTCGGCAATTCTACTGGTGTTCGCGGCGGCCAGCGCTGCGGTGCTGGCGGTGTTGTTCCCGCAATGCCTGGCCAGCCCCTATGCTTCGATCGACGCCTATGTCCGCGACAATATGATCAACAGAATTCTCCAGGAATTGAGCCTGTTTCGGCGCCCCGATGTCGTCCTGTCGACAGGTTTTCTCAGCATGGCGCTGCTGTTTATCGGCGCGCTTGCGCCAGCCGTGATCTGCGCCAGGCCGGAAGGCCGAAGCCGGCCTCTCGTCATATTGGCGCTGTTCGCGCTGGTCTCGCTGGCGCTTGCGATCGGCTATGTCCGCTACTACCGCTACCTTCCGATCTTTTCCGGCATCGGCCTCATCTTCGCCCTGGCGAGCCTCCTGCCGAATGCGGGCTTGGGTCGCTATCTGAAATCTCCGGTGCCGGCGGCATCGCACGGATACGCACTGATCCTGCCCGGTCTCGTTTTGTCCGGAGCAATGGTGCTGTACCATTTGTCGGTAAAACCGGCACACGCGGCGGTTCCCGCCGCGGAACTTGCCGACGGCTGCTATTCCAGCCCTTTTGAACCGGAACAGGGTTGGCCGTCCGGCGCAATCGTTCTTTCTCCACCGCTGATCGGCTCGCGTTTCGTCGCCCTTGCCGAAGGTCCCAAGGTGGTGACGATCCCCAACCATCCATCGGCCAAGGGCATCGAGCGCAGCTATCGTTTTCTGGATCCGGCGACCGCCGACCCACGCGCGATACTCGATGCCTCCAAGGCAACGCATGTGGCGATTTGCGCCGGGCGAGGCCCGCCATTGCCGGGACTGGAAGCCGCCTATCCATTCGCGGCGGGCCTGATTGAAGGCCGGCCGCCGGCATGGTTGCGGGAGTGCCCGACGAAAGCTTCATCGCCGTTGCGCATCTACAGCTATCGCAACGCCGATGGATCGGATGCCGCGTGCCCGACTTCGACGCTCGCCGCTCAGGCCCGGCCGTAGAGCGGCACCAGCGTTCCGCTCATCGCCTGGTTGGCCGGCGAGGCGAGATAGGCGATGGCTTCGGCCGCCGCCTCGAGGCTGACCCATTTGCTGAAATCGGCATCCGGCATGTCGGCGCGGTTTGCCGGCGTGTCGAGCGTCGACGGCGCCACGGCATTGACCAGGATGCCCTTGGCCTTGAGTTCTTCGGCCATCGCCACAGTCATGGCCGCGACCGCCGCCTTGCTGGCGGTGTAGGCGACCATGCCGGCGCCGCGCCTGGGATCGAGCCCGGCGCGCGCGGAGACATTGACGATGCGGCCTGATGTGCCCGATGCCAGCATCGAGCGGATCGCCGCGCGGCTGCACAGGAAGGTGGTGCGGGCGTTGGTGTCCATCATCTCGGCAAAGGATGCCGATTCGATCTTTTCCACCGGCGCCATCGTGAAGCCGCCGGCGAGATGGATCGATCCCCACAAGGCAGGAACCTGGGCATAGAAGGCTTCGACCTTGGCGGAGTCCGACAGGTCGACATTGTGCGCCAGCTTGACGTTGTCGTGGGCGGTGAAAGGAAATTGCTGGGGTGCTGCGGCGTGCGCGTTCGGCACGTGGCAGATAGCGCCCTGTTCCAGCAGCCGGCCAACCACCGCACCGCCGAGCGCGCCGGTCCCACCGGTCACAACGATATGCCTGCCTTGAAGTGTTTCCGTCATCCTGGACCGCTCCTGTCGTATTTTTATGATTGTGTCGCTTGTTGTGCCGCCCCGACGCGAAGCGTCGCGCCTTTCGGGCGATCACTCAATTGATATCTCGACATGGCAGCCGTCGCGTCTTTGCATGCGTCACAACGCATATTATGGCAATGGCATCAGTCATGCGGCCGTTGCGGTACAACAGGCGAGCCGACGAATGGTCCGATGCAGACGAGAAAATCAACGCTGGGCTGAAGCCTTCAATCGACGGTGATTTCGATGACGCAAGGCAATCCGGTTGCCCGGGCGCGCTTCAAGGCCTGCGGCAAGGCGCCGATATTGGCGAGTCGTTCGGCGCCGATGCCATAGGCTTCGGCCAGCTTGCAGAAATCCGGCGGCGCCGGCGAGACCCCGACGGGCTCGACGCCGACATCGAGCATCGAGGTCTCGATCTCGCGATAGCCCCTGTTGTTCCAGACCACGAATATGACCGGCGCCTTTGCATCGAGCGCCGCGCCAAGTTCGGGCAAGGTGAACTGGAAGCCGCCATCGCCGGTCAGGCAGACAACCGGCGCGTCGGGCACGGCAAGTGCGGCGCCGATCGCCGCCGGCGGGCCGTAGCCAAGCGCGCCGAAGCCGGTGGCGGCGTTGAACCAGCCGCCTGGCCGGTCGTGATCATAGCAGAGGTTGGCGGCGTAGACCGGCTGCGTCGAATCGCCAACGATGATGGCCCACGGCAAGGCATCGCGGATCATTTCCACGGCATGCACCTGCGCCAAATAGGCCGGGCTCAGCTCGGCGGATGCCGCCCTCCGTGCGGCGGCGGCGCGCACCTCGCCGTCCGGCGCGGCAGGGTGAGCGGAACCGATCGCGGCAAGCAAGGCTTCGATCGCCTCGGCGCAGTCGGCCTGGATGCCGACCGTCACCGGGCGGCGTGCGAGCTGGTCGGCGCCGATGTCGATGCGAATCAGGTTGGAAGGCAGCACAAAGCCGCCGTCGCCATAGCCGTCATAGTCGGTCGGGCCGAATTCGGTGCCGGCGGCAATCACCAGATCGGCCTCGGCCATCAGGGAGCGAACCGCTTTCAGGCTTGGGCTTGCCGGCACGCAGAGCGGGTGGCGGTGCAGCAGGCCACGCGCGTTGGTGGTCTCGACGACCGGCGCGCGCAGTGTCTCGGCCAGGCGCCGCAGCGCCGTCTCGGCTCGCTTGGCGCCGCCGCCGGCCAGGATCAGCGGCCGGCGCGCGGCGGCGATGAGTTTGGCAGCCCTGGCAATGGCCGCGCCATCCGGCGCCGGAGGCGCCGCGTTGCTCAACAGTGCCGCGATATCGTCGGCCGGCTCGACCATGACATCGGTCGGGATCTCGATATGCACCGGGCCCGGCCGCGAGGATGAAAACAGCGCGAAGGCCTGTGCCAGCGCGTCAGGCAATTCGCTGGCCCCGATGACACGCCGCGACAGCAACGCCACCTTTTCCATCATGCCGCGCTGGTCCGGCAGCTCATGCAGGAAGCCCAGCCCCTTGCCCAGCGTCGGCATTGCGTTGACGCCCGATATGACCAGCATCGGCACCGAATCGGCGCGCGCCTGGCCCATGGCGGTGATGGTGTTGGTCAGCCCCGGCCCGGTGATGACGAAGGCGACGCCTGGCCTGCCGCTGGCGCGGGCATAGCCGTCGGCCATGAAGCCGGCGCCCTGTTCATGGCGCGGCGTGACATGGCGAATCTTCGAGCGCGCCAGGCCACGGTAGAGCTCGACCGTGTGGACGCCCGGAATGCCGAAGACGGTATCGACGCCATGCGCTTCGAGCAGCGTGATCAGGGCTTCGCCGAGTGTTGTCATTGATTGTCTTCCCTTTCCGGCGCGAGGCCCAGTTCGGCCTCTACAGTCTTGATGCCGATCGCCGCCAATTCGCCGGGCGAGAACATGTCGCCGGCCAGGCAGCCTTCCATCCAGAGCCCGTCGATGATGGCATTGATCGCGATGGCATGGTGGCGCAACTGGCTTGCGTCCGGCTCGCGCCGTTCGGCGGCGAGCACCTCGGCCACAACGGCTTCCACCTCGTTGCGAAAGCCGAGGTAGCCCTCGCGGTGGGCGCGAGCCAGGCTTGGGTCCGCACCGGCGCGGCCGATGAAGGTTGCCCAGAGTGAAAACACCCGCGCGTCGATGATCGGCACGTTGAGGTTGGCGGTGACGAAAGCGGCAAGGCGCTGGCGCGGCGAGGCATCTTCCATGACCAACGCCGCTTTCGCCTGCTCGGTCATGCGGCCCATGAGGGCGGCATAGGCTTCCTGCAGCAGTTCTTCCTTGCCGGGGAAATAGTGCCGGATCAGGCCGGCGGTGACGCCGGCGCGCAATGCGATGGTGCGCAAGGTGGCGCCCTGCAGGCCATGTTCCGCCACGCTGTCCAGAGTTGCCTCGATCAGATCCTGCCGCCGCCGCTCCTCGCCCTCGCGACGGAACCTGCGGCGGGATGGCGTATTCATTGGCGCAGGATTGGCCGCGTCAGGCATGTCGGCCCGCCTTCGCAGGCGATGCAGAGCGCGTCGGCCTCGAAGATCTCGACCGTGCAGCCGGCGGCTTCCATCGCGGCTTTGGTCTTTGGAAAGCCCGCGACGGCAATGACCTTGAGCGGGTTGGTCGGCAGCACGTTCAGGCTGAGGCCGTTGGAAGCCGCGAACTCTTCTGCATCGCCTTCGACCAGACGGATGCCGCGCGCCTTCAGCATCTGATAGAAAGGGGCCGGCAAAAGCGGTGAATAGACCAAAGCGAGGTCGTCGGCCAGCGGGCTGATCACAGACATCAGATGCAGGCAGGCCTCTTCGCCCTGCCACAACGGAAGGTCAAAGCCGTAGACGGAAACGCCCAGCGGCGTCAGCAGGTTGGAGATCTGCTGGATGCCTTCCTGGTTGGAACGGACACCGCGTCCAATCACCAGCGTGCGCGCATCGAGCCAGACACAGTCACCGCCTTCGACCTGGCCTGGGGCCTCGACGCGGCCAAGGATCGGAATGCCCAGCCTTCTGTAGGTCTCCTCGTGCAGCGAGGGCTCCCGGGCGCGCAACGGCTTGCCCATGGACAGAATCAGTGCGCCGCGGTCGGTCATCAGCGATGGGTCGTGCGTGAACACCGAGTCCGAAAGTCCATCGGCCTGGTCCTCGATCCATTCGATTTCAGCGCCGGAGGCCGCCACCAGTTCGGCAAGCGCCGCGTGCTGCGATGCTGCTTTCGCCGGATTGAATCCTGGGCCATAGTGCCAGGCAGCCCTGTCGGCGTCGCGCATCGCGTTGGCCGCCGACCGCATCAGCACGCGTCGCAGCGGCGCTGCCATGGATTGTGATCCGAAAGCGCTCATCGAAGCCCTTTTTTTGCTGAAAAAAACCGAGAAAATTTCATGGAGGGCTATTTATACACTTGCACAACAAGCTCGCAAGTGCCGTAATGAGCGGGATTGACGGGCTCGCGCCGTTGGGTCCATGCTGAAGTCTGGAGCGGGGCAGTACAGCGTATATGTTGATTAGCCAGATAGACGTTCGACGAACTGCCGACGACGATGCAGAGGTCAGCCGGTGAGCGCTGTGGAAGCTGCCGCAGTCTCATCCGGCAAGGCGCAGAGTGGCGCCGCCGAAGCCATCCATGTCGAAAACCTGCACAAGAAATTCGGCCAGTTGCATGTGCTGAAGGGCGTGTCGCTCTCGGCGCGCGACGGCGAGGTGATCGCCATCATCGGCGGCTCGGGTTCGGGCAAATCGACGCTGCTGCGCTGCATCAACTGCCTGGAAAATCCGACCAGCGGCATCATCCGCGTCAACGGCGAGCAGATCAAGCTCAAGGCGGACAGCCATGGCCACACCGTTCCGGCCGACCGCAAGCAGATTGAGCGCATCCGCTCCAAGCTCGGCATGGTGTTCCAGAACTTCAACCTGTGGAGCCACATGACGCTGATCGAAAACGTCATCGAGGTTCCCGTGCACGTGCTCGGCGTCAAGCGCGACGAGGCGATCGCCCAGGCCGAAAAACTGCTGGCGCGCGTCGGACTTGCCGAAAAGCGCGACGTCTATCCGGCCTATCTTTCTGGCGGGCAGCAGCAGCGCGCCGCGATCGCCCGCGCGCTCGCCATCAATCCGCGCGTCATGCTGTTCGACGAGCCGACCTCGGCGCTCGACCCCGAACTGGTCGGCGAGGTGCTGAAGGTTATCGGCGATCTGGCGCGCGAAGGCCGCACCATGGTGCTGGTCACCCATGAGATGAAATTCGCCCGCGAGGTCGCGACCCATGTCGTCTATCTCTACAACGGGGTGGTCGAGGAAGAAGGGCCGCCGGAGCAGATCTTCGGCGCGCCGAAATCCGAAAGGCTCAAGCAGTTCATCCGCAACATCGGCTAGGGACAGGCCGGGACGGACGAAAACCGGGAACCAACAACAAACTGGGAGTTTGAAATGAAGACTGTTCTGAAGACATTCGCCGCGGCGCTGCTGCTCGGCGTCGCCGCCATGGGTGTGGCCAAGGCCGATCCGGTCAAGATCGGCGTCGCCGCCGAGCCCTATCCGCCCTTCACCTCACCGGATGCTTCGGGCAAATGGGTCGGCTGGGAGATCGACTTCATCGATGCCGTGTGCGCCGAGGAGAAACTCGACTGCGTCATCACGCCTGTCGCCTGGGACGGCATCATCCCGGCGCTGACCACCAAGAAGATCGACCTCATCGTCTCGTCGATGTCGATCACCGACGAGCGCAAGAAGACGATCGACTTCTCGGACAAGTACTACAACACGCCGACGGCGATCATCGGACCGAAGGACCAGAAGTTCGGCGCCACGCCTGACGACCTGAAGGGCAAGGTGGTCGGCGTCCAGGTGTCGACCGTGCACGCCGTCTACGCCAAGAAGCATTTCGGCGCGACCGCCTCTGAAATCAAGGAATACCAGACCCAGGACGAAGCCAACCAGGATCTCGCCGCCGGCCGCCTCGATGCGGTGCAGGCCGATTCCATCGCGCTTGGCGAATTCCTGAAGTCCGACCAGGGCAAAGCCTGCTGCGACCTCAAGGGCATGGTGGCTCCGGACGACGAGGTGCTCGGGCCGGGCGTCGGCGCCGGCGTGCGCAAGGAAGACACCGACCTGAAGGAAAAGATCAACGCCGGCATCAAGGCGATCCGCTCCAACGGCAAGTATGACGAGATCTCGAAGAAATATTTCGATTTCGACATTTACGGCGGCTCGACGCAGTCGAACTGACGCCCCGCGCATGAGCCGGAGGGCATGACGCCATAGTCGTGCCCTCCCGCCTATCCTTCCCACGCATGCCGGCCGCTGGCGTCGGCGGAAAGAGCCAGCAATCCGGGGGCAAAGCTGATCGACGCGTTTCTTCCGGCCTCGGCGGCCGGTATCATCGAACTTCTCTCGCCCGCGCCCATCGGCTGGGGCGGCACACTCATGCTCGGGCTGTTGCATTCGCTCGAGATTGCCGTCGGCGCCACGATCGTCGGCCTGCTCATCGGTATCTGCGGCGCCTATGGCAAACTCTATGGCGGACCTGTCGTGCGCGACCTGCTCGCGGTCTACACCACCGTGGTGCGCGCCGTGCCGGAACTGGTGCTGATCCTGCTGCTCTACTATGCCGGCACCGACCTGATTAACCAGGTGCTGACCGCTATCGGTTACCAGCGTGTCGATATTAGCGGGCTGGTGGCAGGCATAGCCGTGCTCGGCTTCTGCCAGGGCGCCTATTCGACGGAGGTCATGCGCGGCGCGATCCTGGCCATCCCGCAAGGCCAGATCGAAGCCGCCCGCGCCTTCGGCATGTCTCCCGGCCTTCTCTTGCGGCGCATCACGCTGCCGGCGATGCTGCCCTTTGCCATTCCAGGTCTCGCCAATCTGTGGCTGATCGCGACGAAGGACACCGCGCTGCTGGCCGTCGTCGGCTTCTTCGAGTTGACGCTGGCGACACGGCAGGCGGCAGGCGTCACCAAGGCTTATCTGATATTCTATCTCGCCGCCGGCGTTCTCTATCTCGCGGTGACGCTGTTTTCGAACTTCCTGCTTGGCCGCGCCGAGAAATGGGCGCGGCGGGGCATGCCTTCGGTCAAGGAGGCACGCTGATGGCGGGCGAAGCGGCCATCATCAACACGGCGGCGCGCGCCTCGCTCTGGCTGCAGCCGCATCGCATCGTCCTCATCCTGATCGCGCTGGGGCTGGTGCTGTCGGCCGCCTATTTCATGCGCTGGAACTGGCTGCCGCAATATTGGGAAATGGGCCTGATGGGCATCTGGCGGGCCCTGTGGATCCTGGCCGTCACCTGCGCGCTCGGCTTCCTGATCGCAGTGCCGGTCGGGCTGGCACAGGCCGCCGGCCCAATCTGGGTCGCGGCGCCGGCGAAAGTCTTCTGCACCATCATCCGCGGCACGCCGCTGCTTCTGCAGCTGTGGCTGCTCTATTACGGGCTGGGCTCGCTGTTCCCGCAATATCCATGGATCCGCGACTCCTGGATATGGCCCTATCTGAGGCAGGCATGGCCGTACGGCGTTCTGGCTCTCACGCTGTCCTTCGCCGGTTACGAGGGCGAAGTGATGCGCGGCGCCTTTGCCGGCGTGCCCAAGGGGCAGCTGGAAGCCGCCCGCGCCTTCGGCATGAGCCGCTGGAAGATCCTCCGGCGCATCTGGCTGCCGCAGGCCTTCTACCGGGCGCTGCCGACGCTGACCGGCGAGACCGTGCTGCAGTTGAAGTCGACGCCGCTGGTGGCGACAATCAGCGTGATCGATATCTTCGCCGTCGCCGGCAAGGTGCGGCAGGACACCTACCTTACTTATGAACCCTTGCTGCTGCTGGCGTTGATCTATATGGCGATCACCGGCATTCTTGTCCTTGCCCTCAGCCGGATCGAGGCGCGGATTCCGGTCAAGGTCGGTTAGTGAGGAGCGAGTAGCGAATAGTGAGTAGAAGCGGCTCGCTTCATGCCCTATTCACTACTCCCTACCCACTACTCCCTTAGAGGCAGCTACTATGCAACTCAGTCTCGACCAGGCAAGAGGACTGTGCCGGATGGCGGCACTCGGCGCCGGCGCCAATGAGGAGGCGGCGCAGTCGCTCACCGCCTCGATCATCGCCGCCGAGGCGGAAGGGCTTTCGACCGTCGGCCTGTCGCATTTCATCGATTATCTCGAAGCGCTGGAGGCCGGGCGCATCGACGGCAATGCCGATCCGGTGATCACAAGGCCGGCGCTGGCCGTCTATCTCTCCGATGCACGCGGCGGACTGGCGCATACCGGCTTCGACCGGACGATCGACGATCTTGCCAAGGCGGCAAAGCTGTTCGGCGTCGCCATCTTCTCGCAGAAGAACGCCTATACGTGCGGCGCGCTCGGCTACTTTACCGGCAGGCTGGCTGCGCAGGGGCTGGTGTCCTTCGCCGCGACCAACGGCCCGGCGGTTCTTGCCGGCTCGGGCTCGGTCAAGCCGGTCTATTGCACCAACCCGATGTCGTTTGCCGCGCCCGCCGCCGACGGCGCGCCGCTGGTCATCGACCAGTCGTCGAGCGCCACTGCCTTCGTCAACATCCGCAAGGCGGCCGAAGACGGCAAGAAAATCCCCGAAGGCTGGGCGCTGGACGCCAGCGGCAACCCGACCACCGACCCGGCGGCGGCCATGAAGGGCGCCATGCTTGCCTTTGGCGGCCAGCGCGGCGCCAACATCGCGCTGATGGTCGAAGTGCTGGCTGCCGGCCTGTCGGGCGCCAACTGGTCGCTCGACGCGCCGTGGTTCACAGGCGGCCCGGATAGCCCCGGAACCGGCCTGTTCGTGCTGGCCGTCGAGCCCAAGCTGCTCGATCCGGATTTCGAACAGCGCATGAAGGACCAGCTCGACCGCCTGCGCCGCCGCTTCGGCGTGCATGTTCCGGGCCGCGCCCGGGCTGAAACCGCCGAGAAGGCGCAGGCGCGCGGCATCACCGCGCCCAAGGCGGTGGTGCAGCGGATTTCCGAATTCGCCGAGCGCTATTCGGCCTGAATAATCCATCATTTCAGACAGTTACCTGAAGGCTGTCGGCGCGGCGCGCGCGGCGGTGCGATTTTTTTGCGCGCCGCTGAACCTTTTTGCCCGTTGCGACCACCCAGCTTTGTCCAGGGCAAGGCGAGCTTGCCCGATCCACACCGAGGGAAACAGCAAACGAAAGCAAAAGCCTGCTTCATGCGGAGGGAAGTCCTTCGCACCTCGGAACCTCAACCGACATCAAAGGAAAATTGTCATGACCAACACCAAGATCACGATGCTCACCGCCGTCCTTCTTCTCGGTTCGTTCATGGGCGCAACCCAGGCGGCCACGTTGAAGGCTGCTCCGGCCAAGCCGTCCACTCCCGGCGTCATCACCGCCCCGAGCGGTGGCGCCACCGAGGACCATTATTGCAAGAACGGCCACGCCAAATTTGCCAATTGCAGCGCCGATTTCATCGCGGCCTGCAAGAAGGTCGGTGGCACTATGTCGGATGTTCAGGGCTGGGGTGGGCGTACTTGCTTCACGCCCTCCTGATACCGTCTCAGGTCAGGCCGCTCCGTCGGCCCCTGGCTTCGCATGGATGTCATCCGGAAAGCCCCGCTTCGGCGGGGTTTTCTGCGTTTCGTATTGCTGGTCACCGTCTGGTTCCACTGGGTGACCATGGGCCAGGGGTTTTCGGGTGCCGAAAAGTCCCCTTTGTAGGCCGCGATCCTGTTGTTCCTCGCCATTCGCGGCGGCAAACGCCACTCGGTCGAGGCCCGCATCGGCAAGGCACTCTGACAAGCTTTCAAGAGGGGTGACGCGACGACGCGTCACCCTTTGCCTTTGGCGCAAAACCGACTATGAAACGGCTTCAGCCAAGCCATCTGGAAAGTGCGCCGGAGCCAGCCATGACCGAAATCCTGCAGACCCCAAAGCTCGTCGTCGTCTTTGGCGGGTCTGGCTTTGTCGGCCGCCATGTCGTGCGCGCGCTGGCCAAGCGCGGCTATCGAATCCGGGTTGCTTGCCGGCGGCCCGATCTTGCCGGCCATTTGCAGCCGCTCGGCAATGTCGGTCAGATCCAGCCGGTGCAGGCCAATGTGCGCGTGCGCTGGTCAGTCGACCGCGCCGTGCAAGGAGCCGACCATGTCGTCAATCTCGTCGCCATCCTGCATGAGACCGGCCGGCAGAAATTCCCCGCTGTGCACGAATTCGGCTCCCGCGCGGTCGCCGAGGCGGCGCGTTCGGTCGGTGCCGGGCTGACCCATATTTCAGCGCTTGGCGCAGATGCGGACTCCGAATCGGATTACGCACGCACCAAGGCACTTGGCGAGAAGGCCGTGCTCGAGACGATCAACGACGCCGTGATCTTCCGGCCGTCGATCAATTTCGGACCGGAAGACAGCTTCTTTAACCGCTTTGCCAGCATGGCGCGCTATTCGCCGGTGCTGCCACTGATCGGCGGCGGCCAGACCAAGTTCCAGCCGGTCTATGTCGGCGACGTCGCCGAAGCGGTGGCGCGCTCGGTCGACGGCAAGATCAATCGCGGCCAGATCTACGAACTCGGCGGCCCCAACGTGCTTACCTTCAAGGAGTGCATGGAAGAGCTGCTGACCGTGATCGAGCGCAAGCGCCTGCTGGTGCCGGTGCCGTGGTGGGTGGCCAACATCCAGGCCTCGATCCTCGGCCTGTTGCCCAATCCGATGCTGACCAAGGACCAGGTGATGCAGCTGCGCGAGCACAACATCGTCTCGGAAGCCGCCGCCAAGGCCAACAGGACACTCGCCGGGCTCGGCATCCAGCCGCAATCGATCGGGACGATCCTGCCCAGCTACCTCTGGCGCTTCCGCGCCGCCGGCCAGTTCCAGCAGCGCAAGCCCGCGGCTTGATTCACCGCAACCGCCTGAAAGGCACGCCTAGCGCGGCGTGACCTGCATAGGTAGCCCACCTTGCGGTTGGGTCGTCAGCTTCTGCACCGGCCAAGGCCTGGTCTCGGCAGTGGTGTCGAAGCGGAAGCGCGACAAGAGGATGGCGAGCGCGATGATCGCCTCCTGCATGGCGAAGCTGGCACCGATGCAGACGCGCGGCCCCGCACCGAAGGGCAGATACTGGAAGCGATCGATCTTTTCACGGTTGCCCGGGTGGAAGCGCTCGGGCAGGAAGGCATCGGGCCTGTCCCACAGCTTCCTGTGGCGGTGGACGACCCAGGGCATGACCAGCACGGCCGCGTGCTTGGGGATATAAAGGTCCTTCCACATCTCCGGCTCGATCGGCTCGCGGTTGATCGAGGGCGCCGGCGGATAGAGCCGGAGCGCCTCGTCGAAGGCGGCGCGGGTCAACGGCATGGCGTCGAGCCACTTCGTCGGATCGGGTTCGCGCGCCAGCACCTCATCGATCTCCTGCTCGACCCGATTGCGTTCCCATGGCGATTCGGCGAGGCAGTAAAGCGTCCAGCCCAACGCCCGCGCGGTGGTCTCATGACCGGCGCCGATGAAGGTGATGATGTTGTCCTCGACCTCCGAGCGCGTCAGCCCGTCGGGACCTTCGGCCTTGAGCAACAGCGTCAGGAAATCCTGCGGCACCGCGTCGGGATCGCGCCTGAATTTCTCCTCGCGCATCTTGACCGTATCGGTCACGATCTTGCGGAAATAGGCCATGGTCTTGCGGCCGCGAATGCGGGTCAGACGCGGCAGCCAGTCGGGGGCGCGCAACAGATCGAGCGGATCGACACGGCCCATGGTCTCGAACAGCCGGTCGATCTCGTTGGCGAAACTGCCCGGCTCGCCCGCGATCTCGCCGGAAAACAGCGTCTCGGCCAGGATATCATAGGTGAGCAATGTCATGTCGTGGGCGATGTCGGATGTGCCGCCCGCCTCGTAGCGGGTGACGAACTCCTTGGTGCGTTTCAGCATGGGCTGGGCAAAGCCGAAGATATGGCGCGGCGTGAACACCGGCGCCATCGCCTTGCGCGACCGTTTCCACACTTCGCCCTCGGCGGTCAGCAGGCCATCGCGCAGGATTGGCCGCAGGATCTTCTGGCGCACCGTCGCCATCTTGTAGTTCTTGGCGTTGTCGACCAGCACATGGCGGATGAGGCCGGGATCGTTGGCGACGATCAGATGGCCACCGACGCCATTGGCGGAAATCCACGGCTCGTTGTAGGTCGGCTCGCCCCAGAGTTCGAGCGGATTGCGATAGACGATGCGGATCATCTTCAGCGTCGAAGGCGGCGAGGTGCGCGGCTTCGGCGCAGGAGGAACGAAGGGGGCGGGCTGAATGTCCATGAAGTGCTCCGCTGCTCACATCAATGTAGTGGTTGGCGATCCCGACGTCCATGTGACCGGACGGCAGGCAATTCGCGGCGCCCGGCAAACGCTCCGTTCATCCGATCGTGACCGCCCGCTCCGGCATCCCGCCTTGTCCGCCGGCACGCTCTGCCGTAGTGACAGTCACCAACAGATACCGCCTGACAAAGGAGCCCGCCTTGAAGCACCAGTTGAGCATCATCATCGGCAGCACGCGGCCCGGCCGCGCCGGCCCGATTTTTGCCGAGTGGCTGGAGACATTCGCGCGCCAGCACGGGAAATTCGAGCCGGTGCTGACCGACATCGCCGCGTTCCACCTGCCGGTGCTGGACGAGCCGCACCATCCAAGGCTTGGCAATTATCAGAACGACCACACCAAGGCCTGGTCGAAGGCGATCGACGCCGCGGACGCCTTCGTGTTCGTGGCGCCGGAGTATAATTATTTCGCAGCGCCCGCGATCGTCAACGCGATCGACTACTTGCTGCGCGAATGGAAGTACAAGCCGGCCGCCATTTTCAGCTATGGCGGCGTGTCCGGCGGCCTGCGCGCTGCGCAGGCGCTGAAGCCCCTTTTGACGTCGGTGGGGATCATGCCGATCCCGGAAGGCGTCGCGCTGCCGATGTATCAGAAGCTGCTCGACGAGAACGGCGCCTTCAGCGCCAGCGAACAGGTGACCGGCGGCGCCAGGACCATGCTGGACGAGCTGTTGCGCTGGAGCGAAGCGCTGAAGCCGCTGCGCGCTGCCTGAAAGGGCCGGTGTTTGGCCAAACGCGCCGGCTTGCCCGCGCCGTAAAGAGGTGGAATGGTCGGCAAGTGACTGAGCCGGGGGCGGTTCGACTTGCGCTTGCTGTTTGCCTTGCTGCTGACGATTGCGACCACCGCCACCGCGGTGGCGGAACGGCGCGTGGCGCTGGTCATGGCAGAGGACGACTATCGGCTGGTGCGGCCGCTGGCCAATCCCATCCATGACGGCGAGGCTATGGAAGCCGCGCTTAAGAAGCTCGGCTTCGAGGTCACCCTGGAAACCAACCGCGACCTTCGACGCATGCGGCGCGCGCTCGACGACTTTCGCCAGGATGCCAAGGGCGCCGATGTCGCACTGGTCTATTTCTCCGGCCATGGCGTCGAAACCTCAGGCGACAACCGGCTGCTGCCGGTCGATGCCGACGCGTCTTCGCTCGATCAACTGAACAAGACCAGTCTGCCGCTGGAGGAGGTGCGCGATGCCGTCGCCGCGACCGCCAAGGTCGGGCTGATCGTGCTCGACGCCTGCCGCAGCGATCCCTTCTCGGCAAGGAGCGGCGAAGGGCGTGGCGCGACTTCGCTGACGAAGGATGTCGCCGACAAGGTCAAGCCGGGCCTCGGCCGCGTCGGGCGTGCCGAAAACATCCTGTTCGCCTTCTCGGCCGCGCCTGGCGAGACCGCCGCCGACGGCGCTGGCCAGAACTCGCCCTTCACGACCGCGCTGACCAAATATCTCGGCACGGATGGATTGGAGATCCGCTCGGTGCTGACGCTGGTGCAGCAGGAGGTCTATGACCTGTCGCGCGGCAAGCAGTTGCCCTATGTCGAAAGCGGTCTGCCGAAATTGTTCTTTGCCGCTGCGGCCAAGGAACAGCTGCCGGAGCGCGAACGGCTGCTGCTCGCCATGGCCGACGTGACCCCGGAAATGCGCGGCGAGGTCGAACAGATCGCCAGCGACACCGATATGCCGCTGGCGCCGCTTTATGGCGCGCTGATCAGTTCCGACGCCAGCCATCTCTCCGCCGACAGCCTGAACGCCCGGCTGCGCGAGGCCGCCGACGCCTTCGTCAAGGTGCGCGGCGAAATGAAGACGCTCGCCTCCGACGATCCGCAGGTGGCGGAATTGCGCCGGCAGGCCGAGGAACAGCTTTCGCTCGGCGCCTTCGATGGTGCCCGCGCTCTTCTCGCCAAGGCCGCCGACACCGACAATGTTTCGCGCCAGGCGCTGAAGGTCAATTTCGTCGGCCGCACCCTGTCGGAGGCCGCGACGCGCTTCCTATCCGGTGGTGCGGCGCGCGCCGACCTCGACTACGCCACGGCCATCGGTGACTATGAATCGGTGCTGGCGCTCTATGGCGAGGCCGGGCAGACCTCGCTCAACCTGGAACAGGCCGATCGCCAGAGCCGCACGCTGGAGGAACTCGGAATTCTCTATGCGACGGTGGGCAATGTCGAGGCCGCCGGCCGCGCCTTTACCGCACTGTTGGCCAACCTCGAACAGCGGTCGCGTCAGGAAACCGACCCCAGCGTCAAGCGCGATCTCGCCATCAGCCACATCAAGCTCGCCAACATGAAGATGGTGCAAGGCGACCTGCCAACCTCTCTGGAGCACTATGAAGCGGCACGGGACATGCTGCAGGACCTGACCGCAAGCGTGCCGGACGAGAAAGGCTGGCTCGGGGATCTTGCCATGGCCAATGACAAGATCGGCAACGTGCTGGCAACGCAGGGCGATGTGGGTGCGGCGGCCAAGGCCTACCAGGAAAGCCTGTCGATCAAGCAGCAATTGGCCGATGCCGAGCCGAACAGCGCCTACGTGCTGCGCGACCTGACCATAACCTATGATGAAATCGGCGACCTTGCCCGGACCGCCGGGCAGTTGGACGGCGCCCAGACGGCCTTTGAAGAGAGCCTGAGAATTCGGCTTGTGCTGGCTGAGAACAAACCCGATGACCCTGAGCGCCAGCGTGCGGTTTCCGTCAGCCACGAGAGGATCGGGGATGTACTGCGCGAGCGCGGCGACGCCGCCGGTGCGCTCGTGGCCTACAGCAAGAGCCAGGCGATCGCCGAGGAACTGGTGCGCCGTGACCCTAACGACACCGACTTGAAGCGCGACCTGTCGATCAGTTACGCCAAGATCGGCAACGCGCTCAACGACCAGGAGAACTGGCCGGCCGCGCTGGCTTCCTATCAGCAAGCGCTGGCCGTGGCGCGCGAACTTGCCGCTGATGACCCTGGCAACACCGACTGGCAGCGCGACCTGTCGGTCTGCCTGGAAAAAGTTGCCGGTGTGCTTGATGCCCAGGGCAATGTCGGCGGCGCATTGCAAAACTACCAGGATAGTCTTGCCATTGTCGACCGGCTGACCAAGCTCGATCCAGGCAATTCCGACTGGCAACGCGACCTGTCGATCACGCTCTCGGAAATCGGCATGCTGGAGACCAAGCAGCGCCACTTCGAGGGCTCCGAGAAGGCCTTCGAGGCCAGCCTCGGCATCCGCCAGAAACTGGCCCAGTCCGATCCGAACAATGCGATCTGGCAATTTGATCTGGTACAGGCCTGCATCAACTATGCGTATGTGGCGAAGGATCCGAAGGCTGTGCTGACCAAGGCGCTGAACCTGACGCTGGAGCTCGACCGCACGGGTCGGCTGGCTCCAAGAGACAAACCCACGATCAAATATTTGCGCGGCCTTCTCGCCAAATTGAACGCCCGGAAAAAATAGCCGGCTGCCAGCCCGGGATTCGGCCCGGAAATGCCCGCAAACCTTGGAAAAACCGCCTTTAGCGCCTATATCTACGCTATATCAGACGCGCGATTCGGGGCCGATTTTTCGCGCTGTACAAGCGGCATCTAGACAATAGGTTTTCATGAGCGACCAGATCGAGAACACCAACGGCGCCGAAGCCGAATACGGCGCCGATTCCATCAAGGTTTTGAAGGGCTTGGACGCAGTCCGCAAACGCCCGGGCATGTATATCGGCGACACCGACGACGGTTCCGGCCTGCATCACATGGTCTACGAGGTGGTCGATAACGCCATCGACGAGGCCCTGGCAGGGCACGCCGACCTCGTCACCGTGACGCTCAACCCCGATGGTTCGGTAACGGTCATAGACAATGGCCGCGGCATTCCGACCGATATCCACACCGGCGAAGGCATTTCCGCGGCCGAAGTGATCATGACGCAGTTGCATGCCGGCGGCAAATTCGACCAGAATTCCTACAAGGTGTCGGGCGGCCTGCATGGCGTCGGCGTCTCGGTGGTCAACGCCCTTTCGGCATGGCTGAAGCTCAAGATCCGCCGCAACGGCCAGATCTTCGAAATGAGCTTCACGCACGGCAATGCCGATGCGCCGTTGAAGGCCACGGGCAGCTACGAGCAGGACAGGCAGCCCGGCACCTATGAGGGCCGCAGCGGCAGCTCGATCACCTTCTTCCCGTCGGCCGAAACCTTCACCATGGTCGAGTTCGACTTCGGCACGCTGGAGCACCGCCTGCGCGAGCTTGCCTTCCTCAATTCGGGCGTGCGCATCATACTGACCGACGCCCGCCACGCCGACGTCGTGCGGCATGAACTGCACTATGATGGCGGTCTCGAGGAGTTCGTCAAATATCTCGACCGGGTCAAGAAGCCGCTGATCGAGAAGCCGATCGCCATCAAGGCCGAGCGCGACGGCATTACCGTCGAAGTGGCGATGTGGTGGAACGACAGCTACCACGAGAACGTGCTGGCCTTCACCAACAACATCCCTCAGCGCGATGGCGGCACCCATCTGGCCGGTTTCCGTGGCGCGCTGACGCGCCAGATCACCGGTTATGGCGATTCCTCGGGCCTGACCAAGAAGGAAAAGGTCTCGCTGATCGGCGACGATTGCCGCGAAGGGCTGACGGCGGTGCTGTCGGTCAAGGTTCCCGATCCGAAATTCTCGTCGCAGACCAAGGACAAGCTGGTTTCCTCCGAGGTCCGCCCGGTGGTCGAGGGGCTGGTCAACGAGGCGCTCGGCACCTGGCTGGAAGAGCACCCGACCGAAGGCAAGGTGGTCATCGACAAGGTGATCCAGGCCGCGGCGGCGCGCGAAGCCGCGCGCAAGGCGCGCGACATCACCCGCAAGAGCTCGCTCGGCGTTACCTCCTTGCCCGGCAAACTGGCCGACTGCCAGGAGCGCGATCCGGCGAAATCCGAAATCTTCATCGTCGAGGGTGACTCGGCCGGCGGCTCGGCCAAGGGCGGCCGTTCGCGCCAGAACCAGGCCATCCTTCCCCTGCGCGGCAAGATCCTCAATGTCGAGCGGGCGCGTTTCGACCGCATGCTCGGCTCCGACATGATCGGCACGCTGATCACGGCGCTCGGCACCTCGATCGGCAAGGACGAGTTCAACGCCGACAAGCTGCGCTACCACAAGATCATCCTGATGACCGACGCCGACGTCGACGGCGCTCATATCAGAACCTTGCTGCTCACCTTCTTCTTCCGGCAGATGCCGGAGCTGATCGAGCGCGGCCATCTCTACATCGCCCAGCCACCACTCTACAAAGTGACGCGCGGCAAGAGCTCGCAATACATCAAGAATGAAAGCGCCTTCGAGGAGTTCCTGATCGAGTCCGGGCTGGAGGACGCTTCGCTGACGCTGGGCTCGGGGGAAGTGCGGACCGGGCAGGATCTGCGCGGTGCGGTCGACGATGCGCTGGCTGTGCGCCAGCTCATCAACGGCCTGCACACGCGCTATAACAGAGGCGTGGTCGAACAAGCATCGATCGCCGGCGGTCTCAACCCCGACGTCTTCAGCGATCTTGGCCGCGCCAACGCCATGGCGGAGCGGATCGCACAGCGCCTCGACATCATAGCCGAGGACACCGAGCGCGGCTGGACCGGCCGGATGTCGACCTCGAATGACGGCAGCGGCGGCTATGTCTTCGAGCGCACCGTGCGCAGCGTCAAGGAATACGCCCATCTCGACATGGGGCTGGTCAATTCGGCCGACGCCCGCCAGCTCGACCGCTACGCACAGCGCCTCAGCGAGGTCTACGGGACGCCGCCGGTGCTGCGCCGCAAGGATGTCTCCGAAACCGTCTCGGGACCGCTGGCGCTGCTCAACGCGGTCTTTGCGACCGGCCGCAAAGGGCTGACCATGCAGCGCTACAAGGGTCTCGGCGAGATGAACGCCGAGCAATTGTGGGAAACCACGCTCGACCCGAATGTACGGTCGCTGCTGCAGGTGAAGGTCAACGACGCGACCGATGCCGACAGCCTGTTCTCGCGGCTGATGGGCGACGAGGTCGAGCCACGGCGCGAATTCATCCAGGACAACGCGCTGTCGGTCGCCAATCTGGATATTTGATGCATGTCATCACCCAAAACCGTGCAGCGGTTTTGGGCGAACGACATGCAGACGAGCTTAAAGCGCGCCGGCTGAATCCGCTTCAATGCGACGGGCTTTGAGACTGTAGCGATGCGCTGAAGAAGTCTGCCAGGGCAGCGCTCGGCGCTGATGGAACGCGGCCCGGTCAAAGCCGGGCGCATCGATGCAGATGTCGGGAGGGGTCGCGCGCCGTCGAAGCCCCGGATTTCCGCTTTTGCCCGATGCGATCCATGGGTCAAACCGCAACAGGATCATTTGAGACATTGCTGCGGAGCCGCGCTCCGAATTGTTCCATCGCCGGCAAACAAAATCATTTTCTAGCCCGCCGGAACGGAAGTCCTCACGGGACATTGTGCCAACATCGATCACAATTTCCCACAGGAGGCTTTCATGGGACGTGGCATTTTGCTCTGGTTGCTCGGTATTCCGATCCCGATCATCATCCTCATCATGTTGTTCGTACGGTAGGGGGCGTTAATGCAGCCCACCGTATCGGCTATCGACCTGTCCGCTTCAGAAGAATCCTCCGCGACAGCCGTCAGCTGGGGGCCGATCATCGCTGGCGCCTTCGCCGCCTCGACGCTGACTTTCATCCTCATGCTGCTCGGCTCCGGGCTTGGGCTCACCATGGTTTCGCCATGGTCGGGCTCCGGCGCGTCGATCACCACCTTCGCGGCGTCGACCGCGATCTGGCTGGTTATCGTGCAGTGGCTGTCCTCCGGCGTCGGCGGCTACCTTGCCGGGCGCTTGCGCACCAAATGGGTCGGCATCCACACTGACGAGGTTTATTTCCGCGACACGGCTCACGGCTTTCTTGCCTGGGCATTGGCCACGTTGCTTGTCGTCGGCGTCCTCGGCTCAGCGCTTTCCGCAGTGCTTGGCTCGGGCGTACAGGCCGTGTCCACAGCGGCGTCGGGCGCAGCCATGGGAGCATCTGCTGGTGCCGCCGGCAACGCCGGCAATGCGCCGGCCAACAGCGCGACCTCCTATCTGGTGGATTCGCTGTTTCGTCCCGCCGATCCGAGCAAGCTGGCTGCTGCCACTCCGGATGGCGATGCCGCCGCTGTAGGCCAGGCCTCGCGTATCCTCATTGCCAGCGCCGCGGCGGGCGAGATTTCGGCCGACGACAAGACCTACCTGGCGCAACTGGTCGCCGCCCGCACCGGCCTTTCCGAGGCCGACGCCAAGGCGCGTGTCGATGCGATGGTTGCCAAGGTCGAGGACGCCAAGGTCAAGGCCAAGCAGGCGGCCGATAGCGCCAGGAAGGCCAGCGCGAACTTCGCGCTGCTCGGCGCCTTGTCTCTGGTCATCGGCGCCTTCATCGCCAGTGCGGCCGCAGCGCTCGGCGGCAGGCAGCGCGACGAAGAGGAAGCGGCTTTCCTGAGCAGCCGCTAAACGCAGGCTTACGCCAGAAATCAACGAGCCCGGCTCCAGAGCCGGGCTCGTTGCTATTTCGGGCTCGTTGCTATTTCCGCCTATCGGCCGGATCAGTGATCCATGGCCTTGACGATTTCCTCGGTCATCTTCTTGGCGTCGCCGAGCAGCATCATGGTGCCGTCCTTGTAGAACAGCGTGTTATCGATGCCGGCATAGCCGGAGCCGAGCGAACGCTTGACGAACAGGCAGGTGCGGGCCTTGTCGACGTCGAGGATCGGCATGCCGTAAATCGGCGACGACTTGTCGTCGCGGGCCGAGGGGTTGGTGACGTCGTTGGCGCCGATGACATAGGCGACATCGGCCTGCGCGAACTCCGAATTGATGTCTTCGAGCTCGAACACTTCGTCATAGGGCACGTTGGCTTCGGCCAGGAGCACATTCATGTGGCCGGGCATGCGGCCGGCGACCGGGTGGATGGCGTACTTCACGTCGACGCCGTTGGCCTTCAGCTTATCGGCCATTTCACGCAGCGCGTGCTGTGCCTGGGCGACCGCCATGCCGTAGCCCGGCACGATGATGACCTTCTGCGCATTCATCATCAGATAGGCGGCGTCGTCGGCCGAACCCTGCTTGACCGTGCGCTCGATGCCGTCGTCGGCTGCTGCCGCCGTTTCCCCACCGAAGCCGCCGAGAATGACCGAAATGAAGCTTCGGTTCATGCCCTTGCACATGATGTAGGACAGGATCGCGCCGGACGAGCCGACTAGCGCGCCGGTGATGATCAGCGCCAGATTGCCGAGCGTGAAGCCGAGCGCGGCCGCCGCCCAGCCCGAATAGGAGTTCAGCATCGAGACGACGACCGGCATGTCGGCGCCGCCGATCGGGATGATCAAAAGGATGCCGAGCACCAGCGAAGCGGCGACGATCAGCCAGAACACCAGCTTCGATTCCGTGGTGACCAGAAGCACGATCAGCACGATGAGCGCGACGCCGAGGGCCGCGTTGATGAAGTGGCGACCGCCGATCATGATCGGTTTGCCCGACATGCGGCCGTCGAGCTTCAGGAAGGCGATGACCGAGCCGGTGAAGGTGATGGCGCCGATGGCGACGCCGAGGCTCATCTCGATCAGTGCCTGGGCGTGGATGTCGCCCGCCGTGCCGATGCCGAAGCTTTCCGGCGCATAGATGGCGGCGGCCGCGACCATGACGGCGGCGAGGCCGACCAGCGAGTGGAAGGCGGCAACCAGCTGCGGCATCGAGGTCATGGCGATGCGGCGCGCGGTGACGGCACCGACGCCGCCGCCGATGGCGAGGCCGAGGACGATGAGGCCGAAGCGGCCCGCGGACGGGGTTGCCAGCGCCAGCGTGGTCGCAATGGCAATGCCCATGCCGATCATGCCGTAGAGATTGCCCTGGCGGCTGGTGGTCGGATGCGACAGGCCGCGCAGCGCCATGATGAACAGGACGCCGGAGACGAGATAGAGGAAGGACGCGAAGTTGGCGTTCATGGCGCTCTACTTGTCCTTCTTCTTGTACATGGCCAGCATGCGCTGGGTGACGAGGAAGCCGCCGAAGATGTTGACCGAGACCAGCATCAGCGCCACGAAGCCGAAGCCGGCGGCAACGCCGGAAGCGGCGATGCCGACGGCGAGCAGCGCGCCGACGACGATGACCGACGAGATGGCGTTGGTGACGGCCATCAGCGGCGTGTGCAGCGCAGGGGTCACCGACCAGACGACATAGTAGCCGACGAAGATTGCCAGCACGAAGATGGCGAAGCGGAAGACGAAGGGATCGATGGCGCCGCCGGACAGGGCGTGCGCGGCATCACCCGCCGCCTCGGCGCCGCCTGGAGCATTGGCCAGGTTCTGCACCGCCAGCCGGACGGCCGCACTTGCCTGGTCGAGCTGCTCGAGGGCTTTCTGCAGGGTCTGATCCATCACGCGGTGCCTTTCGACTTGGGCGAGGACGACTTGGGCGAGGACGATTTGGATGAGGACGATTTGGATGAGGCCGTCTTCCTGGGCGCGGGCTTCTTGGGCGCTGCCGAGGCATCGGCGACCATGGTCGTGGCCGGGATCGCCGCAGGTTCGACATGCGGCTGCTGGTCGGCCTTGGCGAAGGCCGGATGGACCACCTTGCCGCCATCGGTCAGCATCGTCGCCTTGACCAGTTCGTCATCGCGCTTGATGGCGAGCGTCTTGGTGGTCTTGTCGACCAGCGTCTCGAGGAAAGCGAACAGGTTCTTCGCATAGAGCAGCGATGCGGACGCGGCGACGCGGCCCGGCACGTTGAGGTGGCCGACGATCTTTACGCCATTGGCCGTAGTCACCACCTGACCCGGCTTAGCGCCCTCGACATTGCCGCCACGTTCGACGGCGAGATCGACGAGCACCGAGCCCGGCTTCATCGAGGCGACCATCGCCGCCGACACCAGCTTCGGCGCCGGCCGGCCTGGAATCAGCGCCGTGGTGATGACGATGTCCTGCTTGGCGATGTGCTCGGCGGTGAGTGCCGCCTGCTTGGCCTGGTATTCCTTGGACATTTCCTTGGCGTAGCCGCCGGCTGTTTCGGCGGCCTTGAACTCTTCGTCCTCGACGGCCAGGAACTTCGCGCCGAGCGAGGCGACCTGTTCCTTGGCGGCGGGGCGCACGTCGGTGGCGGTGACGACGGCGCCGAGGCGACGCGCCGTGGCGATCGCCTGCAGGCCGGCGACGCCGACGCCCATGATGAAGATCTTCGCCGCCGGCACCGTGCCGGCTGCCGTCATCATCATCGGCAAGGCACGGTCATATTCCGAGGCGCCGTCGATGACCGCCTGATAGCCGGCAAGATTGGCCTGGCTGGACAGCACGTCCATCGATTGCGCGCGGGTGATGCGCGGCATGAATTCCATCGAAAAGGCAGTGACACCAGCCTTTGCGAGCGCCGCGACGGCGGCATCGTTGCCGTAGGGATCCATGATGGCGATCACGGCGGCGCCGGATTTGTAGCTCTTCAACTCGGTTTCATCAGGCCGGCGGACCTTCAGCACGACATCGGCCTTGGCAACGTCCGCAGCCTTGCCGATGACGGCACCTGCCTTGGCAAACTCTTCGTCGGGGATGCGCGACCTTGTGCCGGCGCCGGTTTCGACAATCACGTCGAAGCCCAGCCCCGCCAGCCGCTTGACCGTATCGGGCGAGGCCGCGACCCGCGGCTCGTTCGCATCAAGCTCACGAGGGATGAAAACCGTCTGTCCCACCGCATGATCCTTTCGGCTGGAACCTGTTTGCGCAAAATGTCGGCCGGATCATCCGGCGACGTCAATGGCAATGGGGTTTTGGAAGGTCTATCGCAGAATGAAGGCGCCGGCGGCCATGATCAGGATGAAGAGGATAGTCGCCGAGAAGAAACCGCCCGCGAAGAAGCCGAAGGCCATCGCGATGAGCAGCGCGCCGCAGAACAGCGATCCATATTTGGCCAGAGCGAGAAAGCCCGCATAGGTGCGGTCGTGCTCGGCATAGTCCATCTTCGCGCCCAGTTCGACAGGACCGGTCGGCGAGTGATCAGCCATAGGAATACCTCTTCGAAGACATCTTTCAGGCACATAGCGAAAAGCCGGCCCGAGAGCAATGGCGCTATTGCCGCATTGGAGCCGACAACTGCCTCAAGGGAAAATTGAAACCGCCGGCCGGTTCGGCGAAGGGCGGCTTTGCGGCAGGCCAGCTCGATAGCCCTCAGCCAGCGAGGTGCGGGAAAAGCCCGAGCAGGCCGACGACGATCAGATAGAGCGCGACGATGTAGTTCAGCAGCCGTGGCATGATCAGGATCAGCACGCCGGCGATCAGCGAGATAAGCGGCGTGAGCGCAAGCGAGTGGATGGTCATGACCGTATTCCTTTCCACGAACAATGCGACAGGGAGCCCGGGGCGAAATGCCCGTTGGGCAGGATCGCGGCGATACGCGATGGCGATGCCACTACCTATAACGGCGAAGCCGCGGGAAGGTTCAGATGCAGAGATGACGCCCGTTCAGGCAGCATCGCGGTAGTATTTCGCCGTCGGCACAATGGACAGCGGCGTCAACCGGTTGATGGCCGGATTGGCGAACATCATCCGCTGTTCCACGGCTGTCGACTTAAAGAACGGGAACCGTTCGAGCGTCTGGCGCAAGTTTTCGCCGCAGGGGATTTCGAACAGAGCGATCGGCGCAAGGACACCCGGGAACACCTTGCCTTCTGTCCTCTGAACGGCATGAAAGATACGAGCATAGTAAGCGGAATGCTCGATCTTGATCGGCGTAAGCACTGCAGTGAGCCCAAAGTAAGAGGCGGCCACCATGCCAAGCCTGAGCGTCAGAAAAGGCAGAACTCCGGGCGCGGGCGCGTTGTCGGCATCGGTTGCGAAGCGAGTCCCGTCGATGAACGTCTCTCCGCGGGCAAGCCGCTCGGCCAATATTTCCGGATAGGCGTCGACGGACGGCGAATAGGGGTGCTCTCGGGAAATGTAGTGGAGCCGTAACGTGCTGACCAGGTGTCCATCGAAATAGACGCCGAACCGATAAGAATTCGGCAGATTGTCCCAGCGATCCTCGAACATCCCGCTGGCGATCGGGCCGCACATGCCCGACTGCAGGTAGGATTGATAGCGAAGGCGATAGATCGCCTCCAGATCCTCGCCTCCAGTGATGAGACGGTAGTCGACATGCTCAAGCAACTGCATGATCGACTGGTTCAGCGCCGACCCAGCATTGGAACTGGCGCCAACCCGCGCATCGTTTCTCGCAGCATCCATTCTCATGTCCTCGTATCCGCCTGTGAACAGGCTATTCGAGTTGAAATGAGACACAAGCTGAAAATTGGATCCCACTAATTTACCACTTGTTAACCTTAACAGCCAGAGATCCTTGGCTGCAGAGTGGTTGCTGAAGGAGCAGCTTCGACGTTCGAATCCAAGTCTGCATTCCTATGAAGGGCGCTGCAAACTCGGGCGCGAAAAGCACTGGAGCGTTCCACTTTGACAGATACGCCGATCCAGTCAAACCTTTCGCTTATTCAAATTCGGCCAAAACTACTGCGCGCTTTGCTGTGAATTTTTTCGCCACCAAACAAATATTCTGGCTCGTACCTGTCGCACGATCCAAGCAACGCGCTTTATCAGCTTCAACTGGCAAGAAACCTGCGACGAAAGCTAGCCGACTGTGCGCTTGGCGGCGAGACGCAAATCCGCGGCAAACGGCCAGGTGACGTTCGACATCGTCTCGATGCCCGACGCGCTGAGCGCTGCGCCGAACAGGAAGCCTTGGACAAGATCCGGCCTCACCGAACGCATGAGGATCTTAAGCTGCTCGAATGTTTCCACGCCTTCGATGGTGACGGTGAGTCCCAGGACACGGGTCAGGTCGACGACGCCCTTCAACAGCGCGAGCGAGCGCGGATTGTGGGTGACGTCCATCACGAACGACCGGTCGATCTTGATCTTGTCGAGTGGAAGCTTATGGAGATAGCTCAGGCTTGAATAGCCGGTGCCGAAATCGTCGAGTGCGATGCGGACGCCAAGCTGCTTCAGTTCCTCGATATACTGGCGGGTCATGGATTTGTCGTCGAGCAGCGCGGTTTCCGTGACTTCGATCTCTAGGCGGCTAGAGTCGAGGCCGGAATTAGCCAACGCATCGCGCACCTTTTGGATGACGTCGCGGCTGCGGAAATCCCTCGCCGAGAGATTGACCGAGACGCTGGTCTGGTCAGGCCATTTGGCGCATTCGGTGCAAGCTGCATGCAGCACAAAGGTGCTGATCTCGGAGATGATGCCCATCTCCTCGGCCAGCGGGATGAAGACGCCGGGTGAGATCGGTCCGAGATCGGGATGGTCCCAGCGGCACAGCGCCTCGCAGCTGGCGATGCGCATGGTGTCCATCGCAACGATCGGCTGGTAGACGACCCGCAGGTTCTTGGTTTCCACCGCGCTGCGGAGATCCGCCTTCATCAGCTGCCGGTTGCGGAAGGCGGCGTCCATTGCCGCCTCGAACAGCCGCCAGCCGTTCTTGCCAAGCTCCTTGGCCTTGTAGAGCGCGAGGTCTGCCTTGACGATCATGGCATCGACATCGGTTTCCGCGACCTTGGACAGAACCGCGCCGGCGCTGGCCTGGATCCGCAATCCATGCCCGGCGACGTCCACCTCGCCCTGCAATGCCGCGAAGATCTCGTCGATCTGCATGGTCAGATGGCTCTCATCCTCGATGCGGTCGAAGAAGACCATGAATTCGTCGCCGCCGAAACGGCTGACGGTGATGCCTTGCCCGGCAACGGCGGCGAGACGCTCGGCGACCGCGTAGATCAAACCGTCGCCGATCGGATGGCCGAGCGTGTCATTGACACTCTTGAAATCGTCGAGGTCGATCACGGCGAGGCCGCACAGGCGATCCCGGTCCCCGGAGGCCATCAGCTCGCCGACCAGTTCGTGGAAATAGGCGCGGTTGGGAAGGCCGGTGAGATTGTCGTAGCGCGCCATGAAGCGGATCTTTTCCTCCGCTTCGACGCGCGCCGTGACATCCTCGAAGGTGATCACGCCGAGTTCCTGGCTGCCTTCGCGCGCGGAGAATTCGTAATGCTGGCCGTTGGCGAGCGAAACAAGCACCTTGCGGTCCCTGCCCTCGCGCAGGGCGCGCGTCAGCTGCGCCTCGACGTAGCGGCAGTCCTTCGGCGCCAGCATGCCGCCGGCGACGCCGCGCATCAGAAGGCCGTGAATGGAGCGCCCGAGCAGCGCGTCGGCCGATTTCAGCGACATCAGGTGGGCGGCCTCGGCGTTGGCGACCGCGACGCGCCCGTCAGGGCCGAGCATGACTAGGCCGTGCGACATGGTGTTGAGCGCGCGATCGAACTTGCGCGTTATGCTTTTCGCCTGCTTGTGGCCGATGACCGCGGAAAACAGCACATTGCGAACATGGTCGGCGCTGTTGATGGTAATGAACGTCATCGGGAAGATCATCAGACCGAGGACGACGGACGGGGCATCCAGACGCAGCAGGAGCGCCAGCGCCGCCGGACCGATGAAGGTTACCGAAAAAATCCGCACCATGCGCGGAGACCCGTAATTACGGGCGACAACCGTGACCAGGGTCGCCAGGGTCAGCGACATCGCCGCCAGTTCGGCGAATGGGTCGGGATACACATAGATCGACACGAAGCACAGCGCACCCAATCCGAGGCCCTGCAAGCAGCCCTTGAGGATGTAACTGCGCTCCAATCGGTGTGCGTGTTCGACGTCGGCAATCATGCCGCCCGTCCTCAGGAAGCTGCGAATACCGAAATAACGCAGAAGGCTGATCGGCAGCAGAACAAAAGAAAAGGCGAGAAACAACGGATTTTGCGTGCGCAGATAAATCATGAATCCGAGGATCCAGTAGCACACGCCACCGATCACCAACATGTGCGCGTTGTCGAACAACGACCGCACAAATTGGATATAGACATCCGCGGGGATGCTTTCGGTCTTTGTTTTGCCCATATGATCGGCCCAACGCTAAGCCTTGTCATGCCACAACCGCCTTAAGAAAGGCTTAGACAGGGCTTAAGCTACGGCTTCGGCCCGCCCGCAGCGGCAAGAGGAACCTCGCAGCAGGCTTCGGGCGTTGGCGGAGGAATCACTCAGCGGCACTGAGAACCGGTACCGGCATGCTTTGGGTCAGTCGCTCGACCAGTCTTCGACGCTCGCCCGCGGCCTTTTCCGCGCTGGCCTGCCGGACATGGCCATAACCACGGATGAGCGCGGGAACCGAAACCAGTGCGACCGCCGCCTCGGCCTTGCCCGGCGCCAGCGACCTGGCGGCGAGTTCAAGATCGCCTTCATACTGCGCCAAAAGCTGCCGTTCCATGCGCCTTTCGGCACTATAGCCGAACAGGTCGAAAGCGGTGCCGCGCAGCCCCTTCAGCGCCGCCAGCAGGCGGAAACCCTTCATCATCCAGGGGCCGAAGCTCGACTTCCTCGGCTTGCCGTCATTGCCGCGACGGCCCATGATCGGCGGGGCGAGGTGGAATTCGAGTTTTTCATAGCTCTGGAACTGCTTGCCAAGCTCGGCGGCAAAGGAGCCGTCGGTGTAGAGCCGCGCCACCTCGTACTCGTCCTTGATCGCCATCAGCTTGAACAGGTTCCTGGCCGCCGCCTCGGTCACGGCGGTCGAGCCGGGCACGGCCCTGGCCTCGGCGGCGCGCAGCAGCGCCAGCCTGTCGGCATAGCGCTTGCCATAGGCAGCGTTCTGGTAGGCCGTCAGGAAGGCGACACGCCGGGCAATGATCTCGTCCAGCGTCTGCGCGACCGGGGTTGTTTGTCCCGCCTTGCCCGGCTGGGCGACGAGGCCACGCACGAAATCCGGCTGGTGCGCCGCGCGGCGGCCCCAGCGGAAGGCGGCGATGTTCATCGCCACCGCTTCGCCGTTGAGCTCGATCGCCCTCTCGACAGCCTCGGCCGACAGCGGCAGGCCGCCATGCTGGAAGGCGAAACCGAGCATGAACATGTTGGCGCCGAGCGAATTGCCGAACAGCGCCGTGGCGGTGCGGGTGGCGTCGAAGAAATGCGCCTTGTCGTCGCCGGCGGCGGTGCGGATCGCCTTCTTCAGGCGCTCAATCGGCAAAGAGAAATCCGCCGAGCGGGCGAACTCGCCGGGCATGATCTCGGCGGTGTTGGCGAGGAAGATCGTATGGCCCTCGCGCACCGCGGTCAGCACCTTCTTGGCGCCCGACACGACGAGGTCGCAGCCAAGCACGAGGTCGGCCTTGCCCGCCGAGACGCGGATGGCATGGATGTCGTCCGGCGTGCGGGCGATGCGGACATGGGTGAACACCGAGCCGCCCTTCTGGGCCAGGCCGGCCATGTCGATCATGCCGCAGCCCTTGTCCTCGAGATGGGCCGCCATGCCGAGCACGGCGCCGACGGTGACGACGCCGGTGCCGCCGACGCCGTCGATGATCGCCGCCCAGCCCTCGGCGCCCAACGGGAATTCGGCCGGTGTCGGCACGCCGGCAAGCGGATCGGTCTTGCCGGCAAGGCCCTCGGCCTTGCGGATCTTGGCGCCGTGGACGGTGACGAAGGACGGGCAGAAGCCGTTGACGCAGGAGAAGTCCTTGTTGCAGCTCGACTGGTCGATCTTGCGCTTGCGGCCGAATTCGGTCTCGACCGGCTGGATCGAGACGCAGTTCGACTGCACGCCGCAATCGCCGCAGCCTTCGCAGACCAGCTCGTTGATGAAGACGCGCTTATCGGGATCGGGAAAGGTGCCGCGCTTACGCCGCCGGCGTTTTTCGGCGGCACAGGTCTGGTCGTAGAGCAGGATCGACACGCCCTTGACGTCGCGCAGCTCGCGCTGGACCAGATCGAGATCGTCGCGGTGATGGATGGTGGCGCCGGCCGGGAATTCGACCTTGCCGGCATATTTGTCGGGCTCGTCGGTGACGATGGCGATGCGGTCGACACCTTCTGCCCGCACCTGCCTGGCGATCATGTCCACCGTCAGGCCGCCTTCATGCGGCTGGCCGCCGGTCATGGCCACCGCATCGTTGTAGAGGATCTTGTAGGTGATGTTGGCTTCGCTCGACAAAGCGAAGCGGATCGCCAGCGTGCCGGAATGATTGTAGGTGCCGTCGCCGAGATTCTGGAAGATGTGGCCGCGCTTCGAGAACGGCGCCTGGCCAACCCATTGCGCGCCCTCGCCGCCCATGGCGGTGAAGCCCAGCGTGTTGCGGTCCATCCAAAGCGCCATGAAATGGCAGCCGATGCCGGCGGCGGCGATCGAACCGTCCGGCACCTTGGTCGAGGAATTGTGCGGACAGCCCGAGCAGAAGAAGGGCGTGCGCGAACCGATGTCGGTGGCGTCCGCCAGCATCGCCTGGAATTGGCGCAGCTTGCCGACCCGCGCCGAGATCTCCTCCGACGGCCCGATGGTCTTGACGATCCTCTCGCCAAGGGCAATGGCGATCTCGTTGGGATCAAGCGCGCCCTTGGCCGGAAACAGCCAGTCGCCGCGCTCGTCCTTCTTGCCGACTATGACCGGCTGCGAGGCGGTGCCGTAGAGGCTTTCGCGCAGCTGCACCTCGATCAGCGAACGCTTTTCCTCGACGACGACGATGGTGTCGAGGCCGCGGGCAAACTCGGCGATGTGATGCAGGTCGAGCGGCCAGGGGCAGCCTACCTTGAACAGCCGCACGCCGATGCGGTTGGCGCCGGCCTCGTCGATACCGATGTCCTCCAAGGCCTGGCGGACATCGAGATAGCTCTTGCCCAGCGTGATGATGCCGAGCTTGGGGCTGCGGCCGCCCGAATAGACGATGCGGTCCAGCCCATTGGCATGGATGAAGGCGGAGGCCGCGGCACGCTTGTATTCGTGCAGCCGCTCCTCCTGGCCCAGCATGTCGATCTCGTGGCGGATGTTGAGGCCGCCCGGCGGCATGTCGAACTCCGGCACGACGATGTTCAATCGCTCGAGCGAGGCATCGACCGAGGCCGTCGATTCGATGTTGTCCTTGACGCATTTGATCGCCGCCCAGGTGCCGGCGAAACGCGACATGGCAAAGCCGTACAGCCCGTAATCGATGATCTCCTGGACACCGGCCGGGTTGAGGATCGGCACCATGGTGTCGACGAAGAGGAATTCGGTGGCGTGCGCGTTGGTCGAGGATTCGGCCATATGGTCGTCGCCCATGAGCGCAAGTACGCCGCCATGCCTGGACGAGCCGGCGAGATTGGCGTGACGGAACACGTCGCCCGAACGATCGACGCCCGGGCCCTTGCCGTACCAGACGGAAAAGACGCCATCATGGGTGCCCTCGCCCAGCAGCTCCGTCTGCTGCGACCCCCAACAGGCGGTGGCGGCGAGCTCCTCGTTGAGGCCTGGCTGAAAGACGATGTCGGCCCCGGCGAGCTGCTTCTTCGCCTTCCACAGCTGCATGTCGAGGCCGCCGAGCGGCGAGCCGCGATAGCCGGAGACGAAGCCGGCCGTGTTCAGGCCAGCGCGGCGGTCGCGCTCGCGCTGCATCAGGAGCATGCGGATGACCGCCTGCGCGCCGGACAGGAAGATGCGCTCCTTCCCGAGGTCGAACTTGTCGTCGAGCGCGACATCATGCAGCGTCATCAGGCATTTCCTCTGCGAAGGCCGCGCGGGGGCGGGCAGCCAACGTCGGGGTCGGATGACGCATCCTTTCTCCCCTTGCAAGTGAGGTCAAACAAAATCGCAGGGGCCAGGCAACGCGCAACAAACAGTCCGGCGGGCGCAGGAGCGCGCATGAAACCGCACGCCGAGAGTGCCTCGGCGCACGAAAACTCCGGCCGGAATCGATGCCGTCGGAAGGTGTCAGCCGGCTTTCGAGCAGTCCGGCTTCGGCTCGCCGGGCAGCTTGCCGCCGGGATGGCCGGCGAGGTCGGGATTGGCCGTATAGAGCTGGTCGATGACCAGCGGCCGGTCGGGCAGGATCGACTGGTCTTCCGTCGACATCAGCGTGGTGTCGATCTTCTGCAGGACCGCGCCGTCGGGTCCCTTGATGCTGATGGCGATGGCATAGGGCTTGTTCTTGACGATGCATGTCAACGCCGGGCTCTCCAGGCTGACCTTGTCGAGCTTCGGCCAGACCTTCTGCTCGACCACCAAGGGCGCACCGCCGGCCGGGTTCTGGAAGCTGGCAACCGCCACCTGGCCCTCGCCCATCGGCTGCAAGGGCCGCAGCGTCACGACATAGGTCGCCCTGGCGAGACGGTAGTTGAAGACGAATATCTTGCCGGAAACCTCGAACAGCTTGCCCTCGCCGCCGGTGTCGCGGCAGGCGCCGAGGGTCGCTGCGGCAATCAACATGGCGCCGGCAACGAGCGCGCGTGAAAATCCTCTAGGCATCCTTGACCTCATGGGCCGCCATGCGGCGGCGACGATAGTGACGACTGGCCTTCTGCCGGTTGCCGCACACAGCCATATCGCACCAAAGCCGGCTGGAATTGCGGCTTCTGTCGACGAACAGCCAGGTGCAGTTGGGGCAGATCCTGAGCCTCGCGACCGTGTCGTCGCGCAGCAGCGAAAGGGCCGAGACCGCCAGCGCCGCCTCGAAGGGGATCGGCACACGGGGATCGCCGAACGGCCTTCCCGGTGCGCCGATCTCGGTCCGGCTGCCGGCCAGGCCTTCGGCACAGGCGCGCAGGAAATCGGGCAAGTCGGCGGTGGCGACCGCGCCATTCGACACCGCGCCGCGAAACAGCCGGTCGGTCGTCTCGCGGATCGACAGCACGACGGGTGCGATTGCCGTCGGCGAAGACACGGCAAGCCGCCGGTCGCCGAGTTCGGCGGCCCGAAAACCGCTGGCCGCGTCGGCGAAGCGGGCGATTTCGGCCGGATCGTCGAAGCGGTCGAACGTGCGCTCCGGATCGCCGCGCAGGACGACGGTGTTCGCCGTATCGAGCGCAAGCAGGCCGCCAGTGAAGCGGTGCGGGGTCCAGGCAACTGTCATGCTGCAAAATCTAACCAATAAATCGTGTTTGACAAGTTAGATTCGGCGATGCAAACCTCTTCTGCGCAGGGTATCGTCGCCTTTGTCTCGAGCATTCCGTCGTCCCAACCGCTGTCGGCGAGATGCTTTTGGTGTTGTTGAGCATGCTCTATTTCTTCCAGCAGGTGCTGAACGGGCTGCATTCCGGCGCGCTCTACGCGCTGCTCGCCTTCGGCTACGTGCTGATCAACGGCATCCTTCACCGCACCAACTTGGCCTATGGCGCGCTCTTCGCCTTCAGCGGCCAGGCAATGATCCTGAGCGTCGCCTTCGGCTACCAGGTGCTGTGGCTGACGCTGTTGGCGTCGGTGCTGTTCGGCGTCGTCGCGGCATTCCTCTATGCCGCGCTGATCAGCCATGTCCTGTCGCGCAGCGTCTTCGAACCGTTGGCCGACCGCACGCCCAACGCCATCGTGGTGACGACGCTCGGCATCCTGATCGTCCTGTCGGAAGCTAGCCGCATCGCCGCCGATACGCATGATCTGTGGCTGCCGCCAATGCTGGCACAGCCCATCGTCTTTGCCGAAGGCGCCGGCTTCAAGGCGACGCTGACGCTGATCCAGGTGCTCGACTGCGCGGTGGTGCTGGCGGCGGTCGCACTGGCCACCTCCGCCTTTGCCCGCTCCAGCTTCGGCCGGCGCTGGCGGGCCGTCTCCGACGACCCGCGCGCCGCCGCGCTGTGCGGCATCGACGTTCGCGGCGTGTTCCGGAACGCCGTGCTGCTCGGCGGCTTCTGCGCCGCGCTGGCCGGCGTCATGGCCAGCCTCTACTACGGCAATGTCAGCTTCGGTTCCGGTCTCGTCTACGGCCTGAAGATCCTGTTCGTGACCGCGGTCGGCGGCTATCTCTCGCCGCCACGGGCGGCTCTGGGTGCCGCCGCCTTCGGCATGGCCGAATCACTGTGGGCCGGCTATTTCCCGATCGAATGGCGCGATGCGTGGATGTATCTGTTCCTGGTGGCCATGCTGATCCTGATCGGCGCCGGCCGCGACACCGGCAAGGTCGTCTGAACCATCAGACTTTGGTTGCATGACGCCGGGGCAGACCGCCAGTCTCCGCCCCTCGCTTTCAGTTGATGCTGTTTTGTTGCTCCCATCCTTGTTGACCCGTCAGTCCACGCGCGGCATACCGTTGGACCAAGCGGCGTGACGGAATAAGGGGAGCCGACACGCCTCCGACAAAAGGGAGGAATGCATGGCAGGGCTTCTCGCTCTATCCAGGGTGATCGATCGCGCCAACGAATTCATCGGCAAATCGGTATCCTGGCTGATCCTGCTGGCGATCCTGGTGAGCGCGGCCAACGCCGTCATCCGCAAGATCTTCGACATATCGTCGAATGCCTGGCTGGAGCTGCAATGGTATTTGTTCGGCGCCGCCTTCATGCTGGCCGCCGCCTATACGCTGAAGCAGAACGACCATATCCGCATCGATGTCGTCTACGGCCTGTTTTCACGCCGCGTGCAGCACTGGATCGACCTTCTCGGCCATCTCATCTTCCTGATGCCGTTCGTGACGCTGATGGTCATCTATTTCGTTCCCTACGTCTCGCTGTCGTTTCGCAGCGGCGAGATGTCCAACAATTCCGGCGGGCTTATCATCTGGCCGGCCAAGGCCATCCTGCTGGTCGGCTTTTTCCTGCTGGCCCTGCAGGGCATCTCCGAAATCATCAAGAAGATCGCCATCATGCGCGGCGACATGGACGACCCCAATCCGTTCATATCGGCACATGAGCAAGCCGAACTCGAAGCCAAGGCACTGGCCGACGAGGTGCGCTCATGATGGAATTCATAGCCCAGAACATGGCGCCGATCATGTTCGCCTCGCTGATCATCTTCCTGCTGATCGGCTACCCAGTGGCCTTCTCGTTGGCCGCCAACGGCTTGATGTTTTTCTTCATCGGCGTGCTCCTCTCGCCCTATTCTGGTGGATCGATCAATCTCGCCTGGCCGCTTCTGCACGCATTGCCGGATAATTTCTACGGCAGCAGGGTGATGTCTAACGACACGCTGCTGGCCATTCCGTTCTTCACCTTCATGGGCATCGTGCTCGAACGATCTGGCATGGCCGAGGATCTGCTCGACACGATCGGCCAGTTGTTCGGTCCGATCCGCGGCGGCCTCGCCTATGCGGTGATCTTCGTCGGCGCGCTGCTGGCGGCGACCACCGGCGTGGTGGCGGCATCCGTCATTGCCATGGGTCTGATCTCGCTGCCGATCATGTTGCGCTACGGCTACGACCGGCGGCTGGCTGCCGGTGTTATCGCGGCATCCGGCACGCTGGCCCAGATCATCCCGCCATCACTGGTGCTGATCGTGCTTGCCGACCAGCTTGGCCGCTCGGTCGGCGACATGTACGCCGGCGCGCTGATCCCGGGCATGGTGCTGACCGGCCTCTATGCGCTTTACGTCCTCATCGTATCGATCTTCCGGCCGAAAATGGTGCCGGCGCTGCCGCTCGAAGCACGCACGCTTGGCCACGGTGTTCTGTCGCTGCTGGTGGCGCTGGTGGTGGCGGTGGCCATCTCTTACGCCGCGTATCGCTATCTCGCGCCAGCTCATGGCGACAATGCCGACATTCTCGGCGCCACCGTAGGGGTGCTCTTCATCTACATCGTGGCGATCGCCGACAAACGCCTGAACTTCAACATGATGTCCAGGCTGGCGCAGCAGGTGGTCATCGTGCTGATCCCGCCGCTGGCACTGATCTTCCTGGTGCTTGGCACCATCTTCCTCGGCATCGCTACCCCGACCGAGGGCGGCGCCATGGGCTCTGTCGGCGCGTTGATCATGGCGGCGGCAAAAGGCCGGCTGTCGCTGGACGTGATCAAGCAGGCACTGACCTCGACGACGCGGCTGTCGTCCTTCGTGCTGTTCATCCTGATCGGCGCGCGCGTGTTCTCGCTGACCTTCTACGGCGTCAACGGCCACATCTGGGTCGAACACCTTTTGATCTCGCTGCCGGGCGGCGAAGTCGGCTTCCTTATCGGCGTCAACATCCTCGTCTTCTTCCTGGCCTTCTTCCTGGATTTCTTCGAACTGGCCTTCATCATCGTGCCGCTGCTGGCGCCGGCGGCAGACAAGCTCGGCATCGACCTGATCTGGTTCGGCGTGCTGCTCGGCGTCAACATGCAGACCAGCTTCATGCATCCGCCCTTCGGCTTCGCGCTGTTCTACCTGCGCTCGGTCGCCGCGCGCGTGCCCTATCTCGACCGCCTTACCGGCAAGAAGATCGCGCCGGTGACGACCGGCCAGATCTATTGGGGCGCGGTGCCCTTCGTGCTGATCCAGGTGGTGATGATCGGACTGACCATCGCCTTCCCGCAAATGGTGATGCGCTACAAGGGCACGGTGATCGATCCGGGCACGATCGACTACAAGGTGCCGGAGGTGCCCGGCCTGTCGCCGCTCGGTACACCGCCGGCTGGTGGCACGGCCCCTGCCAATGGCGGCAGCGCACCGGCCGCGCCCGGCGCGCCGGACCTGTCGCAACCGCCGAGTTTCGGCGATGCGCCGCCGGCCAAGCCGGCGGCACCGGACCTGTCGCAACCGCCAAGTTTCGGCGATGCACCGCCGGCCAAGCCGGCGGCGCCGGCGCCGGACCTTTCGCAGCCGCCGAGCTTCAATTGATGGGGACGGCGTCATGAAGGCGGTGCGGCTGGAGGCGGTGGGCAGCATTGCGCTGCGGGAAGTCGGCAAACCTGTCGCCGGCCCGGACGAGCTTCTGGTGCGGATCGAGGCCTGCGGCGTCTGCGGCACCGACCGGCATCTTTTCCACGGCGAATTTCCCTGCCGGCCGCCGGTGACGCCCGGACATGAATTTTCGGGCATCATCGAGGCGATCGGCAACGCCGTCTCCGGCTTTGCCGTCGGCGATCGTGTCACCGGCGATCCCAACATCGCCTGCGGACGGTGCCCGCATTGCCATGCCGGCCGGGTCAATCTCTGCCACAATCTCAATGCCATCGGCATCCACCGCGATGGCGGCTTTGCCGAGTATGTCGTGCTGCCGCAGAAACAGGCTTTCATCCTGCCCGCCGAATTGCCGCCGACGCATGGCGCCTTCTGCGAGCCGCTCGGCTGCTGCCTGCATGGCGTCGACCTTGCCGAGATCAAGCCGGGCAGTTCGGTGATCGTGCTGGGCGGCGGCGTGATCGGCCTGCTGACCGTGCAATTGGCAAAACTGGCAGGCGCCACGACCATCATTCTGTCGACCAGGCAGGCCTCGCGGCGCACGCTTGCCGAAGCGCTCGGCGCGACGGCGACGGCCGATCCTACCGCCGGCGACGTCATCGATGCCATCGCGGGACCCGCGGGCATGATGCCCGGAGGCGCCGACGTAGTGTTCGAATGCGCCGGCGTGCGCGATACCGTCGAGCAGTCGATGCGGCTGGCAAGGGCCGGCGGCACCGTCGTCATCGTCGGCGTGACGCCGCAAGGCATGAAGGCGGAATTCGAGCCTTTCGACCTGCTGTTTCGGGAATTGAAGGTGGTCGGTTCGTTCCTCAATCCCTACACGCACCGCCGCGCCGCCCAATTGATCGCTTCGGGCGCGATCGAGATCGACCGGCTGATTTCCAGGCAGGTGCCGCTCGAAGAGGCGGCCGACGTGATCGCCAACCCGCCGGCGCCTGGCGAGGTCAAGGTGCTGGTGGTGCCAGGTCGGGGCTGAATCAGAGGCCAGTCGTGCCGGACCCGCTTGCCGTCACGCCGCCTGGCACGCGGAGGCTTCAAATCGACGACCTCTACTGCATGGCGCCGGGCGGAATACTGGTCGAGGTCGGTTCCGCGCGGACCTCAAAAGAAAGACCCCGGACGAGCTGCCCGGGGTCTCTCGAACGAACGCGATGGGACAGTTTACAGCTTGCCGTTGCGCTGCTGGACCATCATGAAGGTGTCGTAATTGTATTCGGCCACCTGCGCCCAGAGATAGTGCTCCTTGCGGAAGCCCTTGATCGATTCCCAGATCTTCTTGAACGGCGCATTGGATGCCTCCATCTCGGCATAGACCTCGTTGGCCTTTTCGAAGCAGGCGGCCATGATCTCCTGGCTGAACGGACGCAGTTTGGCGCCGCCGGCGACCAGCCGCTTCACCGCCGCCGGGTTCACATAATCGTATTTCTGCAGCATGTCGGCATCGGCGGCCTGCGCGGCGGTGCGCAGCAGCGATTTGTAGGCCGGCGAAAGCTCTTCGTATTTCGCCTTGTTGAACATCAAATGCACGGTCGGGCCGCCTTCCCACCAGCCGGGATAGTAGTAATAGGGCGCGACCTTGTAGAAACCGAGCTTCTCGTCGTCATAGGGGCCGACCCATTCGGCGGCGTCGATCGTGCCTTTTTCCAGCGCCGGATAGATGTCGCCGCCGGCGATCTGCTGTGGCACGACGCCGAGCTTCTGCACCACCTTGCCGGCGAAGCCGCCAATGCGCATCTTGAGGCCCGAGAGGTCGGCGACCGTGTTGATTTCCTTGCGGAACCAGCCACCCATCTGCACGCCGGTGTTGCCGCCCGGCAGGCCGAAGAGACCTTGCGTGGCGAGGAACTCATTGAACAGGTCGATGCCGCCGCCATGGTAGTGCCAGGCATTCATGCCGCGCGCGTTGAGCGAAAAGGGAACCGCCGCGCCAAGCGCCCATGTCGGGTCCTTCCCCCAGTAATAATATGCCACCGTGTGGCAGGCTTCGACCGTGCCTGCCGTGGTGGCGTCGGCGGCCTGCAGGCCGGGCACGAGTTCGCCGGCGGCAAAGACCTGGATCTGGAAATTGCCGTCGGTGGCTTCCGACAGCATCTTGGAGAACACCTCGGCGCCGCCATAGATGGTGTCGAGCGACTTCGGGAAGGACGACGCAAGCCGCCATGTCACCTTGGGATTGGACTGGGCGATTGCCGGGGCCGCAAGCGTTGCCGCCGCCGCCGCGGCGCCGACGCCGGTCACGCCGGCCTTGCGAATGAATGAACGACGATCCATGCAATTCCTCCCTTTTGGACCAACAGACCGACATCCGGGAAATCCTCGGGCTCCCGTATCGGTTGGCCGAAACAATACACAGGCGAGAAGTCTAGTCCAGCACGGCGACCAGATTTGGTAACCGAGCCATGCAGCCCTGCAACTATAGTCTAACGTGCGGTTTCGTGGCCCATGCGACACGCCGAAACTTGGCATGGAAAAATGCCCGGGGATCGCCTATTTTGCAGGCAGGATATCCCTTGCCAGATGGAAAACAGACCCAAAATGCACCAGCCGCTCGTCGCCATATCGACCGACGTCCGTCAGTTCGACAACTACACCTGGCATGCCGCCCCGCAGCAATATCTGGAAGCGGCGGTTGCCGGCGCCGGCGTGTTCCCGCTGCTGGTGCCGTCGTTCGGCGACAGGCTCGACTTCGATGAACTCCTGTCCTCGGTCGACGGCGTCATGGTCACCGGCTCGAAATCCAACGTGCACCCCTCGCTCTATGGTGGCGATGCCAGCGAAGCCAACGGTCCCTATGATCCGGCGCGCGACGCCACCACGCTGCCGCTGATCCGTCGGGCGATCGAGCGCGGCGTGCCGCTGCTTGCCATTTGCCGTGGCATCCAGGAGTTGAACGTGGCGCTCGGCGGCACGCTGGGCACCGAGATCCAGGAGCGCGAGGGTTCGCTCGACCACCGCGCGCCGGCGAGCGACCAACAGGACGAGCGCTTCGCCATCCACCAGACCATTTCGATCAAACCGGGCAGTTGCCTGGCCGGTGTGTTCGGCGCCGGCGAGATCAAGGTCAATTCACTGCACCGCCAGGCGATCGATCGGCTCGGGTCGAAGCTCGAGATCGAGGCGGTCGCCACGGACGGCACGGTCGAAGCGGTTTCGGTCAAGGGAGCACGCGCCTTCGCCGTCGGTGTCCAATGGCATCCGGAGTACTGGGTCAACTCGGACAGCAACTCGGCCAAGATTTTTCGCGCCTTCGGCGATGCGGTGCGCCTGCACGCCGCCGCGAAGGCTGGCTCGCGGGCCGCGGCGGAGTAATCAGCCGCCGGTGTTGCGGTCGCCCGCCAGCGACAGCAAGGGCGTGGCAGGCGCATAGGATTCGTAACCCTCGCCATCAGCCACGGCGAAGGTGACAATCGGGTCGATGCCGTTGGCGCTGAAGGCGACCGTGCCGTCATTCTGCTGGCGCCAGAACTTTGCCCGTTCTATGCCTGGCATCAGGCGACGGCATGTCGGAGCAACAGTAAGCAGGGACAGGCCATCCGAAATTTCGGCCCCGCGGCTCACCGCGCAGGCCCTCTCATCGCCATTGGCGACCAGCCTGTAGGTGTTGGATGGCGTGACCTCGTTGGCGACGCTTTCCCCATTGCCGTCATGAAACAGATGAACGCCGCCAAACAAGGCGGCGGCGGCGATCAATGCGAAAAGCGTTTTCATTCTGTCTCATCCACGCACACGGGCAGGATAGAGAATGATTTCAAAGGGTTAAGCTGGCGTTAATAAATGTGGCGGAGCCACTGCGGGCGTCAACGAATTCCGAAGACGAAACCGTCGAACTATTGCGGGACGGCCGGCGGATAGTGATCTGAAAGGAGTTTGAAGAGCCACTCGCGCTCGACATCGGTGGCTGCCGAACCAATCTCGACCCTCTGGGCACCAGAGTCGACTGTCAGGCGATTGCGAGTATCGCCGTCGCGAAGTCTCAGCGATTTGAGCTGCATCCGGTCGAACCGGCGCTCGGTCCGCTTCGAAAACAGCTGCGTCCAGGCGGAGGCGCCGTAGGATGGCATCTTGAACGGCGGCAACCCAGGGTCATGGCTGACCCCGGCCGCATCGAGCCTTATCACTTCGGGCACGGAGCGCCGGAAAATGCGGCGAACCATGAGCATTGCGAAGATGCCGCCGACTGTCCAAGCGCAGAGCCAGAAGGCAACAAACGCCGTAGGCCCGCCGAACGGCCTGGTCACGAGCTGATATGCGGCTGTCATCTCACCGAAGGCCCAACCACCTAGCCAGCAAAGAACGAATATGCCGATCAGGTAGTTGGCGAAGGGCCGCCTTGGATACGGAATTGAAATGATCTGGTGCCGGCCATTGGTGGCGACCAAAATCGTGGAATTGTCAGGCAGCTTCACCGTCATCGGTTTGCCTTCGCTAGCCGCGAGCCTTCACATGCGCCGTCTCCGGCACCGGCGTCAGCGGACGGCGCTCGGTGAACCAGGACACCAGATTGTCGACGCACAGATCGGCCATGGCGCGGCGTGTGTGCTCCGAGGCCGAGCCGACATGCGGCAACAGGGAGGCGTTGGGGGCGTCGAGCAGCGCCTTGGGCACATTCGGCTCGTCGGCGAAGACGTCGAGCCCGGCGGCGGCGATGGTGCCGCCGGCAAGCGCCGCCGCGAGTGCCGCCTCGTCGACGGTGCTGCCGCGGCCGATATTGACGAAGACGCCGTTGGCGCCAAGCGCCGACAGGATCTCGGCATTGACCGCCTTCTGCGTAGAAGCGCCACCAGGCGCCACCGAAATCAGCGTATCGACCGCTTCCGCAAGACCTTTCAGCGTCGGGTGATACTGATACGCAAGACCTTCGACGCGACGCCGATTGTGATAGGCGACCGGCAGGCCGAACGCCTCGAGCCGCCGGGCGATGGCCTGTCCGATGCGGCCCATGCCGAAAATCCCGACGCGGCGGGCGCGCAAGGTCAGCCGGCTCAGCGGATAGTTGCCCTTGCGTACCCAGCTGCCGTCGCGCAGCCAGTTTTCCGCGCGCGGCAGGTCGCGGATCGTGTTGATCAACAGCCCGACCGCGGTGTCGGCGACCTCCTCGGTCAGCACGTCGGGCGTGTTGGTGACCATGATGTTCTTCGCCGCCGCATGGCCGACATCGACCGAATCATAGCCGACGCCGAAGGAGGCGATGAGTTCGAGATTGGGCAGCGCATCCATCATAGCCGCGCTGATGCCGGCAAAGGAAGCAATGCCACGCACCATGCGGCGCATCTCGTCGGTGACCAGCGCCGGATCGGCGCGCTCGATCCTGATCTGTTTGAAGGTACGGTCGATGCGCCGGACGGCATGGTCGCTGAAGTCCGCCGGCACCAGAATGGCGACGGCTTGCAGCTGTTCGGCCTTAGTCATGCCCGCTCCACCGGCTTGCCGGTCGACTGGCGCACATGCAGCTCCGGCTTGATCAATTCCTGCGAGGGCCGCACCGTCTGCCCATTGAGCTTGTCGAGCAGCGCGCTGGCGGCGCGGCGGCCGACCTCGCGCTGGCCGTTCCAGACGGTGGTCAGCGCCGGCGTGGCGATCGCCGCCTCCTCGAGATCGTCATAGCCGGTGACGGAGATGTCGATGCCCGGCACCAGGCCGGCGCGCGCAATGCCGTTCATCAGGCCGATGGCGACGAGGTCGTTCCAGCAGCAGGCGGCGGTCGGTCTGTCCTTCAGCGCCAGGAACTGCCCGGCGGCCTCGAAGCCGGCCTGCTTGGTGCGCGGACCGGCGATGCGCCAGGACGGCCTGACTTCGAGCCCTGCCGCCTCCATGGCGTTGACATAGCCCTGATAGCGGTCGCGGCCGGTCGAGGTCTGGTCGGTGCCGCCGATCATGGCGATGCGCTTGTGGCCGAGCGAGATCAGATGGTTGGTGGCAAGCCCGGTGCCATAGGAATCGTCGCCGCGAAACACCGGCACGTCGGCGCCCTCGACGGTGCGGGCGATCAGCACCGCCGGCAGGCCGTTTTCCTCGGCCATCAGTATGTCGGCGGCCGGGGTGCCGATGGCCGGCGACATGATGACGCCGTCGGCGCCGAGCTGCAGCAGCGTGTCGATGAAGGTGCGCTGCTTTTCGAGCTGGTCGTAGTGATTGGACAGGATGAAGGTCTGCCGGCTGCGGTCGAGCTCGCTCTCGATCGAGCGCAGGATCTCGGCGAAGAACGGGTTCATGATGTCGTGCACGACGACGCCGACAATGCCCGAACGCGAGGTGCGCAGGCTGGCGGCGCGGCGGTTGTAGATATAGCCGATGGCGCGCGCATGTTCCTTGATGCGGTCGCGCGTCGCGCCGGCCACCAGCGGGCTGTCGCGCAACGCCAGCGACACGGTGGCCGTGGACACGCCGAGTGCATCGGCGATCGTCGAAAGCTTGATTTTTTGTGCCAGCGCCTTGCGCTCCCCGAACGAGCTGAATTGCGACTTAAACTGTTTAAAGGCGGCGTTATGCCACCGATCGGGGGCAAATCAAAGTTTTTTTGCCAGCGCCTCGGCCTCGACATCGGAGGCCGCGCGGCTCCGCAGCCGAAGCCGGTGCTCGCGATGGACGATGTAGAGGCCGCTGGCAACGATGATGGCGGCGCCGACCAGCGTCCAGCGATCCGGGAACTGCTTGAAGATGATCCAGCCGGAAATGATCATCCAGACCATCTGCGAATAGGGATAGGGCGCCAGTGCCGTGGTCGTCGCCAGCCGATAGGCCTGGACCAGAAGCCAGTGCCCGACACCGCCGAACACGCCAAGCATGAGCAGGATGAACCAGTGCCAGCCATCATGCGGCAGCGAGAAGGAAAACGGCAGCATGGGCAAAAGCAGCACCGTCGGCGCCAGCGCCGAAAACAGGATCAGGCTTTCCGACGTCTCCGTCGACGACATGCGGCGCGTCATGATGACATAGAAGCAGTTCGACAGCATCGAGCCGAGTGCGAAGAGATGGCCGATGCCGAAGACGCCGACACCTGGCCTTGTGATGATGAGGACCCCGGCGAACGCGGCCAGAATGGCCAGCCAGCGCCGCCAGCCGGCCCATTCGCCGAGCAGCGGGCCGGCAAGCGCGGTGATCACCATCGGCCCGAAGAAATAGATCGACGTCGTCTCGGCCAGTTGCAGGGAGCGCAGGGCCAGGATGTTGCACATGGTCGAGCCGAACAGGAACACGCCGCGCAGCACATGCGCCGGCAGGTTGACCGGGCGAAACCGCAGCGGATCGCGCCAGCCGCGCAGGAGGGTGCCGACCAGCACGACATGCACGGCAAAGCGCACCCAGGCGACGATCAGCGCCGAAACGCCGGCAAGGACGAGATATTTGCTCGAGGTGTCGAGGAAGGTGAAGAAGACATAGGTGGTCAGCATGCACAGGATCGCCACCGGCGGCGTCGCGCTTTCGACATATCTTTGGGAAGCATTCACTTGCAGGCCGGGGGAAAAGCTGGGCTGAAGCGCACCTTTGCGGGAATTGTCGCTTGCCGGCAAGCCAAAAGCGCCTGGCACAACAAGACGTTCCGACAGGCTTAGCCCCGTCTCGCATGCGATGGCCCAAACCGCCATCGCCGCCTGGGTCAGGCCTCAGCCTGGCCGCATGTCGATCGGCGTCGCAACCATGCTGCCTTGACGACACGCATCTTTTGCGCCTAGCTCTGATGCCATGAACATCGCAATGGCTTTGGTCGTCGTAAGGGAGCGCATGGGCAGGATGGTGTAACCATCCGGCGAAAGCACCCATGCGCGGTAAGCAGGCTCCTGACGGGGCCTTTTTTTATGCCCGGAATTCGGGCCACCCGTCAGACCCCTCACTTCAATCCCCCGACAAGGCGAGCGAGATCATGGCGAGCGACAACCCCATTCGGCGTCCGGCTATAGGCACAATCGGTAGCACGAGGGTCTCCGAACCGGCTGCTCCACCCCGACTGATTACACTTATCCTGCTTTCGGCTCTTGCCGTGTTGCCGGTGAACATGATTTTGCCGTCGCTGCCGAACATTGCCGTAACGTTTCATGCCGATTTCGCCTTGGTCAATCTGTCGGTTGCCGGCTTTGCGATCATCACCGCCGTCATGGAGGCCATCGGGGGTGTAATATCGGACCGATTTGGGCGCAGGCCGGTCGTCCTGGCATCTCTCTCGATCTTCGTCGCGGCGTCCATCGGCTGCGCTGTGGCTCCTAATATCGGCACCTTCCTTCTGTTTCGCGCGACGCAGGCGTGCATCGGCCCCTGCTATTCGGTCGCTCTGGTGATCATCAAGGAGACATCGGACGAGCGCGAAGCCGCCAGCAAATTCGGTTATCTCGCCATGGGGTGGGCGCTCGCGCCCATGGTCGGTCCTTTGTTCGGCGGTTCCCTGGACGAACTGTTCGGATGGCGGTCAAGTTTCGTTGTCTTTGCGATCCTGGGTGCAGCCGCCTTCGCCCTATCCATGCGCGAGATCAGAAGAATTCCATTGCCGAGATCGCGTGGGAATTACGTTGTCGCCTATGGGCTTCTCCTGCGTTCGGCGCGGTTTTGGGCTTACACGCTGTGCATGGCTGCCTCGATGGGCGTCCTTTACGTCTTCCTGGGAGGAGCGCCATTGGTCGTCGGCGACGAGCTCGGTAGGTCAAGCGCGAAGCTCGGCTTCTACATGGGATTGGTCCCTACCGGTTTCATTCTCGGCAGCTATCTGGCCGGGCGCTACGCCTCGAAAACCTCGCTGGGCGCCATACTCGTTCTTGCGCGCCTCCTGACCTGCGCCGGTCTGCTGGCCGGCCTGGCCCTGTCAAGCCTTAGTATCACGCACGTCCTGGCCTTCTTTGGGCCTTGCTTGTTCATCGGCGTCGGCAATGGATTGACCATGCCCGCGGCCAACAGCGGCGCCTTGTCCGTACGACCGGATCTGGTCGGCACCGCCGCGGGACTGGCTGCCGCGATGCGGATCGGCGGCGGGGCGCTCATAGCCTCCATCGCCGGCCTCTTCCTGGCGAGGTCGATCCCCGCGCTGTTCGTGACGATGCTAATATCAGCGGCCCTCGCATTGCTGGCGGCGCTGTATGCAGATGCTCTCGATCGGCGGCAGCCAGCCGATTGAGTGTCGCTATGCCTGCATGCGGGCGCCCTTGGTGATCTTGTCGACCACCTTCTTGTCGGCGCGCAGCGCGATGCCGACCACCTGGGCGTCTTCGGGCGCGAATTGTGCGAAGACGGCGCGGTTAGCGGCATCGAAGCCGGTGGAAAACATCTCCTCGACATAGAGCGAAGTCGTCACGCCGCGCTCCAGCGCGCGCCGGTGGATCGTGGCCAGTGTCGCCTGATCTGCCGACAGCACGATGACCGGCTGGATCGACAGCGGATTGTAGAGATTGCCCGAGCGGTCGCGATAGGGCTCGCCGATGATGTCGGGAAACTGCGCGACAATGCCGCTGGTCAGGAAGGCGGTGACGTTGAGTTTCTGCCAGACGGGCAGGTCTTCCCGCAGGACGATTGCAAATTTCGTATCGAACATGAGAAAAGACCATTCGAGGTTAGGCCGCGATTGCGAGGCTGAAGGAGACGATGTCGTTCGAAATAGACCGGCAGGCCTCTAGGGGTCTTGGACGTTTGTGCGCGGATGCGGCGGAGAACTGCATCATTTCCGCACCCGACCCCGCCGGCATGGAGCGGATCGAGGCGCGCTTTCATGGCAGCGCCTTCGACCTGCATCGTCATGACACCTACGCGATCGGGGTGACGCTGCATGGCGTGCAGACCTTTCGCTATCGCGGTGCGACGCGATTGAGCCTGCCCGGCCAGATCATCGTGCTGCATCCCGACGAACTGCATGATGGCGGCGCCGGCACCGAGGACGGGTTGCGCTACAGGATGCTCTATCTCGAACCGTCTCTGATGCTGGACTGCCTTGGCGGCGCGTCGTTGCCCTTCGTCAGGGATGCCGTGGTGCGGGACGAAGCCTTCTGCGCCACGCTGCTTTCAGCGCTGGGGCCGCTGCAGCAGGAACTCGACGAGCTGTTCGTCGATGACTTTCTCACGCAACTGATGCATGGCCTGGCACGGCATGCCGGCGAGCCGGCAAAGCCGATGGCCCGGACGGCATGGCGGGCGGCGACGCTGGCGCGGGACTATCTTACGGAGAACGCAATGCGCCCGGTGCGTTCCGGCGAATTGGAAGCCGTCACCGGACTGGACCGCTACGCCTTATCGAGGCATTTCCGCGCCGCCTTCTCGACCAGCCCGCATCGTTTCCTGGTGATGCGCCGGCTTCAGCGCGCGCGGCGGATGATTACCGCCGGCGAGCCCCTGGCGCAGATCGCGGTCGAGGCTGGCTTCACCGACCAGAGCCATTTCAACAGGCAATTCAAGAAGGCATTCGGCATGACGCCGGGGCGTTGGTCCTCGCTGATCCGGGACGCGGCTCCTGCAGCGGCCTGATCACTCGTCCGCCTCGGCGTCGTCGTCGATCAGCACAAGCTCCTCGTTGGAGAGATTGGCCTCGATGCGGGCCAGCAGCTTGAACAGCGCCTTCTGGTCTTTCTTGTCGAGGCCCTTCAGCGCCTGTTTTTCGGTCTTCTTCACCGATTTCTCGATGGCGTGGATGATATCGCGGCCAGTGTCGGTGAGGAAAATATGAGCCTGACGGGCGTCGGCCGACGAGGCGCGCTTTTCCAGAAAGCCCTGCGCCTGCAGCCGGTTGATGGTCTTGGTGATGGTGGGCGGGCGCACGCCGAGGCGGCCGGCGAGATTGCCAGGCGTCTGGCCGTCCTCTCGGTCGAGCGCCAACATGATCTGGTCCTGGCCGGCATAGAAGCCGTGCGCCAGGAGCCGGGCCGCCAGCGCGGTTCTTGCCAGCCTTGCCGCCGAATGCAGCCGGCTCATTGTTGCAGTTTTGTCCGCCTTGGCCATGATCATCCCCTCTTCGGCCATACCGGTAGCGACAGCATAGACGCAGCCGGCCGGTTGGCAATCGACGATAAAAAGAATCCGGCGCGTGAAACAGCTTTGCCGGCAAGCATTGCGGTGCCCGCCGTGGCTAATGCCAGATGTTTATTTCAGTTAGATGACAAACGACTTTTCGCCGCACGGGAATCGCCGCAAAGGTGGGGCGCGCGTGACGTGAGACGCGGCTTGCTCGCGACAAAGGCGCACTTTCGCAGTCATCCGGCACGCCGATATCGCAGTGGCCGGGCCAAGAGCTTTGGCCCATCGGTTTGCCCCGTGCAAAAGCCCCGCACACATCCTATATGGAGCCGAGAATCCCTTTTTCGCGGCCTGGATTTCAAGGCCCAGTCATCTCGAGGCAAGCCATGAGCGACGCACAGACGCAGATCCCCGTAACCGTTCTCACCGGCTATCTCGGCGCCGGCAAGACGACGCTGCTCAACCGCATCCTGTCGGAGAACCATGGCAGGCGCTACGCGGTCATCGTCAACGAATTCGGCGAAATCGGCATCGACAACGACCTGATCGTGGAATCCGACGAGGAAATCTATGAGATGAACAATGGCTGCGTCTGCTGCACGGTGCGCGGCGACCTGATCCGCGTCGTCGAGGGCCTGATGCGCCGGCCCGGCCGCTTCGACGCCATCGTGGTCGAGACAACCGGTCTCGCCGATCCGGTGCCGGTGGCGCAGACCTTCTTCATGGACGACGACGTACGCTCCAAGACCAAGCTCGATGCGGTGGTGGCGCTGGTCGATGCCAAGCACCTGCCGCTCAGGCTCAAGGATTCCAAGGAAGCCGAGGACCAGATCGCCTTCGCCGATGTGGTCGTGCTCAACAAGACCGATCTCGTCACCCCGGAAGAGCTCGCCAAGGTCGAGGCGACGATCCGCGCCATCAATCCGGCGGCCAGGATCCATCGCACGACGCGCGCCGGCGTCGCCTTGTCGGAAGTGCTCGACCGCGGCGCCTTCGACCTCTCCCGGGCGCTGGAGAACGATCCGCATTTCCTCGAGGCGCATGACGATCACCACCACGATCACGATCATCACGACCATGATGGCCACGATCACCACCACCATGATCATGACGGGCATGACCACCACGAACACGCGCATCCCTCAGACATCCATGATGTGACGGTGCAGTCGGTGTCGTTGCGCGGCGGCGAGATGGACCCGAAGAAATTCTTCCCATGGATCGAGAAGATCACCCAGATGGAAGGCCCCAACATCCTGCGGCTGAAAGGCATCATTGCCCTGAAAGGCGATGATGAACGCTACGTCATCCAGGGCGTGCACATGATCATCGAGGGCGACCATCAGCGCGCCTGGAAAGACGGCGAGAAACATGAGAGCCGGATGGTGTTCATCGGCCGCGAACTGGACGCCGAGCGGCTGAAGAAGAGTTTCGAGGCCTGCCAGGCCTAGTCAGGCTTTGCCGTGCGCTTCCAGGCTAGATGTAAAGGAAGACGGACGGGTGCGTCACAGCGAGGGCGTCCTTGAAATGGTCGAATGATCGGCTTTGACCAACAGGCGATGGCTAGCGCGAAGTACATCTGTGATCGAGGAGGTGCTCGGCTGCCCTTCCCCAATTTACCAGAATATAGAATCCCGGCCTCGCGTCAGCCAGCGTTGCACCGGCGACGAGTACATTTAGATCATCCATAGCATGCCGTGCCTGAGGCAAACCGGCAACAACCAAGCCAACCACGTTAGTGGTTCGCAGATCCGGCTCATCCACTGCCATTATCCAATAGGGTCGCCCGTTCAACATCAATGGAAACGGTTGCCAGGCCGCGTCTTGCTTCGGCCCATCTGAGGCAAGCGTCCTTTCAACCGACTCCAGCAAGCAATCGACGTGGATGTGCAACTGATCCTGGGACCGCTCAAATCGGGAATTCACAGCCAGGCCAACGGCTGATCGTGGCAGGCCGTGTCCGAGTCTTGCTTCGACTTTCTGTCGGGCTTCCCATGCCCGGTTCCATAGTTGGGCGCTATCCGTGGAACGGGCGGATGGGCTCTCCAAGCCCGCAACCGCTGTGATTGGGGCCACCACAAACTCGGTCCGGTGTAGAGGTGATTTGATGAGCACTGACCCATAATCCCCTTGCTCGGCCAGTATCACCTCGTCGCAGGGGAAGGCGACGCCAAACCGCGTACTTGCAAGTGCGCAGGTCTGCACCGTCTCCCACAGTATTTTGCGTCTGAGGAAAGCGTAGCCGGCAGCGACTGACAAAGCGACCAACAATGTCACGAACAGCCGAAGGCCCCTGCGCTCCAAGAAGCCCAGCACATTGTTCCTTTCTCAAACGACCGGAGCGAGCGGCGCGAGCATCGCCAGGAACATGGTTCGGGTCATCATACAATCGCAGGGTGCGGAAGTTCCGTTCCCGCCTGGAAATCACGATCGGTGATGTTATCCCCATTCCGTTGAGGGTCGGAAGATGTCCGGCCCGCCATCGGGCAGGGCTGGAGGTCAACTGCTCGCCGCCGCGTTGCGCTGCCTGCGGCTTGCCGGCGAAGGCGGCGGGATCCTGCTCATCATCGATGCCAAGAGCGACCGGGTCCGCAAGGTGGTACGCCGGCTGTGGTGCAGAGCGCCTCCAGGGATCGGCTTTGACCCTGGCGATGCCATTGGCGACGTTTGCAACTGAACTGCGAGCCAAGGGGCTGCTTTGACTGGATTGCAGCCTCTTGCCGCCTCGCCGGTCCTCCAAGGTTGCCGGAACCGTAAACGTCGAGTAAGCCCCTGCAACCGCTGCAATTCAACTGAATAAAGATAGCCATGCCCACAGTTGCCCCCCTCGACCTCGAAGGCCATTGCGTCGCCGCCGTCTTCCTTGGCGACGTGCCGCATTTCGCGCTGGCCGATGGCGCCGTCCATCGGCTCGACAATGGCCACAAGACCATCCAGGCCAATGACGGGCTGCTCGCCGCCTTCCACGATGCGGCCAACAACCGGCTGATCACCGGCGGCGAGGACGGCAAGGTGTTTGCCGTGAAGACAGGCGGCGAAACCACCGAAGTGGCGAGCGCCGGGAAAAAATGGATCACCAGCGTCGCCGCCGGGCCGCAGGGCGCCGTCGCCTATGCGACGGGCAAGACCGCCTTCGTGCGCTTCGCCGATGGCAAGACCCGGGAATTTGCCCATCCGCGCTCGGTCGAGGGGCTGGCGTTTTCGCCCAAGGGCATGCGCTTCGGCGTTGCCCGCTACAATGGCGCGACGCTGCATTTCCCGGCCGCCGAGGGCAAGCCGGTGGAACTCGAATGGGCCGGCGCCCATACCGGCATCACCTTCTCGCCTGACGGCGCTTTCCTCGTCACCACCATGCAGGAAAACGCCCTGCATGGCTGGAAATTGGCCGACGGCAAGCACATGCGCATGACCGGCTATCCCGGCAAGGTCAAAAGCCTGTCATGGAGCGTCAAAGGCAAATGGCTGGCGAGCTCTGGCGCGCCGGCGGCGATCGTCTGGCCGTTTTCGGGCAAGGACGGACCGATGGGCAAGGCGCCGCTGGAACTCGGCACGCGCGGCAACACGATGGTGACTTGCGTGGCATGCCATCCAAGCCAGGATGTCGTGGCGATCGGCTATGAGGACGGCATGGTCATTGCCGCGCGCTTCGCCGACGCCAAGGAAGTGCTGTTGCGCCGGCAGGGCAAGGGCGCCATCACCTCGATGATGTGGGACAGGGAAGAGCGCCGCATCGCCTTCGGCAGCGCGGCCGGCGATTGCGGTGTCATAGACATCACGGCCTGAATTCACCGCGCTCGCGCGGCCAGCCGAAGAGGCTTGCGCCGCAGCGACAGCCCGTCGCGCATGTTGAGCGACAGCAGTGCGATATTCGTTGCGCCGGCTGCCAGTTCGATCGTCTGGACGACTACGAAAAACTTGTCGAAGCGACCAGCCGCGGCAAAGCTGCTGAGCAGGAAGGCGCAGGGCACGAGGACCAGCAGTCCGTTGGCGGCGATAATGCGCATGCGCCACTTCTTGCGTGCCACGACCGGGCTCTTCCAGCCCTTGCCGAGTGAAAAGCCCGATGCGCCGGCAACGATCATCGCCGGGATGAGCACCGTCATGCCGGCCAGCACACAGTTCTTGACCGTTGTGATCGCGGCCGCGTCGCCGAGCAGTTCGGCCGTGGCGGTCGACAGCCAGAAAGCCGAGACCGTGATGAGAGCGATGGCGCCCGCCGCTGCATGAATTCTGGTTTTCATTTTCATCTCCATAGCAAGCTATATATCATTGCATAGCATGCTATTCAACTATTATGTGGCAAGCATGGCATTTCAGAAGGAACGATCCGCGGGATTCCTGGCCAACCACATGGCGCGGTTGTTTGCCAACGGCCTGCAGCAGCGGATCCGGCCGCTCGGCCTGGCGCCCGCTCAGTTCATGACGCTGCTGGCGTTGTGGGATGATGATGGCCTGACGCAACGCGAACTCGTGCAGCGTCTCAGCGTGGAACAAGCGACGATGGCCAACACGCTGATTCGCATGGAACGTGACGGGCTGATCGTACGACGCCTGCACCCCGAAGACGGGCGCTCGCAATCAATCCACCTCACCGCGAAAGCCGTTGGCCTGCGCGAGCCGGCGACACAGGCCGCGCGCTCACAGAACGAGGTGGCACTGACCGGCTTCAGCGAGGACGAGCGGCTGGTGTTTCTCGACCTGATGCGGCGCGCCATCGCCTCGATGCAGGCAGGCTGACACAATCGATCGGCCCCCTACTCAGCCCCGCACGACACCTTGCCCGTCAATTCAGCCGGCTTGCCATCCTTGTCGATGTCGGCGGTATTGTCATAGACGGCAAGCTTGTATTGCCCGTCATAGACGCCTTCGTCGCTGGCCTTGGTCAGGATCGTCAGTTCGACCGAATTGAAGGCGTTTGCCGCCTCGTGCTCGTGGTAGATGTTCAGCCGCAGTTCCTTGTCGTCCAGCCAGTACTGGGTCAGGTTGGAATCCTCGAACACCGTCTTGCGCAATCCATCGCCAGCCGGCCTCGCCTTGATTTCGAGGTCGCCGCGAAAGTTGAAGGTCGGGCCGCCCATGCCTCTGGTGACGCCGGCGCCGACATCGAATGTCACAGCCGTATCGTCGACATTGCACCAGATGCCGCCCGAGGCGAAGGCCGTGCCAGCCGACGCCAGGAGCATTGCCACACAGATGATCGTCCGCATTTTTGTTCGCCCACCTCAATTTCCGCTCATATTGGCGCCGACTTCGCCAGCACGGTCAAGCAGCGCCCAAGCGGCGCCGCAGGCGGCTGAGCCAATGCAGGGCGGGCGCGCGGCCAATTGCGGTTGCGGATATAGATTGGCTAAGAGGGACGGACGAGAGGGGTTTTTTCATGCACAGCAGCGACAGTTCAGAGACCATTGGCGGCATAAGCCGCGATCGCATCGCGCAATTGCGCGAGACCGAAGGCGCGGCCTTCCGCAAGGCGCGGCCGAAATCGCAAGCCAAGGTCGGCAACGGCCTGCCCGGCTTCTTCGGCGGCGTGCCGATGCACTGGATGAACGACTGGCCGACACCATTTCCGATCCTGGTCGACAGCGCCAAAGGTGCTGCGATCACCGACATAGACGGCAACAGGCTCGACGATTTCTGCCTTGGCGACACCGGCTCGATGTTCGGCCATTCGCCGCCACCGGTGGCGCGCGCCATCCGTCGCCAGGCCGGGCGCGGCCTGACCTATATGCTGCCCTCGGAAGACGCGCTTGCCATCGGTCCGCTGCTGCAGCAGCGTTTCGGCCTGCCATTCTGGCAGATCGCGACGACGGCGACCGATGCCAACCGCTTCGCGCTGCGCGTTGCCCGCGCCGTCACCGGGCGCGAAAAGATCCTGGTGTTCAACGGCTGCTACCACGGCTCGGTCGACGAGACGATGGTGCGGCTGATCGACGGCAAGCCGGTCAACCGGCCCGGATTGGCGGGCGAATTCCGCGACCTGACCCGCACGGCGAAAATCATCGAGTTCAACGATGTTGCAGCACTAGAAGCAGCCCTCGAGGGCAGGGATGTGGCCTGCGTCATCGCCGAGCCAGTGCTGACCAATTCCTGCATGGTGCCGGCCGCCCCTGGCTTCCATGACGCGCTGCGAAAGTTGACGCGCGAGACCGGCACACTGCTCTTGATCGACGAGACGCACACGATCTCGACCGGCCCCGGCGGCTACACCAGGAAATACGGGCTGGAGCCCGACTTCTTCGTGCTGGGCAAGCCGATTGCCGGCGGCGTGCCGGCAAGCGTGTGGGGCATGAGCGACGAGGTCGCCTCGCGCTACGCCGATTACAACAGGACCAAGGAGCCCGGCTATTCCGGCATGGGCACGACGCTGTCGGCCAACCCGCTGCAGTTCGCCGCCATGCGCGCCACGCTCGAAGAGGTGATGACGGTGGAGAATTATGACCGCATGGACCATCTGGCGCGACGGCTCGATGCCGGACTGACCGGGGTGATCGACCGCTATCGCCTGCCCTGGCATGTCGCCCGCGTCGGCGCCCGCGTCGAATTCATCTGCGCACCCGGGCCGTTGCGCAACGGCGCGCAAGCCGAGACCGCGCATGCGCCGGAACTGGAGGCCGCCATCCATGTCGCGCTGGTCAATCGCGGCGTGCTGATCGCGCCCTTCCACAACATGATGCTGATCTCGCCGGCGACATCTGGCGCGCAGGTCAACCGGCTGATCGCCGCCTTCGGCGCGGTTGCGGCAAAGCTTGCGGCATGAGACAAGCGGCTATGGACAATGCCATCGTGACCTCCCCTTCGGGGTCCTCGCCCGCCGAGGCGCAAGCCTTTCTCGACGCCCATCCCGAAATCGAAGCCTTCGATATCGTGCTAACCGACGCCAATGGCGTCGGCCGCGGCAAGATCGTGCGCCGGCATGAGCTGAAAAGCATTTTCGAGGGCGGCCGGCACATGCCGATCTCGATCCTCGGCCTCGACATCACCGGCGAGGACGTGCACGAGACCGGACTGATCTGGACCACAGGCGACGGCGACCTCCGGGCCTGGCCGATCCCCGGCACGCTGGTGCCGCTCTACGGCACCAATCCGCCGCGCGGCCAGGTGCTGATGGCGATGTATCATCTCGACGGCCAGCCGATGTCGTCGGACCCGCGGCTGGCGCTTGCCCGGCAGGTCGGCATCCTCGCGGCCAAGGGGCTTTACCCGGCGGGCGCCTTCGAACTGGAATTCTTCCTGCTGGCCAATGAGCGCGACGCCGACGGCAAGGTGCAGCCGGCGCGCGCCGTGCTCGACGGCCGCGTTTCGGGCAAGACGGAGGTCTACTCCGTCGATCATCTGCACGGCATGGAGCCGCTGTTCTCCGACATCTACGCCGCCGCCAAGGCGCAAGGCATCCCGGCCGAGACGGTGATATCGGAATATGCGCCCGGCCAGTACGAGCTGACGCTGAACTACCGCAAGGATGTGATGCGGGCCGCCGACGACCTCGTCATGCTGAAGCGGCTGGTGCGGGCGCAGGCGCGCCGCCACGGCGTGACCGCCTGTTTCATGGCCAAGCCGATCGAGAAATATGCCGGCTCGGGCATGCATTTCCACGTCTCGCTGCAGGACAGAGCCGGCCGCAACGTCTTTGCCGAAGCCGGCGGCGAGAGCTGGTCGCTACCCCTGTTGCAAGGGCTCGGCGGGCTGATCCAGACGATGGCGGAATCGATGCTGGTGTTTGCGCCGCACGCCAATTCCTGGCGGCGCTTCGTCTCGCAATCCTATGCGCCGGTGGCGCCGACCTGGGGCGTCAACAACCGCTCGGTGGCGCTGCGCGTGCCGGCTGGCGACGCCAAGAACCGGCGCATCGAGCACCGGCCGTCCGGCGTCGACGCCAATCCCTACCTGATCGCCGCGACGGTTCTGGCCGGCATCATCAAAGGCCTCGACGAAGGGCTTGATCCCGGCCCCGAAACGACCGGCAATGGCTATGAAGCGGCCGTCACCCGCACGACGATGCCGGCGGACTGGCGCGCCGCGATCGAAGCGGCCAAGGCCTCCAGCTTCCTGAAAGGTGCGCTGGGCGAGGACCTGCACCGCACTTTCGTGGCCATCAAACAGTCCGAATATCTGCGCGTGGCACGCACGGTGAGCGAACTGGATTATCATCTCTATCTGCACGAGGTTTGAGGAAAGGAACCATCGTTCGCCTCGTCCATTTCAATATCGAATCGGACGAGGCAGGATGATGGCGACCACGGACCTTCCGCGTAAGGCGAAGATGCCAGACCGGCGCGTTTCTGTGCCACGCGCCGAGTTGATATCAGCCGAGACCAATGCCAACTCGGTCACGGAACTGCGCGAGGCGGCACAAGGTTGCCGTCGCTGTCCCCTGTGGCGCAATGCAACACAGACCGTCTTCGGTGAAGGGCCCGATAACGCCAAGGTGATCTTCGTCGGCGAACAGCCGGGTGATCAGGAAGATCTCGCCGGAAAACCGTTCGTTGGCCCGGCGGGCAAGGTCTTGGATGCCATACTGGACGACGCAGGAGTCGACCGGCAGAAAGTCTACGTCACCAACGCGGTCAAGCACTTCAAATTCGAGCCGCGCGGCAAGCGTCGCATTCATTCCAAGCCGAATGCCGGCGAGGTTCAGGCCTGCCGCTGGTGGCTCGACAAGGAGTTCGAGTTGATCAAGCCAAATCTTGCTGTCGCGCTTGGCGCGACGGCGGCGTTGTCGCTGCTGGGCAAGGCAACACCGGTTATGAAGATGCGCGGCCAGGTAATCGAGCGCGAGGATGGCTTGCGCGTGTTCATCACCATCCATCCCTCCTTCGTCCTGCGCATCCGTGAAGCCGCGGACAAGGAGGCCGAGCGCGAGCGTTTCCTGAGGGATATGAAAGAGGTGAAGCGGCTGATGGCTGCCTGAACCGGTCGCCTATCGGATCAATATCGCCCTGAGATCGTTGACATTCGTGCCCGTCGGGCCGGGCACGAAGAGATCATCAATCGAATGGAACGCCGTCCAGGCGTTGTTGCCGGCCAGCATCGCCTTGGCACCGACGCCGGCGGCGCGCATGCGCGAGACGGTCGAACCGTCGGCGAAGGCCCCGGCATTGTTTTCCGAACCGTCGATGCCGTCGGTGTCGGCCGCCAGGGCATGAATGCCTTGCACGCCGTTGATGCCGATGGCGAAGGCAAGCAGGAATTCCGAATTGCGGCCGCCCTTGCCTTTTGCCCGCAAGGTCACGGTTGTTTCGCCGCCCGAGAGAATGACGACCGGCTTCGTAAATGGCCGGTTGCGCGTCGCCACTTCGCGCGCGATGGCCGCGTGGACACCGCCGACCTCACGCGCTTCGCCCTCGATGGCATCGGAGAGGATGACGGCCTCTATCCCTTGGCGCTTGGCTTCCGCCGCTGCTGCTTCCAGAGACACGCCGGCCGAGGCGATCAGATGCACTTCATTGCGCGAAAAGCGCTGGTCGTCGGGATCTGGAGCGTCGGCCGCCGGCGAATTGATATGCGCCATCACCGAGGCCGGCAGCTTCATGCCATAGGCCGATATCGACGCCAGCGCGTCTTCTCGGCTGCCGGTATCGGGGACCGTCGGGCCGGAGGCGACAAGGGCGGGATTGTCGCCGGGAATGTCGGAGACCACCAGCGACACCACCTTGGCCGGCCAGGCAGCAGCGGCCAGCCGGCCGCCCTTGATGGTCGAGACATGCTTGCGGATGGTGTTCATCGCCGCGATCGGCGCGCCGGAGGCGAGCAGCGCCTCGTTGACGCCGATCTCGTCGGCCAGCGTGAGCCCAGCCGCCGGCGATGGGAGCAGCGCCGAACCGCCGCCGGAAATCAGCGCCACGACCAAATCGTCCGCGGTCAGTCCCTGGACCTTTTCCAGCAGTCGCCGTGAGGCCTCGAGGCCAGCGGCGTCCGGCACAGGGTGTGCCGCCTCGATGATCTCGATGCGTTCGCATTTCGCGCCATAACCATAGCGGGTGACGACCAGCCCTTCGATCGGCCCGTCCCAGACCTTCTCGAACGCCGCCGCCATCTGCGCCGAGCCTTTGCCGGCACCGATGACGATGGTGCGGCCCTTTGGCCTGGCCGGCAGATGGTCCCTGATCGTCCGTTCCGGATCGGCGGCGGCAACGGCTGCGTCGAAGATGGAGGTGAGGAAGGCCTTGGGGTCGAGCACGGTCATTCAGCTTCCGAAGCCAGTGCCAGACTACGTTTGTCGACACCCAGGTGATCGCACAGCGCATCGACGACCACGCCGTGATCCTCGCGTTCCGGCAGCCCGGAGACCGCGATCACGCCGATGACGCCTGCGCCTTTGACCGTCACCGGAAAACCGCCACCGGCGAGGACATATTCGGAGATGTCGAGGCCCTCGCCGATCTTGAAGGCGCGGTCGGGGCGTTGCTGCTCCAGCACCATGCGGTAGGTGCTTCTCAGGAACCGTTTCACCACATTGATCTTGCGGCGCGCCCAATCGGGATTGGAAGCATTCGATCCCGGCATGGCCGCATAGAACAGCGGCCGGTCCCACAGCCTGATGTCGACGATGATAGGCAGGTTTTCGGCCATTGCGCGGGCGCGGATGGCGGCGCCGATCTCGAAGGCGACGGCCTCATCGAAGGCTGGGAAGACAAGAACTCCTTCCTGTTTCCGGATCAGTGCGATGTCGTCCGCAGCGGCCATGTCGTTCCCCTGTCAACTTCGCCGCACGCTTTGACCGATGGCTGCCGCCGGGTCAAGCGTCTGCGCGACTTCGTAAGGTCGTGCGCGTCGGTGTATTGAGATCCAGGTCAGGCCGGGTCGAAAATGGTGGCTTCCGAGAACCGGAGCGGAGCGTACATTGGGTACGTCAGTGCCGGAAGCGCAGGAAGCCACCATTTGCAGGCCGGCATCACCTGAATATCAGCGTGCCTAATTCGCCATGTCGCTCTTGGCCGCCCGCCCCGCGACATAGACCTCGCGCACGGCGCGATCGTCGCCCAGCGTCTGCAGCAGGAACAATTCCTGCGCCAGCGTCTGCGCCGTTTCCATCCTCAGCCGCATCGCCGGCGTCGCCCGGGCGTCGAGCACGACGATGTCGGCGTCGGTGCCCTGATCCAGCGTGCCGATCTTGCCGGCCACCGACAGCGCCTCGGCATTGCCGCGCGTGATCTGCCAGAAGGACTGGAACGGGTTGAGCTTCTCGCCGTTCAGCGCGATCACCTTGTAGCCCTCGTCCATGGTGCGCAGCATGGAATAGTTGGTGCCGCCGCCGACATCGGTGGCAGCGGCGATCCTGAGCGGCTTGTCGCGGCGGCGAAAGCGCTGGTAGTCGAAAAGACCGGAGCCGAGGAACAGGTTCGAGGTCGGGCAGAACACCGCCACCGAGCCGCTCTCCGACAGCGCGTCCGCTTCGCGTTCACTGAGGTGGATGCAGTGGCCGAACAGGCTCTTCTTGCCCAGCAATCCGTAGTGTTCGTAGACATCGGTATAGTCGCGCAACCGGGGATAAAGCTGCTGCGTGAAGGCGATTTCGGCGTGGTTTTCCGACAGGTGCGTCTGCATGTGCAGGCCGGGATGCTCGCGGCACAGCGCGCCGGCCATCTCCATCTGCTCCGGCGAGGAGGTGATGGCGAAGCGCGGCGTAATGGCGTAGTGCTGGCGCCCCTTGCCGTGCCACTCCCTGATCAGCGTCTTGGTGTCGTCATAGCCGGATTGCGGCGTGTCGAGCACGCCTTCGGGCGCGTTGCGGTCCATCATCACCTTGCCGGCGATGTTGAGCATGTTGCGGTCATGCGACTCGGCGAAAAAGGCTTCGGCCGAGGCCTTGTGCACCGAGCAGTAGGCGGCCACCGTCGTGGTGCCGTGCCGCACCATTTCGTCGAGGAAGAGCCGCGCGATACGGCGGCCATGCTGGGCGTTGGCGAATTTCGTCTCTTCCGGAAAAGTGTAGGTGTTCAGCCAGTCGAGCAGTTCGGCGCCATAGGACGCGATGACCTGCATCTGCGGGAAATGCACATGGGTGTCGATGAAGCCCGGCAGCAAGAGGTGCGGCCGGTGGTCGATTTTTTTGGTGCCCTCACCGGCCTGCTTCTCGACTTGCGCATAGGCGCCTGAGGCGACGATCCGACCGCCGCTTATCAGCAGGCCGCCATCTTCCTCATAACGCCAGGCCGAATGGTCGTCGATGGTTTCAGGCCAGCGCACGAAGGACAGCGTGCGGCCGCGCAGAAGTGTCGAGGTCATGCTATTTCCCCGCGCCTTCGAACCAGGCCACCAGCAGCGCCCGTTCCTTGTCGGTGATCTGGCTGACATTGGCGGGCGGCATGGCGTGGCTGCGGCCGGCCTGCAGATAGATCTCGCGGGCATGGTTGGCGATGTCCGCATCGGTGTCGAGCACAACGCCCTTGGGCGCGTGGTAGATGCCTTCATAGACCGGTTCCTGGGCATGGCACATCGAGCAGCGGCCGAGCACGGTGTCGCGCACTGCCGGGAAATGCGCGGAAGCGATATAGACCTCCGCCGAGGCGGATGCCTTGGGCTCGCCGGTCAGCACCTTCGGCACGGTCGACAGCCAGATGATGATGAGGAACAGGACAAGGGCGCCGAGCCAGGTCCAGTGTGGGTTGCCGGCCCGCTTGTGCACGGTGTTGAAATAGTGCCTGATCAGCACGCCGATGATGAACACCAGCGAGGCGATGACCCAATTGAACTCAGTGCCGAACGCCAGGGGATAGTGGTTCGACAGCATCAGGAACAGAACGGGCAGCGTCAGATAGTTGTTGTGGAGCGAGCGCTGCTTGGCGATCTTGCCGTATTTCGGGTCGGGCTTGCGGCCGGCAATCAGGTCGGCGACGACGATCTTCTGGTTGGGGATGATGACCATGAAGACGTTGGCCGACATGATCGTGGCGGTGATGGCGCCGAGATGCAGGAAGGCGGCGCGGCCGGTGAACAGATGGGTGAGCCCCCAGGCGATGAACACCAGCACGCAGTAGAGCACCAGCATCAGGCCGGTGTCGCTTTTGCCGAGCGGCGAGCGGCACAGAAGATCATAGACCACCCAGCCGACGCCGATCGTTCCCAGCGACAGCAAGATGCCAGCCGGCACCGACATCGGCAGCACATTGGGATCGATCAGGAACAGGTCGGCCCCGGCATAGTAGACCACGCACAGCATGGCGAAGCCGGACAGCCAGGTGGCATAGGATTCCCATTTGAACCAGGTCAGGTGCTCCGGCATCTCGGCCGGCGCCACCAGATATTTCTGGATGTGGTAGAAGCCGCCGCCGTGCACCTGCCATTCCTCGCCGAAGGCGCCGACCGGCATGCCCGGCCGCTGGCGCAGGCCGAGATCGAGCGCGACGAAATAGAAGGACGAGCCGATCCAGGCGATGCCGGTGATGACGTGCAGCCAGCGCACGGCGAAGCTCAGCCAGTCCCAGAAAATCGCGAAATCCATCATTGAAGTCGTCCCTGCCGATGACGCGACTTTACGGTGTGGCGCGCAAACGGAAAGAGGCGAGGTGTGCGATGACTTTCAAAAAAAAATGGAAAATACTAGGTTTGTCGCTGCAAACCGGCGAAGGTGCTCCGCATGGCCTATCTCGACAACATCGCCGTCTTCGTTCGCGTCGTCGAACTCGGCAATCTGTCGGCGGCGGGCCGCGACATGCGTATTTCGCCGGCGGTCGCCTCCAATCGCATCAAGGAACTGGAGAAGCACCTCGGCGTGCGGCTGTTCAACCGCACGACGCGGCAATTGATGCCGACCGAGCATGGCACGGTTTTCTACTCGGGCGCCAAGCAGGTGCTGGAGGCGATCACCGAAGCGGAAGCGGCGGTGTCGGCTCTGTCCGGCCAGCCGCGCGGCACCATTCGCGTGACAGCGCCACTCGGCCTCGGGCGCCGGCTGGTGGCCTCGGGCATTCCTGATTTCCACGACAAATATCCTGACATCGAGGTGCGGCTCAGGCTCTCGGACCACAATGTCGACATCATGAAGGAGGGCATAGACGTCGCCTTCCGGCTCGGTATCATCGAGGATTCAAGCCTCAGGATGCGCGGCATCATGGAGTGCGAACGCGTGCTGGTGGCGGCGCCGAAATATCTGGAGGCGCGCGGCGAACCGGCGGAGCCGCAGGAGCTGATCGGAAAGAAACACGACTGCCTGATGCTGCGCTATTCCGGCGCACGCGAATATGTCTGGACGCTGCAGACCCCCGCCGGCCCGCAGAAATTCGAGGTGCACGGACCCTACGACACCGACGATGGCGATGTGCTGACCGGCTGGGCACTGTCGGGACGCGGCATCATCAACAAGCCGCGCTTCGAGGTCGAACCGTTCATCCGCGACCGTCGGCTGCAGGTGATCCTGGCCAACACGCCGCCGACGCCGGTGCAGTTCGCCGCCGTGTATCCGCACAAGAAGCTTCAGGACCCCAAGGTGCGGCTTCTGCTCGACTTCATGGCCGAGCGCTGCCAGCGGCTGATCAAGGATATCCTGGCCGGCAAGTGAGCGGCTGGCCGACAAGTGAGGGTCCACTGGTCTATCCGCCGGACTTGCCTTGCGCACCGGCGAACCTAGGTTGGCGCAATGCATCTCGCCATTTCGCTCAACATCGCTGCCGCCAACGAACAGGCCGTTCTGGATTTCGGAGAGATCAAGACCTTCGTGCGGACGGCAGAGGCCGCCGGCATCGATATGGTCGTGATTTCCGACTCCGTGGAAGGGTCATCAAGCAGCCCGTTCGAAGCGACAACGCTGCTGGCCGCCCTGGCGACCGTCACCGATAAGATAGGGTTCGTGGCCAGTGCCTCGACGGTTGCCCATCAGCCCTACAATCTGGCGCGTCGTTTCGCTTCGCTCGACATCATCAGCCACGGTCGTTCCGGCTGGCATGCGACGATGGTGCAGGGCTCTCGCGAAGCCGCCAATTTCAGCCGACCGGAGGGGTTTTCCGACGCCGACTTTCGCCGCCGCGCCGAGGAATATATCGGTATCGTTCAAGGCCTGTGGCAGGGCTGGGATGAGGATGCTCTGCTGTTCGACAAGACAGGTGGCCGCTTCCATGATCCGGAAAAGATGGATCTGCTGGACCACAGGGGCGAGTTCTTCTCCGTGCGCGGGCCGCTGAACGTCGCACGCTCGCCGCAGGATACCCCGGTGCTGGTGCTGTCAGGCCTATCCGAGCCCGACCTGGATATTGCGGCCCGCACCGCCGATGTCATTTTGCTGGAGAGCGGGTCGGCCGAGCGCGCGAAAATACGCTTCGATGAGCTGAAGCGTCGCGCAACGGCCGCCGGGCGCGATCCGGACGCTGTGAAGGTGCTGACGAATATCTCGTTCGCCCCCGACGATGGGCCGGCCGCCAGTATGGACAGGCTGGAAACCCAATTGCGGGCGAAAAGCTGCGACGGCTTCAACGTCCGGTTGCCCGCGCAGCACTCAGCGCTCGACGATTTCGCCGATCGTGTTCTGCCGAAGTTGCGGCAAAGCGGCCTTGTTCAAGAGGGCTATCGTGGCACAACGCTGCGCGCGCATCTTGGACTTGCCGGCGGAGGCGACCGATGACCGCGCAGATGAAGCTCGGCGCCTTCCTGTGGGCGACGGGTCACCACATCGCCGCCTGGCGCCACCCGAAGGCGCATGTCACGGCAGGCATCGACATCGACCACTACATCCAGCTGGCGCGCACGGCGGAGGCGGCGAAGTTCGACATGATCTTCTGCGAGGATGCCGCCGGCTTGCGGGAGGCCAATGTCGGCATCGCCAGCCAGACGTCGCGTTCGGTCGGCTTCGAGCCGATCAGCCTGCTGTCGGCGCTGGCGGTCCAGACCAGCCGCATCGGCCTCGTTTCCACGGCCTCGACAAGCTACAACGAGCCCTACGGGCTGGCGCGGACTTTCCTGTCGCTCGACCATCTGAGCGGCGGCCGGGCGGGCTGGAACCTGGTCACCTCGGCCAGCCCCATCGAAGCCGCCAATTTCGGCTCGACGGGCCTCAAGCCGCATGCCGACCGCTACGAGCGGGCGCGCGAATTCGCCGAAGTGGTCACCGGGCTGTGGCACGGCAAGGCTTCCGGCCATGACGGCCAGAGCTTTTCGGTGCGCGATCGGCTCGACCTGCCGCGCTCGCCGCAGGGCGCACCGGTCATGGTGCAGGCCGGTGCCTCGGATGTCGGCCGCGACCTTGCCGCCCGCACCGCCGATGTGGTGTTCACGGCTGCGCAGACCTTCGAGGAGGCCAAGGCCTTCTACAACGATCTCAAGGGACGCATGGCCGCCTATGGACGCGAGCCTGACGACATCAAGATCATGCCCGGCGTCTCACCAGTGGTGGCGGAAACAGAGGCCGAGGCCTGGGAGAAACATGAGGAATTGCAGGAGCTGATTCCGGACGATGTCGGCGTGGCGCTGCTGTCCAGCTATCTCAGCATCTCCGATCTCTGGCGCTACCCGATCGACGGGCCGCTGCCGGACTTGCCTGACAGCGAGGGGATGAAAAGCCGGCAGGCGCTGGTCGTCGAGCAATCGCGCCGCGACGGCCTTTCCATCCGCCAGCTGGCCCGCCACTTCGCCGGCGCGCGGGGCCATTGGCGCATTGTCGGAACGGCGGCGCAGGTCGCCGACGAACTCCAGGCGCGGTTTGAGGGCGGTGCGGCCGACGGCTACAACGTCATGCCGTCCTGGTTCCCGGGCGAGCTCGATGCCTTTGCCACGCTGGTGGTGCCGGAACTGCAGCGGCGCGGCCTGTTCCGTAAGGAATATGACGGCAACACGCTACGGGAGCATCTGGGCTTGAAGCGGCCGGCGTGAGCTGGAGACTTCTATGCTTCGTCCATCATCCGGGCCGTGCCAGAAACCCTGACCGAGCTGCCGATCTCAGGCCGAATATCGGCATGCAGACGCGACCGCATGCCCATGTCCTCGCCTTGCACGACATCGATCGCGCCGCCATGCAGCCAGCCAATGTCGCGCAGATAGCCGGCAAAGGCAGCTGTCGAGGCGCCCGTCGCCGGATCCTCATAGACGCCACCTGAAGCAAAAGGATTGCGCGTGTGGAACAGTCGTGGCGTTTCGCCATAGGCCAACAGGATCGTTACCAGCCCTTCGCGACGCATCAGGGCCTGTCCGGCTTTCAACTCGTAGCGCATCGCGGCCAGCGCCTCGCGCGATCCGAGGGCCAAGACCAGATGGTCGGCGCCGCCGTGGATCAGCGCCGGCGGAATGGCCGGATCGAGATCGGCCGCGGTATAGCCGAACAATGCCAGCGCCTCGGTAATCAGCGCCGGCGGCCCCGGCTTGCTGCGTGTCGGCGGCGACTGCAACGCCGCGGCGATGGTCGCACCGTCGCGGAACCCTTCGACAGTGATGTTCGCCTGGTTGAGTTTCAGCGGGAAAATCCCATCGCCGAACTGCCGGACCAGGGCGGCTCCCAAGGCGATCGTGGCGTGACCACAGAAGGGGACTTCGGATTCCGGCGAGAAATAGCGGACCCGCCAGTTATCTCCCTGCCTGGCGGCAAAGGCCGTTTCAGAGAACCCGACTTCCGCTGCCAGACGCTGCATCTCGGCCGCATCGGGCAAGACATCGCCTATCAGCACCCCGGCAGGATTGCCGCCGGTGTTGCCATCCGAAAAAGCCGCGATCTTCAGAACGCCCATGTCTCCACACCTCATGCCGCAACGCCGGGTGGATATAGCAAACGGATCCTTCCCGCGGTCGAAAAACGGACAAGCCGCTGAGCAGCTGTGACTAACCGGCGAGCGTCCTGTGCCGTGGCACCTGATGGTCGGCATCTGACGCAGCTCTATGCACGACCAGCGCGGTCATGATCTCGGCGGCCGCAAGTGCCGCAATGACTTGAGGGCGCTTGTCCTTGACGGCGTCGCCGCCGATCGGCGAGACGAGACGGGCAAATTCCGCTTCCGTGCCTTCGGCCGATTTCAGGAACCAGTTCCTGAACGTTGCTTTCTTGGTCTTCGAGCCGATCATGCCGACATACGCCGCGTCGTCGCGTTTCAGCGCTTCGGCGACGATCAGGAAATCCAGCGCATGGTCATGGGTGAGGATGGCGAAGGCGGTGCCGGCGGGCGCGTTGCGCACTTCGGCTTCGGGCATCGGCGTCAGCCGCGTCTCGACGGTCTGCGGCATGCCTTCCAGCGCCTCGGCCCGCGTCTCGATGACGACGCCGTGCACGGGAAGCAGCGACATTGCCGCCGCCAGCGCCTGGCCGACATGGCCTCCGCCGAAAATATAGACATGCGGCAGATGCGCTTCTTCGGTTTCCGCCGCTGCAATCAACCCGTTGGCGAGATCGGCATCGACGAATCGGATCAAGACTTCGACGCGCCCGCCACAGCATTGGCCAATCTCCGGGCCGAGCGGCACGTCCAGTGTAGCGCAGACTTCATCGGCCTCGATGCGGGCTTCTTTGCCCCGCGGCTTGCGGCGAGGTGAAGACGCCACCATCTGCCGCGCCTTGTCGATCGCCATATATTCGAGCTGGCCACCGCCGATCGTGCCCAAAATCGCCTCCCGCGAGACGAGCATGAAGGCGCCCTTCTCGCGCGGCGTCGAGCCCTTGGTGCCGGCCACTTCGACCAAAGCGATGCGACCTTGGCCAGCCAGGAAGTCTTTCAGGCTTTGCACTTTCGAAGTCATCATTCGCATTCCCGTGCGGGAAACATAGGGTTTTTCGACCTGAATTGCACGTTTTGCCGGATTCAGGCCTTCGCCTCGCCTTTCAGCCGCTCGATCGCCATCAGCACGCGCTCCGGCGTCGCCGGGGCGTCAAGGCGCGGACAGATCCTGTGATCGGCGACGCTGGCCACCGCATCCGACAGCGCATGCAGCACGGACATGCCTAGCGGGAAGGGCGGCTCGCCGACCGCCTTGGAGCGGTGGATCGTTGGCTCGCTCGCTTCCGGCCAGTCGGCCAAAGTGACGTTGAAGATCTTCGGCCGGTCGGAGGCGAGCGGGATCTTGTAGGTCGACGGCGCATGGGTGCGCAGCCGGCCCTTGTCGTCCCACCACAATTCCTCGGTCGTCAGCCAGCCCATGCCCTGGATGAAGCCGCCCTCGATCTGGCCGAGGTCGATGGCACGGTTCAGCGAGCGGCCGGTCTCGTGCAGGATGTCGGTGCGCTCGACCACATATTCACCGGTCAGCGTGTCGACCGAGACTTCCGAGCAGGAGGCGCCGTAAGCGAAATAGTAGAAAGGGCGGCCCTCGCCCTTGTCGCGATTCCAATGGATTTTCGGCGTCTTGTAGAAGCCCGCCGCCGACAGCTGGATGCGCGCCATATAGGCCTGCTTGACGAGATCGGCGAAGGCGATCTCCTGGTTGCCGATGCGCACCCGGTTGGGCAGGAACAGCACCTGATCGCGCGGCACCTGGTATTTCTCGGCAGCGAAATCGGTCAGCCGGCCCTTGATCTGGCGAGCGCCATTCTGTGCCGCCATGCCATTGAGGTCTGAACCGGACGATGCCGCTGTGGCCGAGGTGTTGGGCACCTTGCCGGTGGTGGTCGCGGTGATCTTCACCTGGTCGAGATCGATCTGGAACTCTTCCGCCACCACCTGCGCGACCTTGAGGTAGAGCCCCTGCCCCATTTCGGTGCCGCCATGGTTCAGATGCACCGAACCATCGGTGTAGACATGCACCAGCGCCCCGGCCTGGTTGTAGTGCGTGGCGGTGAAGGAAATGCCGAACTTGACCGGCGTCAGCGCCAGACCGCGCTTGACGAAACGGCTGTTGGCATTGAAGGCCGAAATTTCGCGCCGCCGCCGCGCATAGCAAGCGCTCTCTTCGAGTTCAGTGACGATGCGCTGGATGATGTTGTCCTCGACCGTCTGGTGGTAGGGCGTGATGTTGCGGTCGCTGGTGCCATAGAAATTCTTCTTGCGGATCTCGAGCGGATCCTTGCCGACCGCGAACGCCACCTCGTCGATGACGCGTTCGGCGCCGACCATCCCTTGCGGGCCGCCGAAACCCCGGAAGGCAGTGTTCGACACGGTGTTGGTGTAGAGCGGCGCCGATTGCGCGTGCACGGCGGGCCAGAAATAGGTGTTGTCGCAATGAAACAGCGCGCGATCGGTCACCGGGCCTGACAGATCCGACGAGAAGCCGCAACGCGCGGCGAACATGAAATCGACACCGAGAATGTTGCCCTCGTCATCGAAGCCGACTTCGTAGTCGACGAGGAAATCATGGCGCTTGCCGGTGGCGATCATGTCGTCGTCGCGGTCGGGCCTGATCTTGACGGCGCGATGGTGTTTCTTGGCGGCGATGGCCGCGAGCGCGGCAAACTGGTTGCCCTGCGTTTCCTTGCCGCCGAAACCGCCGCCCATGCGGCGGATCTCCACCGTGATGGCATTGCTGGGTATGCCGAGCGCATGGCTTACCATGTGCTGGACTTCGCTTGGATGCTGGGTCGAGGAATAGATGGTGACGTCCTGATCCTCGCCGGGTACGGCCATGGCGATATGGCCTTCAAGATAGAAATGCTCCTGGCCGCCGACGCGCATCTTTCCCTTCAGCCGGCGCGGCGCCGACTTGATCGCAGCGGTGGCATTGCCGCGCTTCAAGGTAAGCGGCGGCGTGACGAGCTTGTCCTTCCTCGGATCGAGTCCGCCGATGTCGGTGACGAAGGGCAATTCCTTGTATTCGACCTTGGCCAGCCTGGTGGCGCGGCGTGCCTGTTCGCGGGTTTCGGCGATGACGCAGAAGATCGGCTGGCCGAAGAACTCGACCTTGCCGTCGGCGAGCACCGGCTCATCGTGCCGACCGGTCGGCGAAATGTCATTCTCGCCCGGCACATCCTTTGCCGTGAGCACATCGACGACTCCGGAAGCAGCGCGCACCGCCGAAAGATCCATGCGGGTGATGGTGGCATGCGCGGCGGCCGAGAGACCAAGGCAGCCATGCAGCGTGCCGGCCGGTTCCGGCATGTCGTCGATGTAGACGGCGGTGCCGCTGACATGCTTGTGGGCGGAATCATGCCGCTGATCGGTGGCGACGCCGCCGACGATCTTCTCAGCCTTGAGATTTGATGTGGCGTGCTTGTTCATCATGCCGCCTCGTTGCGGGACACCTGGAAGGGCGCCCTGGTGCCGGAGGTTTCGACGAAGAAGCGCAACAACAGGTTCTTGGCCGCCAGCGCCCGGTATTCGGCTGACGCCCGCATGTCGGTGAGCGGGGTGAAATCCCTGGCATATTGCGCCATCGCCGTCTCGACCGTCTCTTCGGTCCATGGCTTGCCGAGCAGCGCCCTTTCAACAAAAGACGCCCGCTTCGGCGTCGCCGCCATGCCGCCATAGGCGATGCGCACATCGGCAACCGTACCGTCCTTGGCTAGCGTCAGCAAGAAGGCGCCGAGGGCAGCGGTGATATCCTCGTCGCGGCGCTTGGTGATCTTGTAGACGGCAAATTTTTCGCCCTTGGCCGGCACGGGCACGTGCACGGCCTCGACGAACTCGCCCGGTTGCCGGTCCTGCTTGCCATAGGCGATGAAGAAGGTTTCCAGCGGGATCGTGCGCCGCTTCTTGCCCTTGCGCAGCGTCAGGCGCGCGCCGAGCGCGATCAAGGGCGGCGGCGTGTCGCCGATCGGCGAGCCGTTGGCGATGTTGCCGCCGATGGTGCCCATGTTGCGCACCTGTTCGCCGCCGATGCGGTCAAACAGCGGCCCGAGCGCCGGGATGGTTTTGGCCAGCGTCGAAAAGGCTTCGCTGTAGGTGACGCCGGCGCCGATCGAAATGACGCCCTTGTCTTCGGCGATGGTGCACAGCCCGTCGAGATTGCCGATGAAGACCGCCGGAGAGATGTCGCGCATGTGCTTGGTCACCCACAGGCCGACATCGGTCGAGCCGGCAACGATGGTGGCGCCGGGTTCCTGGTCGAGCACATTGGCGAAATCGTCGACATTGGCCGGCACGATAAGCCGCGCCTCGGCCGAACCGATCTCGACCCGCGCGCCGTCCCGCAAGGCTTCCAGCCTCGCGGTGATCGCCTTGCGCTCCGCCGCCAGCGGATCCTTCGCCGCTTTGCCGTAACTGGAGATGGCGTGCGCGGCGCGGACAATCGCCTCGTAGCCGGTGCAGCGGCAGAGATTGCCTTGCAAGGCCTTTTCGATCGCCGCGTCCGACGGCTCCGGCGACCGCATCCACAGGCCATAGAGCGACATGACGAAGCCCGGCGTGCAGAAGCCGCATTGCGAGCCGTGGAAATCGACCATCGCCCGCTGGACGGGATGCAACTGGCCGGGCTGACCACGCAAATGTTCCACTGTCACGACATGGGCGCCGTCGAGCGAACCGAGGAAGCGGATACAGGCATTGACGCTTTCATAGACCAGACCGGCGGCCGAAAGCTTGCCGACCAGAACCGTGCAGGCGCCGCAATCGCCCTCGGCGCAGCCTTCCTTGGTGCCGCGGAGCGAACGGTCGAGACGCAGCCAGTCGAGCAGGGTCGCGTCCGGCGCCACCGACGACAGCACGACATCCCTGCCATTGAGGATGAAGTGGATTTCGTTGCGGATTTTGATCTTGGCCATGCCTCAGCTCCCCCTGTAGGTCGAATAGCCATAGGGCGAGATCAGCAATGGCACGTGATAGTGCACTGCCTCTGCCATGCCGAAACGGATCGGCACACTGTCAAGGAAAGCCGGTTCCGGCAGTTCTGTGCCCTGGCCGCGCAGATAGTCGCCGGCCGCGAACACCAGCTCATATTGGCCGGCGCGGAACTCGGCGCCCGCCAGCAGCGGCGCGTCGCAACGGCCGTCGATATTGGTCGCGACTGTCTTCAAATGTGTCCTGGCCGAACCGTCAAGGCGATAGAGCGCGATCGACAACCCAGCCGCCGGCTTGCCGGTCGCGGTGTCGAGGACATGCGTCGTCAGACGTCCGCCATCGGCTTTCGACGTTTCTGCCACTGGCGCCTCCCATTCCCGGTACAGTCGAACAAAGCAATGAATTGTGCGCCAATTAAAGGCGATGCATAAGTCCCGGTCGAGCGGAGCGGCACAAAAACACTTTCAAAAATTTCAAGGGAATGCGGCGGCAACCCTTTCGACTATCCTGATCACAACTTCCGGCAGTGTCCGGCAGGAGGGGCAATGCGTTACGAAAGAGACATGCGCGGCTACGGAGCCAATCCACCGGATCCGAAATGGCCCGGCGGGGCGCATGTCGCCGTGCAGTTCGTCGTCAATTACGAAGAGGGCGGCGAGAATTGCGTGCTGCATGGCGACAAGGCGTCGGAAGCCTTCCTGTCGGAGATCGTCGGCGCCGCGCCCTGGGTGGGACAGCGCCATTGGAACATGGAATCGATCTACGAATATGGCGCGCGGGCCGGCTTCTGGCGGCTGTTGCGCCTGTTCAGCGAGTCGCAAGTTCCGGTGACCTGCTACGGCGTCGCCTCGGCACTTGCCCGCTCGCCCGACCAGGTCACGGCCATGCAGGACGCCGGGTGGGAGATCGCCTCGCACGGGTTGCGGTGGATCGACTACCGCGATCATAGCGCCGAGGACGAGCGCCGCGACCTCGAGGCGGCAATCAAGCTGCATTACGAGGTGACAGGCCAGCGCCCGACGGGCTGGTATACGGGCCGCACATCGGTCAACACGGTGCGGCTGGTGGCCGAAGAAGGCGGCTTCGACTATGTCTCCGACACCTATGACGACGAACTGCCTTACTGGTTCGAGCATGCCGGCGGCACGCAGCTCATCATCCCCTATACGCTCGACGCCAACGACATGCGCTTCGCCACGCCGCAGGGCTTCAATTCAGGCGACCAGTTCTTCGCCTATCTCAGGGATAGTTTCGACACGCTCTATGCCGAGGGCCAGGCGGGGCGGCCGCGCATGATGAATATCGGCCTGCATTGCCGCCTCGTCGGGCGGCCGGGCCGGGTGGCGGCGCTGAAGCGCTTCGTCGACTATGTGAAGTCGCATGATAAGGTCTGGCTGGCGCGGCGCATCGACATCGCCAAGCACTGGCAAGAGAGCCATCCCTACAAGCCGGCGGCGCTGCGCCCGTCGAAGATGGAATTCGAGACATTCGTTCACACTTTCGGCGGCGTGTTCGAGCATTCGCCCTGGATCGCCGAGCGGGCCTACGAGCTGGAGCTGGGCCCGGCGCACGACACCGCGGGCGGCCTGCACAATGCGCTCTGCCGCATCTTCCGCGCTGCCAGCGAGACCGAGCGGCTGGGTGTGCTCAACGCCCATCCCGACCTTGCCGGCAAGCTGGCCAAGGCCAGGCGGCTGACGGCGGAATCGACAAGGGAACAAGCCTCCGCCGGCCTCGACGCGCTGACCGACAAGGAGCGCGAACTGTTCTCCAAGCTCAACGCCGCCTACGTCACCACCTTCGGTTTCCCCTTCATCATCGCGGTGAAGGGCAAGACCAAGGAGGAAATCCTCGCCGAGTTCGAGGCACGCATCGGCAACAGCCGTGGCGTCGAATTCGAGACCGCCTGCAAACAGGTCGAGCGCATCGCGCTGCTCCGCCTCAGAGACATGCTACCGCAATAGGTTTGAACCCATGGACACGATCAGGATGCCAGAGCGCACCTATTACGCACCGCATGGCGGCCATCCCGGCCAATCTGAATTGCTGACAGGCCGCGCCGTCTTCACCGAGGCCTACGCCGTCATTCCCAAGGGCGTGATGCGGGACATCGTCACCAGCGCCTTGCCGTTCTGGGACAAGACCCGCGTCTGGATCCTGTCGCGGCCACTGTCCGGTTTTGCCGAGACATTCTCGCAATACATTGTCGAGGTGGAGCCTGGCGGCGGCAGCGACCGGCCGGAGCCCGACGCCGGCGCCGAAGGCGCCCTGTTCGTGGTCGAGGGCGAACTGACCGTTCTGCTTTCCGGCAAGAAGCATATGTTGCGGCCCGGCGGCTTTGCCTTCCTGCCGCCGGCGAGCGGCTGGACCGTTCGCAATGAAAGCAAGGCGCCGGTTCGCTTCCACTGGATCCGCAAGGCCTACGAAGTGGTCGACGGTCTCGACGTGCCGGAAGCCTTCTTCACCAACGAGCAGGAGATCGCGCCGTCGCCGATGCCGGGCACCGAAGGCCGCTGGGCGACGACCCGCTTCGTCGATCCCGCCGATCTGCGCCACGACATGCATATGACCATCGTCACGCTCGAGCCGGGCGCCGTCATTCCCTTCGCCGAGACGCATGTGATGGAACACGGGCTCTACGTGCTGGAAGGCAAGGCGGTCTATCGCCTCAACCAGGACTGGGTCGAGGTCGAGGCCGGCGACTATATGTGGCTGCGCGCCTTCTGCCCGCAGGCCTGCTATGCCGGCGGCCCCGGCAAGTTCCGCTACCTGCTCTACAAGGACGTCAACCGGCACGCCAAGCTCGGCGGCGTCGGCATCGGCGGTCGCGCGCGGTGACCCGCATCACAGCACAGAAGCTGACCCGGGAGGCCTTTGCCCCCTTCGGCGATGTCATCGACATGGGTGGCGACAACCATTACCCGATCAATGGCGGCAAGGCCGAGCGCTACCACGACCTCGCCACCGCTGAAGCCACGGGACCGAACGCGCGCGTGCTGATCTCGATGGTGCGCGGCACGCCTTACGAACTGCCGCTGAAACTGACCATGGTCGAGCGGCATCCGTTCGGCAGCCAGGCCTTCATTCCGCTGTCGCCGCGTCCGTTCCTGGTCGTCGTCTGCCTTGACGGCAAGGAGGGGCCGGGCGAACCGCACGCCTTCATCACCGCGCCCGGACAAGGCATCAACTATTCGCGCAATCTCTGGCACGGCGTGCTGACGCCGCTTGGCGAGCCACAGGATTTCCTGATCGTCGACCGCGGCGGCGACGGCTCGAATCTCGAAGAGTTTCATTTCTCGCACGCCTACGAGATCCATCTCCCCTGAAAGCTTTTGATCCCCATGACCGACATTTCCTTGATCGACCGCCTGCTCGACGTTATCGAGCACGATATCGTGCCGAAGACGGCCGAGGGTGTTGCCCATGGCAACAAGCTGTTCGGCGCGGCGATCCTGCGCAAGGACGACCACTCGCTGGTGCTGGCCGAAACCAACAACGAGATCGAAAATCCGCTCTGGCATGGCGAGGTGCACTGCCTGAAGCGGTTCTACGAGATGCCGAAAGCCGAGCGCGTCGACACCAAGGACGCTCTGTTTATCGCCACGCATGAGCCCTGCTCGCTCTGCCTGTCGGCGATCACCTGGACCGGCTTCGACAATTTCTACTATCTCTTCAGCCACGAGGATTCGCGCGACAGCTTTGCGATCCCGCACGACCTGAAGATCCTGAAAGAGGTCTTCACCCTCGACCCAGGCGGCTACAACGCCCAGAATGCCTATTGGAAGAGTTTTTCCATCCGCAGGATGGTGCGGGCGCTGCCCGAGGCGGAACGCCGGCGGCTGGAGACACGCATCGGCAAGATCTCGGCACGCTATGACGCGCTGTCCGGCGCCTACCAGGCGAGCAAGGGCGAAAACGACATTCCGCTGAACTGAGGGTGCGCTGCAGCTAGCAGTACAGGTCGCATAATTCGCTGCTCCAGTCGCGAATGGCGATTGAAACTTGCCGTGCCGCGGGGCGTTATGCGCACCCATGAAAACCATCACCGAATTTCCCCGCAAGGTCGTCGAATTCCCCGATATGGGCATCGTCATGCCGGATGGCTGCCGGCTGTCCGCGCGGGTGTGGATGCCGGAGGATGCCGGCGACGATCCGGTGCCTGTCATCCTCGAGCACCTGCCCTACCGCAAGCGTGACGGCACCATTTTTCGCGATCAGCTGACGCATCCCTATTTCGCCGGCCACGGCTACGCCTCGATCCGCGTCGACATGCGCGGCAATGGCGATTCCGAAGGGCTGATGGACGACGAATATTCCGAGCAGGAATTGCAGGACGCCTGCGACGTCATCGCCTGGGCGGCGGCTCAGCCCTGGTGCAACGGCAATGTCGGCATGATGGGCATCTCCTGGGGCGGCTTCAACTGCCTGCAGGTTGCGGCCAAGCAGCCGCCGGCGCTGAAGGCGGTGATCAGCCTGTGCTCGACCGTCGACCGCTACGCCGACGACATCCACTACAAGGGCGGCTGCCTGCTGATCGAGAATTTCGGCTGGGCCTCGACCATGCTCTCCTACTCGTCGCGGCCGCCGGACCCGCTGATCGCCGGCGACAACAGATGGCGCGATCTGTGGCTGACCCGACTGGAGAACCAGCCCTTCCTTTTGCCGCTGTGGCTCAGCCACCAGCATCGCGACGCCTATTGGAAGCGCGGCTCGATCTGCGAGGATTTTTCGGCCGTCAAGGCCGCCGTTCTGTCGATCGGCGGCTGGCATGACGGCTACCGCAACACGATCTCGCACCTGGTCACCAACATCGAGGCGCCGGTCAGGGGCATTGTCGGCCCCTGGATCCACAAATACCCGCACTATGCCGGCCCCCAGCCGGCCATCGGCTTCCTGCAGGAGGCGCTGCGCTGGTGGGACCATTGGCTGAAGGGCACCGAGACCGGCGTCGAGGGCGATCCCGCCTACCGCGCCTATGTGATGGACAGCGTGCGTCCGGCGCGCTGGCACCCCGAGCGGCCCGGCCGTTGGGTGGCCGAGCAACAATGGCCGTCACCCGCGATCAAGACCCAGGCCATCGAACTGCTGCCCAAGGGGAGCCAACCAACCATTGTCGCCTCGCCGCAGAATTGTGGGCTCGCCGGCGGCGAATATTTTCCGTTCACCTTCGGTCCGGAATTGCCGGGCGACCAGCGTCCCGACGATGCACTGTCGGTGTGTTTCGACCAACCGGAACTCGCCGAGACCATCGACATTGTCGGCGCGCCGGAAGTCGAGGTCACGTTCGCTTCCGATCGCCCGCAGGCCAACATCGCGGTGCGGCTCTGCGACGTCCATCCCGACGGCGCTTCCGAACTGATCTCCTATGGTGTGCTCAATTTGACACATCGCGACTCGCACGAATTCCCGCAGGCACTGGCGCCGGGCGAGACCGTGTCGGCGCGCGTCGTGCTCGATCAATGCGCCTACCGCGTGCCGGCCGGCCACCGCCTGCGCGTCGCCGTGTCGAACGCCTATTGGCCCATGATCTGGCCGTCGCCGGAGCCGGTGCAGTTAAGCTTGTCGGCGGCGACACTTGCCTTGCCGCTGCGGCCGCTGGCGAAAGGCGGCGAAGCGACGTTCGCCGAGCCGGAAGGTGCTGCGCCCTGGGCCACCGAGACGACCCGTGCAGCGAATTCCGAACGCCATGTCGATCGCGACGAAAAGACCGGAATCGTCACGCTTTCCATTGCGGATGATTTCGGCGAGGTGCGCGATCTCGACCACTGCCTGGTCAATGGCAGCATCGCCCGCGAAACATGGACGATCCATCCTGACAATCCATTGTCGGCCTCTGGGAAAACACACTGGACGCAGACATTGTCGCGAAATGGATGGTCGGTGCGAACCGAGACATGGGCAGAGATGCGATCGGACGCACAAAACTTCATCGTCAGCGCCAGAATCGAGGCCTATGAGGGCGAACAAATCGTCTTCGAGCGCAATTTCGAGGAGAAAATTCCACGTGCGCTTGTCTGAGCGCTGACGCCCTTGGTCCAAATGCGACGTACGATTTACGCCACGGCATGTCGCATTCGGTCTTGCTTACGGCGTTAGCTTACCCTCATTATTCAGGGAGAATTAACAACAAAAATCGACCGTAGAGTCGAACCAACAGAGTGAGGAACTCAATATGTCGAACGAACTGGAATTCCTTAGCCGGCGTGTCGCAGCAGGCAAGCTGAGCCGTCGTGATTTTCTCGGTCGCGCGGCAGCGCTCGGCATCGCCGCGCCCTTCGCCAATTCGCTGCTTTCAAGCGCGGCGCGCGCGGCAGGCCCGGTCAAGGGCGGCACGCTGAAGGCCGGCCTGGTCGGCGGCGAATCCACCAACAGTCTCGATCCGGCGCTGTTCATGACGCAGGTGCCGTTCGCCTTCGGCAAGTGCTGGGGCGAAATGATCGTCGAGCTGTCGCCGGACGGCAAGCTCGAGAACCGCATCGCCGAAGAGATCGGCTCATCCGACGACGCGAAGACCTGGACTCTGAAAATCCGCGACGGGGTCGAATTCCACAACGGCAAGACCGTGACCGCCGAGGACGTGGCCGCCACGCTCGAGCGCCATTCCGACGAGAAATCGAAGTCCGGCGCGCTCGGCTACATGAAGGGCATCGACACCATCAAGGCCAGCGGCAAGGAAGTGGTGCTGACGCTGAAGGAGGCCAATGCCGACCTTCCCTACCTGCTCAGCGACTATCACCTGATCGTCCAGCCCAATGGCGGCAAGGACAAGCCCGATGCCGGCATCTCGGCCGGCCCGTATGTGGTCAAGACCAACGAGCCCGGCGTGCGCCATGGCGCCGAACGGTTTGCCAATTACTGGCAGGGCGACAAGATGGGCCATGCCGACCAGATCGAAGTCATCGTCATCAATGACGCGACGGCGCGCACGGCGGCCCTGCAGGGCGGCCAGGTCAACATGATCAACCGCGTCGAGCCGAAGATCGTCGACCTGATCAAGCGCGTGCCGGGCGTGACCATCCGCAACCATGCGGGTCCGGGCCACTATGTCTTCATCATGCATTGCAACACGGCGCCCTTCGACAACAACGACCTGCGCATGGCGCTGAAGCTCGCCATCGACCGCGAAGAGATGCTGACCAAGGTGCTGCGCGGCTATGGCTCGCTCGGCAACGACTTCCCGATCAACGCGTCCTATCCGCTGTTCACCGAAATCGAGCAGCGCAAGTACGATCCCGACAAGGCCAAGTTCCACTACAAGAAGTCCGGTCATGACGGCACCGTTCTGCTGAGGACCTCGGACGTCGCCTTCCCCGGCGCGGTCGATGCCTCGCAGCTCTTCCAGCAGAGCGCGGCCAAGGCCGGCATCAAGATCGAGCTCAAGCGCGAGCCCGGCGACGGTTACTGGAACGAGGTCTGGAACAAGCAGCCCTTCTGCGCTTCCTATTGGGGCGGGCGATCGACGCAGGACCAGATGTACTCGACCGCCTACCTGTCGACCGCCGACTGGAACGACACGCGTTTCAAGCGCCCGGACTTCGACAAGATGGTGCTGGCGGCGCGCGCCGAGCTCGACGAGGCCAAGCGCAAGCAGATGTACCACGACATGGCCGTCATGGTGCGTGACGAAGGCGGCCTGATCCTGCCGATGTTCAACCAGTTCATCGACGCCACCGGCGCCAAGGTCGATGGCTGGGTGGACGATCCGCACCAGGAACTGATGAACGGCTACGCCCTGGCGAAGTGCTGGCTGCAGGCCTGAGTCCGGCTTTGCGGAGATGTCCTCACCCATCCTGAAGCTAATTGCCCAGCGCATCGCGCTGGGCATCCTCCTTCTGCTGGCCATTTCGGTCCTGATCTTCGCCGGCACGCAAATCCTGCCCGGCGACGTCGCGCAAGCCATTCTGGGACAATCGGCGACGCCGGAGTCGCTCGCCAATCTGCGCGAACAGCTCGGGCTGAACGATCCGGCCTATGTCAGGTATTTCCACTGGCTCGGCGGCGTGCTGACCGGCGACCTCGGCACCGCCATGTCGAGCGGCCAGGATATCGCCACCTCGATCAAGGGCCGGCTATGGAACACGCTGTTCCTCGCCTTCTGGGCGGCGATCGTCGCCATCCCGCTGGCCATAACGCTCGGCCTGATAGCGGTGCGTTTCCGCAATGGCTGGGTCGACAAGCTGATCTCCGGGCTGGCGCTCGCCTCGACCTCCTTCCCGGAATTCTTCATCGGCTACTTGCTCGTCTTCTACTTCGCGGTTCAGCACCAATGGTTCCCCGCCATCTCGACCGTCTATGACGGCATGCCCTTCGGCGAGCGGATGCAGGCCATCGCCTTGCCGGCGACGGCGCTGACGCTGGTGGTGCTGGCCCACATGATGCGCATGACGCGCGCGGCGATCCTCAACGTCATGCAGTCGGCCTATGTCGAGACGGCGGAGCTCAAGGGGCTCTCGGCCTTCGCCGTCATCCGCAAGCATGCCTTCCCGAACGCCATCGCGCCGATCATCAACGTCGTCATGCTCAACCTCGCCTATCTCATCGTCGGCGTTGTCGTCGTCGAGGTGATCTTCGTCTATCCCGGCATGGGGCAGTATCTCGTCGACCACGTCACCAAGCGCGATGTGCCGGTGGTGCAGGCGGTCGGCCTGATCTTTGCCGCCGTCTATATCAGCCTCAACATCATCGCGGACATTGCGGCAATCGTCGCCAATCCGCGTCTCAGACATCCAAAGTGAGGGGGCGGGCATGCTCGATATAAGACGCATCCCCATCCCTGCCCTGATCGGCCTGGTGCTGACCGCCCTGTTCGTGCTGGCGGCGATCTTCGCGCCGTGGATCTCGCCGCAAGACAATGCCGAGATCGTCGGCGACGTCTGGGAACCAATGTCGGCCGCGCATTGGCTGGGCACCGACAATCTCGGCCGCGATCTGTTGTCGCGCATGATCTACGGCGCCCGCATCACCCTGTTCATCGCCGTGCTGGCCACCGCTCTGTCCTTCTCGCTCGGCGCCATACTCGGTTTCTCGGCAGCGGTGTTTGGCGGCTGGTTCGACACGATCCTGTCACGCCTCGTCGACCTCTTGATGTCGATCCCGACCCTGATCATGGGCCTGGTCGTGCTCTCCGTGCTGCCGACGAACCTGGTGACGCTGATCCTGGTCATGGGCATTCTCGACTCGACCCGCGTCTACCGCCTTTCGCGCGCGGTCGCCGTCGACATCAACGTCATGGACTATGTCGAAGCGGCCAAGCTGCGCGGCGAAGGCAGCGCCTGGATCATCTTCCGCGAGATCCTGCCCAACGCGCTGTCGCCGCTGGTCTCCGAACTCGGCCTGCGCTTCATCTATGCGGTGCTGTTCCTGTCGACGCTGTCCTTCCTCGGCCTTGGCGTGCAACCGCCGGACGCCGACTGGGGCGGCATGGTCAAGGAGAACAAGGACGGCATCGTCTTCGGCATTGCCGCGGCACTCATTCCGGCGGGGGCGATCGCCGCGCTCGCCATCTCGGTCAACCTTGTCGCCGACTGGATCCTCAACCGCACGACAAGCCTGAAGGGAGGACGCGGGTGATGGCTGATAGCAACGCGAAGCCCGGACAACCCAAGCCAGGCGTGCTGCTCGATATCAGGAATCTGCGCATCGAGGCCACGGTCTATCCGCCCGGCGAAGCGCCAAAGAACATCGTGCTGGTGCACGATGTCTCGCTGACACTGGAAAAGGGCAAGGTGCTGGGCCTGATCGGCGAATCCGGCGCCGGCAAGTCGACCATCGGCCTGTCGTCGATGGGCTATGGCCGTGGCGGCGTGCGCATCACCGGCGGCGAAGTGATCCTCAACGGCCGCGATATCCTGAAGGGCGGCAAGGAAGGTTTCCGCAAACTGCGCGGCCGCGAGGTCTGCTATGTCGCGCAGTCGGCGGCGGCCGCCTTCAACCCGGCGCACCGGCTGATGGACCAGGTGGTGGAAGCCACGCTGCTGCATGGCACGGCGACACGCGCCGAGGCCGAAAAGCGCGCCGTCGCGCTGTTCAGGAAGCTCAGCCTGCCGAACCCGGAAACCATCGGTGAACGCTTTCCGCACCAGGTCTCGGGCGGCCAGTTGCAGCGCGTGATGACGGCAATGGCGCTGTGCTCGGAACCCGACCTGATCGTCTTCGACGAGCCGACAACGGCGCTCGACGTGACGACGCAGATCGACGTGCTGGCGGCGATCAAGGACGCCATCCGCGACACCCATGTGGCGGCGCTCTACATCACCCACGACCTTGCCGTCGTCGCCCAGGTCTCCGACGAGATCATGGTGCTGCGCCATGGCAGGCTGGTCGAATGGGGCGGTACCCGCCAGATCATCAAGGAGCCGCGCCAGGAATACACCAACGCGCTGGTCTCGGTGCATGAGATCGAGCACCAGGAGCAGAACCCCGGCGCCACGCCGTTCCTGTCGGTGAAGAACGTCACCGCCGCTTATGGCGGCGGCCACGTCAAGGTGCTGAAGAACGTGTCGGTCGACATCTACCCCGGCCAGACGCTGGCAGTGGTGGGCGAATCCGGCTCCGGCAAGTCGACGCTGGCGCGCGCCATCACCGGCCTTTTGCCGCCCGAGCAAGGCACTGTCACCTTCGATGGGCGGCCGCTCGCCAACCGGCTCGCCGACCGGCCGAAGGAAGATCTGCGCCAGCTGCAGATGATCTACCAGATGGCCGACGTCGCGATGAACCCGCGCCAGACCGTCGGCACCATCATCGGCCGGCCGCTCGAATTCTATTTCGGCATGCGCGGCAGGGAACGCGACAAGCGCGTCGCCGAACTGCTCGACGAGATCGAAATGGGTAAGGGCTTTGTCGACCGCTATCCGGCGGAACTTTCAGGCGGCCAGAAGCAGCGCGTCTGCATCGCCCGCTCGCTCGCCGCCAAACCGAAGCTGATCATCTGCGACGAGGTGACCTCGGCGCTCGATCCGCTGGTGGCCAACGGCATCCTCAAGCTGCTGCTCGACCTGCAGCAGCACGAGAAGGTCGCCTATCTCTTCATCACCCACGATCTGGCGACAGTGAAGTCGATCGCCGATTCGATCGCGGTGATGTATCGCGGCGAAGTGGTCCGCTACGGTTCGAAGAGCAAGGTTCTGACGCCGCCCTTCGACGCCTATACCGACCTTCTCCTGTCGTCGGTCCCTGAGATGGAGATCGGCTGGCTGGAAAAGGCGATCAAGGGGCGGCGCATGGCCAGCGCGGGGAACTAACGACCTGCTGGTCGGGCCCGGGACCCCATCCCTGCCCTCTATGACAAGACTGCATGGAGCAGCCCATGGCGCTCAAATCCAAGCTTCTGCTGATCATCCTCGACGGCGTTCCCTATCGCAACTGGCGCCGGCTGATGGGCAATCTCGAAGGCTGGGTGCAATCGGGCGAGGCGCGGGTCTGGAAGATGCGCTCGGTGCTGCCGTCGACCTCGGCCTGCTGCTATGCCTCCATCCACACCGGCGTGTCGCCGCAGGTGCATGGCATTCTTTCCAACGAGAACCGGTTCCGCGTCGCGCAGCCCGACATCTTCTCGGAAGTCAGCAAGGCCGGAGGCAAGACCGGGGCGGTCACCCATTCCTACTGGTCGGAATTCTTCCGCTCCTACCCGTTCGACCTGGTCGAGGACATGGAATATGACGAGCCGGGCGGGCCGATCACGCATGGCCGCTTCCACACCATGACCGGCTACAACGCCCGCAACCAGATGACGCCGAGCGATGTCGATCTGTTCGCGACGCTGACCATGCTGACCAAACGCCACGGGATCGACTACGGCATCCTGCACACCTGCACACTGGACTCGATGGGCCATCGCTTCGGCCATGACTGCCACGAGATGGACCATGCGGTCTATGCGATGGATGGCATGCTGGCCGCCTTCCTGCCGGGCTGGATCGCGGCCGGCTACGAGGTCATGGTCACCGCCGATCACGGCCAGACCGACCGCGGCCACCATGGCGGCCATGATGACGAGATGCAGGATTTCGCGCTGTACTATTTCGGACAAGGCCAAGGGCCTGAGGCCGATACGCTGCTCGACCAATTGCAGCTGGCGCCGACGGTGCTGAGCCGGCTCGGCGTGCCGGTGCCCGCGGCGATGAAGGCGAAGCCTTTCTTGGGGTGAGGGCGGCTTTCCCTTCTCCCCTTGTGGGAGAAGGTGTCGCCGAAGGCGACGGATGAGGCGACGGATGAGGGGTGTTCCAGGGAACGCCAACGTCTCACTCCGCTGGACCACCCCTCATCCGTCTCGGCGCTGCGCGCCGATCCACCTTCCCCCACAAGGGGGGAAGGAAGGCGTCCCTACTGGCAACCGCCCCGCTCTTCGGTTAGCCTCCGCAAATTCCTTGGCGGAGGATGAACCTTTTTGGACCGATCGGCGACAGAGCAGGCAGGAGCCAGGCGGCTCGACCGGCCATGACGGCGGCGACGGAGACCGATCGCGCGCTTGTCGACCGGGTCGCGAAGAGCGACCGTGCCGCCGTGCGGCTCCTGTTCATGCGTCACCACGCGCGCGTCTACCGCTTCGTGGCGCGCCAGACGGGATCGGAAATGATGGCTGACGATATCGCGAACGAGGTGTTCCTCGAGCTGTGGCGCCAGGCGCCGGGCTTCGAAGGGCGCTCCGAAGTCTCGACCTGGCTGCTGGGCATCGCCCGGTTCAAGGCGCTGTCGCTGCTGCGCAAGAAGAAGGAAGACTGGATCGACGACGAGGCGGCCGCCGCGGTGCCGGACAGCGCCGACACGCCGGAGGTCGTCACCATGAAAGAGGACAAGGCCGCCGCCTTACGCCGCTTCATCGACGCCTTGCCCGAAGAACACCGCACGGTGATCGATCTTGCCTATTATCACGGGCAGTCGGTGACAGAGATCGGCGAGGTGCTCGCCATCCCGGTCGCGACGGTCAAGACCCGGATGTTCTACGCCCGCAAGAAACTCGGCGAGGCCCTCAAGGCCGCCGGTTACGACAGGGGGTGGCCATGAGCGCCGCTGAAAAAATGTCGCGTCGCGACGAAATGGAAACGCTGCTGCCGTTCTATCTGAACGGCTCGCTGGAAGGCTCCGACCTCGAAGCCGTAGAGGAGTGGCTGGCGACCGATCCGGCGGCGATGGCAGCCCTTGGCGAGGCCGAGGCCGAATTCTCCGGCACATCGGCCGCCAATGAAGCAATCCGCCCGCCAGCCGATGCGCTCAGCCGCTTCGCCAAGGCGCTCGATGCCGAGGCCGGCCCTGCACGCAAGCCGGCTGGCTCGTCCTGGCTGGCGCAGGCCTGGAGCCGCTTCATGGCTGTGCCGGTCGGCGTCGCCTGGGCGACGGCCGCGGTCCTGCTGGCGCTGATCGCGATGCAGTCCCTGGTGCAGCCCGGCGGCAAGGGCAAGGATTTCGAGATTGCCGGCGCGCAAGACGATCTGGCAGAAATGCCGTTCGCCCTGGTCAAGTTCAAACCGGATGCGAAGATGTCGGACATTTCGGCATTCCTCGGCAGCAACGGGCTGAAGGTCATCGGTGGACCGACCGCAGACAGCGTGTTCCGGATCGGCATTCCCGCCGCCAACGCAGCCGACTATGCCAAGCAGCTTGGCCTTATTGCAGCCCAGCCATTCGCCGACACTGTGATCGAGGGAAGGAAACCGGTTGATGGCGGCTGAGGCGGCCCTTCGATTTGCGGCAATCGTGGCGGCGGCGATGACAATCACCGCCGTGCCTGCGTCGGCACAGACCAATGCCGCCAAGAGCGACCAGACGAAAATCGACTGCCGAAACGGCACCAACGCGGCCGGCGCAGATTGCGCCAAGGACGGCAGCGCCAGCGGCAATGCCGGCGGTGCGGGCCCTGCCCAGGCGGCGGCCGTCTTTCTTCCCGCCTTGATCGTCGACCTGTTTCCCAATCCGGTCGCGCCTCCGGCACCGGTGCCGACGCCGCCGCCGGAACCGGTCACGCCGCCCGGCAACAATCAGGCCGGCCCTCCGGCCGGCGGGCCGATCGTCTCGCCGACCGATCTCGTCGCCGTCCAGCCTCCGCGCGCCGTGGCCGGCGAATTTGTGCCCGACGAGGTGCTGGTGACGGTCGACGGCGATGCCGGCGCCGTGCAGCAGATCGCCGCCTCCTTCGGCCTCCAGGTGCGCTCGCAGCGCCAGTCGAGGCTGCTTGGCACCACTTTGGTACGCTTCGGCATTCCCGATGGTCGCCCCGTCGGCGTCGTGCTGGCGCAGCTTGCCGCCGACGGCCGGACGCAGCGGCGCGAGCCCAACCACATCTACTCGCTGCAGCAGGCCGCCGGCATCGTCAACTATGCCTTTGACCGTATCGCGCTCGATGCCAAACAGGCGAGCGGTCAAAACGTCCGCGTCGCCGTCATCGATACCGGCATCGACGACACCAATCCGGCACTGGCCGGTGTCATCGCCGCGCAGTTCGACGCCATGCCCGACGTACCGGTCGAAAAGCGCGACCATGGCACCTCGATCGACGGGCTGATCGCCGGCGTCGGCGCGCTGGAAGGCATGGCGCCGGGCGCCAGGATTTACCACGCCCGCGCCTTCGAAGGCGGCAAGTCGACCATGGACGTCATCCTGTCGGCGCTCGACTGGGCGGCCGAGCAGAATGTCAGTATCATCAATATGAGCTTCGTCGGGCCGAAGAACGACCTGCTCGGCGCCGCCTGCCGCAATGCCCGCGCGCTCGGCATGGTGCTGGTCGCCGCCGCCGGCAACAACGGGCCGAAGGCGCCCTATGGCTATCCGGCCGCCTTCGACGGCGTCATCGCGGTGACCGCGACCGACGCCGAGGACGGACTGATGCCGCAGGCCAATCGCGGCGCCTATATCTTCATCTCGGCGCCCGGCGTCGAGATGGTGGCGCCGAGCGGCGCCGGCTCGGACGTCGTCACCGGCACCTCTTTCGCCGCGGCGATCGTCAGCGGCGCCATCGCCAATCTCCTCCATGCTTCGCCCGACCGCTCGGCCGACGACATCGAGAAAGCGCTGGCAGCCACCGCCAAGGATCTCGGCCCCAAGGGCAGAGACAATGATTTCGGCTACGGCTTGTTGGACATCAAGGCCGCCGGGGCGGCAAGCGACTAAGGTTAGCTTGGAGTTTAACGTGGCTGCGAACCAGTGAGATCGCTCAGTCAATGCGCTCAAAGGTGTCTAGGCTCGTCCCGAAGGCGCGCCATGCTCCAACCGTGGTCAGCTTTGCGGGCTCACCTTCCGCCTCGGCTGAGAGCACCTGTCCGGCCACCGTGTGCCACAACATCTCGATCTTGCCGTCTCGAACAATGCCGGTGTAGCTGACAGCCGCGGGCCCCGCCTTTCCCGACGCCGCAGACGTGAAGCCAATCACATCTCCATGAGCGGCGCCATAGAATGGCACCACCATCCCGGAGAAGCTGCTGTCCGGCAACGCTGTCCTGAAGACACCCCGGATCATGCCACCACTATCATCTTCGATAATCACAACCGAGCCGTATTGATTGCGCCAAGTGCCTTTCCACGAAACCATATTTGCCTCCTCTCAGCCCGTCATGTCGCCCGTCATGCGCTAACGTGGGAGGCGGCCTACCGTTCCGCACGATTACCGGGGTCGAACCCCGTCGCTCGGAGTGAATGAGTTTCGACCCCTAACCCGGCGCTCCCGCAACCGATCCCCTGACCACAAGGTCGACCGGCCAGACTTCACCGCGGGCGCCTTCTTCCAGCCCCGAAATCCGCGCCGCCAGCCGTTCGGCGACGCGGGCGCCGGCAAGGCGGATGGATGAGCGCGTCGTCGACAGCGGCACCGAAAAATTCTCCGGCTTTAACCAGGGGAAGACGTCGTCATGGGCGATCAGCGAGACATCGCCGGGAATGGTGAGGCCGAGGTCGCGCACCGCGCGCACGACGCCCAGCGCCATGATCAGGCTGGAGCAGGCGATCGCCGTCGGCGCGTCGCCCTCCTCGAGCAGGCGCCTGGTGGCGCGATAGCCGTTCTCTTCGGTCATGACCACGGAGCAGACATGGCGTTCGCCCAGGCTTAGCCCGCTTGCCGCGAGCGCCCGGCGCACGCCGCGCTCGCGATGGATGGCGAAGGTCTCGCGGTCGTCGCCATTGATCAGCGCAAGCCGCCGGTGGCCGAGCTGGACCAGCAGCCGCGCCGCTTCGTGGAAGGCGCCCTCATTATCGATGTCGAGATAGGGATAGTCGAAATCGAAGCCCTCGCTGCGGCCATGGACGAGGAAGGGAATGCCGAGCGTGCTGACCAGCGCCACCCGACTGTCCTGCGGCCGCGGCGAAGAGATATAGACGGCATCGACCTGCCGGTTGGCGACGATGCGCCGATAGGTCGTCTCCTGGTCGTCGGCGTCGGCCGGGGACAGCACGAGGTCGAGCTCGTGCGAGCGGGCATAGTCGCCGAGGCCGGACAGAAACTCGACAAAATGCGGATCGATGTCGACGGCCGCACCCGTCGGCAGGACATAGCCGATCATGCCGGATTTGCCGGTCGCCAGCCGCCGCGCGCTCGGATTGGGGCGATAACCATGGCGCTTGGCGGCGTCCATGACGCGCCTGCGCGTCTCCTCGTTGACCTCCGGATAGCCATTCAGTGCCCGGCTTACCGTGGTCTGCGAAAGCGCCAGCATATGCGCGAGCTGCTTGAGGTTCACAACGGCCTCCATTCCCTCAAAGCGCTTTTAAATTGAATCGACCCAATCGCCACAAAGGCGCGACGGTATCGAGATGACCATAGTCGGGGTTGGAGTCAGTTTGAAACGAAAATTGCTGTTGCGCTGCCAAAAAAGCATGCTGCGGTGCACTTTTCGGCGGCATAATCTGCAAAATTAAATCGATTAGCTACCGAGCCTCTTGACTTTCAGATGATTCAATGGCGTGATCCAAAAAGCCAAAGCGCTTTGGAAGGCTCTTCGAAAGGTTGCGGTTCCCTTGCGACTGAGTCACAGTCCTGCGGCGTCGGCGGGCGGAATGGAGGTTCCGTCCGGTGTGTGTGACCCACTGGGAGGAATACCGATGAAGAAAATGCTTTTGCTGGGTGTTGCGTTTGGTGCGCTCGCCCTGAATACGCCCGCGCATGCCGAACTGAAGTTCAAGCCAGGCGAGGACAAGCGCTTCAACTGGGCAAACTTTGAAGACCTCAAGAAGGTCGACCTCAAGGGCGAGACGCTGACCATCTTCGGGCCGTGGCGCGGCGAGGATGAGACGCTTGTCCGTTCGGTGCTCGACTATTTCTCCGAGGCGACCGGCGCGGAGGTGAAATACTCCTCGTCCGAAAACTACGAGCAGCAGATCGTCATCGATACCCAGGCCGGCAGCCCGCCGAACATAGCCGTCCTGCCGCAGCCGGGCCTGATCCAGGACCTCGCTTCCAAGGGCGTGCTGACTCCGCTGGGCGACGACGTCGCCGCCTGGATCAAGGAAAACTACGCCGCCGGCGACTCCTGGGCCAAACTCGGCACCTATACCGGCAAGGACGGCAAGTCGGCCTTCTATGCCTTTCCCTACAAGATCGACGTGAAAGGGCTGGTCTGGTACTCGCCCGACAATTTCGAGGAAGCCGGCTACAAGGTGCCGAAGACGCAAGAGGAACTGGCCGAGCTCGAAAAGAAGATCATCGCCGATGGCGGCAAGCCCTGGTGCATCGGGCTTGGTTCCGGCGGTGCGACAGGATGGCCGGCGACCGACTGGGTCGAGGACATCATGCTCAGGACGCAGCCGCCGGAAGTCTACGACAAGTGGGTCAAGAACGAGATCCCGTTCACCGACCCGGCGGTGGTCAGCGCCATCGACATTTTCGGCAAGATCGCCACGGACGACAAGATGGTGGATGGCGGCGCCAAGGCAGTGGCGGCGACCGATTTCCGCGACAGCCCGAAGGGGCTCTTCACCGTGCCGCCGAAGTGCTACATGCACCATCAGGCATCGTTCATCCCGTCCTTCTTCCCGGAGGGCGTGAAGCTCGGCCAGGACGCAGACTTCTTCCCCTACCCGCCCTACGCCTCCAAGCCGGAACTCGGAACGCCGCTGGAGGTCGCCGGAACGCTGGTGATGATCACCAAGGATTCCAAGGCATCGCGCGAGTTCATCAAGTTCCTCGAAATGCCGCTCGCGCATGAATTGTGGATGGCACAGAAGAGCTTCGTCACCCCCTTCAAGAGCGCCAACAAGGATGCCTATGGCAGCGATGCGCTGAAGAAGCAGGGCGAGATCCTGGTCGGAGCGACGACAGTCCGTTTCGACGGCTCCGACCTGATGCCCGGCAAGATCGGTGCCGGCTCATTCTGGACCGGCATGATCGATCTGGTCGGCGGCAAGTCCGCCCAGGACGTGGCCGCCGACATCCAGAAGAGCTGGGACGCAATCAAGTAGATCGCAACAGGCAAGCTGGAACCTTACTGATCCTCCTGCAGGATCCGGGCCACGGCCCGGGTCCGACCGGCGGCATACGCCGGAAGCCTTCGCGTTTCGATTGTTCCGAATGACTCACAAAGTCGGTGCATCCGACCGCCAGCTTGCCTGGCTGGTCATGCGCAGGGAGAGGGACCCATGGCGGCTCAGATTTTCTCGGCCATTTTCGTCATCATCATCGGCGTCGGCGGCTGTGTCGCCTACTTCTGGGGCGCCAACAAACTGCTGGACCTGACCTTCCCTTCGCGCGGGGTCACCGGCACGGCTGCCGTCAACAATCTGCGCCGGCAGGGCCTTGTGCGGCCATGGCTGTTCGTCGGCCCGGCGCTGATCATTCTCACCATCTACCTGATCTACCCGGTGATCGCGACGCTATGGCTCTCCTTCCTCGACCGCGGCGGCAGCAGTTTCGTCGGGCTCGCCAACTATGAGTGGGCTTTGCGCGATCCAGACCTCCGGCGCTCGATCCTGAACAACCTGCTGTGGCTGGCCGTGGTGCCGGCGGCCTGCACCTTCCTCGGCCTGATCATCGCCGTGCTCACCGACAAGATCTGGTGGGGCACGATCGCCAAGAGCCTGATCTTCCTGCCGCTGGCCATCTCCTTTGTCGGCGCCAGCGTGATCTGGAAGTTCATTTACGAATATCGCGGCGAGGGCCAGGTGCAGATCGGCCTGCTCAACGCCATCATCCAGCATTTCGGCGGCCAGCCGCAGGTGTGGATATCGCTGCCGTTCTGGAACAATTTCTTCCTGATGATCATCCTGATCTGGATCCAGACCGGCTTTGCCATGGTCATCCTGTCCTCGGCGTTGCGCGGCATTCCGGAAGAGACGCTGGAGGCCGCGGTCATCGACGGCGCCAACCCGTTCCAGATCTTCTGGAAGATCATGGTGCCGCAGATCTGGGGCACCATCGCCGTTGTCTGGACCACCATCACCATCCTGGTGCTCAAAGTTTTCGACATCGTGCTGACCATGACCAACGGCCAGTGGAACAGCCAGGTGCTGGCCAATCTGATGTTCGACTGGATGTTCCGAGGCGGCGGCGATTTCGGCCGCGGCGCAACGATTGCCATCATCATCATGATAGCGGTCATCCCGATCATGGTCTGGAACATCCGCCAGGCGAACAAAGAGACGGGAGGACATTGAGATGGCCGTCGCGACCGGAAAATCCTTCGCCAGCCGTTTCGGCGTCCACATAGCGGTGCTGGTCTTCGTTGCCATCTGGACCATTCCGACACTCGGCATCCTGGTCTCGTCGCTGCGCGACAAGGACCAGATAGTCGCCTCGGGCTGGTGGAATTCATTCGCCAGCTCCAGCCAGACCGAGGCCGGGCGGCTGCCGCCCGCCACGGCGCAGACCCAGAAGGACGGCAAGTACGTTCTCGAGGGCAACATTTTCGGCGATGGCGCCAAGCGCAACATCAGCGCCTTCGGCGTCAAGGCGGCCGCTCCGACGCAATATCCGGCCGGCTCATCGGCCGACCTGGGTGAAGGCGTCACCCTGCAGGTCAATGCCGACGGCAGCTTCGTCATGACCTCGCCCAAGGCGTTCGAAGGCGACCGCGGCCAGCGTCTCTACTATGCTTCGTCGGCGCCGCCGAAATTCACCCCCGACAACTACCAGACGGTGCTGTTCTCGGAAGGCATCGGCCGCTCGTTCATGAATTCGCTGACCGTCACCATACCGGCGACGGTCATCCCGATCCTGATCGCCGCCTTTGCCGCCTATGCGCTGGCCTGGATGCGGTTTCCCGGCCGTGCGCTGCTGATCGCGGTCATCATCGGCCTGCTGGTAGTGCCGCTGCAGATGTCGCTGATCCCGCTGCTCAAGCTCTATAACGGCGTCGGTACTTTCTTCGGCGTGCCGTCGAAGACCTATCTCGGCATCTGGCTGGCGCATACCGGCTTCGGCCTGCCCTTCGCAATCTACCTGCTGAGGAGCTATATCGCCGGCCTGCCGCGCGAGATCATGGAATCGGCCCGCATCGACGGCGCCAGCGATTTCGAGATCTTCGTCAAGATCGTGCTGCCGCTGTCCTTCCCGGTACTGGCCTCCTTCGCCATCTTCCAATTCCTGTGGGTATGGAACGATCTCCTGGTGGCGATGGTTTTCCTTGGTACGGCACCCGACCAGATCGTGTTGACGGCCAAGCTCAACGCGCTGCTCGGCTCTCGCGGCGGCAACTGGGAGATCCTGACGACATCGGCCTTCATCACCATCATCGTGCCGCTAATCGTCTTTTTCTCACTGCAGCGCTATTTCGTCCGCGGGCTGCTCGCCGGCTCGGTGAAAGGAGGCTGAAACCATGCAATCCGCTTTGAAAGCCAGTTCGAACCCCGACCTCGCCATCGATCGCGACTGGTGGCGAGGCGCGGTGATCTACCAGATCTATCCGCGCAGCTACCAGGATTCGAACGGCGACGGCATCGGCGACCTCAAGGGCATCATCGGACGGCTGCCCTACATCGCCGCGCTCGGCGCGGACGCCATCTGGATCTCGCCCTTCTTCAAATCGCCGATGAAGGATTTCGGCTATGACGTCTCGGACTATTGCGACGTCGACCCGATGTTCGGCACGCTGGCCGATTTCGACGCGCTGACGGCGGAGGCGCACCGGCTGGGTCTCAAGGTGATGATCGACGAAGTGCTGTCGCATACGGCCGACATCCATCCCTGGTTCAAGGAAAGCCGGTCGAGCCGTAGCAATTCCAAGGCCGACTGGTATGTCTGGGCGGACGCCAGGCCCGACGGGACGCCGCCCAACAACTGGCTGTCGATCTTCGGGGGGTCGGCCTGGCAGTGGGACACCAGCCGCCAGCAATATTACCTGCACAATTTCCTGGCCGAGCAGCCCGACCTCAATTTCCACAACCGCGAAGTCCAGGATGCGCTGCTCGACGTCACCCGCTTTTGGCTGGAACGCGGCGTCGACGGCTTTCGCCTCGACACGATCAATTTCTACTTCCACAGTCAGGGCCTGGAAAACAATCCGCCGCTGCCGCCGGAAGAACGCAACGACCAGACCGCGCCGGCGGTCAATCCCTACAACTACCAGGACCATCTCTACGACAAGAGCCGCCCGGAAAATCTCGGCTTCCTCGAACGCTTCCGCGCTTTGCTCGACGAATATCCGGCAACCGCCGCCGTCGGCGAGGTCGGCGATTCGCAGCGCGGGCTGGAAGTCGTGGCCGCCTACACGGCCGGCGGCAAGCGCGTGCACATGTGCTATTCCTTCGACTTCCTGGCGCCGGAAAAGATCAGCGCCGCCAAGGTGCGCTCGGTGCTGGAAGCCTTTGGCAAGGTCGCCAGCGACGGCTGGTCGTGCTGGGCGTTTTCCAACCATGACGTGATGCGCCCGGCCTCGCGCTGGGCCGCCGGCGAAGCCGACCCTGTCGCCTATCTCAAGGTCATCTCGGCATTGCTGATGTCGCTGCGCGGCTCGGTCTGCATCTACCAGGGCGAGGAACTCGGGCTGGGCGAGGCCGAACTGCGCTTCGAGGACCTGCAGGACCCCTATGGCATCCGCTTCTGGCCCGAGTTCAAGGGCCGCGACGGCTGCCGTACGCCCATGGTGTGGGATGGCGGCGCCAGGAATGGCGGCTTTTCCCAGGCCAAGCCCTGGCTGCCGGTGCCGGCCAAGCATCTGGCGCAGGCGGTCAATGTCCAGCAAGGCGACCAGGCTTCGCTGCTCGAGCACTATCGGCGCTTCCTGACCTTCCGCCGCGCCCATCCGGCTCTGGCCAAGGGCGACATCACCTTCATCGAAAGCGAGGGCGACACCGTCGCCTTCACGCGCCGCGCCGGCAACGAGCAGGTTGTCTGCGTCTTCAACCTGGGCGCCAAGCCGGCCAAGGTTGACCTTGGCAGCCGATCACTGCAACCTTTGCCGGGACACGGGTTTTCCGGGCAGGCGAGCACCGGTTCGATCGAGCTTGGCGGCTACGGCGCCTGGTTCGGGCGCATAGACTGAAATCTTTGAGGAAATCACTGGGAGGACACCAATGGCCGATGTCAATCTGAGACAAGTGAAGAAGTCCTACGGCAATCTCAACATTCTCCACGGCATCGACCTCGATATCAAATCGGGCGAGTTCATCGTCTTCGTCGGTCCATCGGGCTGCGGCAAGTCGACCTTGCTGCGCTCGATCGCCGGGCTCGAGGAAATCACGTCGGGCGAACTCAAGATCGATGGCGACGTTGTCAACGACGTGCCGCCGTCCAAGCGCGGCATCGCCATGGTGTTCCAGTCCTACGCGCTCTATCCGCATATGACGGTCTATGACAACATGGCGTTCTCGATGAGGATCGGCAAGGAGAACAAGGCCGAGATCGACCGCCGCGTGCGCCAGGCGGCGGAAATCCTGCAATTGACCAAGTATCTCGACCGGCTGCCCAAGGCTATGTCGGGCGGCCAGCGCCAGCGTGTCGCCATCGGCCGCGCCATCGTGCGCAATCCGAAAGTGTTCCTGTTCGACGAGCCGCTGTCGAACCTTGACGCCGCGCTACGCGTCGCCACGCGCATCGAGATCGCCAAGCTCAAGGAATCGATGCCCAACACGACGATGATCTATGTCACCCACGACCAGGTCGAGGCGATGACGCTGGCCGACCGCATCGTGGTGCTGAAGGACGGCCATGTCGAACAGGTCGGCACGCCGATGGACCTTTACAAGAAACCCGGCAATCTGTTCGTCGCCCAGTTCATCGGCTCACCGGCCATGAACATCCTGCCGGCAACCATCGACAAGACCGGCAACCCGACCGTCGTCAGCCATGTCGGCGGCCGCAAGGCGGCGGTGCCGATCACCACGCCGGCCTCGGCCAAGGGCGCGGCGGTCAGTTTCGGCGTGCGGCCGGAAGACCTGATGATCGCCAGCGGCGCGGACTATCTGTTCGAGGGAACGGTCGACTATGTCGAGCAGCTCGGCGAGGTCCAGCTGGTCTATGTCGATATCGGCCGCGCCGACCTGCCGCTGGTGACCAAACTGCCGGGCAATGTCGAGGTCAAGCGCGGTTCGACATTGCGGCTGAGCGCCAATGCCGAGGACCTGCATATCTTCGATGCGGACGGACATTCCTTCGCGCTGCAAAAGCCGGAAGCAAAAGCGGCTTGAGGCCGCCGGTCCTGCTGGGTCAAGGCAACAAAAAAGGGCGGCGGGCCAGGCCCGCCGCTCTTTTTTGGAAATCAGCTACGGCTGTTAACGGCCGAAGAGGTTGCGGTCGCTGCCCTGAGGAGCGGACTTCTGCGCGTCGCCCGACGAATTGAGCAGCTTGTAGACAGGCGAGCCGCTCTCGCGGATCGAAGCCGTACGCGAGTTGTCAATCGAAGTTGCGGCGGGCGAAGTCACGGCGGGCTGGTTGGCGCCATTGGAACCAAAATTGTCGCTGCCCGCGAAAGCGCTGCCGGAGATGGCCAGAACGGCGGCGGCAGCAAGGATGATCTTGTTCATGTTAGTCTCCTGAATTTCTGGATTTCACGGGAATGGCCGGCATCGCCGCCATTCCCGTAAACCGGCATTACTTGCCGAAGAGGTTGCGGTCAGCGCCCTGCTGAGCAGGCAGCTGGGTGGCCGGAGCCGACTTGTCGACCGAAGCCGTGTAGGAATGGTCGGCCGCAGCGGCCGACTGGTTGGCACCGTTGGAACCGTAGTTGTCGCTGCCAGCGAAGGCGCTGCCGGAAATGGCCAGGACGGCGGCGGCAGCAAGGATGATCTTGCTCATGTTAGTCTCCTGAATTTCTCAAGGTCGGCCAGAGCGGCGGGCGAAAAGCCCGCTGTCGGCCGGGATCTGTTGTTAGTTGTTGCCGAAGAGGTTGCGATCGGCGCCCTGGGCAGGCGTCTGAGCAGCCGGCTCCGACTTGTTGGTCGAAGCGGTGTACGAGCTGTCGACAGCCGTGGCTGCGGCGGCATTCGAACCATAGTGGTCGCTACCAGCAAAGGCGCTGCCGGAAATAGCCAGAAGGGCGGCGGCAGTGAGAACAATCTTTTTCATTTTTGGTACTCCAGTATTTTTTCCGTCCGTCTAGCGGCGTGTCTTGGGATTGAAATCGCGTCGTTCGGACAGGCCCGATGTGGGAAAGCCAGTTCGCCGTTTCCAATCACGAAGTTGTTCCGTGTGGACCAAGAATCCACCACTTGAAATTGTGCCAGGGCTTCCGAGCCATGCATTTTTCTTGTTGATATCAACCACTTAGTAAACGCCAGCCGCAAGGTCACAGACTGTATCGGAGGTCCATCGTTCACACCGTCCTGCACGCACCGTCAACAGAAACGAACCGTTCGGTTCGATTTTAGAGTCTGCTAATAGTCACTTTTCGAAACCGTTAACCTCTTTTGCCCCAGTTCCGGGTCGATTTTGACAGCCGGCACAGCTATCGGCGGAGGCGATTTTCGTGACCGCTGCCCGTGACCTGATCGTTGCGCATGCGTGTCGCGCCGCATGGATACGATGTCGCTTTCATGCCGATGTCGCAAACGCTGTCGTGATTAGATCATGTCATCTCAGGTGCCGCTTCGTGACGACGGGGCGGAGAATTGGGAAGCCGGTCAAAATCCGGCGCTGCCCCCGCAACGGTGGTGGAGTTCAAGTCGCAACGGGAGACCACTGGGCAAAAGCCTGGGAAGGTGTCGCGACCGTCCGCAAGGACACTCCAGAGCCCGGAAACCAGCCCGAGATTTTTGAACTCGACTGATCGCGGTGGGCGGTCAAGAGGCGGATCGCGCGTGCCCGGCTTTCGCCGAGCTGCGTCTCATCCTTCCTCAATCACCACCAGTTCAGTCCTTGAAGTATGAGGACAGGACATGGATGCGCGCAACGATATGCTGAGGCTGTTGAATGGCCGCAGAGAGGGCTTCTCGCTCGAGCAGCCCTTCTATACCGATCCCGATTTCTTCAAGCTCGACATGGAGCTGATCTGGTATCGCGACTGGCTGTTCGTCGGCCATGATTGCGAACTGCCCAAGCCCGGCAGCTTCATCACCGTACAGATCGGCGACTACCCTGTCGTGCTGGTGCGCGATCAGCAGGGCAAGATCAACGCCTTCCATAATTCCTGCCGCCACCGCGGCAGCCGCGTCTGCAACACCGACAAGGGCATGGCCGCCAAGCTGGTCTGCCCCTATCACCAATGGACCTATGAGTTGGACGGAAGGCTGCTGTTTGCCCGCCAGATGGCAGACGGCTTCGACAAAAGCCAGTTCGGCCTGAAGCCGGTCGCCTGCGAAAGCGTGGCCGGCTATATCTTCATCTGCCTGGCCAAGGAACCCGCCGACTTCGCGCCGATGCGGGCGATGATCGAACCCTATCTCAAGCCGCACCGGCTCAGCGAAGCAAAGATCGCCTTCGAGAGCACGATCGTCGAGAAGGGCAACTGGAAGCTCGTCTGGGAAAACAACCGCGAGTGCTATCATTGCGCCGGCAATCACCCGGAACTGTGCAAGACCTTCCCGGAAGCCCCGACGGTGACCGGCGTGCAAGGCGCCGACAGAGATCCGGAAATGCTGGCACACTGGGCCAAATGCGAGGCGGCCGGGCTGCCGAGCAAGTTCCGCATCGATCCGGCCGGGCAATACCGCGCCACCCGCGCGCCGCTGCTGCGCGATGCGGTCAGCTACACGATGACGGGCAAGCGGGCGGTGAAGAAGAACCTGTCCGACAGCGTCTCGGCCGACCGCATCGGCTCCTTGCTGCTCTATCACTATCCGACGACGTGGAACCACATCCTCGGCGACCATGCCGTCACCTTCCGCGTGGTGCCGATCAGCGCCACGGAAACCGCGGTGACGACCAAATGGCTGGTGCACAAGGACGCAGTCGAGGGCGTCGACTACGATCTTGCCGAACTCACCCATGTCTGGACCGAGACCAACGACCAGGATCGCCGCATCGTCGAGGAAAACGCCTTCGGCATTCTGTCGCCGGCCTATGAGCCCGGCCCCTATTCGGAGCTGCACGAGGGCGGCGTGATCCAGTTTGTCGAATGGTACGCGTCCTTCATCGGCCCACGGCTTGCCGAAGACGGCCGGCCGGCTTTGCGCAGTGTCGCCTGAGAGGTTTGGGGATGAACGCGATGACGGATCTTGGCCTCTATCGCCATCTCGATCAGATGGCGCCCTGGAACGACAGGCTGCAGGTGCTGGAAGTGATCGGCGTCAGCGACGAGGCGCCTGACGTCAAGACCTTCACCTTCCGCTCCGACAACCAGACCTGGTTCCGCTACAAGCCGGGCCAGTTCGTGACGCTGGAACTGCCGACGTCGGACGGACCGCTGATGCGCACCTATACGCTGTCGTCGTCGCCGTCACGGCCGTTCTCGATCGCGGTGACGGTGAAGGCGCAGGCCGGCAGCATCGGCACACGCTGGATGTTCGAACACCTTGTGCCCGGATCGCACGTCAAGGCCTATGGGCCGAGCGGCGACTTTTCGCTGCACAGCCACCCGGCGGCCAAATATCTGTTCATCTCGGCCGGTTCCGGCGTGACGCCGATGATGTCGATGCTGCGTTGGCTGAACGATTGCGCGCCATGGACCGATGTCGGCTTCGTCAACTGCGCGCGGCGCGCCGAAGAGATCATCTTCCGCAAGGAACTCGAACTGCTCGGCGGCCATATGCCGGGCCTGTCGCTCGGCTTCATGATCGAGGAGCGGTCGAGCCGCGAGGGCTGGTATGGCCATATGGGCCGCATCGACGCGATCCGGCTGCCGCTGCTGGCGCCCGATTTCCGCGAACGCGAGATCTTCTGCTGCGGTCCGGATCCTTTCATGCGCGCCGTGCGCGGCATGCTTGAAGCCGCCGGCTTCGACATGACGAAATACCATCAGGAGAGCTTTGCCGCCCCCGCGGTTGAGGAAGTCCCGGCGCCGTTCGCATCGCCTGGGGAAGACGTTGCCGTTCCTATCGAGGCAACCCCGATCCGCTTCGCGCTTTCGGATGTCGATGCCGAGTGCATCGCCGGCCAGACCGTGCTGCAGACGGCGCGTTCCTCGGGTGTGCGGATCCCCGCGGCCTGCGAATTCGGCCTGTGCGGAACCTGCAAGGTGAAGAAAGTCTCCGGCGCCGTCGAGATGAGCCACAATGGCGGCATCCTCGATCACGAGATAGATGACGGCTTCATCCTCGCCTGCTGCTCGAAGCCGCTTTCGGCTCTCGAAATCGAGGCGTGACAGCGTCGGGCGGCCCCGGCGCGGCAGCCTTGCCAAGCAGTTGCGGCTGTTTCCAAGACCCTGGCGACCTCGGTAGGGCGCGCGTCAGGATCGGCTTATAAGGCGTTCTCGTTCGGCTTCGTCACCCGCCGCAGCGTCAGATTGATCCTGCCGCCGTTCTTGAGCAGCGCCGAGGTCGAGGGATAGATGCGGTCGACGCCGTGGAAGGCGAGACGGCCCTCGCCGCCGAGCACGACGACGTCGCCGCTCTTCAGCCTGAACGATTTGGTGGCGCCGTCGCGCGTCGTCTGGCCGACCCTGAACAGGCAATCGTCGCCCAGCGAGACAGAGACGACAGGCGCCGAGAAATCGGCCTCGTCGCGGTCCTGGTGCAGGCCCATCTTCGCGTCGGCCGTGTAGAAATTGATAAGACAGGCCTCCGGCGGATTCGGATAGCCCGACACCTGCCGCCAAAGATCGAGCAGGCCCTCTGGGATCGGCGGCCATGGCTCTCCGGTCAGCGGATGCGTCGGCTGGTAGCGATAGCCGCGCTCCTTGTCGGTGACCCAGCCGAGCAGGCCGCAATTGGTCATGCGCACGCTCATCTCCTTGCCGGTGCGCGGCATGGCAGGGACGAACAGCGGGGCCTGCTGGACGATGCCTCTCACCTCTTCGACCAGCGCCTCCTGAACAGCGCGGGAGAGATGGGCCGGCATGTGACGGACGCCTTTGGGCAAAACGAGCATGAGGTCGGTGATAATCCGGTTGCTGCTTTGACCTTGAAGAATGCCACACGGAGGCGCTGACAACGACCCGAAAACGTTCTGGCAGACGGATCAGTCGTCGCCGACGCGGCCGCGCAGCTTCTTGATCGTGCCGCGTCCAGCCTTGCTCTTCAGCCGCCGCTCCACCGCGCCTTTCGAAGGGCGCGTCTTCTTGCGGGGTGGCGGCGGCGGTTCGGCTGCCTTGGCGACAAGCGCCGTGAGCCTCGCCCGGGCGTCCGCCCGGTTCTGCTCCTGGGTGCGGAAGCGCCCGGCCTCGATGACGATGACGCCGTCCTTGGTGGCGCGCTGGCCGGCAAGCTTGATCGTGCGGGCACGCACGCGTTCCGACAGGCCGGCCGCGCCGGCCGCGTCGAAGCGCAGTTGCACGGCGGTTGCCACCTTGTTGACGTTCTGGCCACCCGGCCCCGACGAGCGGATGAAATCCTCGTGCAGGTCACCGGGATGGATCACGGCTTCGCCCGATATGATGATGTCGTCGTCGATCGGCATGCCGCAGTCATGGCGCGGCGGCGGACAAAAGAAAAGGCCCGATCGAAATCGGGCCTTCAATGGTGCTGAGCGACGTGACGATTACTCCGCCGCTTCCTGCATGCGTGGCGCCGCACCCATGACGGTTGCATCGACATGCGGCTCGAATTTCTCGAAGTTGACGGCGAACATGCCGACCAGTCTTGCCGCCTGGCGGTCATAGGCGGGCTTGTCGGCCCAGGTCGAGCGCGGATCGAGAATGGCGCTATCGACGCCAGGCACCGCCACCGGCACCTCGAAGCCGAAATTGGCATCGGTGCGGAATTCGGCTGTCTTCAGCGAGCCGTCGAGCGCGGCGGCCAGCAGAGCGCGTGTCGCCTTGATCGGCATGCGCTTGCCGGTGCCGTAGGCGCCGCCGGTCCAGCCGGTGTTGACCAGCCAGCAATCGGCGCCGTGGCTGGCGATGAGCTCGCGCAGCAGATTGCCGTATTCCGAGGGGTGGCGCGGCATGAACGGAGCGCCGAAACAGGTCGAAAACGTCGCTTCGGGTTCGGTGACGCCCTTTTCGGTTCCGGCCACCTTGGCCGTATAGCCGGAGAGGAAATGATACATCGCCTGCGCCGGGGTCAGCCGCGCGATCGGCGGCATCACGCCGAAGGCGTCGGCGGTCAGCATGATGATGTTTTTGGGATGACTGGCGCGCCCGGTCTTCGAGGCGTTAGGGATGAAGTCGAGCGGATAGGCGCAGCGTGTGTTTTCGGTAAGGCGGCCATCGTTGAAGTCCGGCACGCCGTCGGCGTCGAGCACGACATTTTCCAGCACCGTGCCGAAGCGCTGCGTGGTGGCGAATATCTCCGGCTCGGCTTCAGCCGACAGCTTGATCGTCTTGGCGTAGCAGCCGCCTTCGAAATTGAAGATGCCGTGCGGGCCCCAGCCATGCTCGTCGTCGCCTATCAGCGTGCGCGACGGATCGGCCGACAGTGTCGTCTTGCCGGTGCCGGAAAGCCCGAAGAAGACGGCCGCTTCGCCGGCCGGCCCCTCATTGGCCGAACAATGCATCGGCATCACGCCCTTCTGCGGCAGCAGATAGTTGAGCATGGTGAACACCGACTTCTTCATCTCGCCGGCATAGGAGGTGCCGCCGATCAGCACGATCTTGCGGGTAAGGTCGACGGCAATCACCGTTTCCGCGCGGCTGCCGTGGCGGGGGGGGTCGGCGCGGAAGGACGGCAGGTCGATGATCGTCATCTCCGACACGAACTGTTCGAGCTCGGCCTTGTCCGGACGGATGAGAAGATTGCGGATGAACAGCGAGTGCCAGGCAAACTCGGTGATGACGCGCGTCGGCAGTTTCAGCTCGGCATCGGCGCCGCCGACGAGGTCCTGAACATAGAGATCCTTGTCCGCGGCGTGAGCAAGGAAATCGGCGAACAGCGTTTCGAACTGGGCCGGCGAGATCGCCTTGTTGTTGTCCCACCAGACATGCGCCTCGGTGTTGGCGTCGCGGACGACGAACTTGTCCTTTGGCGAACGGCCTGTGTGCTGTCCGGTCTCGGCGACCAGCGCGCCATGCGCGGTCAGCCGGGCCTCGCCGCGCCGGATCGCCTCCTCGTAAAGGGCGGCCGCGCCAAAATTATAGCGCACCATACCGGTGGTTTTCAGGCCGATACGATCGATCGGGCAAGCAGGATTGCGTTTGCCGACTTCCGACATTGGTGTCCCTTCTACGATTTGCCGCATCTTTGCCGGCGCATTTCCGGCACGCCCGCCGAGCGGGCTGAGATGGTCAAAACCAGAAAAGCCAAATGATATCAAATCATTAATCGATTTAAAAATTTTGAAAGTTGTTTAAATCGTTTATATATGCGAAAAGTTTCACGGTTGCCCAAAGGATTGGCGATGTTCGTTCGTCCAATCCATGTCGAGGTAGGATTGTGGCCTGCGGCACCCCGCGCGTGACAGCGGACAAGGCCTATGCCACATTTTGTACCTAATTTGTCCTGCAAAAGCCCCTTCTCTACGAAAGAAGGGACAGCTCATGAGGGAGCCGCTTGAAATGGCAACAATCGCGCTTGTCGATGACGACCGCAACATTCTGACGTCGGTGTCGATCGCCCTCGAATCCGAGGGATATCGCGTCGAGACCTACACGGATGGTGCGTCCGCGCTGGAAGGCCTGGCGGCACGTCCGCCGAATCTTGCCATCCTCGACATCAAGATGCCGCGCATGGACGGCATGGAGCTCTTGCGCCGGATGCGCCAGAAGTCCGATCTGCCGGTGATCTTCCTGACCTCCAAGGACGACGAGATCGATGAATTGTTCGGCCTCAAGATGGGCGCCGACGATTTCATCCGCAAACCGTTCTCGCAGCGCCTGCTGGTCGAGCGGGTGCGCGCCGTGCTGCGCCGTGCCAGCGCCCGCGAGGCTGCGGCAAAGGCGCCCAGCCAGCAGGCCCGCTCGCTCGAGCGCGGCCAGCTCGTCATGGACCAGGAGCGCCACACCTGCACCTGGAAGGGCGAACCGGTGACGCTCACCGTCACCGAATTCCTGATACTGCATTCGCTGGCGCAGCGCCCCGGTGTCGTAAAAAGCCGTGATGCGCTGATGGATTCGGCCTATGATGAGCAGGTCTATGTCGACGACCGTACGATCGACAGCCACATCAAGCGGCTGCGCAAGAAGTTCAAGGCTGTCGACGACGACTTCGAGATGATCGAAACCCTTTACGGAGTCGGATACCGGTTCCGCGAAGCGTGAAATAGGCAGTAGGCAGTAGGGAATAGTCAGTAGTCCGTTTTGAATGGTGCGAGCGGCCACATTACCGCGATCTCAGCCACTTCTCTATTCCCTACTGCCTACTCGCTACTCACTAATTAGGCAGGGCCTGCTATTCGATGGCAGTGGAAGCACAGCGAACAAGACCGACGGGCGCCGCCAGGCGGCCGTCGCGCATCATGCCGTCCTTCGTCTCGAAGATCACGGTGCCGATGCGCCGCTTCCTCGGCCACCACATCTTTTCCAGCCTGACCCGGCGCATCCTGTTTCTCAACCTTGCCGGCCTGGCTGTCCTGGTCACCGGCATCCTCTACCTCAACACCTTCCGCGACGGGCTGATCGATGCCCGCGTCGAAAGCCTGATGACGCAGGGCGAGATCATCGCCGGCGCGATCGCGGCGTCGGCGACGGTCGAAACCGATTCGATCAGCATCGACCCGGAAAAGCTGCTTGAGCTGCAGGCCGGCGAAAGCCTGGGGCCGGGCTCGGATCAACTCGACAATCTCGACTTTCCGATCAATCCCGAGCGTGTCGCGCCAGTGCTGCGGCGGCTGATCTCGCCGACCCGCACGCGGGCCCGCATCTATGACCGCGACGCCAATCTGCTGCTCGATTCGCGCCACCTCTATTCGCGCGGCCAGATCCTGCGCTACGATCTGCCGCCGGTCGAGGAGGAAGAGCCCGACCTTGTCGAACGCGTCCAGAAGTTCATCTTCGACTTCTTCCGCAACACCGACCTGCCGGTCTATCGCGAGCAGCCGGGCGGCAATGGCGCCGCCTTCCCGGAAGTGGTCAAGGCGCTGACCGGCAGCCCGTCGACCATCGTGCGCGTCTCCGAGCAGGGCGAGCAGATCGTTTCGGTGGCGGTACCAATCCAGCGCTTCCGCGCCGTCCTCGGCGTGCTGATGCTGTCGACCGAAGGCGGCGACATCGACAAGATCGTCGCGGCAGAGCGCAAGGCGATCCTGCGCGTCTTCGGCATCGCGGCACTGGTCACCGCCATCCTGTCGATGCTTTTGGCCTCGACCATCGCCAATCCGCTGCGCCGGCTGTCTGCCGCGGCGGTGCGGGTCCGGCGCGGCGTCAAGAGCCGTGAGGAAATCCCCGACTTTTCCGACCGGCAGGACGAGATCGGCAATCTTTCGGTCGCCGTGCGCGACATGACCAACGCGCTCTATGCTCGCATCGAGGCGATCGAAAGCTTCGCCGCCGATGTGTCGCACGAATTGAAGAACCCGCTGACCTCGCTGCGCAGCGCCGTGGAAACCTTGCCCCTGGCCAAGAACGACAATTCGCGCAGCCGGCTGATGGACATCATCCAGCATGACGTGCGCCGGCTGGACCGACTGATCACCGACATTTCCGACGCTTCCCGTCTCGATGCCGAACTGGCGCGAGAAGATGCGGGAACGGTCGACCTGAAGAAATTCATCACCGACCTCGTCGCCGTGTCGCGCGAGACCACGCGCAACAAGAAGGCGGTCGAGATCGAACTCAAGGTCGCCAAGCTGCCGCAGGGCGTGAAAGGCTATTTCGTCGCCGGCCACGACCTGCGCATCGGCCAGGTCGTCACCAATCTGATCGAGAATGCGCGCTCCTTCGTTCCCGAGGCCCATGGCCACATCAGCCTGTCGCTGGCGCGCGCCGGCAAGTTCAACATCCTGACCGTCGACGACAATGGTCCCGGCATCCGCGCCGACAATATCGACCGCATCTTCGAACGCTTCTACACCGACCGGCCGGCGGGCGAGGCGTTCGGCCAGAATTCGGGCCTTGGCCTGTCGATCTCCAGGCAGATCGTCGAAGCCCATGGCGGCACGCTGACCGCCGAGAACATTCCCGGCACCAAGCCCGGCGAGATCAAGGGCGCGCGCTTCGTCGTGACGCTGCCGGCCGAAGGCTGACCTCTAGCTCGAACATAACCATGCCCGAACCCGCCGCGCAGCCTGAAAACATTCACGGAACCGCGATCCTGATCGGCGACCGCGGCGTCCTTATCACCGGGCCGTCCGGCGCCGGCAAGACGACGCTGGCGCTGACACTCCTGGACCATTGCCGCGCGCGAGGCCTGTTCTCACGGCTGATCGGCGACGACAGGCTGCTTGCCGCGGCCCGCGCCGGGCGGCTGGTCTGTCGCGTGCCGCCGACTATCGCCGGTCTCGCCGAAGTCCCTGGGTTCATGCCGCGCCCGCTGCCGTTCGAACCGGGCGGAGTGATCGACCTGCATGTGAGGCTGGTGCCAAAGGCAGAGATGGCCCGTTTCCAGGAGGAAATCAGCGAGCCGGTCGCAGGCTGCCCGGTACCGCGTATCGACCTTGCCGAGCGTAACGCCGCCACGGCCCTGCCCGCCGTGATGGCGCGGCTGTCCATCATGCCTTTTCTATGATCCGCCCTGGGTTTTTTGCTGCAATGCGTCAAAATGGCATGGGCCGGCGCAATTTTGGGCTTGTCAACGGGCCGCGCGTCGACAAGATAGCGCTCCCGCCGCCTGGAATGGCTGGCGAACATAAAATGCGCCTGTGAAGCGGCGATGACGGGAGCCACCAAAGAATGATCGGACTCGTGCTTGTAACGCACGGTCAACTGGCCACCGAGTTCCGACATGCCGTCGAACATGTCGTCGGGCCACAAGACAATTTCGAAACCGTGGCGATCGGTGCCGACGACGATATGGAACAGCGTCGCCGCGACATCGTCGACGCCGTGGCCCGTGTCGATACCGGGGCTGGTGTTATCGTGCTGACCGACATGTTCGGCGGCACGCCGTCGAACCTCGCCATTTCGGTGATGGAGTCCGGCCGCACCGAGGTGATCGCCGGCATGAACCTGCCGATGCTGATCAAGCTGTCCTCGATCCGCAAGGGCGACAATATGGCCGCCGCGCTCGACGAGGCGCAGGCCGCCGGGCGCAAATACATCAATGTCGCCAGCCAGCTTCTGAGCAGCAAATGAACGCGATATCCCCGGAAAAGGACCACATCGTCCGGGAGTTTCCGATCGTCAACCAACGCGGCCTGCATGCGCGCGCCTCGGCGAAATTCGTCCAGCTCGCCAGCGGTTTCGACGCAGCGGTCCATGTCGAGAAGGACGGCGTCAAGGTCGGCGGCACGTCGATCATGGGCCTGATGATGCTGGCCGCCAGCCCAGGCTACTCGATCCGCGTCACCGCCAGCGGGCCGGAAGCGCTCGAGGTCATGGACGCGCTTGAACAGCTTGTCGCCTCCCGCTTCGGCGAGGAATGCTGATCCCGGACGCTGCCCAAGCATGCTCGCAGGACATGCAGGGATAAAGATTTCTTTATATCCCATTGTCGACTTGAGCCTGATCTGCTAGTCAGGCCGGCAATTCGCGTCCTTCGACGCGCCGACCGGGCGCGGGCGCACCCGCAACCAATTCGCAGCACAACAATTCGCAGGGAGTACTACCATGACGGGTAGCAAGGATTATGTGGTCGCCGACATCTCGCTTGCCGGCTGGGGCCGCAAGGAACTCGATATCGCCGAAACCGAAATGCCGGGCCTGATGGCCTGCCGCGAGGAATTCGGCGCCAAGAAGCCGCTGAAGGGCGCGCGCATCACCGGCTCGCTGCACATGACCATCCAGACCGCGGTGCTGATCGAGACGCTGAAGGCGCTCGGTGCCGACATCCGCTGGGCCTCCTGCAACATCTTCTCGACCCAGGACCACGCCGCCGCGGCCATCGCCGAGGCCGGCATTCCGGTCTTCGCCGTCAAGGGAGAGAGCCTCGAACAGTACTGGGACTACACCGACCGGATCTTCCAGTGGGCCGACGGCGGCCTCTCCAACATGATCCTCGACGATGGCGGCGACGCCACCATGTACATCCTGATCGGCGCCCGCGCCGAGGCCGGCGAGGACGTGCTGTCCAACCCGCAGAGCGAGGAAGAGGAATATTTCTACGCCCAGGTCAAAAAGCGCCTGAAGGCTTCGCCCGGCTTCTTCACCAAGCAGAAGGCTGCGATCCGCGGCGTCACCGAAGAGACGACCACCGGCGTCAACCGGCTCTACCAGCTGCAGAAGAAGGGCCTGCTGCCCTTCCCCGCCATCAACGTCAACGATTCCGTCACCAAGTCGAAGTTCGACAACAAGTATGGCTGCAAGGAATCGCTGGTCGACGGCATCCGTCGCGGCACCGACACGATGATGGCCGGCAAGGTCGCGGTCGTCTGCGGCTATGGCGACGTCGGCAAGGGCTCGTCGGCCTCGCTCAAGGGCGCCGGCGCCCGCGTCAAGGTCACCGAGGTCGATCCGATCTGCGCGCTGCAGGCGGCGATGGACGGCTTTGAAGTGGTGACGCTGGAAGACGCGGCTCCGACCGCCGACATCGTCATCACCACCACCGGCAACAAGGATGTCGTCACCCTCGACCATATGCGGTCGATGAAGGACATGGTGATCGTCGGCAATATCGGCCACTTCGACAACGAGATCCAGGTCGCCTCGCTGCGCAACCTGAAATGGACCAACGTCAAGCCGCAGGTCGACATGATCACCTTCCCGGACGGCAAGCGGATGATCCTTCTGTCGGAAGGCCGCCTGCTCAATCTCGGCAACGCCACCGGCCATCCGAGCTTCGTCATGTCGGCGTCTTTCACCAACCAGGTGCTGGCCCAGATCGAGCTGTTCACCAAGGGCGAACAGTACCAGAACCAGGTCTATGTCCTGCCCAAGCATCTCGACGAGAAGGTCGCGCGCCTGCACCTCGACAAGCTCGGCGCACGCCTGACCGAACTGTCGGGTGAGCAGGCCGCCTATATCGGCGTCACGCCGCAGGGCCCGTTCAAGCCGGAACACTACCGCTATTAACCAAAGCTAAATTTGCTACCATATATTGAGGCCGGGCGATTGACTTTTCGCCCGGCTTTATTTTTGCGCGCGATCAGCCTTCACGCCGATTCGGCGAGGGTTTATTGTCGGGTGATTCGCGACGCTTCCGGCCCGAGAGGATCAAGAGAAGCGCGTATCAGGGCGGTCTTGCATTCAGGCGGCGGAGAGGACCAAGACATGCCGGGGCAAAACCCGCACGGAGCGGGATCGGCCGTTTCCGGCGGCCATGACGATTCGGGGACCACAGGCTCGACCATTCAGGGCGGGCGCCTTTCATGGCGTGTCCGCGCCGGGCTGTTCCTGACCAGTTCCGCGCTGGCCGGCCCCCTGGCCAGCGCGGTGGCGCATGCCGAGAGCGCCGCCGTGGCCACCGCCGGCCTGTCGATCAACACGGTCGAAGTCATGCAGCTTGCCGTGTTCGTCGGCGTGACCGGCGCGGCATTCCTGTCGGCCATCGTTCTCATCCGCGAACGGGCCCGCACCTCGGCGGAGAATGTCGAACTGAGAAGCCGTGTCGCCGACATCAATGCGGCACTGCGCCGTTCGGAAGCGCTGCTCAATCTGCGCGACCAGCGCGTGGTGGTCTGGGCCTCGGAGAACAAGAAACCCGAACTCATCGGCACATTGCCGGTCGAAAGCGGCGCGCCGGAGGAGCGGGCGGCTTTCCTCGCCTTTGGCCGCTGGCTGATGCCGCGCTCGGCGGCGGCGCTCGAGCACGCCATCGCGGGCTTGCGCGAAAAGGCCAGGCCCTTCGACCTGGTCATCGAATCGCAGGCCGGCGCCCCGCTCGAAGTGCATGGCCGCAAGAGCGCCGCGCACATACTGGTGCGGTTTGTGTCGCTTTCCGAGACCCAGCGCAGCCAGGCCCGGCTGAAGATCGACAACCAGCGGCTGGCCGCCGACCACGACACCATGATCGGCCTGCTCGAAGCGCTGAAGATGCCGGCATGGCTGCGCGACGAGCATGGACGCCTGAAATGGGTCAACCGGGCCTATGCCGACGCGGTCGAAGCCGAAAGCGCGGAAGCCGCCGTCCGTGACGCCAAGGAATTCCTCGGGGGCCAGGCACGCGAGGCAATCGACGCCCAGCACAAGACGCATCCGGTCTTCGAGCAGTCGCTCTCCACCGTGATCGAAGGCGACCGGCGCGTCTTCGCGGTGACCGACTTCGCCGGCGCCGACGGTTCGGCCGGCCTTGCCGCCGACACCAGCGCCATCGAGACCATTCGCGGCGAATATGAGCGGACGGTGCGCAGCCACGCCGACACGCTCGACCAGCTCAACACCGCCGTCGCCATCTTCGACACTGACGAGAAGCTGCGCTTCTTCAACCAGGCGTTCCAGAAACTGTGGGGCCTGGACAGCGGCTTCCTGCACAGCGCGCCCGACAATGCGCTTTTGCTCGACCGGCTGCGCAGCGAAGGCAAGATTGCCGAGCAGCCCGAATGGCGCCGCTGGAAGGAAGGCCTGCTCGGCGCCTATCGCGCGGTCGAATCGCAGGAACATTGGTGGCATCTGCCCGACGGCAAAACCATCCGCGTCGTCGCCAACCCGCAGCCCAAGGGCGGGGTCACCTGGGTGTTCGAGAACCTGACCGAAAAGATGGACCTGGAAAGCCGCTACCGCACCGCGGTGCGCGTCCAGGGCGAAACGCTCGACAATCTCGCCGAAGGCGTGGCGGTGTTCGGCCCCGATGGGCGGCTGCGCCTGTCGAACCCGGCCTTTGCGACGCTCTGGGGATTGAGCGGCGAAGCCGCCAAGCCCAATGTGCACGTCTCTACCATACGCGACCTTTGCGACCGCCAGGCGTTCGACAGCCCCTGGCCGGGCTTCGTCGCCGCCATCACCGGTTTCGACGACGAACGCCGCGACCGGCACGGCCAGAGCGAGCTCAACAACGGCACGGTGCTGCGCTACGCCGTGATCCCGCTGCCCAACGGGCAAGTGATGATGACCTTCGTCGACGTCACCGACAGCGTGCATGTCGAACGTGCGCTGAAGGACAAGAACGAGGCGTTGGAGAAGTCGGACCAGCTCAAGAACGACTTCGTCCAGCACGTGTCCTACGAACTGCGTTCGCCGCTGACCAACATCATCGGCTTCACCGAACTGCTTTCACTGCCGACGACCGGGCCGCTGAACCAAAAGCAGCGCGAATATGTCGAGCATGTCAGTTCGTCCTCCTCGGTGCTGCTGACCATCGTCAACGACATACTCGACCTTGCGACCGTCGATGCCGGCATCATGCAGCTCGACATTTCCGAGGTGCATGTCGACCGCACCATCGCGGCGGCCGCGGAACTGGTCGCCGACCGGCTGCAGGAGCATTCGATCCGGCTCGAGGTCGATGCCGCTGCCGCGCCGAAGACGTTCCACGGCGACGAGACCCGCATCCGCCAGATCCTCTACAATCTGCTCAGCAACGCCGCCAACTACGCGCCGGAAGCCAGCACCATCCGGCTTGCCTGCCGCCATCTGGCGGACGGGGTGGAATTTTCCGTTCACGACGATGGACCCGGCATGCCGCCGGACGTTCTGGACTCGGTGTTCCGCCGCTTCGAACCGCGCACCAATGGCGGCCGCCGGCGGGGCGCCGGCCTCGGCCTGTCGATCGTCAAGAGCTTTGTCGAACTGCATGGCGGCAATGTTCGCATCGAAACCGGCAAGGACAAGGGCACCACCGTCATCTGCACCTTCCCCGACATGCCGGGCATCCGCGCCGCGGCCGAGTAGCGCGCTCGATGACGGGACCTGTGCTGGAGCGTTTGCTCGCGGATGAGACACAGACAGCGCGGCTGGGCGAGGATCTGGCGCTGTCCCTGCGCGCCGGCGACGTGCTAGCGCTCAAGGGCGATCTCGGTGCCGGCAAATCGACATTGGCGCGGGCACTGATCAGGGCGCTGGCCGATGATGCCAGCCTCGACGTGCCGAGCCCGACCTTCACCCTGGTGCAGAGCTACGACACGCGCATTCCGGTGCACCATTTCGACCTTTACCGCCTGGCCTCGGCAGCCGAGCTCGACGAACTCGGCTTCGACGAGGCGCTGACGCAAGGGGCTGCCCTGGTCGAATGGCCTGAGCGGGCGGAGGACTATCTGCCGAAGACGACGCTCTTGATTGAACTCGTCCAGCATGGCGAGGGCCGGCTGGCGCGGCTGTCGGGGCAAGGCGCTGCCTTCGACCGCGCGGCGCGGTCGCTGGCCATGCGCGGTTTTCTCGAAAATGCCGGCTGGGGAGAAGCGCGGCGGCGCCATTTCATCGGCGATGCCTCCGCCCGCTCCTACGAGATCGTGACGCTCGCCGGGCAGGAGCCGCGCGTGCTGATGAACTCGCCGCGGCTGGTGCTCGGCCCGCCCGTGCGCGACGGCAAACCCTATGCCGTGATCGCCCACACCGCCCAGTCGGTCACCGCCTTCGTCGCCATCGACCGCGCCTTGAAGGCCGGTGGCGTCAGCGTTCCGCAAATCCATGCCGAGGACCAGGACCAGGGCTTTTTGCTGCTCGAACATCTCGGTTCCGAGGGGTTTCTCGGCAAGGACGGCGAGCCGGTGGCCGAGCGCTATACGGCGGCGGCCGAGCTGTTGGCCATGATGCATGGCAGGAGCTGGCCGCAGCGCCTGCAAGCCGGACCCGGCAGCTTCCATGAGGTGCCGCCCTTCGACCGCGACGCGATGATGATCGAAGCCGATCTGCTGGTCGACTGGTATGTGCCGGCGATATCGGGCGGCCCGCCAAGCGACGACCTGCGCTCGGGCTACGCCAGGGAATGGAACGCGCTTTTCGACCGGCTGCAAGGCAGCGAATACGCGCTGATGCTGCGCGACTTCCATTCGCCCAACATCATCTGGCGCGACGACCGCGCCGGCCACGACCGGCTGGGCGTCGTCGACTTCCAGGATGCGCTGATCGGGCCTTCAGCCTATGACGTCGCCTCGCTGGCCATGGACGCCCGTGTCACCATCTCACCTGAGATCGAGAAGAAAACGCTCGATGCCTATGTCGCGGCGCGCCATGCGACAGGCGCCTTCGACGACGTAAGCTTCCTGCAAGCCTATGCAATCATGGCCGCGCAGCGCAATTCCAAGATCCTCGGCATTTTCGTGCGTCTCGAAAAGCGCGACGGCAAACCTTATTATTTGAAGCACCTGCCGCGCATCCGCGACTATCTGCGCCGGGCGCTGTCCCACCCGGCACTTGCCAGCCTGCGGGAATTCTACAATACGCACGGGCTGCTCGAGGAACGAACGCTGTGACGAGACCGAACACTGCCATCGTCCTTGCCGCCGGGCTCGGCAAGCGCATGCGGCCGATCACCGATACGGTCCCCAAGCCGCTGGTCAGGATCGCCGGCAAGACCTTGCTCGACTGGGGGCTCGACAGCCTCGCCGCCGCCGGCGTCGCCAAGGCGGTGGTCAACGTCCACTATCTTCCCGAGCAGATCGTCGCCCATGTCGCGGCGCGTAGCGCTCCGCAGATCATCATTTCCGATGAGAGCGACCGGTTGCTCGATTCGGCCGGCGGCATCGTCAAGGCGCTACCGGAACTCGGCCAACAACCCTTCTACATCCTCAATGCCGACACGTTCTGGATCGACCACGGTCCGCTCAATCTCGGCCGGCTTGCCCTTGCGTGGGACGCCGCGAAAATGGATATTCTGCTGATGCTGGCGGATCTCCATCAGGCGACAGGTCACTGTGGCAGCACCGATTTCCTGGTGGCGCCGGACGGAGCCTTGCGGCGCTCGAAAGGCGATCCGGCCGGCCTGATTTATGCCGGTGCCGCGATCGTTCATCCACGCCTGTTCAAGGATGCAACGGCCGAACCGCATTCGCTCAACGCCTATTTCGACAAAGCCATCGCCGCCGGCCGGCTGTTCGGCATGCCGATGCACGGCCACTGGATTACCGTCGGCACGCCCGATGCCATCCCGCAAGCGGAAGAAGCCGTCGCCGGCGCGCTAGCCGAGATGCAATGAGCGGCTCAAGCCGCGTTTTCTCTATTCCCCCCGGAGCGCCGTTCCTGCCGACGCTGGCCGAGGCGCTGCTTGCCGGTCGCCTAGTCCAGGGATTTCGTTTCGACGGCGATCCGCTCGCTCTGGCCGATGTCACCATCTATGTGCCGACGCGTCGTGCCGCGCGCGCCTTGCGCGGTGTCTTCGTCGACAGCTTGAGGGCACGCGGCGGCGGCGGTTCGGCGATCCTGCCGATCATCCGCCCGCTCGGCGAATTCGACGAGGACGAAGCCCTGTTCGAGGCCGAGCCAGCGGCGGCGATCGATCTCGCGCCGCCGATCTCGGCGACCGAACGCCTGTTGCTGCTGACGCCGCTGGTGCGTGCCTGGAAACGCCGGTTGCCGGAGCATGTGGCCAAGCTTTTCGCCGAGGAAATCGTCATCCCGGCCTCCACCGCCGACGCAATCTGGCTGGCGCGCGATCTCGCAGGGTTGATGGACGAGATCGAGACCGAAGGCACAGACTGGACCAAGCTCGCAGATCTGGTGACCGGCAACCTTGCCGGCTGGTGGCAGGTGACGCTCGAATTCCTTGGCATAGTCACCGATGCTTGGCCGAAATTCCTCAGGGAAAGCGACCGCTCCAATCCGGCCGCGCATCGCAGCGCGGTGATCCGCTCCGAGGCGGCGCGGCTGCGGCGCAATCCGCCGGCCGGGCCGGTCATCGCCGCGGGGTCGACTGGCTCCATCCCGGCGACGGCGGAGCTGCTTGCAGCGATCGCCCGCCTGCCCGGCGGCGCCATCGTGCTGCCCGGGCTCGACCGGACGCTGGACGAAGCGTCCTTCCAGGCGCTTGTCGCCCCCGGCGCGCGACCGGCCGTGCTTGGCCACCCGCAATATGGCCTGGCCAGGCTGATCGGCAAGATCGGCGTGCTGCGCGCCGATGTCGAAGAACTCGGCACGGCCGAACCGCGGCTGGCGCTTCGCGCCGCGCTTGTCGGCGAGGCGCTGCGGCCGGCCGAGACCACCGAATTGTGGGCCGAAACACGCAGCGGGTTTTCGGCGTCCGATATTGCCGGCGCCTTTGCCGAGGTGACGCTGCTGGAAGCTGCCAGCGAGCGCGACGAAGCCGTCGCCATCGCCGTCGCGCTGAGGCAGGCCGTCGAACAGCCCGGCCAGCGGGCCGCGCTCGTCACCGGCGACCGCGCGCTGGCGCGGCGCGTCGCGGTGGAACTCAGGCGCTTCGGCGTGGTCGCCGACGATTCCGGCGGCACGCCGCTCGCCAACAGCCCGGCGGCCAGCCTGCTCCGGCTTGCGCTCGAAGCAGTGTTCCGGCCGGGCGATCCGGTCGGCCTTTTGTCGCTGCTCAAGCATCCGCTGCTCGGCCTCGGCCTCGAACGCGCCGATGTGCGCCACGCGGCGGAACTGGTCGAACTGGTGGCGCTGCGCGGCGGCACCGGTCGCCCCGACATCGTTTCGCTGCCGGACTTGTTCGAGGCCCGACTGACGAGCCTCGGCGATGACAGCCGGCCGCCCTTCTGGTTTTCCCGTCTCACCGTGCGCTCCATCGAGGATGCTCGAACCCTCCTCGTACGACTGACGGAAGCGCTGGCTCCGCTTTCGGCGTTTCGCGACCAAGCGGAAGCCGATCTTGCCGCGCTGGTCAAAGCCAGCGTGGTGGCCCTGGAAAGCCTCGGGCGCGCCGCCGATGGCGGCCTGGGCGACCTCTATGCCGGCGATGCCGGTGAAAAGCTCGCCGAGCTGCTGCGCGGGTTGGTCGCCGCTTCGGCATCGCTGTCGTTCGCTACCTGCGAGTGGCCCGATGTGATGAACGCGCTGATCGCGCCCGAGACGGTCAAGCCGGCGCAAGGCACCGACAGGAACATCGCCATCTGGGGGGCGCTGGAAGCGCGCTTGCAGGATGTCGACACGCTGGTCATTGGCGGGCTCAACGAAGGCGTGTGGCCGCGCAAGCCGGAGAGCGACCGCTTCATGTCGCGGCTGATGAAGACCGGCATCGATCTCGAACCGCCGGAGCGGCGCATCGGCCTTGCCGCGCATGATTTCCAGATGGCGATGGGCGCGATGCACGTCGTTCTGGCCCGCTCGGCGCGTTCCGGCGACGCGCCCGCCGTGCCGTCGCGCTGGCTGCAGCGGTTACTTACCTTCACCGGCAACGACCAGGCGGCAACCCTGCGCCGGCGTGGCGACGAACTGCTCGCCTGGGCACGCGCACTCGACACCGGCCCAAAGCAGGATTTCGCGCCGCGGCCGCAACCGAAGCCGCCATTGGCGGTGCGCCCAACGCATTTCTCGGTCACCGAGATCGAGACGTTGCGCCGGGATCCCTATGCCGTCTATGCCAGACGTATCCTCGGCCTGATGCCGCTCGATGCGCTCATCCGTGATCCCGGCGCGGCCGAGCGCGGTACGCTGTTCCACGCCATCCTGCATTTGTTCTCGTCGCGCGTTGCCGATCCGCGCGCACCCGACGCGCTGGCCGGTCTCATTGCCGCCGGCCGCGCCTGCTTTGCCGAAGCCGCCCTTCCGGCCGATGTCGAGGCGGTGTGGTGGCCGCGCTTCGAAAAGCTCGCCGCCAACATCGTCGAATGGGAGCGCACGCGTGCCGATGCGGTGGTCCGGCGCCATGCCGAGGAGCGTGCCGGCAAGACCCTCGTCGGCCAGTCCGGCGTGACGCTGTCCGGCTATGCCGACCGCGTCGATCTGCTGGCCGGCGGCATGGCCGATATTCTGGACTACAAGACGGGCTCCTCGCCCTCCAAGGCGCAGGCGCACACGCTGCTGGCGCCGCAGCTGGCGCTGGAAGGCGCGCTGCTGCGGCGCGGCGCGTTCAAGGATCTGGGCGCGCGCGAGCCGTCGCAGCTGGCCTTCATCAGGCTGAAGCCGAATGGCGAGGTGTTCGAGGAGTCCATTCTCGAGCACAACCGCCAGCCACGGACCGCCGCAGATCTTGCCGAAGAGGCTTGGGCGCGGCTGGAAAAGCTGCTGATCCACTATGCCGACCCGCAGACCGGCTATCTGTCGCGCGCGCTGCCGTTTCGCGAGGGCGAGACAGATGGCGATTACGACCATCTCGCCCGTGTGCTCGAATGGTCGGCCGGTGGCGATGCCGGCGACGAGGGAGGGGAGGCATGAAGAAGGCCTATCCCATCCCGAGCGATACCGCCAACAGCCAGGCCCGCGCCGCCGATCCGCAGAATTCGGCCTGGGTGTCGGCGAATGCCGGCTCCGGCAAGACCCATGTGCTGGCCCAGCGCGTCATCCGGCTGCTGCTCAACGGCACCGACCCGTCGAAGATCCTGTGCCTGACCTATACGCGCGCCGCCGCCGCCAACATGTCGAACCGGGTCTTTTCCACGCTGTCGGACTGGACGGTGCTCGGCGATGCCGAGCTGGCCGCGAAGATCGAGGCGCTTGAAGGGCGGCGGCCCGACCGCGACACCATGCGCCGGGCCCGGCGCCTGTTCGCCGAGGCGCTGGAGACGCCGGGCGGACTGAAGATCCAGACCATCCACGCCTTCTGCGAATCGGTGCTCCACCAGTTCCCGCTGGAAGCCAATATTCCGGCCCATTTCGAGATGCTCGACGGCCAGATGGAGGCATCGCTTTTCGCCGCCGCGCGGCGCGAGATGATCTCCGGCACGGCTGCCGGCAACCCGGACCTGGCCGACGCCTTCGCCACCGTGCTGGAACGCGGCGGCGAGGCCGGTCTCGATGCCTTGCTCGGCGAGATTGTGCGCAAGCGCGACGGATTGCGGCAGTTCCTCGACGCGGTCGGGCGTGACGGCTTCCAGCCTTTGTTCGATGAATTCCATTTCCGCCCTGGCCAGACCACCGAAGGGATTGCAGCATCGGCCTGGCCGCTGCCCGGCTTCCTGCCCGACTATTTCGCCGGCTTCGCCCAGGCCGCCGAATCCACCGATGCCAGATCGGTGCTGAACAACATACTGCCCTATGCGCGCCAGGCTTTCGCCGAGAGCGATCCCATTCGCCGCCTGCAATTGCTGGCCAGAGCCTTCCTCAAGACCGATGGCGATCCCTACGACCCGGCAAAGGCCTTCAAGAAAGCCCTGACCGACCGGCTGCCGGACCTGGCCGAGCGCTATGTCTCAACGGCAAGCGCTATCATCGAAACCGTCGACCGGCTGGCGCTGTTCCGCATGCTGGAAGGCACACGCGCGGCACTGACCATCGCCGACTGGCTGATCGCCCGCTACGACGTGCTGAAGCGCAGCCGCGGCTTCCTCGACTTCAACGATTTGATCACCCGCACGGTCAACCTCCTGGCGCGGCCCGATGCCGGCCCCTGGGTGCAATACAAGCTCGACCAGGGCATCGACCACATCCTGCTCGACGAGGCACAGGACACCAGCCCGGATCAATGGGAGGTGGTGAAGCGGCTGGCGGAGGAATTTTTCGCCGGCTTCAGCGCGCGCGACCGGGTCCACCGCACGGTCTTCGCCGTCGGTGACGAGAAGCAGTCGATCTATTCCTTCCAGGGGGCTGCGCCCGACTCCTTCGCCGACAGCCGGCTGCTGTTCGCCGGCCGGGTGCGCGACGCCGAAGCGTCCTTCGCCGACCTCAAGCTGACCTGGTCGTTCCGCTCGACCGACGACGTCCTGGCCGCCGTCGACCGCGTCTTTGCCGATCCCCTCGTGCGGCGCGGCATCAGCCATGATCCCGATCCGCTGAGCCACAAGGCGATCCGCACCGATGCGCCGGGCTATGTCGAGGTCTGGCCATCGATCGGCGCCGACGTCGTCGACGAACCCGACGACTGGACGCAGGCCATCGACCATGCCCATGCGCCGGCGGTGCGCGTCGCCGAGAACGTCGCGGCGACCATTGCCGGCTGGATCAGCAAAAGCGAGGTCATCGAAGGCCGTGGCAAGCGGCTGCGGCCGGGCGACGTGCTGGTGCTGGTGCGCAAGCGCGACAGTTTTGTTCACGCGCTGACCCGCGCCTTGAAACGCCGCGACATTCCGGTCGCCGGTGCCGACCGGCTGAGCCTGCCGGGCCACATCGCGGTCAAGGACCTGATCGCGCTCGGCCATCTCCTGCTCCAGCCGCAGGACGATCTGTCGCTCGCGGCCGTGCTGCGCAGCCCGATCTTCGACCTGCCGGAGGAGACGCTGTTCACGCTCGCCGCGCAGAGGCCGCCGGGCCTGTCTGTGGCCACGTCGCTGCGCCAGCATGCCGAAGAAAACCAGCGCCTGGCGAAGATTGTCGCGCAACTCGACGTCTGGGCTGGCGAGGCCGCCTTCAAGCCGGTGTTCGAGTTCTATGCCGGCCTGCTGGCGCGCGACGGCGTGCGCCGAAAAATGATCGCCCGGCTTGGGCCCGAAGCCGGCGATATTCTCGATGAATTCCTGAGCTTCTGTCTTGCCGAGGAACGGACCGGCCTCCCCGGACTGGAAGCCTTCCTGTCGACGCTGGAAAATGCCGGACCCGAGATCAAGCGCGAGATGGACCAGACCCGCGACGAGGTCCGCGTCATGACCGTGCACGCCGCCAAGGGCCTGGAGGCGCCGGTGGTGTTCCTGGTCGATGGCGGCTCCGCCCCGTTCAGCGACCAGCATCTGCCGCGGCTGATGCCGTTCGACGGCTCGGGCACCTTCTGGGACGGCAAGGGCTATCTCTGGCGTTCGGCCAGCGATGTCGCCAACGGCTTCTCGAAGGCGGCAGCCGCCCGCGCCCGCGAACTCGCCGACGACGAATACCGCCGGCTGCTCTATGTCGGCATGACCCGCGCCGAGGACCGGCTGATCGTCTGCGGCTATCACGGCAAGCGGGCACCAAGCACCGGCACCTGGCATTCGATCGTCAGTCGCGCGCTCACCGGCGCGCCGGAAAGCGAACAGCGCGCGCATCCCGCCGGCGGCGAGCCGGTGCACCGTTTCCACGTTACCAGGCTGCCGCCCGTCGCGGCGAGCGCCGATGAACAGGCGCGGCGGGCCGATGCTTTCGGTCCGCTGCCGGGGTCGCTGTTCCGCCCCTTGCCGCCCTTCGAGGACCTGCCGCGGCCGCTGTCGCCATCCGGCGCCTCGGCGCTGATCGATGAAGGCAAGGAAGCGGTCATCGACAAGGCGTCACCGGTGCTGGACGCCGACGCCGAACCGAGCTTTGCCGTGCTGCGTGGGCTGGCTTTGCACAAGCTGCTGCAGATGCTGCCCGGCATTGCCGAGGGTGAACGCCAAGGTGCCGCCGAGCGTTATCTCGCGCGAACGGGTGCCGCATGGCCGCCGTCGGAGCGGGAAAAGGCCCTGGCATCGGTCATCGCCATCCTCGACGACCCGAGCCTCGGCCAATTGTTCGCGCCCTCCTCGCGCGCCGAGGTGGCGATCATGGGCAGCCTGGAGGTGAGGGGCAAAACGCGCTCGATTTCCGGCAAGATCGACCGGCTGGCGGTGACAGCGGACACGATTTCGATCGTCGACTACAAGACCAACCGGCCGGCGCCCGCCTCTCTTGCCGAGGTTCCCCCGGCCTATCTTTTGCAGTTGGCGCTCTATCGCGCGCTGCTGCAGCCGCTTTATCCCGGGCGCGAGGTGAAAGCCGCCCTTCTGTTTACCGAAACGCCAAGGCTGATCGAACTGCCGGCCCGGGCCATGGATGTCGCCCTTGCCCGACTCACAGGAGCGTGACACAAGACCTGCTTGAAGAAGGGCTAGATAACCACCACATTTGGTGCGACAAAGAACTCTCGAAAGGATTTTCCGCATGGGTGCAACCGTCAAGGTCGACAAGAACAATTTTCAGGCTGACGTGCTCAACGCCAACGTACCGGTGGTGGTCGATTTCTGGGCGGAATGGTGCGGCCCCTGCAAGCAGATCGCGCCGTCGCTTGAGGACATCGCTCTCGAACTCGGCAGCAAGATCAAGATCGCCAAGCTCAACATCGACGAGAATCCCGAGTTGGCCGCGCAGTTCGGCGTGCGCTCGATCCCGACGCTGATGATCTTCAAGGGCGGTGAAGTGGCCGACATGAAGGTTGGCGCCGCGCCGAAGACCGCGCTGTCGCACTGGATCAATGGCAGCCTCTGATCCGACTGAATTTCCCGATATCAAAAGCCCGGCCATCGCGCCGGGCTTTTTTGTTGGCGCCATCGGCTAGTCCGCTCTGGCCCTCACATCGGGGCACGCCATGTCTTCTGCTGGCAGCAGAAACAGGAGAGCGACATGACCGGATCCGCCAAGGCCACCGTCTTCATCGACAATGAGCGCGTCATCGTCACCGAATACCGCTTCCAGCCCGGCGACAACACCGGCTGGCATCGCCATGGCCACGACTATGTCGTGGTGCCGCTGATGGACGGCAAGCTGAAGTTGGTGACCAAGGACGGCGAGACCTTCGCCGAGATGAAGAAAGGCGCGCCCTATTTCCGCAAGGAGGGTGTGGAACACGACGTCATCAGCGCCAACGACGGCGAATATGCCTTTATCGAGATCGAGCTGAAGTGAAAGGGCTCACCGCGCATGAGATGGCATGCCATCAAGTGCCATCTTGATGGCAGAGGCGAGTCGGCTTATATTTCTCTTCCAAAGGGAGTTTTGAAATGGCCGAACCACAGCTCTCAGTCCGCAGCGCGAAAGCACGTGACCTGGCTCATAGGCTTGCTCGTCGCGAGAACCGCTCGATAGCCGACGTGGTCGAACGCGCGCTTGAATCCTACGAGATTCGTGAAGCTGGCCGCGAACCCGCCTCCACCTTCTATGCGAGCCTGACCGCAAGCAGTGGCGTTGACATCGATCTGGAGAAAGTTATTCGCGGGGGTCGCGAGCCTCATTCCGGGATTGAGCTTTGATTTTCGTCGATACCAACGTGATTTCGGAGTCTCTGAAGAAGACGCCGGATCCAGCCGTGCTGGCGTGGCTTGTCCGCAATGACGCCGAACTGGCCCTTCCCACGGTGACGATTGCTGAAATCGCCTTCGGTATTCAAAAGATACGACCTGACGAGCGTGCGGATCGGCTGGAACAGGGACTTTCCCGATGGCGGCATCGATTTGCCGACCGGATTTTTGGACTGACGGAAGAGGCTGCCCTGGCTTACGGCGAGATCATGGGGGCCGCGACGCGCCAAGGTCGCGGCATGTCGGCTCCCGACGGCATGATCGCGGCGATAGCGCGCGTGAATGGAGGCCGGCTGGCAACGCGCAATCTCAACGACTTCGCTCCGGCCAAGCTTGAGCTGGTCTCGCCTTGGGATTTCTAGAGCATGTCTGTCACCAGTCGGCGATGCGGTCGCCGCCGATGAACTGCGCGCTTTTGTCGGTGTATTCGAACAGCTCGATCTTCACGCCGTTGGGATCGCGGATCCAGGCCTGAAAGGTGTCGTCGCAGGCGTGCTTCTTCGCGGTCACGTCGATGCCCTTCGACTTGATATGGGCGATCGCAGCGTCGATGTCTTCGACTTCCAGGCAGAAATGGTTGATCTGGTTGAGTTCGCTGTAGGTGGCGGCATCCTTCTGGAACACCTCGACGTGGCTGCGGCTGCCGCAATCGAGGTAGAAGCCGAAAATCTCGCCATCGCGCAGGAAATTGAACCGCGTGTCCAGCCCGAGCACGTCGCGGTAGAAACTGCGCGTCGCTTCCAGGTCATGGGCGAGAATGCAGACATGGGCGAGCTGCTTTACCTTGATCATCACAGGCTCCCTGCGCCGGTCATCGCGCGCTCACGTCGGCGGCGTGCCATTCTCGGCCAGCACCGCGCCGGCCAGATAAAGCGACCCGCCGATCAGGATGCGGGGCGGCGGGCCGTCCCAGGTGTCGCGCAGCAGCATCAGCGCGTTGGCGACGGAACTCACCGGCTCGGCCGTCAGCCCGGCTTCCGTTGCGCGGACGGCCAGTTCGTCGTTCGGCACGCCCGCATCGCTCAGGCTCACCGGCACCGTGTAGACATGCCGGACGAGACCCTTGAAGGCGCGGAAATAGCCGCTCTGGTCCTTGGTGTTGATCATGCCCGAAATGAGGAAGAGCGGGCGCGGGTTCTTTTCCTCCTGCTCGGCCAGCGCCTCGGCGACGACCACGCCGGCGCCCGGATTGTGGCCGCCGTCGAGCCAGATGTCGGCGCCCTTCGGCGCCAGATCCGTCAGCCGGCCCTGCATCAGTTTCTGCATGCGACCGGGCCAGGCGACGTGAGTCATCGCCTTTTCGGCGGCGCGGTGGCTGATCTCGAAGCCGGCTGCCTTGACCGCGGCGATCGCGGCGGCGGCATTGGCGAACTGGTGGCGCCCGGGCAGACGCGGCGGCGGCAAATCCATCAGGCCATCCTCGTCCTGATAGACCATGCGGCCGTTTTCCTCGAAGGCGAGGAAATCCTGGCCATAGACGAAGGTCGGGCACTCCAGCCGCTCGGCGGTCTCGATCAGCACCTGCAGCGCTGTCTCGCTTTCCTGCGCGCCGATCACCACCGGGCAGCCGCGCTTCATGATGCCGGCCTTTTCGGCGGCGATCAGTTCGACACGGTCGCCAAGATAGGCTTCGTGGTCCATCGACACCGGCATGATCACCGAGACGGCGGGCCTGGCGACGATATTGGTGGCGTCGAAGCGGCCACCAAGGCCGACCTCGATGATGGCGGCTTCGGCCGGATGTTCGGAAAATAGGATGAAGGTGACAGCGGTGAGTATCTCGAAGACGGTGATTTTCTGACCGTCATTGGCCTTGGCGACGCGGGCAATGGCTTCGGCGAAGACATCGTCATCGACCAGCCTGCCGCCGCCTTCGGCGGCCAGCCGGTAGCGCTCGGCCCAGTTCACCAGATGCGGCGACGTGTGGACATGGACAAGGTGGCCAGCGGCTTCGAGCAGCGCACGCGAAAAGGCGGCGCAGGAACCCTTGCCGTTGGTGCCGGCGATGTGGATGACCGGCGGCAGCAGATCCTGCGGATTGCCAAGCCGCTCCAGGAGCCGCGTGATGCGGTCGAGCGAAAGGTCGAAACCTTTCGGATGAAGCGCCATCAGGGCTTCGATTTCGCGGTCGGCGGCAAGCGTTGTCATCGCAGAATCCCGGCGCATGGCCCGAGCACCAGAATCAATCCCGGAATGGCCATGGCAATCAAAAGGCTACAGCGCGCCATGGACATGGCGCAATCGCTGTTCGCGGCGGCCAACGCCGCGTTATGCATGTCGTTTTCCCAAAACCGAGGTCATTTTTGGGCGACATGCACAGTGTGCGTCAGGCTTGCGGCCTGGTTTCGGCGGCAACGACCGCGGGCGGCAGGATTTCCGGCTCCAGCGGCTTTTGCTCGCCCGGCATCTTGAGCAGCATCTTCAGCAGCCGCGCGATCGTTTGGCGCATCTCCAGCCGCGACACCACCATGTCGACCATGCCGTGCTCCATCAGGTATTCGGAGCGCTGGAAGCCGTCCGGCAGTTTCTCGCGGATGGTCTGTTCAATGACGCGCGGCCCGGCAAAGCCGATCAGCGCGCCGGGTTCGGCGATGTGCACGTCGCCCAGCATGGCGTAGGAGGCGGTGACGCCGCCAGTGGTCGGGTTGGTCAGCACAACGATATAGGGAAGGCCGGCTTCCTTCAGCCGGTCGACACCGACCGTGGTACGCGGCAGCTGCATCAGGGACAAAATACCTTCCTGCATGCGGGCGCCGCCGGAAGCGGCGAACAGGATCAGCGGCCGCTTGCGCTGCAGGGCAACCTCGAAAGCGTGCACGATGGCATCGCCCGCCGCCATGCCTAGCGAGCCGCCCATGAAGGCGAAGTCCTGCACCGTCACCACCACCGGCAGGCCTTCGACGGTTCCCAGCGCGTTGACGATGGCGTCTTCCAGGCCGGTCTTGGCCTTGGCGTCCTTCAGCCGGTCGGTATAGCGCTTCTCGTCGCGGAACTTCAGCGGATCCAGCACGACCTTGGGGTTTTCGAGCTGCTCGTACCTGCCGTCGTCGAGGAAGTATTTCAGCCGCTCCTTGGCCGAAATCTTCATGTGATGGCCGGAAGACGGGATGACGAACTGATTGGATTCCAGATCCTTATGGAACACCATTTCGCCGGTCTCGGGATCCTTGATCCAGAGATTCTCGGGCATGTCGGTGCGCCGGCCGAGCATCGAATTGATCTTCGGGCGAACGTAATTGGTGATCCAGTTCATCGCTTCGGCTCCTGTCCTGACGAAGAAGAGTTAGTGCATGCCGTCCATAAGGGGACCGGGCGATAACGACATGCACAAGACCAGAGGTAGGAAAACTATTCGGCGGCAGCAAGGCGGGCCGAACGCACGCCTTGCGCCAGGCCGCTGACCAGCGTGGCGACGGCCTCGGCCGGGTCGGCGGTCTTTTCGCCCTTCGGTCCCAGCACATTGGCCACCGCATTGACGATTGCCGTGCCGACGACGACGCCATCGGCATTGGCGCCGATGACACGCGCCTGCTCGGCGGTCTTGACGCCGAAGCCGACGCAGACCGGCAAATCGGTATGGCCCTTGATCCGGTTGACGGCGGCGGCCACCTTGCCGGTGTCGGCCAGCGCCGAGCCGGTGATGCCGGTCATCGAGACATAGTAGACGAAGCCCGACGTGTTCTGCAGCACCTTGGGCAGGCGCTTGTCGTCGGTGGTCGGCGTCGCCAGGCGGATGAAGTTGATGCCGGCCTTCAGCGCCGGAATGCAGAGTTCCTCGTCCATTTCCGGCGGCAGGTCGACGACGATCAGCCCGTCGATGCCGCTGGCCAGCGCGTCTTTCAGGAAGCGGTCGACGCCGTAGATATAGATCGGGTTGTAGTAGCCCATCAGCACGATCGGCGTTTCATTGTCGCCGGCGCGGAACTCGGACGCCATCTTCAGCGTCTTGACCAGCGTCTGGCCGCCTTTCAGCGCCCGCAGGCCCGCCGCCTGGATCGCCGGGCCGTCGGCCATCGGATCGGAAAACGGCATGCCGAGTTCGATGATGTCGGAGCCGGCGCCGGGAAGCGCCTTCATGATCGACAGCGAGGTGTCGTAGTCGGGGTCGCCGCCCATGAAATAGGTGACGAGAGCCGGGCGGCCTTCGGTCTTGAGTTTTGCCATGCGGCGGTCGATGCGGGTCGTCATGACTGGCCCTTTGGACGAATTTTGCTCATAGTCAACTCCCAAATCGAAACTGTCCAAAGGGCCTAGATCTCCATGCCCAGCATCGAGGCCACCGTGTGCACGTCCTTGTCGCCACGGCCGGACAGGTTGACGATGACGATCTGATCCTTGTCCATGGCGGGCACGATCTTCACCGCGTGGGCGATGGCGTGCGCGGATTCCAGTGCCGGGATGATGCCTTCGACGCGCGTCGTCAGCTTGAACGCTTCGAGCGCCTCGTCGTCGAGGATCGGCACATATTCGACGCGGCCGGAGTCGCGCAGCCAGGAATGCTCCGGGCCGACGCCGGGATAGTCGAGGCCGGCCGAGATCGAATGGCCGTCCATGATCTGGCCGTCGGCGTTCTGCAGGAGATAGGTGCGGTTGCCGTGCAGCACGCCTGGCGAACCGGCATTCATCGAGGCGCAGTGTTCGATGCCGTCGAGACCGCGCCCGCCCGCCTCGATGCCGATGATGCGCACATCCTTGTCGTCGAGGAAGGGATGGAACAGGCCGATGGCGTTCGAGCCGCCGCCGACAGCGGCGATGATGGTGTCGGGCAGCCGGCCTTCCTGTTCGAGGATTTGCGCGCGTGCCTCGGTGCCGATCACCGACTGGAAGTCGCGCACCAGCTCCGGATAGGGGTGAGGGCCGGCGGCGGTGCCGATCAGGTAATAGGTGTCCTCGACATTGGTGACCCAATCGCGAAGGGCTTCGTTCATAGCGTCCTTCAGCGTGCCGTGGCCGGCGGTGACCGGCCGCACTTCGGCGCCGAGCAGCTTCATGCGGAACACGTTCGGGCTCTGCCGGGCAACGTCGGTGGCGCCCATATAGACGACGCAAGGGTAGCCGAAGCGCGCGGCGACGGTGGCGGATGCCACGCCATGCTGGCCGGCGCCGGTCTCGGCGATGATGCGCTTCTTGCCCATGCGCTTGGCCAGCAGGATCTGGCCGAGGCAGTTGTTGATCTTGTGCGAGCCGGTATGGTTCAGGTCCTCGCGCTTGAAATAGACTTTTGCACCACCGAGATGCTTCGTGAGACCCTCGGCGAAATACAGCTTCGACGGCCGTCCGGCATAATGGGTCGAAAGATCGGTCAGCTCAGCCCTGAAGTCCGGATCGTTCTTGACCTCGTTCCAGTGCCGCTCGAGGTCGAGGATCAGCGGCATCAGCGTTTCGGCGACGAAACGACCGCCGAAAATGCCGAACATGCCCTGTTCGTCGGGTCCGGTGCGGAAGGAATTGGGTGTCGCCGGCTGATCCATCGCCGATCTCCTAAATCTTATGTTTTGAGCATGTCCTTATCGGAAAACCGGATTCCACTTTTCCGGGACATGCTCTGATTGGAACCACGCTCAGGCGGCGCGGTTGTCGCGTGCTGCCCGGACGGCCCGGAAAAATTGTTCGATCAACGCCGGATCCTTGACGCCCGGCGCGCTTTCCACACCGGAGGAAATGTCTATTCCGGGCGGGTTCGCAAGCCGAAGGGCATCGCCGATATTGGCGGCGTTGAGCCCACCGGAAAGCATGTAATCGACGCCGGCGTCAAGGCCGGCAAGGATGCGCCAGTCGAAGGCGACGCCATTGCCGCCCGGCAGTTCGGAGCCTTTCGGCGGCTTGGCATCGAACAGGAAGCGGTCGGCGATGCCGATGAACGGCTTGATCCGGTCGAGATCGGCTGCCTCGCTGAGCGGCAACGCCTTCATCACCGGCAAGCCAGAACGGGCTTTCAGTTCCGCCACCCGTTCGGGGGTTTCCGAGCCGTGCAGCTGCAACATGTCGGGCTGCATCGCCGTGACGATCGCGTCCAGGAAGGCGTCGCTGGCGTCGACCGTGACAGCAACCGCCAAGGCCTTGCCGCGCGCCGCTTCGCGCAGCCGCCCGGCTTCCGCCGGCTCGACATAACGCGGGCTCTTCGCGAAGAAGATAAAACCGACATGGCTGGCACCGCCGCCGAGCGCCGCGGCCATTGCCTGGTCGGTCTTCAAGCCGCAGATTTTGATGTCGAGCGCCATGGTGCGGGAATTGGCATGAAATCGAGGCAGAGTCGAGAAAAAGCATACCGTTTGCCGGCAAGCCCAAAGGCGCTACCTATTGATGGACGGGATTAATTGGCAGGATGCAGGGCGGGAGAACGATCATGGCCGACAGAACGGTTGCCGAACTGAAGCAGAAGATCGCGCAGGCGCGCGAAGTTATCGCCCATCTGATGGACAAGGCCGCCTTCAACGGCGCCGAGGCGCATCGGGCGCTCGATTATTTCGGCGGCGATGAATTCGACCGGAATTTCCTGCCCTGGCCGCATCATGGCGATGAAGGGCTGCGGCCGGAGGAGTTGAATGCAGCCAATGACGATTGAGTAGAGCGCCCCTGATTTCCGTCATCCTGGGGCGAAGCGGCGTAGTGCCCGGCCAGTCTCCCGCGCCTACACCAGCGGCGGCGGCCTTCTTCGCACTGCCAACATCCGCGCCTACTCGAACATGATCGCCTGCAGCGCGCCGCCATTGCGCTTCAGCCAGTCCTTGCAGCGGTCGGTGTCGGGGCAAAGTTTTTCGCACAATTTCCAGAATTTCGGGCCGTGGTTCATCTCCTTGAGATGCGCCACCTCGTGCGCCACGAGGTAGTTTATCACAGGCTGCGGCGCCATCATGATGCGCCAGGAGAAGGAGAGATTGCCCTCCGAGGTGCACGAGCCCCAGCGGCTGGACGTGTCCTTGTAGCGGATCGCCTTGGCCCGCTTGCCGAGCGCCTCGGTGTGTTTGATCACCAGCTTCTCGATCTCCTTCTTGGCCTCACGCTTCAAGAAGTCGGCGATACGGCGCGGCAGATGCACACGGTCACCATGAACGATCAGCAGCGGGCCGCGCTCGTCACGCGATACCGTCACGGTGCCGCGCTTCGACGGTTCATGGACGATACGGTGCGGCACGCCCCGGATCGGGATCTTGATGCCCGGCCGCACTTGCGGGCGCGTCGGCACCTTGGCCAGCCGCTGCTCCAGCCAGTCCTGATGGCGGTCGAGGAACCTGTCCACCTCGCCGCGGCGCAGGCCGGGCGGCACGGTGATGCGCAGTCCCTGGCCGCCGGAATCGATGCGCAGCGTCAGGCGCCGAGCGCGGGCGCTCTCGACGATCTTGAGCGGCAGCGTGCGACCGGCGACGCAATATTCGCGCTCCACGACTGGCGTGGCCTTGGGCTTCGTCAGATTGCGGAAGAATCCGATGGTCATGGCGGGACGATACGCGATTCGAGAAAAACGACTAGAACAAAAAAGAAACGGCGCCGCTCGCGCGACGCCGTTTTTTCACGATCGGGCCTGCCCTACAGCGCCGCGCGTCCTCCGGGACGCGCAGAGGACGCTGTAGCACTTCAAGTTGGCGCATGACCTTTTCCGAAAACCGGTTCCGGTTTTCGGGGCCATGCGCTCGGCCTCAGTCGTCAAGCAGGTTCGAGCCCTTGCCACGCTTGGTGGGGGTCGTGCCGGTGCTCGGATCGGTCTTCGCCGGAGCGGTCGACTTGTTGCGCTTCGCCATGAAGCGGTCGAACTCGTCCTGATCCTTGGCGCGACGCAGTTCGCGGGCATAGTCGTCGAACTCGGTCAGCATGTCATCGAGCTTGCGGCGTTCCTCAGCGAGGCGCTCAAGCTCCTTTTCGCGCCAGTCGTCGAAAGCGACGTTGCCGGTGCGGGCGGAGCCATTGCCCCAGCGCGCGGCCTTGTCGGAACCGCGGCGGCAGCCGGCGAAGATGCCGTCGGTCGCACGGTTGACGTCACGCTTGAAGCCGTCGAGCCGGTCGCCCCAGATGATGTAGGCGAGCATGGCGAAGCCGAGCGGCCAGAACACCATGAAGCCGATCACCATCAACGCGATGGTTGCCGGCGTCCAGGCCGGGCGGATCAATGCAGATGTGTTCATTTTCTCCCATTCCTTCGGTTGGAGACAGCCAAGACCGGCTGCGTGGAATCGAAATGGGAAGGCAAAAACAGCGATTCAAGACAATATCCGCCAAAACCGGACAAGGGTCTGAAATGATTATCGCTTTTTGAACCTGTCGAGGAAAAGCACGACCAACCCGGCGATGAGCCCCCAAAATGCGGCGCCGACGCCGAACAGGGTCAGTCCCGAAGCGGTGACGACGAAGGTGACGGTGGCGGCCATGCGATCGCCCTCGTGCTTCAGTGCGATCGCCAGCGCATTGGCGAGCGAGGCCATCAGCGCCAGACCCGCCACCAGCACGATCAGGCTTTGCGGCAGGACGGCGAATATCGCCACCAGCGAGGCGCCGAAAATCGCGAAGATCAGATAGGCGAGCGCATAGAAGGGGCCGGTCTTCCAGCGCTCGCCGGGGTCGGGATGGACGTCCGGCCCGGTGCAGATCGCCGCCGAAATCGCCGCCAGATTGGTCGTCGAGCCACCGAATGGCGCCGACAACAGGGAAAACAGTCCGGTGACGCCGATCAGCGGGCCGGGCTCCGGGTGGTAGCCGGCGGCGCGCAGCACGGCCAGCCCCGACAGGTTCTGCGAGGCCATGGTGACGAGATAGAGCGGCAGCGCCAGGCCGATCATCGACTTGGCGGTGAAATCCGGCGCGATCAGCGTCAGCGTCGACAGTTCCGGTGTCGGCAGGCCACCGACACGGCCGGTCAGGAAGGCGGCGAGACCGCCGCCGACCAGCACCGACAGCACCGACAGCGCCGGGTGGAACACGCGGATCAAGAAGAAGGCCGCGATCAGCGGCAGGATCAGCCAGGGGTCGACGGGAACGGTCTTGACCGCATTGAGGGCGAAGGTGACGACGATGCCGGCCAGCATGCCGGAAGCGACCGAGGGCGGTATCCTGGAGATCAATTGCGTCAGGGGCCGGAACAGGCCGGTGGCGATCAGCAGGATGGCGGTGGCGATGAAGGCGGCGACGGCCTCGCCGATCGAAAAGCCGGTCGACGCCGCCATCAGCGCCAGGCCTGGCGTCGACCAGGCGGTGATGACAGGCATTTTCGTGCGCCACGACAGCCACAGGCTCTCGATCGCCATGGCCAGGCAAATGGCCGTCACCCAGCTTGCCGTCTGAATTTGCGACGCGCCGACCGCGTGGGCTGCGGCGATGACGATGGCCAGCGTGCCGCCGAAGCCGACGATTGCCGCGACGAAGGCCGAGACCGGAATGGAAAGGCGCATCGTCACTTGCCCCGCCCGGCCATGTCGCCGACCGCCCGCACCAGCATGTCGAGATCCTGCGGCCGCGACAGGCGGTGATCGCCGTCCGGAATGAGCGACAAGGTGACATCGTCGGCCGGCAGCAGGCTGACCAGCTTTAGCGCGTGGCTCGACGGCACGTCCGGATCGGCCAGTCCCTGCAGGATGTGGACCGGGCAATGCGTGTCAATCGGACCGGTCATTGTCAGGTTGTTGCGGCCGTCCTCGATCAGCGCGCGGGTGTAGACGTAAGGCTCGGCGGAATAGTCCGACGGCTCCTCGAAGAAGCCTCTTTCGGCGAGGGCGCGTTTCTGCGCCTTGGTCAGCGCCGGCTCGACCAGTTCAGCGGTGAAGTCCGGCGCCGGCGCCAGCAGCACCAGACCGACGACGCTTGCGTCGCCCACCTTGCGCAATTCCTGCACCATGCGCAGCGCGATCCAGGCGCCCATCGACGAGCCGACCAGGATCTGATTGCCCTTGGCAAACTTCCGGAACACAACAAGGCTCTGCGAAAGCCATTTCGAAATCGTACCGTCGGCAAAGGCGCCGCCGGATTCGCCGTGGCCGGAATAGTCATGGCGCAGGAAGGCGCGGCCCTCTTTCGCCGCCCAGTCAGACAGCGTCTGCGCTTTCGTGCCCAGCATGTCCGACTTGTAGCCGCCGAGCCAGACGATGCCGGGCACGGCGCCTGTCGTATGGCGCACCGCTATGCGCGATCCATCGACGTTGAGAAAGGTCGGGGGGAGAAAGGTTGGGGGCGTGACGGTCATGGCTTTTTCCTCAGGCCCCTCTTCTGGCTCGGGCTCTTGTGGCACAGCCAATGGCGTGGCGAAAAGTGCTCGCGCTGCTTCTTTGTTTGGTGCAGGCGGTGATCAGGGTGATTTTCTGTCAACGCTGTGCTATTGACTCCGCCCGCGCGCTCACCACATTGGCGCGTCCACGCATCAAGACTGACAAATCCTGAACGAAACGGCCAAGGAGACCACGACCATTCGCAGACCTTTCAAAGCAGCGGCGCCGACCAAGGATGGGCCGCGCTCCAACCGTGACATCCGGGTTCCCCGGGTCCAGCTTATCGACGCCGAAGGCCAGAACCGCGGCGATGTTTCCATCAACGACGCATTGCTGCTCGCCGAAGAGGCCGGGCTCGATCTCGTTGAGATATCGCCCAATGCGGTGCCGCCCGTCGTAAAGATCCTCGATCTCGGCAAGTTGAAGTACGCCAACCAGAAGAAGGCGGCCGAGGCGCGCAAGAATCAGAAGGTCATCGAGATCAAGGAGATCAAGATGCGCCCGAACATCGACAGCCATGACTACGAGACCAAGATGAAGGCGGTGCGCCGCTTCTTCGAGGAAGGCGACAAGGTCAAGCTGACGCTGCGCTTCCGTGGCCGCGAGATGGCGCATATGGAACTCGGCATGCAGCTTCTGAACAAGGTGCGCGAGGAAGTGGCGACCATCGCCAAGGTCGAGGCGGAGCCGAAGCTCGAAGGCCGCCAGATGATGATGGTGCTGGCGCCGCGCTAAGGTGTGCTGAATATCAACACCTGAGATCACGATAAAGTCAGGCGCAACCAGCGCTCCAAATCCGCCTGAATTGTCTTGCAGAGCGTCCCGGCGATCGGCGGGACGCCTGTTTCTCGGCTAAAGCTGCGATCGCCGGCTTTGTTTTTATGCATGTCGTCCTCCCAAAACCGGACCCACTTTTGGGCGACATGCAATAGCTCCTCGACGATCGGATATCCCCTTGGACAACGAACTCAAATACGGGCTGGGCAATTACCAGCAGATGCGTCGGCTGGTGCTTGCCGTGCTCGTGGCGGTGCTGTTTCTGGCCCTGCTGTTCGGTCAATCGACCTTCCCACCCGACACGCCTGTGCATGAAACAGTCGAGATGTTCGGCGTGCTGCTGATTTTCCTCGGCATCGTCGGCCGCCTTTGGGCCACGCTCTATATTGGCGGGCGCAAGTCCTCCGAGGTGGTGACGGGCGGGCCGTACTCGATCACCCGCAACCCGCTTTATGTGTTCTCGACCGTGGCCGCGGCCGGCGTCGGCGCGCAGATTGGTTCGTTCTCGGGCATTATCCTGTTCGCACTGCTATGCGCGGGGGCTTTCCACATCGTCATCCTGCGCGAAGAGAAATTCCTCAAGGAGGCACTTGGGGCGCCCTATCAGGCCTATCTGGAGAAGGTGCCGCGCTTCTTTCCGAAACTTTCCCTCTATCAGGAGGGCGACACCGGCAGCTTCAAGCCGCGCCTGCTGCTGACCACGCTGCTCGACGGCCTGGTGTTCCTGATCGCGCTGCCGGCCTTCGAACTGATCGACGGCGCGCAGCAGTCGGGCGTGCTGCCTGTGTGGTTTACGCTGCCCTGATCGGGACAGAGCGCCGCACGGCTTCAGGTGTTGCGTACAGGCCGTCTTTGACGTATAGGACCGCCGTTCAAGAAAACCGCCCGGCAGGGCATGCCGTGGCGGTTTCATTTGCTTTTCGGGCTTTGGTCGGCCCGGAGCGAACAAGAAGCGCGATAGTGCGCCAACAAGACGGAGTAGCAAAATGCCCAAGATGAAGACCAAGTCGGCCGCCAAGAAGCGGTTCAAGATCACAGGTACGGGTAAAGTCCTGTCGGCTGCGGCCGGCAAGCGTCACGGCATGATCAAGCGTTCCAACAAGTTCATTCGAAATGCCCGCGGCACGATGGTTCTGGCTGAACCGGATGGCAAGAAGGTCATCAAGAATTTTCTGCCGAACGGCCTCTGAGCATTCGGTCTGGACACGCATTAGTTTTACGCAATTCCGAACGGAAAACCGCAAGACACTTTTCCAGGAATTGCTTTTAAGGAGATCATGACATGGCACGCGTAAAAAGAGGCGTCACCTCGCACGCCAAGCACAAGAAGGTCCTGAAAGCCGCCAAGGGCTTCTACGGCCGTCGCAAGAACACCATCCGCATCGCCAAGCAGGCGGTGGAAAAGTCGCTGCAGTACGCCTACCGCGACCGCAAGAACCGCAAGCGCTCGTTCCGCGCGCTGTGGATCCAGCGCATCAACGCCGCGACCCACGAGCATGGCCTGACCTATGGCCGCTTCATCGACGGCCTCAACAAGGCCGGCATCGAGATCGATCGCAAGATCCTGTCCGACATGGCCATCCATGAGCCGCAGGCTTTCGCCGCGCTCGTGGCCAAGGCCAAGGTCGCGCTCGAATATCTGAAGAACACCACGCCGAACGCTTTTGAAAGCGCTGTCGCCTAAGACCAGCGCTTCCCAAGCATTCGCAATTCTGATTATGGGGAACCCGCGCTGGCACGGCTGGCGCGGGTTCTTTTTTGACCCTGATGTAACCAAAATGGTGACGACGAACCAAAATGGTGTCGGTCACCCTATCGAGAGAGCTTCACTGTGAACGCCACCGCTGGAAATCTTGAAGCCCTGGAAGATTCACTGCTGGCCGATATCGCATCTGCCGCCGATGAGCCGGCCATCGAGGCCGTGCGTATCGCCGCCTTCGGCAAGAAGGGCACCGTGTCCGAGATGCTGAAAACGCTTGGCGCCATGACCGCCGAGGAGCGCCAGCTCAAGGGCCCCGTCATCAACGGCCTCAAGAACCGCGTCACCGAGGCGCTGACGGCCCGCAAGGCCGAACTCAGGGATGTGGCGATCGCAGCACGTCTCGCCGCCGAGAAGGTCGACGTGACGCTGCCGGTGCGGCAGTCGCCGGCCGAGCGCGGCCGCATCCATCCGATCAGCCAGGTCATCGACGAGATCGCCGCAATCTTCGGCGATCTCGGCTTCGCCATCGCCGAAGGTCCCGATGTCGAGACCGACTACTACAATTTCACCGCGCTGAATTTCCCGGAAGGACATCCGGCGCGCGAGATGCACGACACCTTCTTCTTCCAGCCGGACGAGAAGGGTGAGCGCAAGCTGTTGCGCACGCACACCTCGCCCGTGCAGATCCGCACCATGGAGAAGCAGAAGCCGCCGATCCGCATCGTCATTCCGGGCAAGACCTACCGCCAGGATTCCGACGCCACGCACTCGCCGATGTTCCATCAGGTCGAGGGTCTGGTGATCGACAAGACGGCCAATGTCGCCAATATGAAGTGGGTGCTGGAGGAATTCTGCAAGGCGTTCTTCGAGGTGCCGTCAGTCAAGATGCGCTTCCGGCCGTCCTTCTTCCCGTTCACCGAGCCAAGCCTCGAGGTCGACATCCAGTGCGACCGCTCGCGGCCCGGCGAAGTGCGCTTCGGCGAAGGCTCCGACTGGATGGAGATCCTCGGCTGCGGCATGGTGCACCCCAATGTGCTGCGCGCCGGCGGGCTCGATCCCGACGAGTATCAGGGCTTTGCCTGGGGTATGGGCATCGACCGCATCGCCATGCTCAAATACGGCATGCCGGACCTCCGCGCCTTCTTCGACGCGGACGTGCGCTGGCTGTCGCATTACGGTTTCCGGCCACTCGACATGCCGACGCTGTTCGGCGGCTTGAGCGCATGACAGCGCTCCACATCGGCGGCTGCCGCTGCGGCGCCGTGCGGTTCGAGGCCTCGGCCGAGCCGCATCACGTCGGCTATTGCCATTGCGGCGATTGCCGGCGGGCCAGCGGCGCGCCGGTCTCGGCCTTTGTCGGCTTCCTGGCCGATAAAGTGGCGTTCACCGGCAAGGCGCTGATGATGTACGAGAACGGCCCGGTGACGCGCTCGTTTTGCGGCGTCTGCGGCTCGCCCATCACCTATGTCGACGAGCGGCTGACAGACGACATCTATTTCATGCTCGGCGCCATGGACGCGCCGGCCGATTTCAAGCCGACGCTGCATGCCTATGTCAGCGAGCAGCTTCCCTTCCTGCATATGTCCGACGATCTGCCGAGACATCTGAAATCAAGCGTCAAAAGACCAGACGGAACAGCCCCATGAAATTCACCCTCTCCTGGCTCAAGGATCATCTCGAGACCGACGCCACGCTCAACGTGATCGTTGAGCGGCTGACGTCGATCGGCCTCGAAGTCGAGCATGTCGACGACAAGTCGAGCCTGAAACCCTTCGTCATCGCCAAGGTGCTGACGGCGGTGCAGCACCCCGATGCCGACCGCCTGCGGGTGCTGACCGTCGATACCGGCGACGGCAAGCCCCCCGTCCAGGTCGTCTGCGGCGCGCCGAATGCCCGCGCCGGCCTGATCGGTGCTTTCGCCGCGCCCGGCACCTATGTGCCCGGCATCGACGTCACGCTGACGGTCGGCAAGATCCGCGGCGTCGAGAGCCATGGCATGATGTGTTCCGAGCGCGAGCTGGAACTGTCCGATGAGCACAACGGCATCATCGACCTGCCCGAGAACGCGCCGGTCGGCGCCAGCTTCGCGTCCTACGCCCATCTCGACGATCCGGTCATCGAGATCAACCTGACGCCGAACCGGCCGGATGCCACCAGCGTTTACGGCATTGCCAGGGATCTGGCGGCAAGCGGGCTCGGCACGCTGAAAAGCGCTGCGGTCGAAAAGATTGCCGGCAAGGGCCAGACGCCGGTCAAAGTGGTGATCGAGGCGCCGGAGCTTTGCCCGGGCTTCGCCTTGCGGCTGGTGCGCGGCGTCAAGAACGGCCCCTCGCCGAAATGGCTGCAGCAAAGGCTGATCGCCATTGGTCTCAGGCCGATCAGCGCGCTGGTCGACATTACCAACTACGTCACCTTCGATCGCGGCCGCCCGCTGCATGTGTTCGACGCCAGGAAGGTCGCCGGCAATCTCGTCGTGCGCCGCGCCAGGGACGGCGAGAAGGTGATGGCGCTGGACGGTCGCGAATACACGCTGACGCCCGACATGTGCGCCATCACGGATGACAATGGCGTCGAATCCATCGCCGGCGCGATGGGCGGCGAGCATTCCGGCTGCGACGAGAACACGACGGACGTGCTGATCGAATCGGCGCTTTGGGATCCGATCACCACCGCCCGCACCGGCCGCACGCTCGGCATCATCACCGATGCGCGCTACCGTTTCGAGCGCGGCGTCGACCCTGAATTCATGGTCCCCGGCATCGAGCTGGCGACGAGGCTGGTGCTCGATCTCTGCGGCGGTGAGCCGGCCGAGACCGAAGTCGTCGGTTATGCCGGCCACAAGCCCAAGATCGTCTCCTTCCCGCTGTCGGAAGTGACGCGGCTGACCGGCATCGAGGTGCCTGAGGCGGAAAGCCTCGACATCCTGTCGCGCCTCGGCTTCAAGCCGCAGGGTTCGGGCGATGTCGTCGATGTGGCGGTGCCGTCCTGGCGTCCCGATGTCGACGGCAAGGCCGACCTGGTCGAGGAGGTGATGCGCATCCACGGCGTCGACAACATCGCGCCGCAGCCGCTCGGCGCGCATGACGCGGTCAATTCGAAGATCCTGACCACGCTGCAGGTCCGCACCCGCACCGCCAAGCGCGCGCTTGCCGTGCGCGGCATGATGGAGGCCGTCACCTGGTCGTTCATCCCGGCCAAGCATGCCGAGCTGTTCGGCGGCGGCCAGAAGGCGCTGAAGCTTGCCAACCCGATCGCCGCCGACATGTCCGACATGCGGCCGTCGCTGCTGCCGGGGCTGATCGCCGCCGCGCAGCGCAATGCCGACAAGGGCATTGGCGATGTCGCGCTGTTCGAGGTCTCGGGCACCTATGAGGGCGACGGCGCCGACCAGCAGCGGCGCGTCGCCGCCGGCGTGCGCCGCGGCACCGCCAAGCTCGACGGCTCGGGCCGCAGCTGGGCCGGCAATTCCGGCCCCGTCGGCGTGTTCGACGCCAAGGCCGATGCGATCGCGGCGCTCGAAGCCTGCGGCGCGCCGGTCGAGCGGCTGCAGATCGAGGCGGGCGGTCCAGCCTGGTACCATCCCGGCCGGTCCGGAACGATCAAGCTCGGGCCGAAGACCGTGCTCGGCACGTTCGGCGAATTCCATCCCAAGACGATGGAAGGGCTCGACGTTTCCGGCCCGCTCTGCGGCTTCGAAGTGTTCGTCGACGCCGTGCCGGAGCCGAAGGCCAAGCCGACGAAGACCAAGCCGAAGCTGGAACTCTCCGCCTTTCAGGCGGTGAAGCGCGACTTCGCCTTCGTCGTCGACAAAGCGATCGAGGCGGGCGCGCTGGTGCGCGCAGCACTTGCCGCCGACAAGAAGCTGATCACAGCCGTCACGGTCTTCGACATTTTCGAAGGAGCGTCGCTCGGCGCCGACAAAAAATCGATCGCCATCGAAGTGTCGATCCAGCCGGTCGAGAAGACGCTGACCGACGAGGATTTCGAGGCGCTGGCCAAGCGCATCGTCGAGAATGTCGGCAAGCAGACGGGTGGCGTGCTGCGCGGCTGAAGCAATTCCAGGAAAAGTGCTTGGCGGTTTTCCGTCCGGAATCGCGCAGAAACCACGGCTTGCGGGCAGATGGCGAATCGTCCTCCAAAGGGCGATGGACCATCTGCGCTATTCCGGGCTGCCGTTCGAAGCACAGCGCGCGGCGTTCCTCGACATCATCTTGGGGGACCCGCTCGTCCATGAGGCGCTGGCGCGGGCCCGCACGCTTGAGCTGCCGGACTGGCTGGTGGTTTCTGGGGCGCTCTACAATACAGTCTGGAACCATCTGACCGGCAAGCCGTCGGGTTACGGCATCAAGGATGTCGACCTGTTTTATTTCGACGACAGCGACCTGTCCTATGAGGCCGAGGATGCTGTCATCCGCCGGGCGGCGCGGCATTTCGAGGGGCTGGCGCTGCCGGTCGAGGTGCGCAACCAGGCGCGGGTGCATCTGTGGTATCCGCAGAAATTCGGGCAGCCCTGCCCGCGCTATACGAGTTCCAGCGAACCCATCAGCTATTTTGCCTCGAAGACGCATGGGGTCGGGGTGCGCTACGATGCCGGCGGGCAGATGGAGCTGGTGGCGCCGTTCGGGCTTGATGACGTCTTCTCGTTTCGCATCACGCCGAACCGGGTGACGGACAACCAGCGAACGCATGAGGCGAAGGGCAAGCGGGCAAAGGAAAACTGGCCTGAGATTAGTGTGGTGCCTTGGTAGGGTGCAGACATAGAAATGTCGGCGCGAGGCGCCCCCCTCTGTCCTGCCGGACATCTCCCCCACTTGGGGGAGATCAGCAGCTTCGGCGCCCCGCCCATTCTCCAACGTCAGCGATTAGCGAAAGCCGGGACGGCACCCAATCTCCCCCCTCGTGGGGGAGATGTCCGGCAGGACAGAGGGGGGCGCCTCGCGCGGACGTCTCCCTCCTTCAACGCTGCAAAAAGAGGCGCCGAAGCGCCCCTTTCCGAATTCTGAATTGCAATTCACCCATTCACCAGAGCCAGCAGCTCCTCGGTGTAGCGTTTGCCGACCACCTTTTCCGGCGACAGCGCATCGCCGATCGCCGCCACTTCGGCCGCGCTCAGTTCAATCCCGGCCGCCGCCGTGTTCTGCTCCAGGTGGCGGATTTTTCGCGCACCCGGGATCGGTACGATGAAATCGCCCTGGTGCAGCACCCAGGCCAGCGCCAGCTGCGCCGAGGTCACGCCCTTTTCCGCCGCCATCCCTTCCAGCGTGGCGATGACCTTGGCATTGGCTTGCATGGCCTCGGCCTGGAAGCGCGGCAAGGTCCGGCGCCAGTCGCCATCGTCGAGCGTTTCGGGCCTGGCGATCTTGCCCGTCAAAAGACCACGGCCGAGCGGGCTGTAGGGAACGAAGCCGATGCCGAGTTCACGGCAAACGGCGAAGACCTCCTCTTCCGGGTCGCGGGTCCACAGCGAGTATTCGCTCTGCACGGCAGCGATCGGATGCACGGCATGCGCCCGGCGGATGGTCGCCGCACTTGCCTCCGACAGGCCGAGCGCGCGCACCTTGCCCTCGCGCACCAGCTCTGCCATGGCGCCGACCGTATCCTCGATCGGCACGTTGGGATCGACACGGTGCTGGTAATAGAGGTCGATGACATCGGTGCCCAACCGCTTCAGCGAGGCCTCGGCCACCGCCTTGACGTGCTCGGGGCGGCTGTCGACGCCGGCCATGCGGTCGAGGCCGGTGCCTTCCTCCAGAATCTTGAAGCCGAATTTGGTGGCGATCGTCACTTTGTTCCGCACCGACTTCAGCGCCTTGCCGAGCAGGATCTCGTTCTCGTAAGGACCATAGACTTCCGCCGTGTCGAAGAAGTCGACGCCGATCTCGACGGCGCGGTGCAGCGTGGCGATCGCCTCTGCCTCCGGCTGGCCGCCATAGGCGAAGCTCATGCCCATGCAGCCGAGGCCGACGGGATAGACGTTCAATTCAGTTCCTAGCTTGCGGGCTTGCATCACGCGTCTCCTTGTTGTGATGCAGCAGAAATAGCGCCTTGCAGTCTGTTCGATAATCGGCTCTCATTTGTACGGGCTGTTCCAAGAAATAGATCAATGAACCGAGCACATCTTTCCCAACTTGCCGTGCTGGCAACCGTTGCCCAATGCGGCAGTTTTCGCGGCGCGGCCAGGGAATTGGCCATCGCGCCGTCGGCGGTCAGCCATGCGGTGTCCAGCCTGGAGGCACGGCTCGGCGTGCGGCTGCTGGCGCGCAGCACCCGCAGCGTCGCGCCGACGGAAGAGGGTGCGCAATTGCTGGAGCGGTTACGTCCTGCCCTTTCCGAAATCGACCTGGCGCTGGAGACGGCACTCGAGGCGCGCGACCGGCCGGCCGGGAATCTCCGGCTCAGCGTGCCGCGCACGGCGGCGCATCTGGTGCTGACGCCACGGCTCGGCGCCTTTGCCAAGGCCTATCCCGACATCGTGCTGGAGATCCTCATCGAGGATCGTTTCACCGATGTGGTGGAAGGCGGTTTCGACGCCGGCGTGCGGCTTGGCGAGAGCCTGCAGCGCGACATGATCGCGGTGCGTATCGGGCCGGACATTCGCGGCGCTGTGGTCGGCGCGCCATCCTATTTCGCGGCCATGCCGAGACCGCATCATCCGCGCGACCTTGCCGATCATCGCTGCATCCGCTTCCGCTTCTCCAGCGGCGTTCTCTATCGCTGGGAATTCGCGAAGGGCGGCGAGGAAATCGAGATCGCCGCGCAAGGGCCGCTGATCCTCGACGAGGATCATCTGATCGCGCAAGCAGCAATCGACGGCACCGGCCTCGCCTTCGTCTTCGAAGACTATGTCCGCGCGCCGCTGGCCGACGGCAGGCTGATCCGCGTGCTCGAGGACTGGTGCCCGCCCTTCGACGGGTTCTTCGTCTATTACCCCAGCCGCCGGCAGATGCGCCCGGCGCTCAGGGCATTTGTGGATTTCTTCAAGGTGAGCGGTTAGGCAACGTCCCTCACCCTCCCGGTTGTGGGGAGGGTCGGCTCGCAGTCGCAGCGAAGCGGAGATTGCGCGCCGGGGTGGGGGGTAGCGCCCTACGAGGACCCCGACCCCGATCCGCTTTGCGGATCGACCTTCCCCACACGGGGGAGGGTGAGGGCGCCGGAAGAAAGCCGACCCGGCATTCGTTCACACGCCATGCAGACTTCAATCACAAACACGCCAACCCGCTACGGCTGGGCAACCATTCTCCTCCACTGGCTGATCGGCATCATCTTCATCGGGCAATTCGCCCTTGGCTTCGTCATGGTGCGGCTGACCAGCCAGCGCACCGCTTTCGAGCTGATTCAGCTGCACAAATCCCTGGGCTTTTTGCTGCTTGGCCTCATCATCCTGCGCATCGCCTGGCGGCTCGGCCATGCGACGCCGCCGCTGCCGGCTTCGGTCGGCGCGCTGGAGCGGCGAACGGCACCGCTGGCGCATCTGGCGCTCTATGCCTTCCAGATCGCCTTGCCCCTGTCCGGCTGGGCGCTGGTTTCGGTCTCGACGCTGGAAATCCCGACCATGCCGTTCAACCTGTTCGTGATGCCCAATCTGCCGCTCGCCGAATCCGATGCCGCCGAAAGCTTCTGGGCGGCCGCACACTGGTATCTCGCCTATGTGGGCATCGCACTGGTCGCGCTGCATATCGCGGCCGCCCTGCGCCACCACTTCCTGCTTCACGACAGCGTGCTCACGCGCATGATCACGCCTTCGTCAGAAGGGGAATAGAGCGGGGACCTCCCGCGTTTGTGAGGTGAGGACGCCAAACGCGTTGCCTCCAGGAAAGGAACAATCCCATGCATGCGCGCATCCTTGGATTCGCGGCTTTTGCCGCATGCCTTGCCGTGCCCGCAGCCGCGGCGGTGGCGTTGAGCGACGCCGCTGGCAGCTACACGGTCAGCCCGGCAGGCTCCAGCATCCGTTTCACCATAGGCAAGGCCGGCGGCGGCGGCTTCGACGGCGCCTTCGCCCGCTTCAAGGGCACGATCCGCATCGACAATGGCGATGTCGGGCGCTCGAAGGTCGACCTTACCATCTATCCCGAAAGCGTCGGTACCGGCCAGAGCCGCATCGATGCCTTCCTGCGCTCCGACGCGGTGTTCGATGCGGCAAACAGCCCGGAGATCCAGTTCCGCTCGACCAGCGTGACCCGCACCGGCGATACGTCAGCGCTTGTCACCGGCAGGCTGACAGCGCGCGGCAAGACGTTTGCGGAAAAGTTCACCGCCGAACTCGACGGCTTGAAGGGCGGCACAATCAAATTCCATGTCACCGGCAAGGTGCTGCGGTCGCGCTACGGCATGGATGTCGGCACACCGCTCTATTCCAACGTCGTCAACTTCGACATGACGCTGATGGGGAAGCGGGGCTGAGCTAGGGTCAGCCCCGGTCATTGGCTTTTCCGTCGATTTCGGGCAAACCTCGCCTGATGTAACCGACATGGAGAAGCGTGATGTTCCGATGGGGTGTGTTGTCGACGGCCAAGATCGGCCGCGAGCAGTTGTTGCCGGCAATCGTCGAGGCGGAGAACGGCGTGCTGTCGGCGATCGCCAGCCGAGACCTGTCGAAAGCCAAGGCCCTGGCCGAGCGGTTCGGCGCGCGCCATGCGTTCGGATCGTACGAGGAACTGCTGGCCTCCAAGGATATTGACGGCGTCTACATCCCGTTGCCGACCTCGCAGCATGTCGAATGGACGGCGAAGGCGATCGAGGCGGGAAAACATGTGCTGGTCGAGAAGCCGCTCGCGCTTGACGCCAAGGATATTCTCCCCCTGATCAAGCTGCGCGATGCCAAGAAGGTGCTGGTCTGCGAAGCCTTCATGGTCATCTACCATCCGCAATGGATCAAGGTGCGCGATCTCATCGCCAGCGGCGCCATCGGCCGGCTGCGCCATGTGCAGGGCGCGTTCTCCTACTACAATGTCGACCCCAACAACATGCGCAACCAGCTCGACCTCGGCGGCGGCGCATTGCCCGACATCGGCGTCTACCCGACCGTGTCGACGCGCTTCTCGACCGGCAAGGAGCCCAGCCGCGTGCAGGCGACGATCGAGCGCGACAAGAAATTCGGCACCGACATCTACTCCTCGATCCGCGCCGATTTCGGCGATTTCGAACTGTCCTTCTATTTGTCGACGCAGATGGCTGCGCGTCAGGTGATGGTGTTCCACGGCGAGAAGGGTTTCATCGAGGTCTTTTCGCCCTTCAATGCCGGGCTCTACGATCATCACCGCGTTGAACTGCACAACCAGAACCACACCGAGGCGCAGGTGTTCCGCTTTCCCGGCACGCAGCAGTACCGGCTGGAGGTCGAGACTTTCGCGCGCGCGGCACAGGGCGGCAAGGAGCGTGTCTTCACGCTGGAGGAATCCGTGCTCAACCAGAAGGTCATCGACGCCATCTTCCGCGCCGGCGGCAAGGACGGCTGGGAGGCTGTCTAGGTCTTTGCAATAAAGTAGCCGGCTAATTCTGGGAGGAAAAATGGCTGACGACGCGGACGTGATCATTGTCGGCGCCGGCCTTGCCGGGCTGGTCGCCGCCGCCGAGCTTGCCGAGGCCGGCAAGAGGATCATCATCGTCGACCAGGAGCCCGAGCAGTCGCTGGGTGGCCAGGCATTCTGGTCGTTCGGCGGGCTTTTCCTCGTCGATTCCCCCGAGCAGCGGCGCATGCGCATCCGCGATTCGCATGATCTGGCGCTCGAGGACTGGATGGGCACCGCCGCTTTCGACCGGCCGGAGGATTTCTGGCCGCGCAGATGGGCGGAAGCCTATGTCGGTTTCGCCGCCGGCGAGAAACGCTCCTGGCTGCTGCAGCGCGGCCTGAAATTCTTTCCCGTGGTCGGCTGGGCCGAGCGCGGCGGCGGCAATGCCATCGGCCATGGCAATTCGGTGCCGCGCTTCCACATCACCTGGGGCACCGGCCCCGGTGTGCTCGAGCCGTTCGTGCAGCGCGTGCGCGAGGCGCAAAAGCGTGGATTGGTCAGCTTCAAGTTCCGCCACCGGGTCAACGAACTGACGCGGACGGGCGCTGTGGTGACCGGTGTGCGCGGCGATATCCTCGAACCCAGCACCGTCGAGCGCGGCCACAAGAGCTCGCGCGACATATCGGGCGATTTCGAGCTGCATGCGCAAGCGGTGATCGTCGCCTCCGGCGGAATCGGCGGCAATCACCAGCTGGTGCGGGAAAACTGGCCCAAGCGCCTGGGCACGGCGCCCAAGCGCATGATCACCGGCGTGCCCGACCATGTCGACGGCCGCATGCTGGCGATCACGGAACGGGCCGGCGGCTCGATCATCAACCGTGACCGCATGTGGCACTATGTCGAGGGCATCAGGAACTGGGCGCCGATCTGGACCGAACACGCGATCCGCATCCTGCCCGGCCCGTCGTCGCTCTGGCTCGATGCCAGGGGCAAGCGCCTGCCGGTACCGCTCTATCCCGGCTTCGACACACTGGGCACGCTAAGCCACATCATGAGCACCGGCTTCGACTATTCCTGGTTCATCCTGACCAGGAAGATCATCCAGAAGGAGTTCGCGCTGTCGGGTTCCGAACAGAACCCGGACCTCACCGGCAAGAGCTGGCGCCAGGTGCTCGGCCGCGCGACGTCAGGCATTCCGGGTCCGGTGAAGGCCTTCATGGAGAAGGGCGAGGATTTCATCGTCGAGGCCGACCTTTCGAAGCTGGTGGCGCGCATGAACGCGCTGGCCGGCGGCGAGCCGCTGCTCGAGCTCGCGCAGGTGGAACGTGAGATCCGCGCCCGCGATCGCCAACTCGACAATCCATTCTCCAAGGACATGCAGGTCACCGCGCTGCGCGGCGCCCGCGCCTATCTCGGCGACAAGCTCATCCGCACGGCCAAGCCGCACAAGATGCTCGATCCGGCAAACGGCCCACTAATCGCGGTGCGTCTCAACATCCTGACCCGCAAGACGCTGGGCGGCCTGCAGACCGATCTCGACAGCCGCGTGCTGGATGCGGATGGCCAGCCGGTCGCCGGGCTCTATGCGGTGGGCGAAGCCGCCGGCTTCGGCGGCGGCGGCGTGCACGGCTATGCCGCGCTGGAAGGTACGTTCCTCGGCGGCTGCATCTTCTCCGGCCGCAGCGCCGGCCGGGCGGCGGGACGCTCGGTGGCGTGAAACGACGTCACCGGGGCCCGTCGTGAGACGGGAAACCGCTCACCAGTGCCAAGCGCCCCGTCCAAGAGCGGCCACCGCGTCGACAATCCGCGTGAAACTTTCGCGGGCGCGACCGACCGTGTGGCGGGCCCTGAGATAGCCGTGCACCAGACCCGGTTCCTCGAACCAGGTGGCTCGCCCGCCCGACTCGATGATGCGGTCACGATAGGCCTCGCCGTCCGAAGACAGCGGGTCACACTGTGCGGTGATCAGCACGGTCGGCGGCAGTTTGGCGAAGTCGGTATCGGCAAGCGGCGCCAGCGTCGCATCGCCGCCGCGATCCTGCCCGCCGGTGCGGATGTGCTTGTAGAATTCGAGATCGCGCATGGTCAGCATCGGCGCTTCGGCATGCGTAACATAGGAGCCCTTCGAGCGGTCGCCGCCAAGGCCGGGATAGATCAGCAACTGGCCCGCCGGCCGTTTCGCATGGCCGCGCGTGGCGTGGCCGACGGCGGCGCAGAGATTGCCGCCGGCGCTGTCGCCGCAAAGCAGGATGGGTCGGTCGCGCGTGGAAGCGGCCCATGCAAAGGCGCTCATCGCGTCGTCAAAGGCGGCCGGATGCAGATGCTCCGGTGCCAGCCGGTAATCGACGGAGACAATTTCGTAGGTGGTGCGGGCGCAGAGCTCGGCGCAAACGTCGTCATGGCTGTCCAGCCCGCCAAGAATGAAGCCGCCGCCGTGGATGTAGAGCACAGTCGCCGCCGGTTGCGGGGCGCTTCGGTAGATGCGGATCGGGATGTCGTGCGCGGGCGTAGCAATGGCCGAGGTTTCGACCGTCACACCCTGGGGATAGCCGGCAAAGAACTCCCGGCACATGCGGTCATATATCTCGCGCTGCTGCGCGATCGTGTAGTCGATCGTATCGGGCGGATAATACGAATTGGTCCGCTCGATGAAGGCCCAGGTCTCGGCGTCGATGAGTTTTGTGTAGTCGGTCATGGAGCTCCTTTACCTCCCCCTTGATGCGGGAGAGCGCCGCGGAGCGGCGGGCGGCGCGCTTCACCCCACCCCGGACCCTCGGTCCGACCCTCTCCATCAAGGGAAGGGTAAATCACTTCCCCTTCCACACCGGATCGCGCTTTTCGGCGAAGGCGCGGAACCCTTCCATATTGTCTTCCGACCCATAGAGCGCGTCGACCGTCGCCAACTGCCGGCGCGTCACCTTGTTCATGGCGTCCTGGAAGGTCAGCGCTTCGGCCACCCGCGCGGTCTCCTTGATCGCCGCAAACACCAGTGGCGGGCCGCTGGCGAGCAGGCGCGCGATCTCCCAGACGCGGTCCTCGAGCTTTTCCTTGGGCAGCACTTCGTTGACCAGGCCCCAGCGATGCGCTTCCGCGACATCCATCCAACGGCCGGTGAACAGAAGGTCCATGGCGACATGATAGGGAATGCGCTTCGGCAGCTTGATCGTCGCCGCGTCGGCCAACGTGCCGGCGCGGATTTCGGGCAGCGCGAAGGAGGAGTGGTCGGAGGCGTAGATGAGATCGCAGGACAGCGCGAGTTCGAAGCCGCCACCCACCGCCATACCGTTGACGCAAGCGATGACCGGCTTGTTCAAGTCACGCAATTCCTGCAGGCCGGCGAAGCCGCCGACGCCATAGTCGCCGTCGACCGCGTCGCCGCCGGCGGCCGCCTTCAGGTCCCAGCCGGCGCAGAAGAACTTGTCGCCGGATGTCTTGACGATGGCGACGCGCAATTCCGGATCGTCGCGGAACGCCTTGAAGGTTTGCCCCATCAGCCGCGAGGTTTTCAGGTCGATGGCGTTGGCCTTGGGCCGGTCGAGGGTGACCTCGAGGATCGAGCCTTCGCGGCGGGTGGAAATGACGTCAGACATTCTTGTTCTCTCCCAGCACCAGCAGCGCGTCTGCGATCCAGGCGCCCTTGCCTTCGACGCAGACGATCAACGGGTTGATGTCGAGTTCCTCGATCTCGCCGGCATTCTTCTGCACGAAGTCGGCAATGCCCGCGATGGCGTCGATGGCGGCCGCGACGTCGGCCTTCGGCCGGCCGCGATAGCCTTCGAGCAGCGGGAACAGCTTCAGGCCGCGCAAAGCCGCCTCGATGTCGTCGCGGGTCGCCGGCAACATCAAGGTGACGCTGTCGCGCAGCAGTTCGACCAGCACGCCGCCAGTGCCCAGCGTCATGACAGCGCCGAACATCGGATCCCTGGTGAAGCCGACGATCAGTTCGGCGACGCCGTCGCGCACCATGCGCTCGACATAGAGGCCGGTGCCGAGCGGCAGCAGATCATGCGCCGCCGTGCTGACGGATTCGGCGTCCTTGAGGTTGAGCCTGACGGCGCCGACCTCGGATTTATGGGTGACGCCCAGCGCCTTCAGGGCGACGGGAAAGCCGAGCGCCATCGAGGAAATCACCGCCTCGACCGCATTGCCGGCGCGCTCGCCCTTGGGCACGGGAAGCCCGGCCTTGATCAGCCGCGCCTTGGCTTCGGCTTCGTCGGGCGTGACATGCGCGCCGCCGGCGGCGCCAGCAGCGGAGGTGTCGACCGGCTGCGCCTGCGGTTCGGCCCATGCCCAGCCGATGAAGGCCGCTGCGCCTGCGGCATCCATGGCCTCGGAAATGCCGAACAGCGGCACCATGCCGCGCGCCATCAGCTCCGCGGTGTATTCCTCCGGCAGGTTCTCCGGCAGCGAGGAGACGATCGCGCCATGCGCCTTGTTGGTCTTCAGCGCCGATTCGAAGGCGCGCAGCGTCGCCCACCAGTCGGTGACCGAGCAACGGTCCGGGCGCGGAAAGTCGAGCACCAGCATGTTCAAGTCAAAGCCGCCCGACACCATGGCGGTGAAGGTGGCGGTCATCGCCGGCTCATTGTTCCAGATGAAGGTGTGGTAGTCGAGCGGGTTGGCGACCGCGACCAGCGGCCCGAGCGTCGACTTGACATGGGCGCGGTGTTTTTCCGTCAAAACCGGGAAATTGACCCAGCGACCTTCGGCGCTGTCGGCCATGACAGAAGCCTCGCCGCCAGAACAGCTCATAGACGACAGGCGATAGCCCGGGAGCGGACCAGTGATGTGCAGCAGCTTCAGCGCCTCGATGAAGGCCGGAATGGAATCGACGCGCGCAATGCCCAGCCGCCTCAGGAAAGCGCCGGAGGCCGCGTCCGAGCCGGCCAGTGACGCGGTGTGCGAGACAGTGGCCTGCCGCGCCTGTTCGGAGCGACCGACCTTCATGGCGATGATCGGCTTCTTCAGTTCGCGTGCCCGCGCAGCCAACCGTTCGAAGCCGGCTACCGAATCGAAGGCCTCGATATGCAGGCCGAGCGATGTCACCCGCTCATCCTCGATCAGGCCGAGCGCCATTTCGGAGAGGCCGGTCTGCGCCTGGTTGCCGGCGGTCATCAGGAAGGCGATAGGCAGGCCGCGCTTCTGCATCGTCATGTTGATGGCGATGTTGGAGGATTGGGTGATGATGGCGACGCCCTTGCCGCCCTCCTCCAGCCGGATGCCGCCATGCTGGTCGGGCCACAAAAGCGCGCCATCGGCATAGTTGATCAGGCCGTAGCAATTCGGCCCGATGATCGGCATCTCGCCGGCGGCCGCGACCAATTCGGCCTGCAGCCGCTCGCCGTCATCGTCATAGGCTTCGGTCTCGAGGAAGCCGGCGGCAAAGCAGACGGCGCCGCCGGCGCCGCGTTCGGCCAGCGCCTTGACGACCTCGATGGTCAGATGCCGGTTGACGCCGACAAAGGCGGCATCCGGCGCGCCGGGCAGATCGGCGACCGACCGATAGGCCTTGCGTCCGGCAACCTCGTCCTTGGTCGGGTGCACCGGCCAGATTTCGCCGGCAAAACCCATCTTGATCGATTGCGCGACGACGGCGGCGGCCTGCACGCCACCGAAGACGGCGATCGATTTCGGGCGCAGGAGACGTTCGAGTTTATGCATGGTCATCTTTTCGTTTGAGCATCTCAGGACAAACGATCTCGTTTGCCCGACAAAACCGAATCTCGGCTTTGGGCGATCATGCTCTAAGCACCGAACGGACGCAGCAGCGCCCGCGAAATAATATGTCGCTGAATCTCGGACGTGCCCTCCCAGATGCGTTCGACGCGGGCGTCGCGCCAGATGCGTTCCAGCGGCAGGTCGTCCATCAGCCCCATGCCGCCATGGATCTGGATGGCCTCGTCGGCAACGTATGCCAGCATTTCGGTGGCCTTCAGCTTGGCCATGGCCATGTCCTGGTCGGTGACGGTGCCCTGATCGTACTTCCAGCCGGCTTCGAAGACCATGAGGTCGGCGGCCTTCAACTCGGTCGCCATGTCGGCGAGCTTGAACGACACGCCCTGGAACTTGCCGATCTGCTGGCCGAATTGCTGGCGCTGGGCGGCATATTCCACCGCATGGCCAAGCGCCCGCTCGGCGCGTCCGAGGCAGGTGGCGCCGACCTGCAGGCGGGTGGCGCCAAGCCAGGAATTGGCGACGTCGAAGCCCTTGTGCACTTCGCCGAGAACCTGGCTGGCCGGCAGCCGGCAATCGTCGAATTCGAGGATGGCGTTGGTGTAGCCGCGATGCGAGACGTTGCGGTAGCCATCGCGCACCGTGAAACCCTTGGTGCCCTTGTCGACGAAGAAGGCGGTGATCTTCTTGCGCTTGCCACGCGGTGAATCCTCTTCGCCGGACGCCATGAAGACGATGGCGAAATCAGCGAGATCGGCGTGGCTGATGAAATGCTTGGTGCCGTTGAGCACCCAGTCGTCGCCGTCCTGCACGGCTGACGCCTTCATGCCGCGCAGGTCGGAGCCGGCACCCGGCTCGGTCATCGCCAGGCAGTCCCATTTCTCGCCGCGGATGCAAGGAAACAGATATTTTTCGCGCTGCTCGGGCGTGCCGGCCAGGAGGATGTTGGAAGGCCGCGCCACGCAGGTCCAGTGCAGCGCGTAATTGGCGCGGCCGAGTTCCTTTTCGTAGAGCAGCCAGGTCACCGTATCGAGCCCCGCGCCGCCGACATCGGCCGGCATGTTGGCGGCATAGAGCCCGGCCGCGATCGCCTTGGCCTTGAGTTCCTCGATCAGCTCGCGGCGCAGCACACCGGTGCGCTCGACCTCTCGCTCATGCGGGTAGAGCTCATTCTCGACGAAGGCGCGCGTCGTCTCGACGATCAGTTTTTGTTCCTCCGAAAGACCGAAATCCATCGTCTCAGCCCTTCTTCTTTTTCTTCGGCTTTTCCGCCTTCTTCACCGGCTTGGAGGCCTTGGCTTTTTCGGCGGCCTTGGAAGCAGCCGGCTTCTTTGCCGCCAGCTTGGCCAACTGCCTGGTGTAATCCTTGTGCAAGGCGCCGGCGCCCCAGCCCTTGCCCTTGTTCTGCTTCGACAACGCATCCATGATCGCGACCAGATTGTCGTCGCGGATCTTTTCCAGTTCGCGGATCGACAGGCCATGCGCCTGGTCGTCCGACTGGGTGGCGATCAGGTCGACCAGTTCGTCGTTGAATTCCGGCACGTCCATCAGCTTGGTCCACGGCCATTTCAGGCATGGCCCGAACTGCGCCATGAAGTGGCGCATGCCGGCCTCGCCGCCGGCGACGCGATAGACCTGGAACATGCCCATCTGCGCCCAGCGCAGGCCGAAGCCGTAGCGCATGATGTCGTCGAGTTCCTCGACCGTGCAGATGCCGTCCTTGATCAGCCACAGCGCCTCGCGCCAGGCGGCTTCGAGCAGGCGGTCGCCGACGAAGGCCTCGATCTCCTTGCGGATGACGACAGGCTTCATGCCGATCGAGGCATAGATCTCCTTGGCGACCTCGATCGCCTCGGGGAAGGTCTGCTCGCCGCCGACGATTTCGACCAGCGGCAGGAGATAGACAGGGTTGAACGGATGGCCGACGACCAGCCGCTCCGGGTGCTTCTTCATCGCCACCTGCATGTCGGTCGGCTTGATGCCGGAGGTCGAGGAGCCGACAATGGCGTTGGCCGGCGCATGGGCGTCGATCTCGGCCAGCACCTTGTGTTTGAGGTCGAGCCGCTCCGGCACGCTTTCCTGGATGAAATCGGCGTCCGCGACCGCCTCGGCGATGGTCTTGGCGAAGGTGAGCTTGCCCTCTTTCGGCAAGCCGCCGGGCACCATCTGCTTGTAGGCGCGGCGCGCGCCCTTCATCACTTCCGAGACCTTGCGCGAGGCTTCCGGATCTGGATCGAAGATCGACACGTCGATGCCGTTGAGCAGCAGCCGCGCCACCCAGCCGGCGCCGATGACACCGCCGCCAATGGCGGCCGCCTTGTTGATGATGCTCATGCGCAAGCTCCGGTTCTTGTCCTGGCTGTTTCGGGATCAATGAGAGGCACGCGCTCGCCGGCGCGGATCACGGATGCGTCGTAGGCCTTGCGGGCGAAAACCTCGAGCACGAAGGGCCGGAAGAAGTCGATCGGCAGCGTCTCATAATCGGGATCGAAGCTCGACTGGTCCCAGCGCTCGCAGAACTGGTCGCAATCGTCGAAATAGGCGTGGCCGGCAAAGCGGTCGCGCGCATGGCGGTTGCCGCCGAGATGATGGGCGTAATAGAGCCGCTGGAAGTCGCCGTGTTTCTCGACGACCCAGGTGCATTGCTCGCGCACGAAGGGCTTCAGGATCGAAGCGGCGTATTCGTCGTGATTGTATGGCGCGTAGATGTCGCCAATGTCATGCAGCAGCGCACAGGCGATCCAGTCGATGTCGGCGCCGTCGCGCCAGGCGCGCGTCGCCGCCTGCAACGAATGGCCGAGCCGGGTGATCTTGTAGCCGGACAGACCCTCGTCGAGCTGGACCAGCGCGTCGAGCAGCCGCTCGCCGGTCCTGGCGGCATAGTCGGTCTCATGGGCGGTCAGGAACTCGTAGTCTTGCCTGTCGCCATCCTTCATCGCGGTGAATTTGACGGTAGTAGCCATCGCCAGCCCCCACCTATGCCGCGGCTGCGATCGGCGCCCGCTTGGTCAGGTTGAGCTTCTTGCGCACTTCCTCCGGCCCCAGGATCCGGGCGCCGAGATTGGTGACGATGCTGGCGGCACGCTCGACGAGCTGCGCATTGGTGGCGAGCACGCCCTTGTCGAGCCAGAGATTGTCCTCAAGACCGACGCGGACATTGCCGCCGGCGATCACGGCCGCCGCGGCATAGGCCATCTGGTTGCGGCCGATGGAAAACGCTGACCAGTTCCAGGTCGACGGCACGTTGTTGACCATTGCCATGAAGGTGTTGAGGTCATCGGGCGCGCCCCACGGAACGCCCATGCAGAGCTGCACCAGCGCGTCGGGGTTGAGCACCTTTTCCTCGACCAGCTGCTTGGCGAACCAGAGGTGGCCGGTGTCGAAAGCCTCGATCTCGGGCTTGACGCCGAGGGCCGTCATCATGCCGCCCATGGCGCGCAGCATGCCGGGCGTGTTGGTCATGACATAGTCGGCTTCGGCGAAGTTCATGGTGCCGCAGTCAAGCGTGCAGATTTCCGGCAGGCACTGGCGCACATGTTCCATGCGGTTGGTGGCGCCGCCCATGTCGGTGCCTTTTTCGTTGAGCGGCAGCGGCGCTTCCGGCGACCCGAACACCATGTCGCCGCCCATGCCGGCGGTGAGGTTCAGCACGACGTCGACGTTGGCGTCGCGGATACGCTCGGTCACTTCGCGGTAGAGATGCACATCGCGGCGCGGCTTGCCGGTCTCGGGGTCGCGGACATGGCAATGGACGATGGCCGCGCCGGCCTTGGCGGCGTCGATGGCCGAATCGGCGATCTGCTTGGGCGAACGCGGCACATGCGGAGAGCGATCCTGCGAGCCGCCGGATCCGGTCACGGCACAGGTAATGAAGACCTCACGGTTCATCGCGAGCGGCATGGAATTCTCCTCCCAATTCGAACAGCCATGCATGTCGCCCAAAAGTGGGAACCGGCTTTGGGACAACGACATGCACAGGGACCCGCATAACATTGCGCGACTTGCAGGCGGCTGCTTTGCGCTTTACGAAGGCTGAATGACAAAAAACGAAAAAGCGACAATCTTTCGCGCCGAGCAGTCGCCGCTCAAGGTGACGCTGCTGGTGTTTTCCGGGGCATCCATCATGTGCGTGGCGTGCGCCGTCGATCCGCTGCGGGCCGCCAACCGCATCGCCGGCGAAACCCTGTTCGACTTCAAGCTGGTTTCGGTAACCGGGGAGGCGCCGGTCACAACATGCGGCCTGCCCGTGGCGGTCAGCGGCCGATTCGATGCAACGGAACCGACCGATGTCCTGGTCGTGGTCGCGGGCTTCGGTACGCAGAACTATGCGACGTCGGCCTTGCTCGCCGGGTTGCGCCGCGCGGCGCGGTCGGCCCGCGCCTGCGGCGGCGTCGAAGCGGGCACTTGGCTGGTGGCGCGCGCCGGCTTGCTGGAAGGGCGCAGCGCCACCACCCATTGGGAGGACATGGAGGATTTTTCCTCCGCATTTCCGGGCGTCGACGTGCGCCCCGACCGATACATCATCGATGGGCCCGTCTTCACCACGGGCGGCGCGTCGCCGACCCTGGACCTGATGCTGCACCTGATCCGCACTCGGCTCGGCATGGCCGTGGCGCTCGATGTGGCAAGCGCGTTCATCTACGACCAGGCGCGCGTGGCGACCGATGCGCAGCCGCTGGTCTCGCTCGGCCGGCTTGATGGCTACGATCCGCGCCTGGCGCAGGCCATCCGGCTGATGGAAGCGCATGTCGACCAGCCGCTGACCATAGAAGCCATCGCCAAGCGCGCCGGCGTGACGGCACGGACCCTGGAAAGCATCTTTCGCAAGTCGATCGGCGAGACGCCGGGCGCCTATTATCTGAGGCTGCGGCTGGGGGCCGCGCGCCGGCTGGTGGTCGACACGCGCGTGGCCATGGCGGATATTGCCGGGCGGACCGGATTCTCGTCCGCCGCGGCATTTTCCAGAGCGTTTTCAAGAGCGTTTGGCGAAGCCCCGGTGAGGTTGCGCCGGGGCTAAGTCAGTTCAGGGGAATCAGGCGGCGTTCTGGCGATCGCTGCCGGCGTCGATCTGCGAGCGCATCTGTCGCACCAGCCGGATTTCAAAGCGGTTGCTGACGGCGCGATCCCATTGGTTTTTCACGTCGTCGGTCGGCCGCGGCAGCGCCATCAGCCCGTCGATGATCGATCCGGTCTCACCGGATGAGAGCAGGGCGTCGATTTCGCGTTCGTGCTGCATATCGGTTCGCCTCCTTCCTTTTCACCCGCCACAGGTCCCTTTTATACGAGATACGTGACGGCAGTTTGAAGGCAAGAGCGAGGTCATTGAGGGGCGGCGCGGGCAAACCTTTTGGTATTGCGCTACATTGACTTCGGACATTCCGGCGCAGGCCCGCGGGCGGACAATGCCTCGAGAAGACGCGATGACACGCATTCCGGCACTGGCGGAATTCCCCGACGCGGCGCAGTGCTACAAGGCCGGCGCAACCCTCAGCGCCGTGTTCCGGCGACAGGCTCGTCCCCACGCGTCCACGCCCGGCGCCGATCGCCGGCGAGGTGGTCAACGCCTCGCCGAGCTCTATCATGCTCGTGTGGCTCCACCCCGCGCGGAATGCAATTTTCAGCTCTGCGGCGCGCGAATCGGGCACCGCAAGACACCTCACACGTAGCGGTTGACGATGTTTTCCAGCAATTCCTGACGGCCGGAGCGCGGCTGCGGTTCGATCTTCTTCTTGACCACGCGCTCGGCGATGTCCTCCAGCGTGCGCTTGCCCGACAGCATTGCCTTGCCCTCTGCCGTGTTCCAGCCGGCATAGCGCTCGGCCAGCGGCGCCGACAGCGCCTTGTCCTCGACCATGCGGGCCGCGGCCTTGAGGCCGCGCGCACAAGAATCCATGCCGCCGATATGGCCGATCAGCAGGTCCTGCGGGTCGAGCGACTGACGGCGCAGCTTGGCGTCGAAATTGGTGCCGCCGGTCTTGAAGCCACCAGCCTGCAGGACCTGGTAGTAGGCCAGCGCCATTTCCGGCACGTTGTTGGGGAACTGGTCGGTGTCCCAGCCCGACTGGTAGTCGTTGCGGTTCATGTCGATCGAACCGAAGACGCCGAGGGCATTGGCGAGCGCCAGTTCGTGCTCGAAGGAGTGGCCGGCGAGGATGGCGTGGCCCTGCTCGATGTTGAGCTTGACCTCCTTCTCCAGGCCGAAGCGCTTGAGGAAGCCGTAAACGGTTGCGACGTCATAGTCGTACTGATGCTTTGTCGGCTCCTGCGGCTTCGGCTCGATCAGGATGGTGCCCTTGAAGCCGATCTTGTGCTTGTAGTCGACGACGAGGCTGAGGAAGCGGCCGGCCTGTTCCTGCTCGCGGGCAAGGTCGGTGTTGAGCAGCGTCTCATAGCCTTCGCGCCCGCCCCACAGCACATAGTTCTCACCCTTCAGCCGCTTGGTGACGTCGATGCAGCTTTTCACCGTCGCCGCCGCATAGGCAAAGACATCCGGATCGGGATTGGTGGCGGCGCCCGACATGAAGCGGCGATGCGAAAAAAGGTTCGCCGTGCCCCAGAGCAGCTTGACCCCGGTCTGCTTCATCTTGCCGGCGAAATAGTCAGCGATCTCGTCGAGGCGGGCGGCACTTTCTGAAAAGTCCTTGCCCTCGGGCCGGACATCGGCGTCGTGGAAGCAGAAATAGGGCGCGCCGAGCAGCGAGAACATCTCGAAGGCGACATCGGCCTTGAGCTTCGCCAGTTCCATCGTGTCGATGCCGCCCGCCTTGGGGAACCAGGGGCGGTCGAAGGTCTGGCCGCCGAACGGGTCGCCACCCGGCCAGGCAAAGGAGTGCCAGTAGGCGACGGCGAAGCGCAGATGGTCTTCCAGCCGCTTGCCGGCCACCACCTCGTCAGGATTGTAGAAGCGGTAGGCCAGCGGATTGGTCGAATCCGGCCCCTCATATTTGATCTTCTGGATGTCGCCGAAAAATCCGCTGCTCATGATTTCTGTCCTCTCTCGAATAGTTCGCCCTGATTACCTCAGGCGTAATTGGTTTCGGTCCCAGGCTGGTCGAAAAGGCTCATGTCAAAGCCATCAAACAAAGGAGACAGACCATGACCGACCTCAACAAGATCGCCGAGGGCTACATCACTGCCTGGAACGAAAGCGATGCCGGCCGCCGCGCCGAATTGCTGAAGGCCACCTTCACCGAAGACGTCAGCTATCGCGATCCGGTCATGCAGGGCGACGGCCATGACGGTGTCGCGGCGCTCATCGACGGCGTGCAGCAACGCTTTGCCGGCTTCCGCTTCTCGCTGAAGGGCACGCCGGACGGCTTCGCCGACAAGATCCGCTTCTCCTGGAACCTCGGGCCTGAAGGCGTCCCTTCGGTGATCGAAGGCACCGACATCGGCGTCATCGAAAACGGCCGCCTGAAGAGCATCACCGGTTTTCTGGACAAAGTGCCGGCGCAGTGAGGCCGGAAGTCGCGGCGTGGGCGAGAAATCGTTCACGCCGTGGCACTCCTGATTGCCGGATAGAGCGCCCGGTAGCGATGATAGGCGTCCGCATAGGCGCCGCCGAGCTTGGCATCCGGTTCGATCGTGGCATCCGTCCTTGGGGCGGAGCAGACGGCCAGCGGAGCGACACCCGTCGCCGCGATCAGACCGAGCCTGGCGGCACCGAAGGCGGCGCCGAAATCGCCGTCGGCGGGAATGTCCACCGGCACCTGCAGCGCGGTGGCGATCGATTTCAGCCAGTAGCGCGAGCGTGAGCCGCCGCCGATCGCCGTCACCCGCGTCAATGTGGTGCCGGCCGTCTTCAGGGCTTCGAGACTATCGCGGAAGGCGAAGGCGACGCCCTCGAGCACCGCTTGCGTCAGCACTGCGCGGCTCGATTCATGCGCCAGCCCGGTGAAGGAACCGCGGATGGCGGAATCATTATGCGGCGTGCGCTCGCCAGAGAGGTAGGGCAGGAAGGATACACCGGTCGGCGCCTTCAGCGCGTCGCCGAGTTCGGCGGTCAGTTCACCCGCGCCCTTTCCAGTGATCTCCGACAGCCAGTTGAGCGAATCGGTCGCCGACAGGATCACGCCCATCTGGTGCCAAGTGTTGGGCAGCGCATGGCAGAAAGTGTGGACAGCACTTGCCGGGTTGGGTAGATAGGACGCGTTGGCGGCAAACAGCACGCCCGACGTACCGAGAGAGACAAAGGCATGGCCAGCGCCGACCGTGCCCATGCCGCAGGCCGAGGCTGCATTGTCGCCGGCGCCACCGGCAATCGGGATGCCGGCCTCGACGCCCCATTTCGATGCCAATTCAGCGCGCAAACCGCCAGCCTTCTCGGTGCCTTCGACCAGCGACGGCATCTGCTTCTCGTCGAGCGACGTTGCCGCCAGCAATTCGGGCGACCAGCGGCGCTCCCCGACATCAAGCCAGGACGTGCCGGCGGAGTCGGACATTTCGGAAATGTGCTCGCCGGTCAGCCAAAGCCGCAGGAAATCCTTCGGCAGCAGCACCTGCGCCACTTTGGCGAAGACGGCGGGTTCGTTGTTCTTAACCCAGGCGAGCTTGGGCGCGGTGAAGCCGGGGAAAACGATGTTGCCGGTGAGCTTGCGGAAGCGCGGATCGGCGTCGAGCGCCGCCGCCTCGACATGGCTGCGCGTGTCGTTCCACAGGATGCAGGGGCGCAGCACTTTGTCAGCTGAATCGAGCAAGGTCGCGCCGTGCATCTGACCGGACAGGCCGATGCCTTTCACCGCCGCGAATTGCCTGGGATGGGAGGCCTTGAGTTCGGCGATCGCATCTTCGCAGGCGCGTATCCAGTGGGACGGATCCTGTTCGGACCAGCCGGGATGCGGCCGCGAGACGTCGAGCGAGCCATGGCCGGAACCGACGACGGTCTGTCCGGCATCGATCAGCAGCGCCTTGACGCCCGACGTGCCCAGGTCGAGGCCGAGATACATGTCATCCTCCCATGCCAATTATTTTTTTCGGATCTCGAAAAAATCTGGCTGAGCCAGTTTTTAAGGCAAGATCGGCTTGCGGTCAATTCTCTGACAAATCGGCCGCGCGTCGCGCAAGCAGCACGGAGAGTGGGCTATCCGGCCGCGCCATCGAACGCTCGGCCGTGAGCGCCCCGGCGAGCGCGCGGTCACCGGCCCGCAAGGCCGCTTCGATCAGCGTCAGGTCGATGACGTCGCGCTGTGCGTGGCTGCCGCCGAAGCGGTTGGCGATCGTCCGGATCGGCCGGATCAGGTGCACGGCCTCTGTGTAGTTGCCCTCGCCGAACGCCTTGATTGCCAGCGTCAGCGGATGGCCGACATCGCGCGTGAAAGCGGCGTTGTCGCCATTGCCGCGCATGGCCTCGCGCTGGGCATCGAGCAAGGTCCGCGCCGGGGTGTCGAGCCCGGCGCCAACGAAGGCCATCATCGCATGCGCATCGTTGAAGGCATAATCGCCGGCGCCGGCCTTGGGCCAATTGGCGGCGAGCGCCGTCCAGCGGTCACCGACATCGATGCCGCCGAGATGCAGCCGCCACAGGATTGCCGACGCATCGACCATGTTCAGCGCCATCGCCGATGGCGCGCCATAGATCGGTCCGTCATAGAGCGCCAGCACCTGGTCGATCTCGCCGAGATCGTAATGGAACAGCGCCAGGTGCCACCAATTGTGCACCTGCAGGAAGCTCTCCTTTGTCCAGGCTTCGGGATTGGCGCGCATCCAGGCGATCCCGTCCCTTTGCCGGCTTTGCATTTCCATGACATGCGCGACCGCATGCTGCGCCCAGCCGTCGCGCGGCTCGATCTCGACCGCCGCGCGACCGAGCTGTTCGGCCCTGGCATAGTCGCCCATTTCCTCCAGCCCGAAGGCCTGCATTCCGAGAATAGCGTGGTAGCCCGGCATGCCGCCCTGCCATGACGGCAAGGCACGGGCGATGCGGTCACGCAGCATGCGGGCATTGCCGGTGAAGAAGTCGATCTGGTGCCCGACCTGCAGCGCCAGTGCGTCGAGGGGGGTCTCGATGGCGATATCCTCGAGGATCCTGGCGGCGTCATGCCAGCGCCCGTTGGCGAGGTGGCCAAGGGCCAAGACATGCGCCTCTTCGCGCGTCGTCGCGGCAAGCGGCAGCGCCGCCTCGTGGCAAGCCCTGGCCACCGCCGTCGCGTCGCGCTCGGTGGCGAGGCCGAAGAGATAGCCCTTGAAAACATGCGCCATGACGAAACCGGGATCCTCCGATATGGCACGGTCGACGGAGGCGACCGGATCGCCGATGAAGCACAGCAATTCACGCACGGCCTGGCCGTAGGGCGTGAATCCCGCTTCGGTGGCGCCCGAAAATGTCAGGCCGAATGCGTCCCTGATTGCCATGCAACATCCTCTGATCGACCTGGGACAAGCCCCAGACCCTTCAGGCCAAGGCGATCTTAAATCATGGGCCACGGACGTGCCAATCCATGCACTGCACAAGGTTCATGCCAGCTGCCTTTGCAGTTCATCAACCATCGAATGCAGATTAGGCTTTGTAAAAGCGAACGAATTGTGGCTTCATTGCGGCGCGGCGAAGGGCTTGTAATCGCGATCTGAGAGGGGGACGCGATGCAGCATTTTGAAATACAGCGTCCGAACGGCCGTTCGGAAAACGTCGATCAGTCGAATTCTTTGTCGTGGCGAAAGCCGCAGCAAATCCATCCATGGTTTATTAGCTTATTTGCAACTACAGCACTTGTGTTGCTGCCGAATTCCGCGGCCCTGGCGGCCTGCATTCTGGTTCCGTCGGCCGGAAACACCACCTTCACCTGCGACAGCGGCGATTCCGGCGGCAGCCTTACCGATACCAGCGGCAACAACACGCTGACCTTTCCCGCAGGCGGCACCGGGCAGGTGAGCGGCAACGTCATCTTCGGCGCCGGTATGGATCGCATCGACATGCAGTCCGGCACCATCACCGGCACGGTCGACCAGGGCGACGGCACCGATTTCTTCACCATCGGCGGCGGCACCGTCGCCGGCAATGTCCAGCAGGGCGCCGGCATCGACGATTTCAACATGAGCGGCGGCCAGATCGGATCGCTCAACCAGGGCGACGGGCTGGACACATTCACCATGACAGGCGGGCGCATCGTCGATTTCTTCGACGATGGCGACAACGCCGTGATGACCGGCGGCCGCATCGGCCGGGTCAACATGAAGCTCGACAAGAACTATTTCAACATGTCCGGCGGCACCATCGACCGCAACCTCGTCACCGGCTTTGACCAGGACACCGTCATCCTGTCGGGCGGCACGATCGGCGGCAACATCAGCGTCAGCGGCGGCAATGACAGCGTGACGATATCAGGCGGTACGGTCGGCGGCGATGTACTGATGAGCTTTGGCTCCGACAGTTTCGTCTGGAATGGCGGCGGCATCATCTATGGCGCCGTCGATCTCGGCGCCGACAACGATACCGCCAAGCTCAGCAACCTCACCAACGCCAATCTCGGCGGCACGGATGCCTTGAATGGCGGCCTCGGTACCGATGCGCTGACCTTCGACAACGTCAAGCTGGAGGGGATCAGCCGGGTCCAGAACTGGGAAAGCATCAGCGCCACCAACGACACACAGCTGATGCTCGACGGCAATCTCAAGCTCGGCGACAGTGGCACCGGCACGGGCTCGCTCAGCGTCGATGCTTCGAGCACGCTCTATGGCGGCGGCTTCAACTCGACGATCCAGGCCTTCACGGCAGGCCAGTTGGCGGAAGTGACCAATGCCGGGCGCATCGACCTGACCAACGGCGCCACGGGCGCAACCGACCGGCTGACGATTTCGGGCAATTATGTCGGCGCCGGCGGCGTGCTGCTTGTCCAGACCGAACTCGGCGACGATTCTTCCGCGTCCGACAGGCTGGTGCTTTCGGGCGGCACGGCTTCCGGCTCGACCGGCATTTCCGTGGTCAACGCCGGCGGTGCGGGTGCCGCGACCACACAGGACGGCATCATGCTCGTCCAGGCGGTCAACGGCGCCACTTCGGGCGCCTCGACCTTCGCGCTTGACGGGCCGGTCGCCGCCGGCGCCTTCGAATACTATCTTTTCAAGGGCGGCGTCAGCGCCGGCAGCGAGGAGAACTGGTATCTGCGCTCGACGCTGATAACACCGACGACGCCGGCCGCGGCGCCACCGACGGTCGAGCCCCCTCCGCCGGTGGAACCGGTGCCGCCGGCGGCCGAGCCGCCACCGCCGCCGCCCTCCGAACTGCCGCCGACCCCGCCGCCGAGCGAGGGCGACATCAACAATCCGCCGGTCGACCCGACACCGCCCGTGCAGGCCAGCGACCCGCCACCCGAACCACCGCCGCCACCACCACCGGCGCCTCCGGCGGATCCGCCACCACCACCGCCGGTGGTGCCGACCGAAGCGCCGGCGCTTCCAGTGCCGACACTGCCTGGCCCGCCGCCTGTCCAGCCGGCGCCGCCGACACCCGGAGCGACGGCGGTGCAGGCAGCCGTGATCCCGCTCTACCGCATCGAGGTGCCGGTCTATTCGGCCTTGCCGCCGGTGGCCGAACACCTGGCGATGACGACGCTCGGCACCTTCCACGAACGGCGGGGTGAGCAAAGCCTGCTGTCGAACCCCGAGCTATCGCCGGTCTGGGGCCGCATCTATGGCCAGGACGCCAAGATGGGCTGGTCGGGAACGGTGTCGCCCTCCTTCGACGGCACGCTGTACGGCCTCCAGGCGGGCTTCGACGTGTTCGGCCGCGACACCGCCTCGGGCGGAATCGATCGCGCCGGCCTGTTCGTCGCCTATGCCAGCATGAAGGGCGATTTGCGCGGCCAGGCGCTGGGATGGAACGATCTGTCCGTCGGCAGCCTCGACGTCACCGGCACCAGCATCGGCGGTTACTGGACCCGGATCGGCCAAAGCGGCTGGTACCTTGACGGCGTCCTCATGGCCACCTTCTTCGGCGGCGACGCGACATCGTCGCGCGACATCGGCATCGATGTCGGCGGAACAGGCGTCACCGCTTCGCTGGAAGGCGGCTACCCAATCGCGCTGGCACAGGGCTGGACGCTTGAGCCGCAGGCGCAACTGGTCTGGCAGCATCTGTCGCTCGACGACACCAACGACCGCTTCTCGTCGGTTTCCTTCGATACCGACGACAGCGTCAGCGGCCGGCTGGGTGCGCGGCTGCAGGGCGAGACCACCATCAACGGCGTGGCGCTGCAGCCCTACCTCAAAGCCAACATCTGGCACGATTTCGGCGGCACCAGCCATGTCAATTTCGACACCACCGACATCTCGACCGAGGGCCGGTCGACCTCCTTCGAGTTCGGCGGCGGCGTGGTCGCTGAGGTGACCGACAAGGTCAGCCTCTTTGCCACCGGCGACTACACGACCAATCTGGGCGGCGACAAGCGCCGCATCCTCGAGGGCAATGTGGGTATCAGCGTTAAATGGTGAGGCCCTCGGGGCCTCACCTGCGTCCCCGTCGGGACATCAATTACCCGAACGCATCGCCACCGTGGCGATGCCGGCGCCGACCAGCAGCGTGCCGCCGGTGCGGTTGAAGATGCGGATCGCCTTGGGATTGCGCACGACGTTTCGGGCGCGGGCCGCAATCAGCGCATAGCCGAAGGCATTGGCGAAGGCGAGCGCCAGGAAAGTCGTCTCGAAGATCAGCATCTGCGTCCAGAAATCGGCGTGCCGGTCGAGGAACTGCGGCAGGAAGGCGACGAAGAAAGTGATGCTTTTCGGGTTGAGCGCGGTGACCAGCCAGGCATGCGCCATCATCTTGGCCGAAGACACCGCGTCGGTGCGCGGCTCGGCTTTAAGCGCGCCGCCGGCGCGGAACAGTTTCACGCCGAGATAGATCAGATAGCCGGCGCCGATCAGCTTCAGCATGGTGAAGACGGTTGCCGAAGCGGCGAGCAGCGCGCCGATGCCGAGCATCGACAAGGTCATGGCGGTGAAATCGCCGAGCGCCACACCAACCGCCATCGGCAAAGCGGTGCGCCAGCCCTGGCCCAGCGCATAGGACACGACCAGCAGGATGGTCGGACCCGGAATGATGAGCAGGATGGTCGACGCGGCGGCGAAAGCGGCCCAGTTCTCGAAGGACATGTCTGTCTCCCTTGGGTTAAGGAGAAGGATAAATCCTCAGCCTAGGGGCAATGTAAAGAGGCCTGATTTTTGTTTTTACGAACATTCGGGCGGAAGACCGCCACGCACTTTCCCTGGAATTGCCGTGCTATCAATTGCGCCAAAGGCAGGTCGGCGTCAGTTCGCGCCGCCCAGCGTGCTCACGATATCGGCCAGGCTGACATCGGCGCCGAGAACCAAGGCCGCCGCGACAATGGCAGCGGCAACAAGCGTGATGTCGGTTTTTAGCGTCTTGCACATGCAGGCCCCTCGCTGACCGCCTGATGCGTAGGAAAGGCCGGCGCCGGGATTATGACCCGACCTGGGTCTTTTTATGTAGCAACGTCCGGTTGCCAGTTCATTCGGGACGGCCCGATGCCGCCATGCCAGGCGCAAATGCAGGCAGAGCAAGGCATTCACGCTTTATCAACCATGAATGAGGAAAATGCCCGCTATCCGGCCGGACCGTGCTTCCCGCCGACAGCGTAGGGTTTGGGTATATGCGTGAGTTGCCGCAAGGTCCGACGCCGCCACGAAACGGCGACGCAATCGAAACCGATCGTCATCTTTCCCGCCGCGCCGTCCTGTCCGGGGCAGGCGCGCTGGCGCTACTCGGTGCGGCCGGCTGCTCGACTTCCGGCGGTGGCATGCCGGCGCTCGAACTCGACAATACGGTCACCGGTTCCGTACCGCCGATGCGGCCGGCGATCAGCGTCGACAGGAACATCACCAGCCCCGACCTGATGTACGCCTCTTTGACGGACAATGGTTTCAACGTGCCTGAAGTGCCTTATCTCAAGGTCAAGCCGGAATTCCGCCGCCAGATTGTCGTCGACACGACCGGCGAGGCGCCCGGAACCATCGTCGTCCATCTCAAGGAGCGCATGCTCTATCTCGTCCAGCCGGGCGGCGACGCCATCCGCTACGGCGTCGGCATCGGCAAGGACGGCTTCCGCTGGTCCGGCCGCGCCAACATCCAGTATGGCCGGGAATGGCCGACGTGGACGCCGCCGCCGGAGATGATCCAGCGCAAGCCCGAACTGGTGAAGTGGCAGGGCGGCCAGCCCGGCGGCCTCACCAATCCGCTCGGCGCGCGCGCGCTCTACATCTACCAGGACGGCAGGGACACCGGCTACCGCATCCACGGCTCGCCCGAATGGTGGAGCATCGGCCAGGCAATGTCGTCGGGCTGCGTGCGCCTGATCAACCAGGACATCATCGACCTCTACAGCCGCGTTTCGAAGAAAAACCCGGTCGTCGTCATCTGATTGTTTGGGCGGCCTACGCTGCCGCTTCCATCTTCCTGTTCGAGCATGAACTTTTGCCGAAAACCCGTTTCCACTTTTCGGGATCATGCTCGCGACTCTCCCGTTGCGTGATGCGGCAAGACAGGCCAAGGTGCCTTGAAAACCATCGCTCGGGAGACGTCAGGAATGGCCGGAACTTTTGTCATCGCGCAAGGCGGCGGCCCGACCGCCGTCATCAACCAGACGGTGGTCGGCGCCACGCTGGAGATCCGCAAGCGGCATCCGGGCGCCAAGGTCCTGGGCTCCATCCATGGCGTGCGCGGCATTCGCGACGGCAATTATGTCGACCTTTCGGCCATCCCCGAGGATCGGCTGCGGCTGATCGCCGGAACGCCAAGCGCGGCACTCGGCTCGACGCGCGACAAACCGGATGCGGCCTATTGCGACGTCATCCTCAACGGCTTGAAGAAGGCCGGCGCCGACGCCTTCATCTATATCGGCGGCAACGACACGTCGGGCACACAGCAGATCCTGACCGACGCCGCCGGCGGCTCGATCGCTTTCGTCCATGCGCCGAAGACCATCGACAATGATCTGGAGGAGAACGACCATACGCCGGGATTCATCTCGGCGGCCGAGTTCGTCGCCGGCGCCTTCCTCTCCGTCGATCTCGATTTCCGCGCTTTGCCCGGCATCTATGTCGGCATCGTGATGGGCCGGCATGCCGGTTTTCTCACCGCAGCGGCGGCCGCCTGGCAGCTCGATCCCGACAGCGGCCCGCATCTGGTGTACGTGCCGGAGCGGCCATTCTCGGCCGCGGGCTTCATCGATGATGTGCGTGCCACGCTCGACCGCCACAAGCGCTGCATCGTCGCCGTGTCGGAAGGGGTGAGCACCGCCGACGGCAAGGCGCTGGTCGAAAGCCTGGTACCGCCGGACAAGCTGGAGCGCGACGCGCATGGCAACGTCAAATTGTCGGGCAGCGACCTGCCGGCAGCCCTCGAGCGCGCATTGGCCGAAGGCCTGCCGGGCAAGCGGGCCCGCGTCGACGCGCTCGGCTATATGCCGCGCGGCTACGTCGGCGCCATCAGCGCCGTCGACGCACAAGAGGCGTTCGATGCCGGCGCCTTCGCCGTGTCCGTCGCCGAACAGGGCGGCGGCTCCGTGGCGCTGCAATATGACGGCGCAAAGACCGTTCTGAAGAAGGTGCCGCTGAAGAACGTCGCCGGCAAGACCCGTCACATGCCTGACGATTTCATGAAGCCCGACGTCAACCGGTTGTCCGAGGCCGGCATGGCCTATCTCAAGCGGCTGGTGCCGGAAAAGTACAAGGTCGGGAAGCCTTTCGTTTAATGGAGTGGTTCAGCAAGAGCATTGTCGACGACAGGACGACGATGCTGACCGAGCCGTTCGTGCATGCCTATGTGCGCGCCAACATCTGGCATCTGCGAGGCCGCGACGCCGACCTCCTGGTCGACACCGGCATGGGTATCTGCCCGCTGGCGCCGCAGATCGAGACGCCGCAGGGCAAGCCGCTGCTGGTCGTCGCCACCCACATCCATCTCGACCATGTCGGCTCGCTGCATGAATTTCCGTGGCGGGCCGGGCCGAGGATGAGCGCCGCGCAGTTCGAGAGCATGGATGAGGCGGCGACCTATGCCTACATGTTCCATGATCTCGAAGGCGCCGTGTCGAAATTGCCGGCGCCAGGCTGGAAGGCCGCCGACTACAAGATCCCCTCGGCACCGCTGACGCGGACGCTTGACGAGGGCGACGTGGTCGATCTCGGCGACCGGCAATTCCGCGTGCTGCACCTGCCCGGGCATTCGCCGGATTCGATCGCCCTTTTCGACGAGGCCGACGGACTGTTCTTCAGCGGCGATGCCATCTACGACGACACGCTGATCGACTCGCTGCCGGATTCCGATCGGGCCGCCTATGCCAGCACCATGCAGCGCCTGCTCGACCTGCCGATCCGCATCGGCCATGGCGGCCACGGGCCGAGCTTCGACGGCAAGCGTATGCGCGAGATTGCGACCGACTATCTGCGCCGGCATGACGATCCGTAAGCGCTCCCCGAATTAAATCTTCGTAAGGTCGGCCAAAAACCCTAATTCGGGCCGATCGGCACCCTAGATACCTCGGTGTCGATCCGGCCGACCGCCATGTACGGCGAGACAGGCAAGCCCGGCCGTCGACACGCCGACGGGCGCTTCTCCCAAGAGCCACCCGCGGCGCCGGATCAACCCTCGCCCGGACAGAACGACCATGTCACCTCTTGGTATTCTTCGCAGACATCGCGTCGCCGCCCTGCTGGGCGCTGCGCTGATCATCTCCCCTGTCGTCGTCTCGTTTGCCCAAAGCGGCGACAACGCCGGCCTGAGCAACGCCGTTGCGACGACCCAGACCCCAATCGTGGGGATCAAGGCGCCGAACGGCTCGTTCGCGCCGGTCGTGGCCACCACCAAGCCGGCCGTAGTGACGGTCACAACGGTCATGAAGGCACAGGCTGAAACCATGGGCGAAACCTCGCCTTTCGACGGCGGTTCGCCTTTCGACGACTATTTCCGCCAGTTCTTCGGCAATCAGGGCGCCCCAATGCCCAAGACGCCGCCGCAGCAGGCACCGCGCCAGGAAGCCCTCGGTTCCGGCTTCATCGTCGGCACAGACGGCACCATCGTCACCAACAATCACGTCGTCGACGGCGCCTCTTCGATCAAGGTGACGCTCGACGACGGCACCGAACTTCCCGCCAAGCTTGTCGGCCGCGACGCCAAGAACGACCTTGCGGTGCTCGAGATCAAGGCCGACAAGCCGCTGCCGACCGTCAAATGGGGCGATTCCGACAAGCTGATGACCGGCGACCAGGTGCTGGCGATCGGCAACCCGTTCGGCATCGGCACCACGGTGACCGCCGGCATCGTTTCGGCACGCGGCCGTGACCTGCACAGCGGGCCGTTCGACGATTTCATCCAGATCGACGCGCCGATCAACCATGGCAATTCCGGTGGCCCGCTTGTGGATGTGAACGGCAACGTCGTCGGCATCAACACGGCGATCTATTCGCCCAATGGCGGCAGCGTCGGCGTCGGCTTCGCCATTCCGTCCGACCAGGCCCAGAAGGTGGTCGCCAAGCTGATGAAGGGCGGCAACATCGAATACGGCTATCTCGGCGTCGAGATCCAGCCGGTGACCCCGGACGTGGCTGCCGCCGTAGGGCTCGATCATGCAGGCGGCGCACTGGTCTCGCAGGTCAATGACGGCTCGCCGGCGGCCAAGGCCGGCATCGAAACCGGCGACGTCATCACCGGCTTCGCCGGCCAGGACGTGAAAGACCCCAAGGACCTGTCGCGGGCCGTCGCGGACGTCTCGCCGGGCGCCAAGGAAACGCTTGATGTCTGGCGCAAGGGCAAGGCCATGCAGATTTCCGTCAACGTCGGGCAAAACAGCGACGATGTGAAGACGGCATCGGCCGGTGACTCCGGCGCGCCGAACGCCGAGCAGGGCGCGCGCGCACCCGCGATCGGCCTCGGCCTGCTGGACATCACGCCCGACATTCGCCAGCAGCTGAACCTCGCCGACGACGAGCGCGGCGCGGTGGTCGCCAGCGTCAATCCCGACAAGGCGGCGGCCGCCGCCGGCGTCCAACCCGGCGATATCATCGTCGCCGTCAACCAGGCTCCGGTGAAGAGTGCCAGGCAGGTCACGCAGGCGATCGCGCAGGCGAGCAAATCGGGCCGCAAGTCGGTGCTGCTTTTGGTCGAACGCGACGGCAGCCAGATCTATGTCGCGGTGCCGTTCGCCAATGGCTGAGCCGCGATGCGGATGAAATGAATGCCGTGTGGCGGGGTTGTCGGTGACAGGCCCGCCACATTTCCTGGAACTGCTTTAAAGTTTGCGCAGCGCCACTTCCTCGACCAGATGGTCGGCGCCCTTGCGCAGGATGAGGTCGGCGCGGGCGCGGGTCGGCAGGATGTTCTCGCGCAAATTCTTCAGATTGATGTTGGACCACAGGCCTTCGGCGATGGCGCGCGCCGCTTCCTCCGAAAGCTGCGAGTAGCGGTGGAAGAAGGAGTCCGGATTGCGGAAGGCGGTCTCGCGCAGCCGCATGAAGCGCGAGATGTACCATTCGTGGATCAGCTTCTCGTCGGCATCGATATAGATGGCGAAGTCGAAAAAGTCGGACAGGAAGGGCACGATCTTGCCGTCCTGAGGCAACTTGCCCGGCTGCAGGACATTGATGCCTTCGAAGATCAGAATGTCGGGCCGGTCGATGGTGACGAACTCGCCGGGAATGACGTCATAGGTGAGGTGGGAATAGACCGGCGCGCGGACATCCGGCAGCGCCGATTTGATGCCCGAGAGGAAACGCAGCAGCGCGCCGACGTCGTAACTGTCGGGAAAGCCCTTGCGTTCCATCAGGTTCTCGCGGCGCAGCACCTCATTGGGCAGCAGGAAACCGTCGGTGGTGATGAGATCGACCTTGGGGCTCGACGGCCAGCGCGCCAGAAGCTCCTTCAGCACGCGTGCGGTGGTCGATTTGCCGACGGCGACGGAGCCCGCGATGCCGATGATGAACGGCGTCTTGACGATGTCGACGGCGTTGAAGAAGGCCTGGCGCTGCCGGAACAAGAGCTGGCTCGCCTCGACATGGGCGGACAGAAGCCGCGACAACGACAGATAGATACGCTTGACCTCCTCAAGGTCGACCGGATCGTTGAGCGAACGCAGGCGGCGGAACTCGTCCTCGCTCAGCGTCAGTGGCGTGTCGGCGCGGAATTGCGACCATTGCTCGGCCGAGAAGAAGCGAAAGGGGGAATATTTCTCGGTTGGCGCGAGCTGATCCATCGAGATTCCTGCCCTCCCTCGCGGTCAGCCCTTGGGCCGTGACGCCTTCTCGGCGATGCCCGAACGCCCGGTGCGGCTTTCGAGCTCCTTGAGCACGTCGCTCAGCGGAACACCCGAGAGGCCGAGGACGACGAGCCAATGATATATAAGATCGGCACTTTCGGAAACGAGCCCCTGTCTGTCGCCCTTGACGGCGGCAATCACCGTCTCGACCGCCTCCTCGCCGAGTTTCTGGGCGGCCTTGTCGATACCGCGCGCGAACAGTTTCGCTGTCCAGGAATCCGGGTCGCCGGAATGGGCGCGGTCCCTGATGGTTGTCTCCAGATCGGAGAACGAAAATTCAGCCATGGCGCCTGGGGCCCTTTTCTTAGCCGGAACAGCCTCTAGGGCCGATCGCCCGAGGAGTCCAGCCGCATCGGCAGCCCCGCGGCGGCCATATGCGCCTTGGCCTGGGCGATCGTGTAGGTGCCGAAATGGAAGATCGAGGCCGCCAGCACCGCGCCGGCATGGCCGTCGCGAATGCCTTCGACCAGGTGATCCAGCGTGCCAACGCCGCCCGAAGCGATGACCGGCGCGCGCACCGCATCAGCGATCGCACGTGTCAGCGCGATGTCGTAGCCGGCCTTGGTGCCGTCGCGGTCCATCGAGGTCAACAGGATCTCGCCAGCGCCTCGATCGACCATTTGACGCGCGAATTCGACCGCGTCGATGCCGGTCTTCTCGCGCCCGCCATGGGTGAAGATCTCCCAGCGGTCGGCCTCGCCGATACCGGACACTTTCTTGGCGTCGATGGCGACAACGATGCACTGGTTGCCGAACTTGTCGGCGGCTTCGGCGACGAAATCCGGGTTCTTCACCGCCGCCGTATTGATCGACACCTTGTCGGCGCCGGCCAGAAGCAGCTTCCTGATGTCGGCGACCTGGCGCACGCCGCCGCCGACAGTCAGCGGCATGAAGCACTGCTCGGCGGTGCGGGCGATGACATCGAAGATGGTTTCACGGTTGTCGGACGAGGCGGTGATGTCGAGAAAGCAGAGCTCGTCGGCACCGGCGGCGTCATAGGCCTTGGCCGCCTCGACCGGGTCGCCGGCATCGATGAGGTCGACGAAGTTGACGCCCTTGACGACGCGGCCGTCCTTGACGTCGAGGCATGGGATGACACGGGCTTTCAGCATCAGCGGCCCTCTATTGTGGCGATGAGATCGTTGAGCAGCTCGCCGACCAGCGGCGGGACGTCGCCCTGCGCGTCGAAGGCCGGATCGTAGGCGGAAATAGTGATGCCGACGACCGGAATGGCAAGGGCCATGGCGCAGGCCGCGTCGCGCAATTGTTCCGGGCTTGGCCCGCCTGAAATTGCGTAGCGGTTGGCCTGCAGCTCCTTGGGGTCGTGCACGTCGAGGTCGAGATGCATGTGCACGCTTTTGGCGCCTGCAGCCCTCAGTTTCGCGGTTGCCGGCCCCACGCCTGGACATTCGGTGCGGATCACCGGCAAGGTCTTGAGGAGCCCTTCCTCGGCCGGATCGAGATCGCGGGCATTGAGGAGCACGCAGCGCGAGGGATCGATCGGCTTGAAGCCGGGAATGGCTGATGCCATCGGGCGCCAGCACAGGCCAAGCACGGTCGCCAGCGCCATGCCGTCGAGAAAGCCGTAGACGGAGGTCTCGGGCGTGTTGAGGTCGCCATGCTGGTCGGCCCAGATGATCGCATCGGCGCCCGCGCCGGCGACCGCACCGGCCGATGTCAGGCAGTTTCCAGCGAGCACGATGGGGAACCGTCCCCTGTCGATGGCAATGCGGACCTCGCCAGAGACGGCGTTGCAGACGGCGAAACCGGTGGCGATCTCGCGTTCCTGGTCGTCACCGACCCTGCCGATATCCGCGACCGCGACCTCGTGGCCGGCAATGGTCAGGGCGTCGACCAGGCCGCCTGCGATCAGCGCGTCCGGGCCCTGGCCCATGCCGCCGTGATAGTGGCCGCTGTCATAGGAGGCCAGGATGAGGGTGATTTTCACGATTTCGCCTCCGCCGCGGGCCGGCCCTGCAGGATCGCCAGCGCCTCGGCCGGATCGATGCGGCCGTCATAGAGCGCGCGGCCGGAAATTGCGCCTTCGAGCTTCTGTGCATCGGGCATCGTCATGCGCACGATGTCGGCGATCGAGGCGAGGCCGCCCGAAGCGATGACCGGGATCGACACGGCCTCGGCGAGGTCGATGGTGGCGTCCCAGTTGATGCCGGTCAGCACGCCGTCGCGATCGATGTCGGTGTAGATGATGGCGGCCACACCGGCGCCCTCGAATTTCCTCGCCAGTTCGACGACGCCGAGGCTCGACGCCTCGGCCCAGCCCTCGACGGCCACCTTGCCGCCCTTCGCGTCGATGCCGACGGCGACCTTGCCCGGGAAAGCCTTGCAGGCCTGCCTGACCAGGTCGGGATCGCGCACCGCCACCGTGCCGAGGATGACGCGGGCCAGCCCCCGGTCGAGCCAGTCCTCGATCTGGGCCAGCGTGCGGATGCCGCCGCCGAGCTGCACCGGGTTCTTCGTCGCCTTGAGGATGGCGCCGACCGCCGCGCTGTTGACGCTCTGGCCCTGGAAGGCGCCGTTGAGGTCGACGACGTGCAGCCATTGGAAACCCTGGTCCTCGAAGGCTTTTGCCTGCGCGGCGGGATCATCGTTGTAGATGGTGGCGGTCGCCATATCGCCGTGCTTCAGGCGCACGCATTGGCCGTCCTTGAGGTCGATGGCAGGAAACAGGATCACGATTGAGGCACCTTCTCGCTCATGCTCTAGGGCCTCCAGCGCAGGAAATTGGTGATCAGCGCCAGGCCGAGCGCCTGGCTCTTCTCGGGATGGAACTGCGTGCCAACGAGATTGTCGCGGGCGACGGCCGCCGTCACCGGACCACCATAGTCGGCGACGGCCACAACCTCGTCCGGCTTTTTCGCGTCGAGATGGTAGGAATGGACGAAATAGGCGTGCAGCCCGGCTGGTCCGGTCGGGATGCCGGTAAACAGCGGGTGCTGGCGCCTGAGCTCGATCGTGTTCCAGCCGATCTGCGGGATCTTCAGCGCGGGATCAGTGGGTGTGATCTCCTTGACGTCGCCCGATATCCAGCCGAAGCCATGGGTGACGGTCTTTTCCAGGCCGCGCTCAGACATCAGCTGCATGCCGACGCAGATGCCGAGGAAGGGCCGGCCCTTGGCGATCGCGACGTCCTCGACCGCCTCCCACATGCCGTCGACGGCACGCAGGCCGGCCGCGCAGTCGGCATAGGCGCCGACGCCGGGCAGGACGATGCGGTCGGCGCTGCGCACCCGGTCGGCATCTGCCGTCAGGTCGATCTCGGCCGATATGCCGGCTTCGCGCGCGGCACGCTCGAAGGCCTTGGTGGCCGAGCGCAGATTGCCCGAGCCGTAGTCGATGATTGCTACCCGCATGTCAGTGCCGTCCCGGTATGTGGGTCAGGCCCAGCGCCATGCCCGGCTGCGCCGGGCGCGCCAGGGCGGCATCGGGGACGATGCGCGGCGGCGGCGTGATTTCCTCCGCGTGCCCCTCGACCTCCAGCGCATAGCGGATGTCGGCATCGTCGAGCCGGCCGGCCTGAACCACGCCCCATTCATGCCAGCCGCGCCGGCGAAGGGCCGCGATGCGCAACCCCTGCCCTTCCAGGCCGACATAGAACGAAACCAGGAGCGACAGCAGCGAACTTGCCAATCCAAGGCCAAGGTTTTCCCCTGCCATCGAAAGCAGGCCCATGACGACGAAGGCAAGTCCGGCCTCGATCCACAGCCGGTGCCAGGCGAGCCATAGCGGCGGTACCAGCAGGCCGAGCCAGGTGAAGCCGTCGCGGATCAAGGCCGTTGCATCGACCTTCTCGCTGCGGCCCGGCGGTTGCATCACAACATAGGTGGCCATGGCCTATCCCTTCAACGATCCCTTGGTGGAGGGAACCGCGTCCGGCTGGCGCGGGTCGGGCTCGAGTGCGGCACGCAGCGCACGCGCCACCGCCTTGAAGCAGGTCTCGGCGATGTGGTGGTTGTTGGCGCCGTAATGGTTGGTGACATGCAGCGTGATGCCGGCATTCTGGGCCAGCGCCTGGAAGAATTCCCGCACCAGCTCGGTGTCGAAGGTGCCGATCTTGGGCGACGAGAAAGATACGTTCCAGACCAGGAACGGCCGGCCGGACACGTCGATCGCCGCGCGCGTCAGCGTCTCGTCCATGGCAAGGTCGATCGAGGCATAGCGCATGATGCCGCGCCGCTCGCCCAGTGCCTTGGTCAAGGCCTGGCCGAGCGCGATGCCGGTGTCCTCGACCGTGTGGTGGTCGTCTATGTGCAGGTCGCCCTTGGCCGTCACCGTCATGTCGATCAGCGAATGGCGCGAAAGCTGGTCGAGCATATGGTCGAAGAAGCCGACGCCCGTGGCGATATCGGATTTGCCCGAACCGTCGACATGGACCGACACCGAGATGTCGGTTTCCTTGGTCTTGCGGCTGGCTTCGGCGGAACGGGGCGCCATGACCTTGTCCTTGTCTCAGGGTTTCAAAGCTCCGCGGACGAGCTTCGAACATTCACCGGCTTGAAAACGAAAGCCTTCTATCAGCATGATCCGGCGATTGCCAGTTGCCTCGGACAGAGGTATCGGCCTTGCCGGAGGGGCGATTTGCAATCATTGGTCCCATGCATACATATGGCCGATAAAATCACTCGTACCGCGCCAATCGCCTTTTGGGATCGCGCGAATCGGAGCCAATAAATGTCTGATAATCTGACCATGCACGCCACGACCATCGTGACGGTGCGCAAGGGCAACAAGGTGGTGATCGCCGGCGACGGCCAGGTCAGCCTTGGCCAGACCATCATGAAGGGCAATGCCCGCAAGGTCCGCCGCATCGGCAAGGGGGGCAATGTGATCGCCGGTTTCGCCGGCGCTACCGCCGATGCCTTCACGCTGCTGGAACGGCTGGAAGCCAAGCTCGAACAATATCCCGACCAGCTGACGCGCGCCTGCGTCGAGCTCGCCAAGGACTGGCGCACCGACCGCTATCTGCGCCGGCTGGAGGCGATGATGCTGGTGGCCGACAAGTCGGTCTCGCTGGCGCTGACCGGCACCGGCGACGTGCTCGAACCCGAACATGGCGTCATGGCCATCGGTTCGGGCGGCAATTACGCGCTGGCCGCAGCGCGGGCGCTGATGGACTCCGACAAGGATGCCGAAGAGATCGCCCGCAAGGCGATGCAGATCGCCTCCGACATCTGCGTCTACACCAACAACAACTTCGTCGTCGAAACGCTCGATGCCGCTTGAGCAGGCCGTGCTCTACGATTTTCGGCCGGTGACGGAAAAAGACCTGCCGATGATCGCCGGCTGGCTTGCCGAACCGCATGTCGCGGAATGGTGGAACGACCCCGAGACGGAAATCGCCGAGATTCGCGATCATATCGACTCGATTTCGGTCGAGCCGCTGATCGTCGAACTCGACGGCAAACCGATCGCCTATCTGCAGAGCTACGACCCGCATCTGGAAGACGACCACCCCTATGCCGACCAGCCGTTCGGCACGCTCGGCATCGACCTGTCGATCGGCCCGCCGGAACTGGTCGGCCTCGGTCACGGCTCGGCGATCGTGCGGCAATTCGTCGAGCAGCTGTTCGAGGAAGGCGTGCCGCGCGTCATCATCGACCCCGACCCGGGCAATGCTCGGGCCATCCGGGCCTATGAAAAGGCTGGCTTTGTTGCCTTTGACACCAGAACATCGGAGTTCGGCCCGGCGTTGATGATGGCGCGCGACGCGCCGCAGGAGCCCGATTGATCAGCGCCGAAACACTCGACAAAGCAGTCGCGAAAGGTTTGATCTCGCAGACCCTGCGGGATCAGTTGGAGGCCATGGAACGCGCGGGCGCTCTCGCCCCCGAGGCCGGGCGCGCCGATGACGAGGGTGACGAGGAAAACCTGCGGCTGGTCGGCGGCGGCAACGATCTGTTCGTCACCGTGGGAACCGTTCTGCTTAGCGCCGGCTTCTTCTTTGTCCTCACCACCTTGCTTCCAGGCCAGACATTCGGGATCGCTGGCATCCTCGCGGTTTTCGCCTGGGGGCTCGCCGAAATTGTCACGCGTCAGCACCGGATGAAATTATCGTCGTCCGTGCTTGCCCTGATTTTCATGGCCGCCATTCTGGTCACTCTGGCGCTACGGGTGGAGGCCAGCTTCGGCATACGCAAGCCGGAGACGATCTGGCAGCTATTGGCGTTGCGCCAGACGGCGTCCCGGGCCGGATATCTGTTCCTGGGCGGAGGAATAATTGCGGCGGCGATCTATTTCTGGCGCTTTCGCGTCCCCATCATTGCCGGGGCTATCGCCATCGCCTTCACACTGCTTGCCTTCCTGCAAACGGCGATAATCCTGTATGACAGCGTGACAACGGGCGCGATTGCGCCGCCACGCCTTGAGGATGTTCCCGAATTGCTCCGCGCGGCACTCTACATGCCGCTGGTCTGCGGCCTGATCGTGTTCGCGACGGGTGTAGCTTTTGACATTTACGACAGGGATCGACGCAAGATCTGGTCCGATTGCGCCTTCTGGCTGCATGTCGTCTCGGCGCCTATGCTGGTGCATCCGCTCTTTATCATGGCAACCGGGCAGAACGTCGTATTCGGACATATCGCGCCGGACGCCAATGCAACCATCATGCTGGCGGTCCTGATCCTCGGCTTCCTCTATGTCGCGCTCGCCATAGACCGCCGTTCGCTTCTGGTTCCTACATTGGCTTACTTCGGCTCGCTGGGTATCTATTATCTGGTGAATTCAGCCTCCGATTCGACGGGTATCCCGCCTTTTGCCTTGATCCTGGTCGTTGTCGGCGCGCTGATTATTCTTTTCGGGGCTGGCTGGCAGCGTATTCGGCGGATTGTCGTCAAACCCACTTTGCCGGCGGCCGTGATCCGCCGGCTACCGCCGCTGAAGGCGTGACGGGCTTTGTGATGGTCGAGACGGCGACGCGGAAGAGGGGCAATAGGGCATGATCGCATCCGTCGGGGACAAAGAGCTCTCGGCCTACGAAAACAGCTGGCGGATGGGGTTGCTGATCGTTGCCGGCCTGATCATCGTTCAGGCCGTGACGCTCTATTTGATGGGCCACCCGCCGATCTGCACCTGCGGCTATGTCAAACTGTGGCACGGCGTGGTGAACAGCTCCGAGAATTCCCAGCACATTTCCGACTGGTACACTTTCTCGCACATCATCCACGGCTTCCTGTTCTATGCCCTGGCGAGGTTCCTCTTTCCGCGTTCGCCGATCGGCTTGCGGCTGGCCTTCGCCGTCCTCATCGAGGGCGGCTGGGAATTGCTGGAGAACAGCCCGTTCATCATCGACCGCTACCGCGCCGGCACCATCTCGCTCGACTATTATGGCGACAGCATCATCAATTCGGTGTCCGACACACTGGCCATGGTGCTGGGATTTGTGATGGCGCGAAGGCTACCTATATGGGTGATCGTCAGCCTCGCCATCCTCTTCGAACTGGGTACCGGCTATCTTATCCGGGACAATCTGACACTCAACGTGATCATGCTGCTGCATCCGTTCGAGGCCATCAAGCAGTGGCAAAGTGGAATTTAGTGATATGAGCACATTCTCCCCCCGCGAAATCGTTTCGGAACTCGACCGCTTCATCATCGGCCAGAAGGACGCCAAACGCGCCGTGGCCATCGCCTTGCGCAACCGCTGGCGCCGCCAGCAGCTGGAAGGCCAGATGCGCGAAGAGGTGATGCCAAAGAACATCCTGATGATCGGCCCGACCGGCGTCGGCAAGACCGAGATCTCGCGCCGCCTGGCGCGCCTTGCCGGCGCGCCCTTCGTCAAGGTCGAGGCGACCAAGTTCACCGAGGTCGGCTATGTCGGCCGTGACGTCGAGCAGATCATCCGTGACCTCGTCGAGATCGCCATCGGGCTCGTCCGCGAAAAGATGCGCGAGGACGTCAAGGCGCGCGCCCACATCAATGCAGAGGAACGCGTTCTGGAAGCGCTGGTCGGCAAGACCGCCAGCCCGGCGACGCGCGACTCTTTCCGCAAGAAGCTGCGCGACGGCGAGCTTGACGACAAGGAAATCGAGATCGAAGTGGCCGACACCGGCAATGGCGGCATGCCCGGCTTCGAGATTCCCGGCATGCCGGGCGCCAATATCGGCGTACTGAACATCAACGACATGCTGTCGAAGGCGATGGGCGGCAAGAAGACCAAGCTGCGCAAGACGACGGTAAAGGAGTCCTACGATCTCCTGGTCAGCGACGAGTCCGACAAGCTGCTCGACCAGGACGAGGTGGTGCGCCGGGCGCTCGATGCCGCCGAAAACGACGGGATCGTCTTCCTCGACGAAATCGACAAAATCGCCGCCAGGTCCGACATTTCCGGCGGCCCTTCGCGCGAAGGCGTGCAGCGCGACCTGCTGCCGCTGGTCGAGGGCACCACGGTGGCGACCAAATACGGGCCGTTGAAGACGGATCACATCCTGTTCATCGCCTCGGGCGCGTTCCACGTCTCGAAGCCATCCGACCTGTTGCCGGAATTGCAGGGCCGCCTGCCGATTCGCGTAGAACTGCGGGCCTTGGAGAAGCAAGATTTCGTCCGCATCCTGACCGAGACGGAAGCGAGCCTGATCAAGCAATATATTGCGCTGATGAAGACCGAGGGTGTCGACCTGACCTTCACCGACGACGCCATCGATTCGCTGGCCGGCATTGCCGTCGACCTCAATGACAGCGTCGAGAACATCGGCGCCCGGCGGCTGCAGACGGTGATGGAGCGGGTGCTGGACGAAATTTCGTATGACGCGCCAGACCGCAACGGCACGTCGGTCACGATCGACGCCGCCTATGTGGAAAAGCATGTCGGCGACCTGTCGCGAAACACAGATTTGTCGCGATTCATCCTTTAAAGCACGGCACCGGTTGATCCGGCGCCGGTTCAGGCAGCCGGCAGAACAATCATGTGTGGCCAGATGGTACCATCTGGCCACCTTTCGACTTGCCGGGTGAAGGGGCTCTCGACTCGACCCAGAGCACTACCCTAGTTTGCGCGGCAATACCTCTAGGCGGCGGCGCATGAAAAAATTCATCCCAATCATTCTCGGCTTGATGCTGGCGGCGACGCTGTTGGCGGCTGAAGCAGCGACACTCGTGCCGCCGGGAAACCGCAATGCCGAGCAGCCCGACATTCCCGGCGCCTCGAGCCGACGCACGCAGGCGACCAACACCACCTTCCAGGCCAAATACCGCAAGGTCTATGCCTTGCTGCAGAACGACCCCGATCTGCGCGGCAAGATCAAGAAGGCTGCCGCCGCCTATGGCATCGATCCGATGCATATCGTCGGCGCCATCGTCGGCGAACACACCTACAATGTCGACGCCTACGACCGGCTGCAGACCTATTACGTCAAGGCGATCTCCTATCTCTCCAGCAAGCTGTCCTTCGCCTATGACGGCGAGGACATCACCGATTTCGTGCAGCGGCCGGAATTCAAGAAATGCGCAGGGATGTCGGACAGCTACGACCTCTGGGAATGCCGCGAGCAGGTGTGGAACCATGCGTTTCGCGGCAAGAACGTCGGCGGCGAGGACTTTCCCGACGACCGATTCGGCGCCACCTTCTTCCAGCCCTATTATGCCGGCCAGACTTTTGGGCTCGGCCAGCTCAACCCGCTGACCGCACTGCAGATGAGCGATCTCGTGCACAAGGTGTCAGGCCTGCCGAAGCTCGATGTCGGCGATCCCAATTCGGTCTACAAGACCATCATGGATCCGGACCTGACGCTGCCTTATGTCGCCGCGACGATCAGGAAATCGATCGATGCCTATAAGAGCATTGCCGGCTTCGACATTTCGGGCAATCCGGGTCTGACCGCGACACTCTACAATGTCGGCAATCCAGAGCAGCGCGCCGAAGCGCTGAAAGCGGAAAACGGCAGGCGTCGCGCCGCAGGCGAGCCGGAAAAACTGCCTGAGGAGAATTATTACGGCTGGCTGGTCAACGACAAGCTGCCGGAACTGAAGGCGCTGTTCTAGATCGTTTCACGCCGCCAGCAGCGACTTCAGCTTGACGGCCTGTGATCCCAGTGCTTCCGGTGCCGGGCTGGCGCGCTTGCCGATCAGCATTTCGGCCAGCCGGATGTCGCGGGCGACCGCATTGCCTGGGCCGATGCCGCTGGCCGCCACGAGCCTGCCGTCCTCATCCAGATGGAACAGGATGAAGGCGCCTTCACCGAGATCGCGTCGCACCGTGCCGCTGCCTTCGTCCGAAAGCCCTGCGATCTGCAAGGTGAGCCCATACTGATCCGACCAGAACCACGGCACAGCCGCATGCGCCTCGCCGGCGCCGAGCATATTCCTTGCCGCCAGCGCACCTTGCTCCTGCGCATTGCGCCAGGCTTCGAGCCGCACACGGCGGCCGCCGTAGACTGCAAGCGGGAACGAACAGCAGTCGCCGGCAGCGAAGATGTCGGGATCACTGCTGCGCAGTTCGGCATCGACCGCAATGCCGTTGTCGATGGTCAGGCCGGCTTCGGCTGCGAGCCCGGTCACCGGCACCGCGCCGATGCCGATAATGACGAGGTCGGCTGATATTTCGCGCCCGCCGGCGAGCGTCACGCGCACCTCCTTGCCGTCGTCGGCGATGGAGGCGATGCCATCGCCGCACAGTATGTCGACGCCTTCGGCGATGTGCGCCTGATGGATGATTTCGGCGATCTCGGCCGGCACGCCGCGCATCAGGATGCGCGGCTGCGCCTCGATGACGGTGACCGCAGCGCCGAGCTTGCGGGCCGCCGCGGCGAGTTCGAGGCCAATGAAGCCGCCGCCGACAATGGTGATACGGTTGCCGGCGCTGAGATGGGCGCGAATGGCCAGCGCATCGGCGAAGGTTCTGAGATACACGCAGCGCCCGCCAAGGCCCGGCATCGGCAGTTTGCGCGGGGCCGAGCCGGTGGCCAGCAGGAGCTTGTCGTAGGGCAGTACCGAACCGTTGAACAGGCGCACCCTATGCGCCACACGATCGATCGCCACGGCCTGGACGGAATGGGTATGCCGGATCGACTTCTCGGCCAGCACCGCGTCGCTGGCGATCGCCTTGATTTCGGGCGCATCGCTGGCCATCGCCTCCTTGGACAGAGGCGGGCGCTCGTAGGGCAGATGCGGTTCGTCGCCGACCAGCGTCACCGGCCCCTCATAACCGAGATTGCGCAGCGTGAGCGCTGCCCGGCCGCCGCATTCGCCGGCGCCGATGATGACCATTCCCCGCGCCATCTCCATCATCCGACCTGAACGAGGACTTTGCCGGCGTCGACCTTGACCGGATAGGTTTTCAGGTTGACGCAAACCGGGGCGCCCCTGGCCGCGCCGGTCTTGTAATTGAAGCGGCCATTGTGCTTGGGGCATTCGATGATGTCGTCCATCACCAGACCGTCGGCGAGGTGTACCTTCTCATGCGTGCAAAGCCCGTCCGTGGCGAAATATTCGTCGTCTGGGCTGCGATAGATGGCGAAGGTGCGCCCGCCATGATCGAAGCGCATCACATCCTCTTCATCGATGTCGTCGGCAGCACAGGCCTCGACCCAGTCGCTCATTCGGTCCTCCCCGTAAAAATGGATTCGCCGTGATCATTCCGCTGCGGCGGCGACGGCATCGCTGTGGAATTCCTCGCGGTACGGCCGGGCGGTCGGCGGCAGTTCACGCTTGAGGAAATAGTCCTCGTTGCGCAACTGGCGCAGGAAGGCCGGGATCATCTCGCGGTAGCCGGCCAGGATCGACGGTGTCGGCGCCGGCAGATCGTGCTTGATCAGCGCATGCAGCTTCGGCAGCGCATGGTAGGGCACCATCGGGAACATGTGATGCTCCACATGATAGTTCATGTTCCAGTAGATGAAGCGGCTGATCGGGTTCATGTAGACGGTACGGCTGTTCAGCCGGTGATCGATGACATTGTCGGCCAGGCCGCCATGCTGCAGCAGACCGACCATGACGTGATGCCAGGCGCCATAGAGCCTGGGCAGGCCGACCAGCATCAAAGGCAGGAACGAGCCGGAATAGACCGCCAAGCCGATGGTTGCGGCATAGATCGCCGTCCAGATGCGGGCGATGCGGATCGCCTTGCCCTGTTCCTGCTCGGGAATGAAGGTCTTTTCGGCGGCGCTGATGTTGCCGGCGGCGTTGCGCAGCATGTCCGACATCGCATGCCAGGCGTCGAGGACACCGACAAAGCCGAGGAGCGCGCGCACCAGGTCCGGCGGCCGCATGACCGAGATTTCGGGGTCGCGGCCGACGATGATGGTGTCGGTGTGGTGGCGCGTGTGGCTCCAGCGCCAGGTCACCGGATTGCGCATGATCATGAAGCAGGCGATCTGATAGATCGCATCATTCATCCACTGCGTCCGGAACGCCGTGCCGTGCCCGCATTCGTGCCAGCGGGAATCCGTCGATGAACCGTAGAGGACGCCATAGACGAAGAAGAACGGCACGCACCACCAACTGCCCCAGAACCAGGCGCCGCCGGCGCCGCTGGCGATGAGCGCGGCGAGCCAGATCGCAGTGTCGCGGATCGCCGGCCCGTCGGAGCGCTGCATCAGTTCCTTCATCTGCTTGCGGGGCACGTCGGTGTGATACCACTCGGCCGCCGACAGTCCGTTTTCCACGGCGAGTTTGGCGTCGCGGCCGATCAGGCTGTAGTCCCGCCGGGACGGCGCAGTGGTCATGATTGCCTCCTCGGCAAGGCACTCGTCCAAGCGAATGCCGGTTGCCCATATACCTTCCAGCCTGAAAATACCGTTTGCTCGTGATAGACTCAATCTCACAAAGATAGTTTCTATCATTTCCTATCAGAATGATGTATCAATGCTCGGCAGTCAAACGAGGACGATCATGGCGAAACGGCCGACTATATCCGATCTGGCGCGCATCTCCGGCGTCAGCGTCGCCACGGTGGACCGCGTACTCAACAATCGCCTGCCGGTGCGCGAGGAGACCGCGCGGCGCGTCTATGAGACCGCGACCGAGATCGGCTACCATGCGGCCGGCCTGATCAAGCAGCGGATGCGCCATGAACTGCCGGAGTACCGGCTCGGCTTCCTGCTTTTGCGAGGCAACGATGTCTTCTACGGCGATTTCGCAGCGGAGCTCGAACTGGCGGTGTCACAGTCGCAGAGGTTCCGCGGCGCCGCAACCATCGACTTCGCCAGTTCCCTGGTCCCCGACGAGATCGCCGCCCAGATGCGCAAGCTGGCGGCGAAATCGAGGGCCATCGCCGTTGTCGGCCCGGACCACCCGACCCTGACGGCGGCCGTCGAGGCGTTGAAGGCGCGGGGACAACCGGTCTTCTCGCTGCTGTCCGACTTTGCCGCCGGTATCCGCGAGGGCTATGTCGGCCTCGACAACCGCAAGGTCGGTCGTACCGCGGCCTGGATGATCGCCAAAGCAGCGCGGCAGCCCGGCAAAGTCGCCCTCTTCGTCGGCAGCCATCGCTTCCATGGCCACGAATTGCGCGAGATCGGCTTCCGCTCTTTCTTTCGCGAGCATGCACCCGACTTCAGCGTGCTGGAAACGCTGGTCAACCTGGAAGCGAACCAGGTAACCCATGATGCGATGATCGATCTTCTGGCGCGCTATCCGGATCTTGCCGGCTGCTACGTCGCGGGCGGCGGCATGGAAGGCGCGGTCTCGGCGCTGCGGGCAGCAAGGCCCGTAAATATGCCGGTGGTGGTCTGCAACGAGATCAACGCCGAGTCGCGCGCGGCACTCGCCGACAACATCCTCACCATGGTGATCTCGACGCCGCTGGCCGCTCTGTGCCGCGAGTTGGTCGATCGGATGGTGCATGCCATCGAAACCGGCGCGGCCAACGCGCCTGGCCAGACCTTCCTGCCCTTCGACATCTATCTGCCGGAAAATATCTGAGCTTTCCCGGGCGGGAGCAACCGCCAGAATGATAGAATCCATCAGAGCGATCCGAAAATCCGGCGGCAGGCCGCGGAATCGCCCTTGACGTTCCGCTGGAATGGAATAAATATTTCACCCACTGTACATTTTGGTTCTTTCGTTCCGGAACGTCTGTTTCAGACAGAGGGTTGGGTTCCAGCCCAAGCAGAGAATGCCCACGGAGCGAAGCGATATCAGGGAGAGATTCCCCGGGGAGATCGGGGATTCCGGATAAATCGGTGCAACCGGACACCAAAAGTGGAGGAGAGATACAATGAAGAAACTGCTTTTGGGCGTCGCTTTCGCGGCGCTGATGAGTTCATCGGCTTTTGCCGCCAAGATCGGCGTATCGATGGCCAAGTTCGACGACAACTTCCTCACCGTGCTGCGCAATGGGATGATCGCCCAGGCCAAGGGCATGAGCGGCGTCGAGTTGCAGGTCGAAGACGCACAGAACGACGTTGCCAAGCAGCTCGACCAGATCAAGAACTTCGCCGCTTCGGGCGTCGACGCGATCATCGTCAACCCGGTCGACACCTCGGCCACACAGGCGATGTCGGATGCTGCCGCCGCCGCCAAGATTCCGCTGGTCTATGTCAACCGCGAGCCGGTCAATGTGAACTCGCTGCCCGACAACCAGGCCTTCGTCGCCTCGAACGAAGCCGATTCCGGCACGCTCGAGACCAAGGAAGTCTGCCGTCTGTTCAAGGAAGCCGGCAAGAAGGAAGCCAATGTCTATGTGATCATGGGCGAGCTTTCCAACCAGGCTGCCGTGCAGCGCACCAAGGACATTGAAGAGGTGATCGCGACGCCGGACTGCAGCTTCATCAAGATCATCGACAAGCAGACCTCGAACTGGGATCGCGACCAAGCGCAGAACCTGATGACCAACTGGCTGTCGACCGGCAAGAAGTTCGACGGCGTCATCGCCAACAATGACGAAAGCGCCATCGGCGCCATCCAGGCGATGAAGGCCGCCAACATCGACATGAAGGCGGTTGTCGTCGGCGGCGTCGACGCCACGCAGGATGCGCTTGCCGCCATGCAGGCCGGCGACCTCGACGCAACCGTGTTCCAGGACGCGGCCGGCCAGGGCGCGGGCGCGCTGGATGCGGCGCTGAAACTGTCCAAGGGCGAGAAGGTCGAGCACAAGGTCTATGTGCCGTTCCAGCTTGTGACCCCGGCGAACATCGACAAGTTCCTGAAGAAGAACTGAGCCGCGGATATCGAGAGCGGCGCTGCTCAGGCAGCGCCGCTCCCCCTTCCCTCGGCGCCTGAAGGCGCTCGAGGCGCGACCGTGGCTGACGGAGGATAGAAGATTGGCACAGACATCTCATGGCGTCGGAGGGCTCACCTACGATGCGAAGAAGCGCACATGGCCGGCCGAATTCAATGTCTTCCTGGCGCTCGTCATTCTCGTCGTCATCTTCGAACTGATCGGCCGCATCTTTCTCGGCGACAGTTTCCTGTTCAACACCCGCAGCGACGTCTCGGGGATCTTCAACGAGGCACGCCTGCAGATCATCATCCTGCAGGTGTCGATCGTCGGCATCATCGCCATCGGCGTGACGCAGGTGATCATTTGCGGCGGCATCGACCTGTCTTCCGGTTCGATCGTCGGCGCGACCGCGATGATCGCCATGAGTTTCGCCCAGGTGGCGACGGTCAACGGCAATCCCAACCCCAAGGCGATGTTTCTGGCGCAAGGCTGGACCGACCTGCCCGTCATCGTGCCGCTGCTGGTGGCGATCGGCTGCGGCCTGCTCGCCGGTCTGGTCAACGGTGCCTTGATCGCCTACACGCGCATACCACCGTTCATCGCCACGCTCGGCATGATGGTGACCGCGCGCGGCATCGCCAAATGGTGGTCGAAGGGCCAGCCGATCTCGTTTCCCACCGACAGTTTCGCGGCGATCGGCAAGGGCCTGATGCCCGTCATCATCTTCCTGTCGCTGGCCGTGCTGTTCCAGCTCATCATGACCTACACGCGCTACGGCAAGCATTGTTACGCAATTGGCTCCAATGAGGATGCCGCACGCATGTCCGGCATCAAGATCGCCAACCACAAGATCCTGGTCTATGTCATCGCCGGCATTCTCGCCTCGCTCGCCGCCGTGGTGCTCTGCTCCAAGAACCTCACCGCCCAGGCCGGCATGGGCGTGATGTACGAACTCGACGCCATCGCCATGGCGGTCATCGGCGGCGTCTCGCTGTCGGGCGGCCGCGGCTCGATCATCGGCACGGTGATCGGCTCGCTGATCTTCGGCGTCATCATCTCCGGCTTCACCTTCCTGCGCCTCGACGCCTACTACCAAGAGATGGTCAAGGGCGTGATCATCGTCGGTGCGGTCGTTCTCGACCAGTGGCGCCAACGCCTGCGGGCATTGAGGGCTTGACCATGTCAGACATCGTTCTGAAGACCGAAAACCTGACCAAGCGCTATGGCGGCGTGCATGCGCTGGAAGGCGCCAACTTCGAGCTGCGCAAGGGCGAGCATGTCGCCATCATGGGTGACAACGGCGCCGGCAAATCGACCTTCGTGCGCCAGATCACCGCTGTCGAGCAACGTACCAGCGGCCAGATCTGGTTCGACGGCAAGGAGGTGAATTTCACCGGCCCGATCGCGGCGCGCGAGGCCGGCATCGAGACGGTGTTCCAGAACCTGGCGCTGGCCGACGATCTCGACGTGCCGTCGAACCTTTTCCTCGGTCGCGAAAAGGTCCTGTTCAATCTCGGACCTTTCTCGATCCTCGACCGCAAATACATGCGCAAGGCGACCGAAGCGGCGCTGGTGCGCACCGCGGTGAAGATCCCCAACCTTTCCAACACCATCCGCCACATGTCCGGCGGCCAGCGCCAGTGCGTGGCGATCGCCCGGACCGCGACCTTCGCCTCCAAGCTGATCATCATGGACGAGCCGACCGCCGCACTCGGCGTGCAGGAGACGGCGCAGGTCGAAAACATCATCCGCACGCTGAAGGACAATGGCGAGCCGCTGATCCTGATCAGCCACAATATGCGCCAGGTGTTCGACCTGTGCGACCGCATCGTGGTGTTCCGGCGCGGCCGCATCGTCGCCAATCTGCGCAAGGAAAACACGGACGGCCAGGACATCGTGTCCTACATCACCGGCGCCAAGACCGGGGAGGCGGAACTCGCGGCCTAGGCGGGAGGGGTCACCCGCTTCCGGGACGATCTGCCGCGCCAGGAAAATACCCCAGCCACCTTTCCCTGACGGGAAGGTGCGGACACAACTCTCTCGAACCCATCCCTCAGAGGAAATATCCATGACTGTTCGTTTCGCCCTCCTCGGTGCCGGCCGCATCGGCAAGGTCCACGCCCGCGCTGTCGGCTCCAACCCCGATGCAAAACTGGTGGCGGTGGCCGATGCCTTCGAGAAGGCGGCAAAAGAGCTGGCGAGTGCCTATGGCGCCGAGGTGCGCACCATCGACGCCATCGAGAAATCCAAGGATATCGACGCCGTCGTCATCTGCACGCCGACCGACACCCATGCCGATCTGATCGAGCGTTTCGCCAAGGCCGGCAAGGCGATCTTCTGCGAGAAGCCGATCGACCTGAACGTCAAGCGCGTCGAGAAATGCCTGGCCGTGGTCGAGAGGGCCAACGCGACGCTGATGGTCGGCTTCAACCGCCGCTTCGATCCCCACTTCGCCGCCGTGCGCAAGGCAATCGACGACGGCGCCATCGGCACGGTCGAGATGGTCACCATCACCTCGCGCGATCCGGGTGCGCCGCCGATCGACTACATCAAGCGCTCGGGCGGCATTTTCCGCGACATGACCATCCATGATTTCGACATGGCGCGCTTCCTGCTCGGCGAGGAGCCGGTGGCGGTCTCCGCGCACGCTTCGGTGCTGGTCGACAAGAAGATTGGCGAGGCCGGGGATTTCGATAGCGTCAGCGTCATCCTGGAGACGGCTTCCGGCAAGCAAGCCGTGATCTCCAATTCGCGCCGCGCCACCTATGGCTACGACCAGCGCATCGAGGTGCATGGTTCGAAAGGCATGATCGCGGCGGAAAACCAGCGGCCGGTTTCGATCGAACTGGCCAATGAGAAGGGCTATACGCGCCCGCCGCTGCACGACTTCTTCATGACCCGCTATCTCGACGCCTATGCCATCGAGATTGCCTCGTTCATCGCCGCCGCGACGTCCGGCAAGAAGGCGGCGCCGAGCGGCGCCGACGGCCTCGTGGCGCTGAAGCTGGCGGATGCGGCGCTGAAGTCGGCAACGACAGGCAAGACCGTTCGTCTCGACAAGTAAGAACCGGAAATCGGACCCAAGCCACAGGAGCAAAGCGATGAGCGCATCCGCCGATCGCAATTCACAGACACGCGCCATCGTTACCGGCGGGGCGCAAGGCATCGGCTTCGCCGTCGCCGAAGCGCTGGCCGACGAAGGCTGCCGGGCATTGGCGCTCGTCGGCCGGTCGCAGGAGAAGGGGGACAAGGCCGTCGCCCACTTCAAAAAGGCCGGCGTCGACGCGATCTTCATCAGCGCCGACGTTTCGAAGGTGGCGGACTGCAAGCGCGCGGTGGCGACCGCGCTCGCGCATTTCGGCACGCTGAACGCGCTGGTCAACGCCGCCGCCACCTCGGCGCGCGGCTCACTGGTCGAAACCACGGAAGAGCTTTTCGACCAGATCTTCGAAACCAATGTGCGCGGACCCTTCTTCCTGATGCAGGGGCTGGTCGCGCATCTCTTGGAGCGCAAGGCCCCGGGCTCGATCGTCAACGTGCTGTCGATGTCGGCGCATACCGGCCAGTCCTTCCTGACGCCCTATTCGACCAGCAAGGGCGCGCTGATGACGCTGACCAAGAACGTCGCCAATGCCTATCGCTTCAACCGCATCCGCTGCAACGCCGTGCTGCCCGGCTGGATGGATACCGAGGGCGAAGACATCGTGCAGAAGAAATGGCACGACGCCCCGGACGACTGGCTGGCGAAAGCCGAGGCCGCGCAGCCAATGGGCCAGTTGGTCAAGCCGGACCAGCTTGCGCGGCTGATCAGCTACATGGTCAGCCCGCAATCGGGCGTCATGACCGGGTCGTTGGTCGACTACGACCAGAGTGTTGCGGGGTCGTCGCCGGAGTAGCAGCGAGCTGAGCAAACGGTCCTCACTTCGTCATCCACGGGCGGAGCAAGGAGCGAAGCGACGCGGCGCATACCCCTGGAGCTGCTCCGCAGCCCAAGGGATCCATGCCGGGACTCCTGAGCGCCGCCACGGTGCAGAATTCTGCTCAGCTGCGCTCCACGGCAGAGGTAACGGAATGGATCCCAGGGTCTCCGCGACGGAGCTTCGCTCCTGCTTCGCCCTAGGATTGTTTGAGAAGGATCAGGTAGTCTGGCGGCCGGGACTGCGGCCCATCACAGCCGGCAGTCCCGGCGGCAGGCGACCGTCCCTGGGATCGGGCAAGCACCCGACGTCATCATGGTCCCTGCCGTCTTTGTCCGCCATCGCTTGGAGAGTTGATTGGCCGCTGGCTCGCGCCACGCCCGCAAACAATCCGAAGCCCTTTAAGGATACCACCAGCATGGCCTT